>JAEUKX010000069.1 GCA_016794025.1 Rhodospirillales bacterium | reverse complement strand
TTCGCCTCGCCGGTCTGCCGCCAGGCGTGGATGCGGGCGTGCACCTCGAGCATGAAGGCGTGGAAGTGGACGCGGCGCTTCTTCTCGACCGGTGCATGGGCGAAGAACATGTCCATCAGCATGGACTTCCCGCGTCCCACGCCGCCGAAGAAATAGAGTCCCGTGGGCGGCGCGCCGCGCTGCTCGGTGCCGAATTTGCGCGCGAAGCCCAGCGAGGCGCGCCAGAAGCCGGGACGCGGATCGGGCCGGTAGCTCGCAAGCGCGCGCGACAGGGTCTCGAGCTTCTCGACCGCGAAGGCCTGCGCTGGATCCGGCTTGATGGCGCTAGCGGCAAGGCGCGCGCGGTAGTCGTCGAGGAGTGCCGTCATGCCACGCCCAGCAGCTGCGCCACGAACAGCGGCACGATCTCGGTCGCAAGCCCGTAGCGCGCCTCGTCGAAGGACGAAGCGCCGGCCGACGGCTCGAGATTGAGCTCGACCGTGCGGGCACCTGCCGCCTGCGCGACCTCGACGAAGCCGGCGGCCGGGTAGACGTTGCCCGAGGTGCCGATCGACACGAACAGCGCGCACGCCGAAAGCTTCGCGTGCACCTCTTCCATCGCCAGCGGCTCCTCGCCGAACCAAACGACATGCGGACGCAGGCTGCCGCGGCCGTCGCATGCGGGGCAGCGCGAGGTCGGCGTCATGTCGCTGCGGATGTCGGCAAGGATGCCGCAGGCCATGCAGCGCGCCTTCAAGAGCTCGCCGTGGATATGGACGATGTTGCGCGAACCCGCGCGCTCGTGCAGGTCGTCGACGTTCTGCGTGACCAGCGTCACCTCGCCGCCCTGCCAGTTCGATTCGAGGATGGCGAGCGCCACATGCGCGTCGTTGGGGGCCACCGACGGGTCGAGCAGCGCCTTGCGGCGCGCGTTGTAGAAGGCATGCACGCGCGCCTCGTCGCGCACGAAGGCCTGCGGGGTCGCCACGTCCTCGATCCGGACCTGCGCCCAGATGCCGTCGGGATCGCGGAAGGTGGACAACCCCGATTCTTTCGATATACCGGCGCCAGTGAGGATCACGATCGAGCCCGCCATGAAGCCGCACACTAGCCAAAAGCCCCGCGCCGCGAAATCGGTTCTGTTCGTCTGCACGGGAAACATCTGCCGTTCGCCCACGGCCGAGGCCGTCCTGCGTGCCCATGCCGCCCGGGCCGGGCTCGAGATCGCCGTCGCCTCGCGCGGCACGCAAGGCTACCACGCGGGCGAGCCGCCCGACCCGCGCGCGCAGCGCCATGCGCGGAAGCGCGGCTACGACATGTCCGGCCTGCGTTCGACACGCATCATGGATGGCGACTTCGAAGCCTTCGACCTGATCCTGGCCTGCGACCGCGGCCACTACGAGACCCTGCTCGAACGTGCGCCCGCCCATGCGCATGACCGGATCGCCATGTTCCGCGCCGACGGCGGCGACATCCCCGATCCCTATTACGACGGGGAGGACGCGTTCGAATCCGTCCTCGATGTCGTCGAGGCGGAGTGCGCGCGGCTCGTGGCGGCGCTGCGCGCCTAGCGCAGGCGCGCGGCGATCCAGTCGGGCACGCGCGCGATCGCGTCCGCGCGGGCGGCAGGCTCCGGGCCAACATGCGCCTTGCCGCCCGGCGCTCGGCCAAGCCCCTCGACGATCCGCACGCGCGAGCCCGGCTCGTCGAAATCGTGATAGGCGCCCAGATAGATGACGAGTTCGACGCCGCGCGCGGCATTGGCTTCGGCCAGCGGCCGACACGGGCCGGCAGGCGTCCAGTCGTCGAGCTCGCCGTTGAGGATGAGGAGCGGCACGCGGGGCCGCCAGTCGCGCGCCCATTTGCTCGTGCGCGGATCCGAACAGCCCGGATAGAACGCCACCGCCGCGCGGAACTCCACACCCGGCACGCGGCCCGGTGCATCCTCTGCGATCGTCGCGAGCGCCGTGCCGCCACCATGCGACCAGCCAAGGAGAGCAATTCGGCGCGCGTCCACGAAAGGCTGTGCGGCAAGCCATGCCAGCGCGCCATGCGCGTCGCGCGGCCGTTCGCGGCGTGAGTCGATCGTGCGTTCCTTCTGCGAGCACACCTCGCTGCGGCCGCGCGGCCCGAAACTGTCGGGCTGCAGCACGACGTAGCCGCGCGCGCGGAACCTTTCGACCCAGGCAAGATCGCGCGACAGCACGAGCCCCGCGCGGCTGCCTGACTTGACGTACATCCCGCCGCAGCCGTGCATTGCCAGGATGGCCGGATGCGGGCCCGGCCCGTCAGGCAGCGTCAGCAGCGCCTCCAGCCGTGTCGGTGTTCCGCCGGTCAGGTCGCCGTCACGCGAATCGAACGTCACGCGCTGCTGCGCGCCGGCACCTGCCGGCGCAAGCAGCATGGACGCGATCAGCAGGAGCCCGGGCAACATCTCACGCCGCCAGCATGTACTCGGCTTCGGGCGTGTAGATCGAACCGGACGACTGCCGATAGCTCGAATAGAGCACGAAATGGTCGACCGTTATCGGGCCTGCGCGGAACAGCGCGTTGACCGCGAGCCACTCCTGCACCTTGGGCAGGTTGGGATCGCGCAGCTTGGCAAGCGTCACGTGCGGGATGAAGCGGCGCTGGTCGTCGGGCAGCTCGAGCTTGCGCGCCACGCTGTCGATGCGCTCGTGCAGGGCCAGCAGTTCGGGGCTCTTGCGCACGCCCGCCCACAGCACGCGTACCTCCTGCCCGCTGGAAAAATGGCCGACACCGGAAAGTTCGATGTCGAAGCGCTTCGGACGCACCTGGGCAAGCGCGTAGCCGATCTCCTCGGCCATGTCGCCGGGGACGTCACCGATGAAGCGCAGCGTGATGTGGAAATTCTCGGCCGGCACCCAGCGTGCGCCCGGCACGCCGCCGCAAAGGCCTTCGAGCCGCATCCGGACGTCTTCCGGAAGGGGAACGCCGACGAAGAGGCGGTACATCGAACCTCCCCACGCGAACCTAGTCGCGTTCCGAGCCGTAGACCGATTCGCCCTTGGTTACAAGCGCACGGGCGTTACGGGCACGGGTTCGACATGCGCTGGTGCACGCCATCGAGCGCCGTCAGCACGTCGGACGGCAGCTTCACCTCGGTCGACCCGATATTTGCGGCGAGCTGGTCGAGCGCCGTGGCACCGATGATCGCCGACGTCACATAGGGCCGCGACAGCACGAACGCGATCGCCATCTGGACCGGATCGAGCCCGGCCGCGCGCGCGATGCGAACGTATTCCGTGGCCGCCGGCTCGGCGATCGGTGTCGAGTAGCGCTGGAATCGCGAATAGAGCGTGAGGCGCGCCTTGGCGGGCCTTGCGCCGTCCAGATACTTGCCGGACAGCACGCCCATCGCGATGGGCGAATAGGCAAGCAGGCCCACGTCCTCGCGCAGCGCCACTTCCGAGAGGCCGACATCGAAGCTGCGGTTGAGGAGGTTGTAGGCATTCTGGATCGACTGCGGGCGCGGCCCCTTGCCCGCATCGGCAAGTGCCAGCTGCCGCATCAGGCCCCACGGCGTCTCGTTCGACACGCCGAAATGCCGGATCTTTCCTTCCTTGACCAGTTCCGCCAGCGCGCCCAGCGTCTCCTCGAACGGCGTGCCGGTGTCGGGCGAAACTGGATAATCGAGCTTGCCGAACATGTTCGTGGGCCGGTCGGGCGAGTGCGTCTGGTAGAGATCGATGCAGTCGACCTGCAGGCGGCGCAGCGAGCCCTCGAGCGCTATGCGGATCTGAGCGCGGGTGAGCTGCGCCTTCTCGCGCACATGTGCGATGCGATTGCTGCCGCCGGTCACCTTTGTCGCGATGACGAGGTCCTTGCGCTTCGCGCGGTTCTTCGCAAGCCACGTGCCGAGGATCTCCTCGGTGCGGCCATACGTCTCCGGCTTCGGGGGAACGGGATACATCTCAGCCGCGTCGATGAAATTGACGCCCCGGCCCACGGCCATGTCGATCTGCGCGTGGCCTTCGGCCTCGGTGTTCTGCTCGCCCCACGTCATCGTGCCAAGACAGATCGACGAGACGGAAAGGCCCGACCGCCCGAGTTTGCGGTACTGCATCGTTCGATGTTCTCCGAGGGAGGTTAGACGAAAAGCGCGAGCACGCCCGTATAGCCGTAAAGCCGCTGGTCGGAAATCTCGCCGTTGCAGAACATGCCCACGATGGGTATGTCGCCCAGTGCCTCGCGCAGCAGACGCCGCTCGACCGATCCGGGGCCGAAAAGGTTGGGCCCGCGGGCAAGACACGAGAAATAGATGCCGGCCTTGGCGCGCGGCGCGCGGCGCTTCAGGCCTTCGAGCATCTCGGCCATGTCCTGCGTGGCGGCGGCCGCGTCGCGCCGCACGAACATGATCCGGTCGCCCGGCTCGACATTCGATCCCACCGCGACAAGCCCCTCCTTCGGGTCGATGCCGACGAGGTTGCGCACGAGATAGTCGGCCCGGTCGGAACCGGGAACGGGAAATGCCGCATGGATGAGGCCGGCGACCTGGCGCAGGTCGCGCGCGAGCATGTCCCCGATATCCTCCTTGAAGACATCGAGCGCCGGACGGCCGTCGATCGAGATCACCACGTTGCCGTCGGCCGCCGTCACCCGGCGGACAGGCCCGATGGGCGTGCATCCCTGCGTGAGGCCCGTCGCCACCGCCACCTGATGCGCGAAAAGCACGCCCGACACGCCGCCCTCGACCACCTTGAAGGCGATCTGCGCGGTGGCCTTCTCACCCGACGAAACGCCACCCACCAGAAAGGCGTCGCTTGCATCGCCGATCAGCGCGATGGCATCGCCCAGATCCGGACAGCGCGGATCGGCGTGGAGGATGCCGAAGGCCGGCCGCTTTGCCGCGATCCAAGTGCCGAAGGCCGTCAGGATCGACGGATCGTCGCTGACGCTCGGCAGCACGCGGAAGGAGTCGGCCGGCACGTCGAGCGCGATGGCCGCGAGCGCCGGGGCGTCGAATACCTCGTCCTCGCCGATCACGCCGAGGCCGACGGCGCCCACCCATTCCTGGATGCCCGAAACGCGGCGCACGACGGCCAGCACTTCCTCGAGCCGGTCGGCGAGCGCGTCGGTGGCGTAGAGGAAGCCGAGCCGCGCGGTCGGCAGGCTGCGGGAGAGCTGTTCGCCTACCTCGACCGCAATGCGGCCCCAGCCGGCCGGGTCGGCGGCGCGGGCCTGCGCGAAGGCGATCTGGGGCGCGACGTGCGACATCGTCCGGTCATCCTGACCGAATTGCGCCGCAGACGCCAACCAGATTCCGCCGCGCCCGCGCCGCCGGGCGGGGCCGTCATTTCATGCAGACGGCCTCGACATTGTTGCCATCGGCATCGATGACGAATGCCGCATAGTAAGTCGGCGCGTAATCCTCGCGCAGACCGGGCTTGCCGTTGTCCTTCGCCCCGGCCTTGAGTGCCGCCGCATGGAACGCATCGACCGCCTTCCGGTCCTTTGCCACGAAAGCGACATGCACGCCCCCGCCGGCCTTCTTCGCTTCATGCAGCCACAGCGCCGGCGCGCCCGGCGGCCCGAAGCCCGTGCGCGACTCGTTGGCCACATATCCCAGCGGCTTGAGCGCTGCCTCGAAAAACCGGCCGCTTGCCCCGGCATCCTTTACGCGCAGTCCGATATGGTCATACATCCCGCTTCCTCCTTGGTTCGGGGAGGCGGAAAGACCTAGAGGACCTCGCGCGGCGGAACTTGGAGAATATTGCGCTCCGCACCCCGGCGGCGCGCGTTGCGGCGGAACTCGCGCGGGCTGACGCCTGCGGCACGCCGGAAGCTGCGCACGAAATTCGAGAGATCCGCAAAGCCGCAGTCATAGGCGACATCGGTCACCGGCACGTCCTCCGCGACAAGCGCGCGTGCGGCCCGGCGCAGGCGCGCGCGAACGAGATATTGGTGCGGCGTCACGCCGAGGGTCCGGCGGAAGACACGCAGGAAATGGAATGCGCTGAGGCCCGCCATTGCCGCCGCCGCGGCAAGGTCGATGTCCTTCTCGGCATTCGCGTCGATCCACAGCGCCGTTTCGACGGCACGCTTCCGGTCACGGCCGCCGGCCTCGCCGGCATCTGGCGCGCGGCATCCGGCAAGACGCATGAAACGCGCCGCCAGTGCCGCCGCGGCTTCCTCGACCGCGACATCGCTGCCGCCGTCGGCCGAGGCCAAGGCCAGTTCGCCCAGCATCGCGATCTCGGGCAGCGGCGGAAGCGCGCCGATGCGCCAGTTCGCCGCGCGCGCGTCGAGTTCGGCTTCCAGTCCAGGTGCAAGCCGGATCGACAGGCACACGTCGCCGCAGCCGTGATGTTCGTGCGTGCATACGTATTCATCGCCGCGGAAGCCGGAGATGACGCCGCCGGCGATCATTTCGTGCGACCGGCCGCGATAGCGGTAGCCGAAACTGCCGCGCGCGACATAGGCAATGCCGCTTTCGCCGTGCGACTCGGTGAAGGGGCGCGCGTCGGGGCCGGCGGTGCAACGGAACTCGCGCACCGAAACGGTCGGCGTCTTCACGATGTCGCGCAACTGCATGGGAACGTCTTACGCCTTGCCGAGGAAGGCGCGCAATGGCGGTACCAGCCGCGAAACGATCTTCTCGACGCCCGCAGGATTCGGATGGATGCCATCGGCCTGATTGAGATCGGGCACGGCCGCAACACCTTCAAGGAAGAACGGATAGAGCGCCGCCCCGTTGCGCTGTGCCACGCGCGGATAGACGGCGGCAAACGCGGCGGCGTATTCGCCGCCCATGTTGGGCGGCGCCTTCATGCCGGCGAGCATCACCTTTGCGCCGCGGGCCACGAGCCGTGCCACGATCGCATCGAGGTTCTTTTCCATCGCACCCACGTCGAGACCGCGCAGCCCATCATTCGCGCCGAGCGCCACGAAGGCGAACTCCGGCGCCTTCGGCCCCATTGCCCAGTCGAGACGCGCAAGCCCGCCCGCCGACGTATCGCCCGAAACGCCGGCATTCACGATCTCGACCGAAATCCCCGCTGCGGCAAGCGCTGCGCCCAGCCGTGCGGGAAAGGCCAGATTTGCCGGCAGGCCATAGCCCGCGGTCAGACTGTCACCCAGGAGGAGCAGGCGCGGGATGCCCTGTGCGCGCGCGCCTCGAAAAGGCCACAATGCGGCAACGGACAGGGCGGCCGCGTTGAAAAGCAGCCGTCGGCGCCCATATCCTGCAAATCCGCTCCCCGTTGCCGAAGGCCCGTTCATGCAATCCGCTCCCGCAACGCCGATCGTCGAACTCGCCGGCGTGCATCTGAAGTTGGCGAGCCAGGCCGGCGAGGTCAATATCCTGCGCGGCGTCGACCTTGCGATCGCGCATGGCGAAAGCCTTGCGGTCGTCGGTCCGTCGGGCTCGGGCAAGTCGACGATGATGATGATCGTGGCGGGTCTCGAGCGGCCAAGCGCCGGCCGCGTCGCCGTAGCCGGACAGGATCTCGGCGCGCTCGACGAGGACGGACTGGCGCTGTTTCGCCGGCGGAATGTCGGGATCGTCTTCCAGGCCTTCCATCTGATCGCGACGATGACGGCGCTGGAGAATGTGGCCATCCCGCTCGAATTCGCGGGCGACGCGAAGGCGTGGGACAAGGCGCGCGAGGCGCTGGGCGCGGTCGGCCTGTCACACCGCACGTCGCACTATCCCGGCCAGCTTTCGGGCGGCGAACAGCAGCGCGTCGCGCTCGCGCGCGCCTTCGTGGCGCGCCCGGCCCTGCTGCTGGCCGACGAGCCGACCGGCAACCTCGATGCGACAACCGGCCAGTCGATCGTCGACCTGATGTTCGAACTCAAGGACCGCTGGGGCACTGCGCTGATGCTGATCACGCACGACCCCAAGCTTGCCGCGCGCTGCCAGCGCGCCGTGCGCATGCAGGACGGACGGCTTTCCGACCTGCCCGCCGCACGGTCGGCCGCGCAATGAGCCTCGCACCCGACAGGTACACGCTCGCCTGGCAGCTCGCCCGGCGCGAGATGCGCGGCGGCATCCGCGGATTCCGCGTCTTCATGGCGTGCCTGATGCTGGGCGTGGCGGCGATCGCCGGCGTCGGGTCGCTCGCCGACGGGGTGCGCGAGGGGCTGCGCCGCGACGCGCGCATGATCCTTGGCGGCGACGTCGAACTCTCGTTCACCCACCGGTCCACCACGCCCGAACAGGCGGCCTTTCTGGCATCCTCGGGCCGCGTGTCGGAAGTCCTCGAGATGCGCGCGATGGCCCGCACGGCCGACGAGCGCGCGCTCGTCGAGCTCAAGGCCGTCGATCCGGTCTATCCGCTCGTCGGCACGATCGACGTTGCGGGCACGCGCGATCTTGCCGCAGCCCTCGCGCGCGGTGTCGACGGGCGGTGGGGTGCGGCCGTCGAACCGGCGGCGCTGACGCGGCTGGCGACTTCCGTCGGCGGCACGATCCGCGTGGGCGATGCCGAATTCGTCGTGCGCGCGACCGTCGAGAACGAGCCCGACCGTTCGGCCAATCTCTTCACGCTCGGGCCGCGCGTGATGATCGCGCGCGAAGCGCTCGGCGCGACGGCGCTGGAGCAGCCGGGTGCCCTCATCCGCTATATCTCGCGCGTCGTGCTCGCGCCCGGAACCGACGCGCAAGCCTGGATCGAGGCGCTGAAGGCACGCTTTCCCGACGCGGGCTGGCGAATCCGCGGCGAGAGCGAGGCGGCCCCAGGCCTGCAGCGCTGGATCGACCGAATCGCGATGTTCCTGACGCTCGTGGGCCTCACGGCCCTGCTCGTGGGCGGCGTGGGCGTTGCCAACGCGGTGCGCAGCTATCTCGACGCGCGCACGGCGTCGATTGCGACGATTAAATGTCTCGGTGCGCCGGGAAGGCTCGTGCTGCGCCTCTATCTCATCCAGATCCTTGCCATGGCGGCACTCGGCATTGCCGCTGGTCTGGTCCTTGGTGCCGCCGTGCCGGCGCTGGCCGGGCCGCTGCTTGCCGAACGGCTGGGCGTCGAAGCGGGCGCCGGGCTCCACCCGCCGGCCCTCGTTCTGGCGGCGGCATTCGGGGTTGCGACCGCGCTTGCCTTCGCGCTGTGGCCGCTGGCCCGGGCACGTGAAACGCCGCCCGCGGCGCTGTTCCGCGACCTCGTCGCGCCCACGCGGCGCTGGCCGCGCGCGATCTATGTCTGGGCAAGTGCGGGGGCGATCGCCGTGCTCGCCGGGCTTGCCGTCGCGACATCGATCGACCGCAAGCTCGGGCTCGCGTTCTGTGTTGCGTCTGTCGTCTGCTTTGCGGTGTTCCGTCTGGCGGCCTGGCTGGTCTCGCTCGCCGCGCGCCGGGCGGGCCATGTGCGCAATCCCGCCCTGCGGCTGGCGCTTGCGAACATGCATCGCCCCGGCAGCCCGACGCCGGGGATCGTCCTGTCGCTGGGCCTCGGCCTTACCGTGCTCGTGCTGATCGCGCAGGTGCAGGGCAATTTCCAGCGCCAGCTCGAAGAGCAGCTCCCGCAGATGGCGCCTTCGTTCTTCTTCATCGACATCCAGCCCGACCAGCTTGCCGCCTTCGACCGGCTCGTGGCCGGATATCCGGGCATCGGCGAAATCCGGCAGGTCCCCTCGCTGCGCGGACGCATCGTCAGGCTCAACGGCGTGCCCGTCGAGCAGGCCGTCGTGGCACCCGAAGCGCAGTGGGCCGTGGGGTCCGACCGCGGTCTCACCTATACCGGCCGGATGCCGCCGGGCACGCGGCTCGTGGCCGGCGACTGGTGGCCGGAGGACTATGCCGGCCCGCCGCTTGTCTCGATGGATGCGCAGGTCGCGCGCGGCATGGGGCTGGGGCTTGGCGACACGATCACGATCAACGTGCTGGGCCGCGAGATGGAGGCGAAGATCGCCAACCTGCGCGCGATCGACTGGACGAGCCTCGGCATCAATTTCACGCTGACCTTCGCGCCGGGCGCCCTGGAAGGCGCGCCGCAGACATGGATCGCCACGGCGCAGGTCGACGCTGCGGGCGAGGACGGCCTGGAGCGCGCCGTCACGGCAGCGCTGCCCAACGTCTCGTCGATCCGCGTGAAGCGCGCGCTGGCGACCGCGCGCGACACGATCGCGGCGATCGCCGTCGCCGCACGGGCGACCGCCGCGGTCACGCTCGCGGCCGGCACGCTCGTTCTGGCCGGCGCCATTCTCGCCACGCAGCGCCGGCGGACCTACGATGCCGTCATGCTGAAGGTGCTGGGCGCCACGCGGGCCGATGTCATGCGCGCCCTGCTGCTGGAATTCGCGCTGACCGGCGCCGCGGCGGCTTCGGTCGCCGCCGTTCTGGGCACGCTGGCCGCGTACCTGCTGATCTCGAACTACATGCGCATCGATTTCGCGCTGCTGCCGGGCACGCTGGCCGCCACCATTGCCGGGGCGGCGGCTTCGGTCGCGGCGATCGGGCTTGCCGGAACCTGGCGGGCACTGGGCCAGAAGGCGGCCCCGCTGCTGCGAAACGCCTGAGCGGCCGCCCGAAACGCCCCTCGGCGAAGATTCTCGAGCCTTCAAGCCACTGAAAAGCCGCAATTTTCATCCGATATGGGGATAGCCGGGATATTGAATTCCGGCCGCCGAGTCCCCATTATCCGCAAGGAAGCCGTCCGGCCCTCGCCGGGCGGGGACAACAATTCGGGAGCCAGATGTCCATGTACGAGACCGATAGACAGTATATGCCGCGCGTCGGCGTCGACGCGGCGGCGTTCGACGAAGGCCTGCGCAGCTACATGCTCGGGATCTACAATTACATGGCCTCGGCCGTGGCGTTGTCGGGCATCGTCGCCTTCCTCGTGGCCGGCTCGCCGGCCGTGTCGCAGATGCTTTTCGGCACGCCGCTGAAGTGGGTCGTGATCTTCGCGCCCATCGGGCTGGTGATGCTGATGTCGTTCCGCTTCGAGCGGATGTCGAAGACGGCGCTGCTGGCGACGTTCTGGGTCTACGCGGCGCTCGTGGGCGCCTCGCTCGCCTCGATCCTGCTCGTCTACACGGGCGCCTCGGTCGCGCGGGCGTTCTTCGTGGCCGCCGGCATGTTCGCGGGCGTCAGCATCTACGGCTACACGACGAAGGCCGACCTGACGAAGTTCTCGACCTTCCTGATGATGGGCCTTTTCGGCCTCATCATCGCGAGCCTGGTCAACATCTTCGTCCAGTCGTCGATGATGCAGTTCGTCATCTCGGCGGTGTCGGTACTGGTGTTCTGCGGCCTGACGGCGTGGGACACGCAGCGCCTGAAGGACACCTACGTTGAGGCGGCGGGCACGGAGCTGGAAGGCAAGCTTTCCGTCATGGGCGCGCTGTCGCTCTACCTCAACTTCGTGAACCTGTTCATCGCGCTCGTGCAGCTCTTCGGCGGCCGCCGCGAAGAGTAGCCTTTCGCGACAGACAGACTGGACAACGAGCCCCGGACCGGAAACGGTCCGGGGTTTTTTGTTGAAGCCGCCAGCAGCTTTCAAATGTATGCTGCACCCGACAAATTTATGCTTAGTGTTTACGTTGTTTATGTTTAGTCTCCTGCGCCCGGCGGGATCGACGCGCCGGTGCGATTTGGCGTGGCAGGAGATCAGGAATGGCGTTTCTGTTCGGTGGTGGCGAGGCGAAGGCATCGCTCGCGGCACTCGACCGCTCGATGGCGATCATCGAGTTCAAGATGGACGGCACGATCGTCGGCGCGAACGAAAATTTCCTGAAGGCGATGGGCTATTCCCGCGCCGACGTTTGCGGCAAGCACCATTCGATGTTCGTCGACCCGGCCGAGCGCGACAGCACGGCGTACAAGGCCTTCTGGGACAGCCTGCGCCGCGGTGAATTCAAGCGCGCCCAGTTCCGGCGAATCGGCAATCACGGGCGCGAGGTCTGGATCGAGGCCACCTACAACCCGGTCCTGGGCCGCAACGGCAAGCCGTTCAAGGTGGTGAAATTCGCAACCGACATCAGCGCGCAGAAGGCCGAGCATGCCGACCTCGTCGGCAAGATCAGCGCGATCGGCCGCTCCCAGGCCGTGATCGAATTCAATCCCGACGGCACGATCATCACCGCCAACGACAATTTCCTGTCGGTGCTCGGCTATTCGCTCGACGAGATCCGCGGCAAGCATCATTCGATGTTCGTCGAACCGGCCGAGCGCGCCAGCCCGGCCTATCGCGAATTCTGGGCAGCCCTGAACCGCGGCGAATACCGGGCGGCACAGTATCGCTGGGTCGGCAAGGGCGGGCGCGAGGTCTGGATCGAGGCGTCATACAACCCGATTTTCGACGCCAACGGCCGCATCACGAAGGTCGTCAAGTTCGCGACCGATCTTTCCGCCCGAAAGGCGGCCAATGCCAAACTCGCGGCGGAGTTCGAGAGCGGCGTCGGCGCGCTGGTCCGCGAGGTCGGCGATTCGGCGGGCGAACTCGAGTCCACCGCACAGTCGCTCGCCTCGGCCGCCACGCAGACCAACCAGCAGTCCTCGACCGTCGCCGGCGCCACGGAAGAACTGTCGGCATCCGCCAACGAGATCGCGCGCCAGCTTTCCGAGGCCTCCAAGGTCATCGATGTCGCCGTGGCGGATGCCGAGAAATCGAACCGGAAGGTTGGCGAGCTGGTCGGGATCGCCGAACGGATCGGCGAGGTGACCAAGCTCATCGCGGGCATCGCCAGCCAGACGAACCTGCTGGCGCTCAACGCGACGATCGAGGCCGCGCGCGCGGGCGAAGCCGGAAAGGGCTTTGCGGTCGTGGCGAGCGAGGTCAAGAACCTCGCCAACCAGACGGCGAAGGCGACGGACGAGATTTCCGACCAGATCGCCGGCATCCAGGCGTCGAGCAAGGGTACGGCCGACGGCATCCAGGAGATCGCGCGCGTCATCACGCGCATCCGCGAGGTGAACACGTCGATATCGGCTGCCGTCGAGGAACAGTCGGCGGCGACACGCGAGGTTTCGGTCAATATCGACGGCGTGCGCCAGGCGGCGGTTTCCACCGGCGAGTCCTCGACGAGCATGCTCGGCTCGGCGCAGTCGCTGAAATCCCGTTCGAGCGACCTGAACGACCGCGTGGCGGCATTCCTTCGTTCCGTCCGGGCGATGTAGGCGCCGAGCTCCGCTAGCCGAGCCAGAGGATCTGGCGCACCACGTCGCCGGCCGCCAGCTTCTCGAAGGCGGCGTTGAGGTCGTCGAAGCCGATGCGTCCGCTCATCAGGCGGTCGACGGGCAGCCGGCCGCGCCGCCACATCTCGACGTAGCGCGGGATGTCGCGCAGCGGCACCGCGCCACCCACGTAGGAGCCCTTCAGCGTGCGCTCCTCCGCGACCAGCGTGACCGGCGACAGCGACAGCATGTTCGACGGATTGGGCAGGCCTGCGGTGACCGTCGTGCCGCCGCGCTTGGCGATCCGGAACGCAAGATCGAGTGCCTTGACCGAACCAGCCATCTCGAAGGCGTGGTCGACGCCGCCGGGCACGATCGCCTTTACGCGTTCCGCGGCATCCTCGGCGCGCGCGTCGACAACGTCGGTCGCACCGAGCGTCCTGGCAAGCTCGAGCTTGCGGGGATCGAGATCCACCGCGACGATCGCCCTTGCACCGGCGGCCGATGCGCCAAGCAGCGCATTGAGGCCGACGCCGCCCAGCCCCACAACCGCAACCGTCTCGCCCGCCTGAACGCGCGCGGTGTTCACGACCGCGCCCACGCCCGTCAGGACGCCGCAGCCGAACAGCGCCGCGACGTCGAGCGGCACATCCTTCGGCACGCGCACGGCCGAACGGCGCGAAACGACCGCCTGCTCCGCGAACCCCGATACGCCAAGATGGTGGTTGAGAACCGGCGTTCCCTCGCGCGCGATTCGCCGCGCGCCCGAAAGCAGGGTGCCCGCACCGTTGGCCTTCGCGCCGGGCTCGCAGAGCGCAGGCCGACCTTCGGCGCACGGAAGGCAGCAGCCGCAGGAAGGCACGAAGACCAGTACGACATGATCGCCGACGGCGAGATCCTCGACGCCGGCGCCAAGCTCGTCGACCACGCCGGCCGCCTCGTGGCCCAGTGCCATCGGCATGACCCGCGGCCGGTCGCCGTTGATGACCGACAGATCGGAGTGGCACAGGCCTGCCGCGACGATCCGCACGCGGATTTCGCCGGGGCCGGGCCGCGCAAGCTCGATCCGCTCGATTTTCAGCGGGCGGCTGTCGGTGTAGGGGCGCGGCGCGCCCATCGCCTCGAGGATTGCGGCGCGCACCTGCATGTCCCGTCCCTCCCCTAGATGCACCTTCCGCCGTCGACCTCGAAGGCGACGCCGGTGATGAGCGAGGCTTCGTCCGAACAGAGATAGAGCGCCGCGTTGGCAATGTCCTCGGGCGTGGACAGGCGGCCGAGCGGGATCGACGCGCGGAACTGCGCGCGCTTCTCCGGCGTGTCCTCGCCCATGAACGTCGCCAGCAGCGGAGTTTCGCCCGCGACCGGACACAGGCAGTTCACGCGGATCTTCTCGGGCGCAAGTTCGACCGCCATCGCCTTGGTGAGCGAGATCGCCGCGCCCTTCGAGGCGTTGTACCAGACGAGACCCGGCCGCGGCCGGATACCGGCCGTCGAGGCGGTATTGAGGATCACGCCGCCGCCCTGCCGGCGGAAGACCGGCACGGCCTCCTGCGCGGCAAGATAGATCGACTTCACGTTGACCGCGAATATCCTGTCGAACGTCGCCTCGTCGACGCCCAGCATCGGCCCGTTGCGATGGCTGACGCCCGCATTGTTCACGAGGATGTCGAGCCGGCCCCACGCCTCGATCGCCGCGGCGACCATCCGCTTCGTGTCGTCGGCCTTCGAGACGTCGGCGCGAACCGCCAGCGTCGTGCCGCCAGCCTTCGTCACCGCGCCCGCGACGCGGCGCGCCGCTGCCTCGTCGATGTCGGCGACCACGACTTTCGCGCCCTCGGCGGCAAAACGTCGCGCGATACCTTCCCCGAATCCCGATCCGCCGCCCGTCACGATCGCGGTTTTTCCTGCCAGACGCATCTCCGTCCCTCCCGGTCCTTTGGGCAACTCTAGCGGTCCGACGGCGATCTGCGCTAGCGTCTGACGCATCCTTCCATGAGCGACATCCCCGCCCATTACTGGATCTATCTGGTCGCGATCGGCGTGGGCATGGCGTGGCTTGCGGCGTCGGGGCTGCGCTCGCCCGATCCGGTGCGGCGCCGTCTTTCGGTGATGGGGCTCGTGCTGCTGGCATCGACCGGCCTGTGGCTGGGCGGTCCCAAGCTTGCCGAGCAATTCGAGTCGTCGATGGCCAAGGGGCTTGTCGCCGATGCCGCACGCCTGTTCGGCGTGCTGTGGTGGCTGATCCTGGCGATCATCGCCTCGGTCGTTCTCGAGCGCTTCGTCTGGCGCGCGCTCGACCGCCGGCACATTGCCGTACCCAAACTTCTCAAGGACGTCGTGCGCGCGCTCGTGCTGATCGTCGCGCTTTTCGGCATCGTGTCGGCGGCCTTCGACCAGTCCTTCACCGGCGTGCTTGCCGCCTCGGGCGTGCTGGCGGTCGTCATCGGCTTCGCCATGCAGTCGACGCTCGCCGATCTGTTCAGCGGCATCGCGCTCAATCTCGAGCGGCCCTACCGCGTGGGCGACTGGATCCAGATCGACAACAGCCTCACCGGGCAGGTGCAGGAGATCAACTGGCGCGCCACGCGCCTGCGCTCGGCCGACGGCAACACCGTGGTGATGCCGAATTCGAAGCTGGCGGCAGCCCAGATCGTCAATTTCGATTTCCCCGCTCCCCGCTACCGGGCGTCTGTCGCCGTACCGCTCGATGCGCGCGTGCCTCCGGGGGCGGCGAAGGACGCGCTGGCGGTCGCCGCGCTCAAGGCCATGCGCGTGTGCGCCGATCCCGGCCCGACGGTCGAAACAAAGGAGATCCGCGACACGACGATCCTTTACCAGGTGCGCTACTGGGTCGATTCGTACAACGACGATTCGAGCGTGCACGACGAGGTGTCGACGTCGATCTGGTATGCGCTCGACGCGGCCGGCATCGCCATCGGCCAGCCGATCCAGACCGACCGGCCGACGACCGAACGGCTGCTCGACCATGTCGACCTATTCCGGACGGTCGATCCCTCGGTGCGCGCCAGCATCGCCGCGGCGGCGCGGCACGTGACGTTCCACGCCGGCGACGATGTCGTGCGGCAGGGCGATACGGATGGATCGCTCTTCATCGTCGAACGCGGCGTGTTCGAGGTCAGCCTCGATTCAAACGGCAAGCGCGTGGCCGTCGCGCGGCTGGGCACGGGCGATTTCTTCGGCGAGATGTCGCTGCTGACCGGAAGCCCGCGCAGCGCGCATGTCACGGCCCTGTGCGACACGACGGCGCTTGAACTGGACAAGGCGGCGCTGGGCCCGATCCTTCAGGCCAACCCGACGCTCGCCAGGCGGCTGGGCGACGTGGTGCTGCACCGGCGGCTTGCCAACGACGCCGCCCTGCGCGCCCTGCCGCCGGCCGAGCGGCGGACCGCCACGCGCAGCCAGGCGGCGGCTCTGCTCGCCAAGATCCAGTCGTTCTTCGAGCTGGAATGACCGGCCGGCGCGAAGGCGTCGGCCGGTCGACTTGCGTCAGCCTTCCTTGATCGTGTGAGTCAGCAGGCCCACGCCGGTGATCTCGACCTCGACCGTGTCGCCGGGGAACATGAATTCCGGCGGCGTGCGCGCCGCACCCACCCCGCCCGGCGTACCCGTCACGATGACGTCGCCCGGCTCGAGCGGGGCGAAGGTCGAGATGTAGGCGATGATCGCCGGAATGTCGTGGATCAGCATGTCGATTCCGGCCTGCTGCTTCACGTGGCCGTTCACGCGCGTGGTCAGAGTCTGCTTGGTGATGTCCTTCATCTCGTCCGACGTCACCATCCACGGGCCGAAGCCGCCCGTGCCGACGAAATTCTTGCCCGGTGTGAACTGCGAGGTGTGGCGCTGGTAGTCGCGCACCGAACCGTCGTTGTAGCAGGCGTAACCCGCGACATGGCTCATCGCGTTCTCGCGTGCGATGCGCCGGCCCTTCTTGCCGATGACGACGGCAAGCTCGCCTTCCCAATCGAGCCGCTCGCTCTCCTTGGGCTTGATCATCGGCTGCTCGTGGCCGATCTGCGTATAGGCGAAGCGGGTGAAGATCGTCGGGTGCAGCGTATCGGGGCGTCCAGTCTCGGCGCGGTGCTCGCGATAGTTCACGCCCACGCAGAAGATGCGCAGCGGATCCGTGATGACCGGCATCCACGAAAATTTGCCGTCCTTGATGTCGGGCTTGCGGTTCTTGGCATAGGCCTTGAGCTTGGCGAGCCCGCCGCCGAGAAGCGCCTGGCGCAGCGTGGGCCACTGCTTGCCGAATTTCTTGCCGAGATCGACGATCCCCCCGGCGACGACCGCGCCGTAGGTTTCCTTCTTGCCGACACGCACGCTCGCGAGCTTCATTGACGGACTTCCTTCCCCGGATTGTCCGGCCGATCCGGCATCGGTCGGCCGCTATGGACGCCGTTGGATAGCCGGTCTAAACGCCAGCGGCAACCCCGACACCGAAAGCCCGATGCCCGACACGCTGCCCCCGGAATTCGATAAGCCGTTCCAGGACAAGCTCGATTCGCTCCTGCGCTGGCGGCGCGATGTGCGCCGGTTCCGGCCCGATCCGCTGCCGCCCGGCGCGGTCGAAGCGCTGGTGGCGCGCGCCTGCCTCGCCCCGTCGGTCGGCAACAGCCAGCCCTGGCGCTTCGTGCAGGTCGACGACACGGCCCGGCGGAAAGCCGTGCGCGCCGAATTCGAACGCTGCAACGCTGAGGCGCTGGCCGCACAGGCTCCGGCGGACCGGGCCGCCTATGCGCGCCTCAAGCTTGCCGGGCTCGACACGGCACCGCGACATCTTGCCGTCTTCTGCGACGAGGCAACGCAATCCGGCCGCGGTCTCGGCCGGAACACGATGCCCGAAGCGCTGCGCTATTCCGCCGTCGGCGCCGTGTTCGCGCTCTGGCTGGCGGCCCGCGCGCGCGACATCGGCGTGGGATGGGTGTCGATCCTCGAACCGCTGCGGATGACGGCCATCCTCGACGTGCCGCAGGACTGGTCGTTCGTGGCTTATCTCTGTCTGGGCTATCCGGAGCGCGCGGACGACGTGCCCGAGCTTGAACGTTCGGGATGGCAGATGCGCGACGAGGCCGCCGCCCGGATCCTGGAACGCTAGCCCTGCGGTCGCCGGCCCAGCCGCACGATGACAAGCATGGAGGCGAGGCTCACGCCGGCACACAGAAGACCCGTAGCGAGCATCGTGGGCGCGACGCCGAACTGGCCGAAAAGCGTCGGCGAGACGAGCCCGGCCGTCAGGATGCCGCCGAAATTCATGAACAGGCGCACGCGATGGACCGAGGCCGCCGCCGCGCGCGAGGCGCCGAAGCCGCCGGCCATCTGGATGCGCATGGCGAGCGAGATGTCGAAGAAGGGGCTGCCCAATGCCGTCAGCGCCAATCCCGCGTAGAGCGCCGGCAGAAGATACCCGGGCGGCGCCAGGATCGCGCCAAGTCCCATGAGCGCAAGGCCCGATCCCATCCATGTGCTGCCGCTCACCATGCGGAGCGCCGAGACGGACGGCGGCATCGAGACGATGAAGATGTTGGACATGATGTTGGTGAGGCCGTAGGCGGCCAGCCCCACGCCATAGGCCGCAACGCCGGAGATGCCAAGCCAGCTTTCGCCGCTGCGCTCGATCGTCAGCGGCAGCGCATGGCCGATCACGACGACCCAGCATCCGTCCGTGACGCTCTTCAGCATCAGCAGCGAGCGCAGCGCGCGTTCCTCGCGCACGATTCGCAGCCCCATGACGAACCCCGCGTCGCCGCGCCCCTCGCGATGCGGGAGCGCGTCGCCCACGCGCAGCAGCAGGTAGGCGGCCATCAGAAGAGCGGCGGCATAGACGACGAAAAGATCCTGGACCGCCATGATCGCCGCGAGCGCGCCCGCAAGCATCGGGCCGGTGATCCGCGCCATGCGGCGCACGCCGTCGATGAGGCCGTTCGTCGCGAACAGATGGTCGCGGTCGCGCACGAGAAGCGGAAGGTTGCCCTGGATCGCGGGCTCGAACTGGGCACGCATCAGCGAAACGGCGATCGCCGGTACCATCAGCGCCGCGAACGACGGATGACCCGCCATCCATGCCACCGGCGGCACCATCACGCAGGCCGCACCGGCGGCAAGGAAGATCGACATCGCGCGGCGCTGGCTGTATCCGGCCACGAACGTGCCGCCCAGTGCCGCTCCCAGCATCATGCAGGCCGACTGGGCGGCGCTCATGTAGCCGGCCTGGCGGCCAACGATCTCGACCGCAAGCCACACGAGCGCCACGCGGTAAAGCTCGTCCCCTGTCGTGAAGACGACCAGGGCCGCCCACAGGCGCGCCACGATGGGATCGCGCAGCGGGGCGGTTGCCCTCACTTGCGCTTCTTGCGCGCGACCTTGCGGGCGAGCGCCTGGAACGCGCCGGCGGCGTAAAGGAGCGGCGCGCCGTTGCGGTGCGCGTGCGCCGCGCGCACGCGGCCGATGAAGACCGTGTGCGTGCCGGATTCGACTGCATCCACAAGCGAGCAGTCGAAAAAGGCGATCGCATCGGCGAGCACCGGCGCGCCCGTCTTCGCGGTCGTCCATTCGCCGCGCTCGAAACGCTCGGCCCCCTGCACGCCCGTGGCGCCGGCAAAACGCAGTGCCAGCGCCTTGTGTCGCGTGGCAAGGACATTCACTGAAAAGCGCCCGGCCCGTGCGATCGCCGCATTGGGCGCGGAATCGCGGTTGACGCAGACGAGCAGCTGCGGCGGCTCCGCCGAAAGGGAGCAGACCGCAGTTGCGGTCAGGCCGTTGGGACGGCCCCGCCCGTCGGTCGCCACGATCGTGACGCCCGCCGCCAGCCGGCGCATCGCCGACTTGAATTCGCCGGCAAGCCGCTCGGCCGCTGTTCCCTTGCGCTTCATCGGCGGGCCGGATCGGCGTGGGCAGCGGAAGCGGCGGACGAAGCGGCGGAGGAAGGCGGCAGGCCGGGGCGCATGGGCGGTCGAAATCCGGAGATGAGGTCCGATTCGAGGCAGACTGTAGCGCTTCCGGCCGGTCCGCGCACACGTCCCTTGCCGGCTGGCCCCGGAACGCGCTACCAACCCCGCGCGCGACGGGGACAAGGATGCGCCGGATCCACAAATACCTGTATTTGCTGGCGGCCCTGCTGCCCGCGACCGCCCTCGCCCAGGGCGGCATGCGGCCGGTCGAGACCGAGCTTGCCCAAGACTTCCTGGCGCTCGAACTGGCCGGTTGGCGCCTGCCTGATCCCATGACCCAGTGTCTGGAAGGCCTGCGCCTGCGCCATCTGGAGCCGGGGACCTATGGCTCGGTGGAAATGGCCGTCGATCCGATCCTTGTCGATGGGCCCGGACCTTTCGCGCGCCTTGTCGCGATCGAGCCGGATCCGGCCGACAGGCGTCGAAGAATCGTTAGAATTCAGTGGCTTATACCAGATGGGACCGGTACGCGAACGATCGTGGACCGGTTTACGATGGCCATCAACGACCCCGCCCGCGCCGATGAAACCGCCGGCGGGGCTGCCGCCATGCTGCGCGAACCCGACCGGCTCGTGGTCCGGCGGGAATGCTTTGGCGGCTGAGCCGTTAGGACGGACGGAAAATCAAGATCATGGACAGCGAACAGAACCCCGCAACCGACTGGCGCCAGCGCTTCCTTGCCCGCTATGTGTCGACCCACGCCGCCGTCTCGGACGCCGCCGGCAACCTCGACCGGCGATGGCCGTTCCTGTCGAGCCTGATCGCCGGACACTTTCCAGCCAGCCGCGATGCGAAGATCATCGATCTTGGCTGCGGCCACGGCGCCATCGTGTGGGCGGCGCGGCGCGTGGGATACCGGAACATCGAGGGCGTGGACGCCAGCCCCGAACAGGTGGCGATGGCCAAGACGCTGGGCATCGAGGGTGTGCGGCAGGGCGACCTGATGGCCACGCTGCGAGCGGCACCGGCCGAGAGCTTCGATGCCGTCGTGCTTTTCGACCTCTACCACTATTTCGATCCGGCCACGCAGCTGCGTCTGGCCGACGAGGTGCGCCGCGTGCTCAAGCCCGGCGGCCGCTTCATCATGCACCTGCCCAACGGCGAAGCGCTGTTCGCCGGTCGCGTGCGCTACTGGGACATCATGGCGACGGGTTCGTTCACGCGCCGGTCGATCGAGCAGCTCATGCTCGTGTGCGACTTCGCTTCGGTCACCTGTCACGAAGACGTGCCGGTTGCCCACGGACTGAAAAGCGCGGCGCGCCTCGTCCTGTGGAAGCTCGTGCGCGGCGTGCTGCGTCTGGCGCTGGCCGCGGAAACCGGCGAGACCGGCCGCGATGCGATCTTCAGCCAGACGTTTCTGGCCGTCGCGCACAAGTAAAGTTATCGTCGGCCAGCGAAAATGCGCATCCTCTTCCTCGGCTTCGACATCGAAGGCTACGGCGGCATCGCGACCTACAGCCGCTATCAGGTGGCGGCGCTGAAGCGCCTCGGCCATTCGCTTGACGTCGTCTCGATCGACAAGCAGGACGGCGCGCCCCTCGCGCCGGGCGTGGCGGACCGCAAGCTTCCGTTCGAGAACCGCCTGCGGGCAGTCGCGACGCTGGTGCGCGAGGCGGTCGCCGCGCGCGGGCGCTACGACCTCGTGATGCTCAATCACGTATTCCTGGCTGGATTGGGCTGGCTCGTGAAGAAGATCTCGGGCACGCCGTTCACGATCAACGTCTACAACATCGACATCCTCACGAAGCTGCCCGCGCTGCGCGAAGCCGCGTTCGCGGCCGCCGATCTCGTAATCGCCGATTGCAACTACACCATCGACTGGATGCCGAAATACCGCAGCTTCGTGCCGCCCACGGGCCTTCTCTACGATCCGGTCGATGTCGGCTTCTTCAAGCCGGTGGCCAAGACGGTCGCACGCGCCGAGATCGCGAAAGCCTACGGCTGGGACGATCTCGACGGCCGGTTCCTCGTTACGACGGTCGCCGCGATGCTGCTGCCGCCCAACAAGGGCCAGCGCCAGACGATCGACGCGCTCGCGAAACTCGCAGACCCGCGAATGCTCTACATCATCGTCGGTTCCGGCCCCGACCGGGAAGCCATGGAAGCCCATGCGAAGGCGGCAGGCATGGCCAAACAGGTCCGCTTCACCGGCCGTGCACCGCAAGAGCAGCTCCCGCTCCTCTATGCCGCGGCCGACGTGGCCACGCTCGTCGCACGCGGCGGTCCGGGCTGGGGCGAGGCGGTGCCGCTTGGTCTCATCGAGGCGGCGGCGTGCGGAACGACTTTCATCTGCGGCAACGAGGACGGGTCGCCCGAGGCGATCCTCGCCGAGGATCCGTGCGGCTTCGCCATCGGCCCGCTGGATGTCGACGCGCTGGCGGTCGCACTCGGCCGGCTGCGCGATGATCCAGCGCTGTGCACGCGCATGGGCGCTGCCGGCGTAAGGACCGTTGAAAAGATGTTCGCCTTCGATCGCTATGTCGAGCAGCAGGCACGCCTGCTCGCACGGTTCGACAGCCGCACAAGGAAGGCGGCCTAGGACGATGGGCGACACCCGCTTCCGCGCGCGCATCTATGCCAACTACACGGCCGCCACCTGCGCGCCGCTGGCGCCCGACACGCTCGGCGGGCTTGCCCCGCGCTCGGCCCACCTCACGCGCCTCATCCGGGACCATTTCCCGGCTGACCGCAACGCGCGCATCCTGGAACTCGGCTGCGGGCACGGCGCGCTGATCCATTTCGCGCGGCAGCTCGGCTACGCGAACATCGAGGGTGTCGACGGGTCTTCCGCGCAAGTCGCGGCCGCCCGTCGGCTCGGCATCGAGGGAATCCGCGAAGGCCAGCTCATGGACGCGCTGGCTGACGCCCCGGCGGACCGGTACGACGCCGTCATCCTGTTCGACGTGCTTGAACACCTGACTCGCGATGAGGCAGTTGACGCGGTCGACGCGATCGCGCGCGTGCTGAAGAAGGGCGGTCGTCTCATTCTTCACGTGCCCAATGGCGCATCCCCGTTCGGTACGCTGATGATCTATTCCGATTTCACGCACGAAATCGCGTTCACGCCGGAGAGCCTCACGCAGCTCTTCCTGGCCTCGGGCTGGTCGCGCGTCGATTGTTTCGAGGACCCTCCGGCCGTGCACGGTGCCGCCAGCCTCGTGCGCGCGGTGCTATGGCGCGCCATCCGCGCAGTCTTGCGTTTCTATCTGGCGGTGGAGACCGGCTCGCGCCAGCATACGGTCCTGACGCAGAACCTGTTCGCCGTGGCGGTGAAATAGACATGTGCGGCATCGCCGGTGCATTCGCCTATGCCGCCGGCGCGCCGAAGCTGCGCGAGGGCGAGCTGCGCGCGATGCGCGATGCGATGGCCGCGCGCGGTCCCGACGGCACGGGCGAGTGGTTCTCGGCCGACGGGCGCGTGGCCTTCGGCCACCGGCGGCTGTCGATCATCGACCTGCGCAGCGTGGCCGACCAGCCCATGCGACTGGCGGGTACCGACATCCGCATCGTCTTTAACGGCGAGATCTTCAACTATCGGGAACTGCGCGAGGGCCTTGCGGCCGCCGGTGCGCGTTTCGAGACAAGTTCCGACACCGAAGTTCTGCTGCATCTCTACGCGCGCGAAGGCGAAGGGATGCTTGCGCGACTGCGCGGGATGTACGCGCTGGCGATTCACGATCCGTCGCGGAACGCGCTGTTCCTCGCGCGCGATCCGTTCGGGATCAAGCCGCTCTATTTCTCGGACGACGGCCGAACGTTGCGCTTCGCAAGCCAGGTCAAGGCGCTGCTTGCCGCGGATTCCCCCGACACGCGGCCCGATCCAGCCGGTCACGCCGGCTTCTTCCTGTGGGGCCACGTTCCCGATCCGCACACACTCTATCGCGGAATCCGCGCGCTACCCGCCGGCAGCGCGATGTGGATCGGCGCCGAAGGCGCGGACGCACCAAGGCCGTTCTTCGATCTGTGCTCGGCGCTCGCCTCGCCTGCCGCAAGCGCGCCCACGCTTCGCGAGGCCGTCCGCGACACGGTCGCGCACCACATGATCGCCGACGTGCCGGTGGGCGTTTTCCTTTCGGCGGGTATCGATTCGACGACGCTTGCCGGCATCGCGGCCGAAACGAATGCCGGCCAGCTCGACACGGTGACGCTGGGCTTCGATGCCTTTCGCGGCACCGGGAATGACGAGACTGCACCGGCCGAGGCGTTCGCCAAGGCACGCGGCACGCGCCAGCACACGCACTGGATTGGCCGCGAGGAGTTTGCGGCCGAACGGACCGCGCTGTTCGCGGCGATGGATCAGCCCACCGTCGACGGCATCAACACCTATTTCGTCGCGCGCGCGGCGCGTCGCACGGGTCTGAAGGTCGCACTCTCCGGCCTTGGCGGCGACGAGATATTTGCGGGCTATCCCGGTTTTGCGCAGATCCCCAAGCTCGTGCGCCGCACGAAGCCCTTCGCCTTTCTCGGATCCGCCTTCCGCGCGGCTACGCAAGGCTGGATCGGCAGTCTCACGTCGCCAAAATACGCAGGCCTGTTCGAGTACGGCGCGACGTTCCCCGGTGCCTACTTGCTGCGGCGCGCCCTGCACATGCCCTGGGAAATCGCCGGCCTGCTGCCGCGCGCGATGGCCGAGGAAGGCCTTGCGACGCTGGGCTACCCTGACGCGCTCGACCGCGGACTGGCCGGCGTGCCGTCGGACCGGCTGAAGGTATCCGCGCTCGAGATCGCCAACTACATGCGCGACAGGTTGCTGCGCGACGCCGACTGGGCGGGCATGGCGCATTCGATCGAGATCCGCGTTCCCTTCGTCGATCCGGTTTTCCTTGCCAATGTCCTGCCCTCACTCGGCGAGCCCGGCAAGCGGGCGCTGGCCGCAACGCCTGTTCCACCCCTGCCGCCCGAACTGACCGAACGGCCGAAGACCGGCTTCGTGGTGCCGGTGCGCGAATGGCTGATGGGCGAGGCCCATCCCGACGCAGCGCTTCGCGGCTTGCGCGGCTGGTCGCGGCAGGTCTACCGCGCGTTCGTTCCGGCGTGAGGGCGGCGATGGAGAAGCTGCGCCTTGCCTATCTCGTCACCCACCCGATCCCCTATCAGGCGCCCCTGCTGCGCATGATGGCGGCACAGCCGGACATCGACTTCACCGCGTTCTTCGGCACGGATTTCACGACCCGGCCGTTCGTCGCCGGCGAGTTCGGCCAGCAGATCGTCTGGGACGTGCCGCTCGTCGAAGGTTACAGGCACAGGACGCTCGCGCGCCTCGACCCGACGCCGCCCGCCGGGATCCTCGAGCCGCTGACGCTGTGGCGGCCGCTGTCGCGCGGCTTCGCGCGCGAACTCGACGAGGGGCGTTTCGACGCCCTGTGGATCCACGGCTATGCCCATTTCAGCCATTGGGCGGCGATCGCGTCGGCGAAGTGCCGCGGCATCAAGGTCATGATCCGCGACGAGGCCACGCCCATCTCGGCCGTGCGCTCGCCCGCCAAGCGTCTCGCCAAACGCGCGTTCTTCGAGATCCTGAAACGTGGCGTCGACGCATATCTCGCCATCGGCTCGATGAACCGGCAGTACTGGCGCGACCAGGGCGTGCCGGATTCGCGGATCTTCCACGTGCCCTATGCGGTCGACAACGACCGCTTTGCCGTGCAGGCGGCCGACGCGTCGAAAAGCAGGGATGCGTTCAAGCGCGAGCTCGGCATCGCGCCGGGCCGACCCGTCATCCTGTTCTGCGCCAAGCTCATCGAACGCAAGCGTCCGCGCCTGCTGCTCGACGCCTTCGCGCGAATCCACGCAGATCCGGCCATGCGCAATCCGGTGCTCGCCTTCGTGGGCGACGGTCCGCAGCGCGGCGAACTCGAAGCGGCGGCGGCGGCTCTGGGTCCCGACGCGGTGCGCTTCCTCGGCTTCAAGAAGCAGAACGAGCTGCCGCCCTGCTATGACCTCTGCGACGTCTTCGTGTTGCCTTCCGGCCAGGAAGCCTGGGGACTTGTCGTCAACGAGGTGATGTGCGCGGGCAAGGCCGTCATCTGCTCGGACAGCATCGGTGCGGCGCCCGACCTCGTGAGGCCCGGCGCGAACGGAGCCATCTTCCGCACCGACGACCTTGCAGATCTTTCGCGTGCACTGGGCGAAGTGCTGCGCGATGCGGCAGGCCTTGCAGCGATGGGCAGACAGTCCGCCGCGATCATCTCCACCTGGAGCTACCGCGAAGACGTGGCAGGTCTGCGTGCAGCGCTTGCTGCCGTATGCCCGGGGCGGATCGCGCCATGAAGGACATCTCGCTTTCCTTCCTGACCACGATCCTGATCCAGACCGTCAACATCCTGACGGGCCTTCTCGCCGCAAGGTTCCTGCTTCCCGAGGGGCGCGGCGAACTTGCCGAGATCATGCTCTGGCCGGGCCTGCTGATGGAGTTCGGCATCCTCGCGATGTCGGATGCGCTGCTCTACCGCGCGGCGACCCGCGCGGCCCCGCCGAAGGTGCTGTTCGCGACGGTCATCTGGATCGGGATCGGGCTCACCGCCGTCCTGACCACGGTCGGCTACCTCGTCATCCCCTACATGACGACCAGCGATACCGCGACCGTGCAGGCGGTCGAAGGCTGGTATATCGCGGCCTATGTCCCGGTCTACCTGTTCTCGCTCTTTGTCGCGACGATGTTCCAGGGTCATCTGGACCTTGTCGCCTGGAACGTCGTGCGCGCACTCGTCGGTCTCGGATATCTCGGCTTCATCGGCATTCTCCATTTCGCGGGACGGACCGACGTCGGATCCTTCGCCGCCGCGTATATCGGCGGAACGCTCATTTCCGGCGTCGTCGGATTCCTGTGGCTCGCCCGCAAGGGCTGGGTCGGCTGGCGTCCGGACTACGCCACGGCGAAGGGACTGCTCGGCTACGGGGCCCGGCTGCATCTGGGCGAGATGGTCAACAGCCTGCGCCAGCGCGTCGACCAGATGGGCGTTTCGCTCTATCTGAGCGCGAGCGACATGGGCCACTACGTCGTGGCGCTGACCGTGGCGAACGGGCCGATGATCCTCGTCAATACGGTCGCCGGCGTGGCGTTTCCCAAGATCAGCCAGGCGCCCGACCCGGCCGAGAAGCTGCGGATCTTCGGCACCTACCTGCGTCTCGCGATGGCGTTGTCGGTGGCGAGTGCAGCCGGCCTTGCGGTGCTGGCGCCATTTCTCGTGCCGCTCATATTCGGACAGGCGTTCGAGGAAAGCGCGGTTCTGTGCCAGATCATGCTGATCGGCCTTCCGTTCTTCGCCGCGAAGCTGATGTTCATCCAGGCGCTCAACGCATTCGACAAGTCGCTCGCCATCGGCTGGGCCGAAGGCGCGGGCCTGCTGGCCGCGATTGCCTCGCTTGCCCTGCTGATGCCGGCCATCGGCATCCGCGGCGCTGCCTGGGCGCTCGTCGTGGCCAATGTCGTGGCGCTGCTGGCGATGGCCGGGATGCTTCGGCAGCGGATCGGCTCGCCCACGCTGGTCCTGTTCCGGCCCACCGCGGACGACGTTGCGCAGGTGCGCCGCGTGCTCGCACGGGTGCTGCCGTGAATCGCGCCTCGATCCGCGGGCTTGTGGGGCATCCGGGTTCGAACCATCTCGCCTATCAGCTTGTCGCGGCCCTGCAGGGCGCCGGATTCGATACCGGCTTCGAGACCGGCCTGTTCTGGACCGGGCGCGGTCTCCTGCCGCGCCTCACGGCACTGCTGCCGGGCGCGCTGCGCGGCCGGATCGAGCGGGAACTGAAGCGCCGCTCCCATCCGGGCGTGGATCCGGCGCGCGTCACGTTCCAGCCGGTGCCGGAGCTCATGTACGTCGCCTCGACGCGCCTGCGGCTCCCGGCCCGGCATCAGCTTGCCGCCATCGCGTGGCGCAATGACGTGTTCGACGCGCAATTCGCCCAGCGTGTGCTGGCCGAACGCCCGCACTTCACGATCGGGCACGACAGTTCCGCGCTTGCGGCCCAGCGCGCCACGCAGAGCTACGGGGGGCTAGCGATCCTCAACCAGGTCATCGGGCACATCGAGGCGGGCCTCGACATCTTCGCCGAGGAGGCGCGCCGCGCACCCGAATTTGCCGAGACCCTGCCCTTGCCGCCGCGCCGCGTGATCGAACAGTGCGCGATCGAGGCGCGCGAGGCGGACCGGGTCATCGTGCCCTCGGACTATGTGCGCGAGACCATGATCGCCCGCGGCACCGAACCTTCCCGGATATTCGTGCTGCCCTATGGCGTCGACACCGAGCGCTTCCGGCCGCCCGAGGCACCGCGCCCGCAAGACGGGCGCTTCCGCGTGCTGTTCGTGGGCGGGCTTACGCAGCGCAAGGGCATCAAGTACCTGCTCGAGGCCGCGCGCCGTGCAGACATTCCCGGCCTCGAACTTGTATGCGTGGGCAAGATGACCGGCGATCCGGCGGCATTCGCGCCCTATGCGGACATCTTCCGGCACGTGCGCCATGTCCCATTCCATGAGGTCCACCGGCTTTTCCAGACGGCCGACGTCTTCGCCTATCCCTCGCTGCATGAGGGCTCCGCCTTCGCAAGTTACGAGGCGCTCGCCTCGGGCCTGCCGGTCGTGTGCACGCCAAACACGGGCTCGGTCGTGCGCGACGGGGTGGAGGGCCTGCTTGTTCCGCCGCGCGACGTCGATTCACTGATCGACCGGCTGCGCGTACTTGCGCGCGATCCCGACCTGCGCGCGCGCATGGCCAAGGCGGCCCGCGCACGCGCCGAGGAATTCACCTGGGCACATTACGCCGGCCGCCTGTCGGCGTGGCTCGACGCGCAGTTTGCCTAGAAATGCACAACCCCGCGCCGTTGCCGGCGCGGGGCTGCGGTGAACCGGGCCTGTTCGGGCTCAGACGTTCTGCTGGACCCACTCGTAGAGCTTGCTCTTCGGAAGCGAGCCGATCTTCGTGGCCGCGACCTCGCCGCCCTTGAACAGCATCAGGGTCGGAATGCCGCGCACGCCGTACTTCGACGGGGTCATCGGATTTTCATCGATGTTGATCTTGGCGACGGTCAGCTTGCCCGCCATGTCGGTGGCGAGCTCGTCCAGCGCCGGCGCGATCTGCTTGCAGGGGCCGCACCATTCCGCCCAGAAATCCACCAGCACCGGCGACTTCGACTGAAGCACGTCGGCCTGGAAGCTGGCATCGGTAACCTTGGTGGTATTGGCGCTCATGGAAAGGCCTCGCGTGGATGTTCTGGCGAATCGAAGGTCCTAAAACGTAGGTAGGGGCACGGCCGGGGTCAAGGCGCGCGGGTTTCAATTAAACTAATTCACGAAATCAGTCGGTTAGGATCGAATCGATCCAGCATCGCGCCGGGGATTTCCATCAGTCGCGGCGCATGCGTCCACAGCAGCGCGCAGCGGATCGTGCGGCCCGGAAACAGCGGCACAAGGGCGGCCCGATAGGCGGCGAGCTGCCCGATATAGGCCGGCGACACGCCATCCGGTTCGGCGGGCGGCGGGCGGTTTGTCTTGTAGTCGACGACAAAGATTCCGTCGTCGCGCACGGCAAGTCTGTCGATGCGCCCGGCGATCGTGCGGGTGCCCAGCCGCGCCACGACCGGAGCCTCGGCAATCGTCGCTCCCTCGAAAGCCGGCGCGAACACCGGATCGGCAAGCACGGCCAGCGTCTCGTCGGCGATCTCGCCGATCTGGGCCGGCGACAGGGCGTAGGCGGGCCGCGCCAGCAACCGAAGGGCGGCCGGGCGCCGATCCGGCACGGCGAGGTCGGGAAGCGTCTGCAGGAGCCGGTGAATGAGCCGGCCACGCAGAAAACCGAACCCGGCATCCGCCCCGAGCGGTGAGACCACGGCAGGTTCGGCGTCGGGCCGCGAGGGCACGAGCGGCCGCGAGGGCACGGGTTCGACAGGCGCGGTCTGCGCCCGTGCCCAGTCCGGCAGCGGTTCGGCAGCCGGCACAGACGCCTCGTCGCGCGGCGGCACGTCGACGATGGTCGTCGGCCGTTCGATGCGCAGGATCGGCCCATCGGGCGTCTCGATCTCGGCCGCACGCGGATCGGAGCGCAGCGCCGGCTCGACGAGCGAATACCAGGAACCGGGCGCGACTCCGGCCTTGCCAGTCCAGCCGCAGATATAGAGCCTGTCGCGTGCGCGCGTCATGGCGACATAGAGAAGCCTGCGGTACTCGGCCTGTTCGCGCACGCCTGCCGCATCGCGCGCGGCCCTGACCGCCGGCTGCGCGCCGTTGCCGCTCGGCGGCCACAGCGGCACGTCGCCCGCCCACGCGACGGGGTCTTTTGTGGACGGCGGCACGCAGGTATCCGGCAGGAAGACGATGTCCGCCTCGAGCCCCTTTGCGCCATGCACGGTCATCACGCGCACCTCGTCGCGCCCCTGCTCCATGTCGCGCTTGATGTCGGTGCCGCCGGATTCAAACCAGGCCAGGAAGCCCTGCAGCGAGGCCGGCCCGCCGCGCTCGAACGAAAGACATGCGGCGAGGAACTCGTCGAGCGGATCGGCCGCATCCGGCCCCAGACGCGCCAGCATCCGACGGCGGCCGTCGCGTGCATTCAGCAGGTCGGCGAACAGCTCGTAGGGTGCCACGAAGTCGGCGCGCGCAAGGATCTCCGACAGTTCGCCGGCCGCGGCAGCCCATTTCGGCCGTTCGGCGGCGCGCGCGCGCAAGGTAGCCCACAGATGCCGCTTCCGGGCCCATGCCAGCGCGAAAAGATCATCGTCGTCGAAATCGTAAAGCGGCGACTTCAGCACCTCCGCCAGCGAAAGATCGTCGGCCGGCATCAGGCAGAAGCGCGCAAGAGACATCAGGTCCATGACCGCGATCTGGTCGGCAAGAACCATCCGGTCGGCGCCGGCGACCGGCACACCGGCATCCTTGAACGCACGCACGCAGGCATCGAAGAACCGGTTGCGGCGACGAACCAGCACCAGCACGTCGCCCGCGCGCACCTTGCGCCCGCGCGCCGGCAGGTCCTCGCGCCCGATCCAGCCGGCAACCGTGCGGGCGATGCGCTGCGCAAGCCGAACCGACGGATGCTCGCCCGGCACATAGTCCAGGGGCGCATCCCAGGGCGGCGGCTCGTCCTGATCGACCGTGGCCTCGGGCGGCCACAATTCAACCCGGCCGCCGGCGCCCGCACGGATCGCGCGATGGGCAAGGTCACGGCCGCCGGATACGACGCCCGCTCGGTTCGATTCGACCGCAAAGACGCGATCCACCGCCTCGAGCACGGCCGGCGCCGAGCGAAACGAGACTTCGAGCGGCACTTCCTTCCACGAAGCGCCCGCGCGCACGCGCAACTTTTCGCGCATGTCCTCGAAAGTGGCGAGATCCGCCCCCTGGAAGCTGAAGATCGACTGCTTCTCGTCGCCCACCACGAAGACCCCGCGCGGCGGCATCCGCTCGCGTGCGCCCGATCCTGCGAAGAACTCGCCGACCAGTGCCGCCACGGCCGACCACTGCTCGGGCGCGGTATCTTGTGCCTCATCGACCAGAATATGGTCGATGCCGCCATCAAGCTTGTAGAGCACCCATGGCGTCGCACCCTGCAGCAGGCCCGCCGCCCCGAGGATCAGGTCGTCGTAGTCGAGCAGCGCGCGCGAGGCCTTGAGCCCATCGTAGCGTTCGAAAAGCGCGGCACCTGCGCGCACGAGCGCCGCCGAGGGTCCGGCCACCGCGATTGCGGCAAGCCTCTCCGCCAGTGCAAGCGTACGGCGCTGTTCCGCGCGCAGCGTCTCTTCGACCTCGGGATGCGTATCGACGATCCCCTTCGTCGCAAGCCGGGAGCGGATTTCCCCTTCCTTGGTGAGAAATACGTCGAGCCAGCTGGCAAGTGCTTCCTCGCTTACTCCAGCCAAGGCATCGATAAGGTCCGTCGCACGCGTCTTGTCGGTCTTCGAGCCGCCGCCGAGAGCCTTGGCAGCATGCTCGAGCGCGTCACGGTCGGCCTCGTCGCGATGGGCCGCGAAGGCAGAAACGCGCGTCTCGTCCGCACGCACGCCGAGCACGGCGTAGACCTCGGCTACGGCTGTGTCGACATTGCCGTTCGCGCGCGCCAGAAGCGATCGCAGTCGGCGGCGACCGCCGAGAAGCGACTCGATAGCCGACTCGAAACCCGATTCGCCTGCCCGCTCCGCCATCGCGCGCAGCGCACGGGCGAGTTTTTCATCCGTTGCGGCATCGGCCACCAGAGTTTCGCGCGCCTCGCGACGCAGCGCCTTGGCGGTCGCTTCGTCGGCCACCGCAAAATGCGGCGGCACGCCGGCTTCGACGGGAAACCGCTTGAGGAGACCTTCGCAGAACGAGTGGATCGTCTGGATGCGCAGGCTGCCGGGCGCGTCGATCACGCGCGCAAACAAGGTGCGCGCGTCCTCGAGCTCGCGCAGCTCGGGCGCACGGCCCAGCCGGTCGACCAGGCCTCTCGCCAGATCGGCTTCCGGGCACGTCGCCCAGTCCGCCAGAAGACGCGAAAGCCGGTCGCGCATTTCCGCGGCGGCCGCCTTCGTGAAGGTGAGGCAGAGCACGGCGGAGGGCCGCGCGCCGGCCAGCAGCAGACGCACGATGCGCGAGGTGAGCACGTAGGTCTTTCCGGAGCCGGCATTCGCGACGACCCAGACGGAGTTGGCAGGATCCGCCGCCGCGCGCTGGTTGGCGAGGCCGTCCTCGATCGCGCGCGCGGTCATTCCTCGCCCCCGCTCGCCCATTCGCGCCAGCGTGCGAGATGGTCGTAGTCGCCCGGCCAGTCGACGAACATCGGGCGCGGGCGCGAAAGGTAGGGAAAGGACGGATCGGCATAGCGCCGCACGAGCGCCTTGAGCTCGTTCAGGAGGCGTTCGGCAAGCAGGTTGGCGTCCGGCACGTCGCGCGAGGGGACAACCACGAACGGCGCACCGGGATTGCTGGGCAGGCCGAATTTCACGTAGGCGAGTTCGGCGATCGATGCCGCCGGCACGCCCGGAAAGCCGCCCGCCTTGGCGATCGCCGCGGTTAGGGGCAACTGGCCGGCAAGACCCGAAGCGACCTGCCTTCGCGTCGGGGTGCGCCCGGTCTTGTAGTCGAGGATGACGAGCTTGCCGTCCGCCGTCCGGTCGATGCGGTCAACCTTGGCGTAAAGCTCGAAGCCGTCCAGGTCCAATTGGCCCTTCGTTTCCGTGACGACCGGCCGGAACCCTGCCGCCCGGCGGTGGCGCTCCTCGGCGACGAACCAGGCGGCGATCGCAAGGAAGCCCGGCCACCAGAATGCGGACACGACGGGGCGCGACATCAGCGGCGCAAAGAGCCTGCGGCCGATCGCCACGAGCTGGTCCAGCGCATCGGCGGGAATCCGGTCCGGGTTCGCGTCGATGAAAAGATGCAGCGCCTCGTGGATCAGATTGCCGCGCATCATCGCATCCGTATCCGCATCGATGGGTTCGAGCGGCCTGAGGCGGAGGCAGTACTGCGCATAGATCGCATAGGGATCGCGCAGCAGGCGTTCGACACGTGTCACCGAAAGGCGCGCCGGCCGCGCATCGGCGGGCGGGGTCGGGTGCGGCGGGCCAAGTCGCGCACCTTTCTCGGCAGCGCCGGCAAGTTCCCTGTCCCAGGCGAGCGCGTCGACGGCAAGCGTGGCGCGCCAGCGCGGATCCGCCCCGACGAGCGCTTCGAGCCGAGAGAGCCAGCGAGACGGCAGCGCCGGCGCCCCGTCGACCTTGCGTGCGCGCGTGAGAACGACATCCGCGCCCGACAGGGCTTGTGCGAAGTCGTGCGCCGACAGGCCGATCTGCCGTTCGGGCGGCGACAGGCCGACTGCGGCGCGCATCGGGCGCGACATCCAGGGATCTTCCTGCGCTTCGCCGGGCCAGGTCCCTTCGTTGAGTCCCCCGAGGATGACCCGGTCGGCGCCGACAAGACGCGCCTCGAGCGTGCCGCGGATCGACAGGCGCGGATGTCCGCCATGCGCCGGCCGGAACGTGGCACCCTCGAGCAGCACTTCGAGGAAATCGGCGAACTGGGCGGGCTCGATCGTCCCGCAGAGCGGGGCTGCCGCCCGGAGTTGCGCGACAAGCCCGGCCAGCGCTTCCCCCGCCTCGCCGCTCCACAGGAGGCACGTGCCGTCGTCGAGCGTGGCGAAGCGTTCAGCCGCCGCCACATGCGCGTCGAGCCGCGCCAGGAAGTCGCCCTGCCGCTCGAGCACGCTGCCAAGCGCGGCTTCGAGCGCTGCGAGCAGTGCGGAATGATCGCCGGCCTTTTCGGCCGCCAGGCGCAGGCCAGCGAGACCCGGTGCGGGTCGGGGGCCCCGCAGGACCCTTCGATCGAGGCGGCGCACTTCGGCAAGATGGGCCGCGCGCGCGCGTCCCATCGCGGCAAGCGGATGCTTGAGCAGCGCCAGCAGCCCGATCGGCGCAAGCGCATCGTGGACGCAGGCGGCCAGCAGCCGCAGCAGTGTGGCGGGCGCCGTCCGCGCGAGCGGGCGGCCGGCCGTGTCGTCGATCGCGATACCCCACCGCGCAAGCTTCGCCGCCACGCGCCGGGCGAGATTGCGGTCGGCTGTGACAAGGGCCGCGGTCCGGCCCGGCGTTTCCAGCGCCTCGCGCAGCAGCAGGGCCACGGCCCCGGCTTCGCCGTCCGCGTCGCCTGCCTCCAGCCGGATCAGGCTCGCGAAGGCGCCGTCGTCGAAGCGCTGCGCCTGGCGCCATTGGACGGTCCGTACGGCCGGCAACAGCGCCGATGCGACAAGCCCCGCCCGCGGCGCCTCGCGCGTCCCGCGCCAGGGCTTGACGTCGTCGCGAAGCACCTCCATCCGCCGCAGAAGGTGGTTCAGGCCGTATTGCGGATGCGAGGGATCCTCGCCGATCGCTTCCCATGTCGCCGCATCCGCCGAAAGATCGAGCCCCGGCAGCACGACGGCGCCCTGCGGCAGGCGCGCGAGGACGGACAGGAGATACGCGGTCGCGGGCACCGATCCGGTCGAACCTGCCGCCCAGATCGCGCCGGGCGGCTTTGCTTCCCAGTGCGCGGCAAGGGCGCGAACGAGGCCGACACGGCGGGCCTGCGGGTCCATCTCGCCGCGCTCGGCCAGGATCTTCGGCCACGCCTCCTCGAGAATCGTGAGAAAGGCGAGCGTCTGGCCCCAGTGCTCTGCGTATTCGGCGGGCACGAGTTGCGCGAACTTCGAAAAGCCCACTTCCTCGATCTGCACGGCATCGAGCAGTTCGCACAGGGCACCAGCCAGCTTGTACGCCGCGGCCGGCGACGGTGCGATGCCGCCACGCGCGCGCACGAGCCGCGCCAGCAGCATGTTGCGCGCGACCGGATCGATGGCCGGCGCAAACGCCGCGTCGAGTTTCGCCTCGTCACCCGTAAGGATGAGTTCGTCCTCGTCGACATCGCCGACGGCCGCGATGCGCGGCAACAGCAGCGCCTGGCCCTCGCCGGCGGCCAGAAACGCCTCGCCCAGGGCGCGCGTCGCACGTCGGTTGGGCAGAAGGACGGTCGCCCGCGCCAGCGCCAGCGGATCATGGCCCAGCTCGTCGAGGATGCCGCGGGCCAGCGCCGGCAGGAAGGGCATGCCGGCCGGTATCGAGAAGACCCTGGCGCTGCCTGCCAACGCCACCTCCGTTCACCGACGCTCGCGCCGGTAGCCCAGCTGGAACTCGGTCTCGACGATGCTCTCGGGCGTACCGACATGGAACCAAAGCCCGTCGTGCGGCATGCCGCGCAGGCGTCCGTCGGCTTCGGCCGCGTCATAGACGACGTTGAGCGAAAAGCGGCCGGGCACAAGCCCGGCAAACCGCCGCGGATGGAGGATCTGCACGCCCGCATAGACGAATGGCGCAACCTCGTTGCCCTTGCGCCGACGCGCGCGGCCGGCAGGATCGACGAAATAATCGCCGCGCCCCTCGTAGCCGAACGCGCTGGCGGCGGCCTGCATCAGCAGAAGTGCGTCACAGCTTTCGGGATCCCAGACCTGCGCAAGCCGCCTGAGCGCCGGCGTGGGACCGTCGAACCACAGCACGTCGGCATTCGCGCAATAGAACGGTGCGTCACCGATGAGCTGCAGCGCATTGAGGACGCCGCCGCCGGTTTCAAGCAGGTCCGCCTCGGGCGACAGGATCAGCTCGACGTCCGACCGCGTTGCCAGATGTTTTTCGAGCGTGGCGCGATGATGGTGGAGATTGACGACGACGCGCTTGACGCCCGCCTCCGCCAGCCGGTCGATCACGCGATCGATCAGCGTGCGGCCGGCCACGGGGACCAGCGGCTTGGGCAGCGTATCGGTCAGCGGACGCATACGCTTGCCAAGCCCCGCGGCAAGAACCATCGCAGTCTCGATCTGCTTCATCGGGCTCCCTCGAGTGCCGGGGCGGCACGCCATCCCGCCGGCACATGTGCGTCGAACCAGGCGCGGACCTCGGCAAGCGCCGGGTGGGCAAGCTCGCTCTCGAGCAGCCGCCAGGTCCGCGCGATGTGCTTCAGATATTGCGGCTTGCCGTCCCGTCGCGCCAGCCGGACGAAAATCCCGGCGATCTTCGCGTTGCGCTGCGCGGAAAGGATGGCGACCGCCGTCTCGAACTCCAGGCGCGGAAGATCGGGAAACGCGTCGAGATAGCGCGCGATGCAGGCCCTTGCGACCGCCGGATCGACGTCGCGGCGGACATCCGCGACGAGGCTTGCGACATCGTAGGCGCGCGACCCGATCAGGGCATCCTGGAAATCGAGCAGGCCGCAGGCCGCGGCACCGCCGCGCGCAGGAAGCCTTAGCAGATTGTCCACGTGGAAGTCGCGCAGAACGAGCGCCGGCCCACCGATGCGCGCCAGCGGATAGACACGCCGCCACGCGGCCAGATAATCGCGAATCGCGCCCGCGGGCACCGCAGATCCGCGCCAGGCAGGCAGGAACCAGTCGACGAGCAGGCTCGCCTCGCGGTCGAGCGTCGCGTCATCGTAGGCTGGCACATCGACCTTTGTCTGGGCCGGATGGCGGTGAAGCGCCACGAGAACATCGATTGCGAGCAGATAGAGCGACCGCTCGTCCGCACCAGCAGAAAGGGCACGGGTATAGGTCTCGTCGCCGAAATCCTCGATCAGCAGGAAGCCGGCATGGGGATCCTTCGCGAGGATTCGGGGCGCCGAAAGTCCAAGGGCGGAAAGGTGCGTGGCGACGGCCACGAACGGTCGGACATCCTCGTGCGGCGGCGGCGCATCCATGAGAACGGCGCGGCGCGCGCCGTCGGACAGCCTGAAATAGCGCCGGAAACTCGCATCGCCGGCCAGCGGCGACGGTTCGACGTCGCGCCAGCCGTTCGAGTCGAGAAAAAGCCGCGATGCGGGCCTGGGTTCAAACAACGGCCGTCTCCAGTCGTCCCTGCCATGCGCCCTGTCCTTCAAGGCGTACAGTGCGGGCGCCTGGCTGCGTCCCGGCGGAAAGCCGCACGTCGAGTCTTTCGGCCGGCAGCAGCGGCCCGAGCCGCTCCGGCCATTCGACGAGCACGATCGCTTCGGCCAGCGCTTCTTCCCAGCCAAGTTCCCAGACGTCTTCGCAATCCGTCAGCCGGTAGAGATCGAGATGCCAGACCGGACCGCCGGGCAGGTCGTAGGTCTGGACAAGCGTGAAGGTCGGGCTCGGCACCTCGACAGGCTTGCCTGCCCGGGCCGCCACGAAGGCCCGTGCGAATGTCGTCTTGCCGGCCCCGAGGTCTCCCCACAGCGCCAGCACGTCGCGCGGCCGGGCGACTGCCGCCAGCCGGCGGGCAAGCGCCGTGGTTGCCGCCTCGTCGGGCAGCGCCAGTTCGCGAATCGACGGCGGCGGCAGCATGCTCCCTTCTACAGGGGCCGAAATCCGTTGAAAACCCGCCCGAGGCCGCTATCAATGGCGCTGTCGAAAGCAGCCGATCCGCGGAGTTTGCCGGCCCATGCCTGATACCCACACGACCGACGTTGCGATCATCGGCGCGGGCCCCGTAGGCCTGTTCGCCGTGTTCGAATGCGGCATGCTCAAGATGCGCTGCCACGTGATCGACGCCCTCGAGATGGCCGGCGGGCAGTGCGCCGCGCTCTACCCCGAGAAGCCGATCTACGACATTCCCGGCTATCCGAAGATCGAGGCAAGCGCGCTGATCGGAAACCTCCAGGCGCAGGCAGCACCATTCGCGCCGACCTACCATCTGGGCCAGCGCGTGGAGAAGCTCGCGCGCGACGGCGAGTTCTGGGTGCTCGAAACGGGCACCGGCACGCGGATCCGGGCCAAGGCCGTGATCCTCGCGGCGGGCGTGGGCGCCTTCGGCCCCAACAAGCCGCCGCTCGCCCGGATCGACGAGTTCGAAAACAAGGGGGTCCATTATTTCGTGCGTCGCCGCGAGGATTTCCGCGGCAAGCGCGTGGCGATCGCCGGCGGCGGCGACTCCGCCCTCGACTGGACATTGTCGCTGGCCGATGTGGCGGCACACGTGATGGTGATCCACCGCCGCGACAAGTTTCGCGGCGCGCCCGATACGGTCGACAAGGTCATGGCACTGGCGAAAGCCGGCAGGATCGAGCTTGTCACGCCGTTCCAGCTTGATTCGCTCGAAGGCGAGCCGGGCGCGCTGAAGCACGTCGTCCTCAAGGATCTCGACGGCAACATCCGCAAGCTCGAGGCCGACGCGCTCCTTGCCTTCTTCGGCCTCGCCATGAATCTGGGGCCGATCGCCGGCTGGGGGCTCGATCTCGTCAAGGGCAACATCTCCGTCGATCCCGCGACCTGCCAGACTTCCTCGCCCGGCGTCTTCGCCATCGGCGACATCGCGCAGTATCCCGGCAAGCTGAAGCTGATCCTTCAGGGTTTCTCGGAAGCCGCCGTCGCCGCGCACGCCTGCCACAAGATCGTGCACCCCGGCGAAGTGCTGCACTTCGAATACTCGACGACCAAGGGCGTGCCCGGCAGCTGACGGGACGCTATGCCGCGGCGGCCTTCTCGCCCGGCACCCAAAGCGGCAGACGGCACGTAACGACCGTCCCTTCGCCCTGCGCGGAGTCGAGGTCGATCGTCCCGCCATGCAGTTCGACGATGCGCTTGACCAGCGACAGGCCCAGGCCCGCGCCCATCCGCCGCGCATCGGGTGTGGTGCCGCGCTCGAATTCCTTGAAGACGCGCGCCCGGTCGGCCGCCGGGATTCCCACGCCGTTGTCGGCAACTTCCAGCGTCACCATGCGATCTGCCGCGCGCGCCGACAGGCGGACAACACCGCCCGGCGGCGTGAACTTGAGCGCATTCGAGACGAGATTGCACATCGCCTGCTTGAGCCGCCGCTCGTCGCCGCGCAGCCGCGGCACGTCCGCATGGACAACGTCGATCCTGAGCTCGCGCTCGCGGGCGAGGTCGCCCATGATCTGCGCGGCGTCGGAAAGCAGCGCGATCGGATCGACGGCGGCGAGTTCCAGCGTCATGCGCCCGGCATCGATCGACGCGAGGTCGAGGATGTCGTTGATGATGGCAAGCAGCCTTTCCGACGCGGAAAGGATGTCGGCGCAGTACTCCGCCTGGCGCTTGTTGAGCTCGCCGAAATACTGCTTCGAGAGAAGTTCGGCGAAGCCGATGATCGTGTTGAGCGGCGTGCGCAGCTCGTACGATACGGTCGATATGAATTCCGACTTGAGCCTGTCGGCGGCTTCGAGCGCCTCGGCGCGCTCGCGCAGCGCCTGTTCGACGCGAACCTTGTCGGTCACGTCGACATACGAGAGCTGCGTGGCGCCGTCGGGCAGCGGCACAAGTGCATAGTCGAGCACACGGCCGTCCGTGCGCTCGATGCGCGCATTCGCGGCATCGCGCGAGGTCAGCCGCTCGACAAGCCTTTCCTTCAGCGACGGCCAGTCGGCGTCGGCGGGATAGAAGCCGCGCATGCGTTCGACCACGTCGGCGATGTGCGGCTCGGCGATGAGGGCCGCGTCGGGAATTTCCCAGATGCGCGCGAATGCCGGATTGTGAAGCTTGAGACGGCCATCCGAGCCGAACACGGCAACGCCTTCATAGAGATTGTCGAGCGTGGCACGCTGCACGGCGATGAGCGTGTTGTAGGAGCGTTCGAGCACGAGGCGGTCGGTCACATCCTCGAACGCGAAGAGAAGTCCGCCCAGCGGATGCGGCATGCAGCGTTCGCGCAGCGTCGTGCCGTCCGGCAGGTACATCAGTTCGTCGTGCGATTCGAACAGGGTGTCGAACAGCTTCAGGCGCTGGCGCTTGAACATCCGGAAGTCGGCCACTTCCGGCAGGCGCCGGCGCTCGCGCAGGCTTTCGAGGATTTCCCCGTATTCCGGCTCGCCCGACAGCCAGGCTTCGTCCGCACGCCAGAGCCGCGCGTAGGCGCTGTTGAAATACTTGAGCCGCTTGTCGGCGCCGAAAATGCCGATGGCGACGGGCATCGTCTCGAGCACTGCGCCCTGGGCGGCGATGTGGCGCGCAAGCTCGATGCCGGCGTCCTCGCGCTCGGTCTGGTCGACGGCCATGCCCACCGTGCCGCCATCCGGCAGCGGCGCCTCGACGAATTCGAACAGCCGGCGCACGCCCGCGACAACCACGTGCTCGGACTCGCTTTGCGCCGTGCGTGCGGCCAGTGCCAGCCTGGCAAGCGCCAACAGCCGCCGGCTGAGTGCGGGGCCGCCAAGTCCGTTGGCGCCACCGAGGAGATTTTCACGCTCGGAGTCCGCGGCCAGCGCGTAGGCCGAGTTGCACCAGACGAGCCGCTGTTCGCCGTCCCGGCGCCAGAGCGGCAGCGGCAGGGCGTCGAGCGCGGCTTCCACCCGGCGCGCCGATTCCTCGGCCGCCTCGCGTTCGGTGCGTAGCAGGTTCGTGCGCACGGAAAGTTCCGCACGCGCGGCTTCCGCCGCGTCGGCCCTGGCACGCTCGGCGCGCAGGCGGCCGCGCAGCGCAAGGCATCCTGCCCCGCCCGCCCCAAGCCCGATCGCAAGCCCGGTCAAGAGTTCGATCACGCCGTCATCCTAGACGAGAGGGGCGATTCGGCGCGAGACCCCTTGGATGGGAAAAAGAAAACGGCCGGGCCCCGAAGGACCCGGCCGCCCGATACGGCGTGCGAGGCGAGCGACGCCTCAGTAACGGTAGTGGTCGGCCTTGAACGGGCCCTGCTCGGAGACGTTGATGTACTTGGCCTGCGCCGGGGTGAGCTTCGAGAGCTTGACGCCGATCTTCTCGAGATGCAGGGCCGCCACCTTCTCGTCGAGCTTCTTGGGCAGCACGTAGACCTTCTTCTGGTACTTGCCGTTGTCGCGGTTCGCCCAAAGCTCGATCTGGGCGAGCGTCTGGTTCGAGAACGAGGACGACATCACGAAGCTGGGGTGGCCCGTGGCGCAGCCCAGGTTCACGAGACGGCCCTCGGCCAGCAGCAGGATGCGCTTGCCGCTGGCAAGCTCGATCTCGTCGACCTGCGGCTTGATGTTGTTCCACTTGAAGTTCTTCAGGCCCGCGACCTGGATCTCGCTGTCGAAGTGGCCGATGTTGCACACGATCGCGCGGTCCTTCATGGCGCGCATGTGATCGACCGTGATGACGTCGACATTGCCCGTGGCGGTCACGAAGATGTCGCCGCGCGGAGCGGCGTCTTCCATCGTGACGACCTCGTAGCCTTCCATCGCCGCCTGCAGCGCGCAGATCGGGTCGATCTCGGTCACGAGCACGCGGGCACCGGCCTGGCGCAGCGAGGCGGCCGAACCCTTGCCCACGTCACCGAAGCCCGCGACGACGGCGATCTTGCCGGCCATCATCACGTCGGTGGCGCGGCGGATCGCGTCGACCAGCGACTCGCGGCAGCCATAGAGATTGTCGAACTTCGACTTGGTGACCGAGTCGTTGACGTTGATGGCCGGGAACAGCAGCGTGCCATCCTTTTCCATCGTGTAGAGGCGGTGCACGCCGGTGGTCGTCTCCTCGGTCACGCCGCGGATCGAGGCGCCCAGCTTCGAGTACCAGCCCGGCTGCTCCTTCACGCGCTTCTTGATTGCGGCGTAGAGGACTTCCTCCTCCTCGTTGGTCGGGTTCGAGATGACCTTCAGATCCTTCTCGGCCTTCATGCCGAGATGGATGAGCAGCGTGGCGTCGCCGCCGTCATCGAGGATCATGTTCGGCACGCCGCCGTCATGCCACTCGAAGATCTTGTGGGTGTAGTCCCAGTAATCGACCAGCGTCTCGCCCTTGACCGCGAAGACCGGGGTGCCGGCAACCGCGATGGCGGCGGCGGCATGGTCCTGCGTCGAGAAAATGTTGCACGAGGCCCAGCGCACATCGGCGCCCAGCGCCTTCAGCGTCTCGATCAGCACGCCCGTCTGGATGGTCATGTGCAGCGAGCCGGCGATGCGCGCGCCCTTCAGCGGCTGCGCCTTGCCGTACTCGGCGCGGATCGCCATCAGGCCCGGCATCTCGGATTCGGCGATCGACAGTTCCTTGCGGCCCCATTCGGCGAGGGCAACGTCTTTCACGATATAGTCGGGCATGGCGAGCGAGGCTCCGGTTGGATATGGGCGCCGTTCAACGGACGGATTCGCGGGGAAATTCCAGCCGCGCCTTATAACGGCCACCGCCGGGGCCCTCAATCGCTTTCCGGCAATCCATCTAATATATTGAAATCAGGCTATTCTTTCGCCCGCACGAGGCTGTCGTTGTATTCGTCGACAAGGGCGGCGATGGCCTTCGTATCCCATTGCTCCATGACCGTGCGGGCTCGGGCCGTGGCGTTCTGCACGTCGAGCCCGCGCACGCGGTTCTTGACGCGCGGAATCTTGATCGGCGCCATCGAAAGTTCGCGGATGCCAAGCCCGGCCAGCAGTGCCGTGTAGCGCGGGTCCCCGGCGATCTCGCCACAGATCGAGACCGGGATCCGGTTGCGCAAGGCCGCCTCGGCCGTGAACTGGATGAGACGCAGGACCGCCGGGTGGAGGGGGTTGTAGAGATGCGCCACCTGCTCGTCGCCTCGGTCGATGGCAAGCGCGTACATGGTCAGGTCGTTGGTGCCCAGCGCCAGGAAGTCGCAGACTCGCGCGAGCGCGTCGGCTGCCAGCGCCGCGGCCGGAATCTCGATCATCGCGCCAAGCGGCGGCAGCGGATCGGCAATTGCGATCCCCTTGCGCACGAGCCGGCGCGCGACGCGCCCGACCGCGTCACGCACTTCCTTCATCTCGTCGACGGTGGCGACCATCGGGACGAGGATGCGCAACGGCCCGTGCGCGCCGGCGCGCAGGATCGCGGCAAGCTGCGCATCGAGGAGCTCGGGCCTTGCCAGCGACAGGCGGATCGCGCGCAATCCCAGCGCCGGATTGGGTCCGGGCGACAGGTCGCCCAGCGCGGAAGCAAGCTTTTCGCCGCCGACATCCAGCGTGCGCACGGTGACCACGCGCCCGGCCATGCCCTTCACGATCTCGGCGAGCTGGGTGTACTGCTCTTCCTCGTCGGGTATGTCGGCACGGTTCATGAACATGAACTCGCTGCGCAGCAGGCCGATCGACGAGGCACCGGCGGCCAGCGCCTGTCCCACTTCGCGCGGCAGCTCGAGATTGGCGCCGAGCTGGAAGTCGACACCGTCGCGGCTTACCGATGGCAGCTTCGCGAGGCGCGCGAGCTGCCGCTCTTCCTTTTCGTATTCGAGGCGCCTGCGCTCGTAGCGCTCGAGCGTTGCGGCCGTCGGCCTCGCGACGACGCGGCCTTCGTTGCCATCGACGATGACGGTGTCGCCCGTGCGGATCGCGCCGACCAGATCGGCGACGCCAAGCACCGCCGGCAGGCCAAGCGCGCGCGCCATGATCGCCGTGTGCCCTTCCGCACCGCCCGTCACGGTGGCGAAGCCGCCCACGACGTCCGGATCCATCACCGCCGTATCGGCGGGCGTGATCTCCTCGGCAACGATGACGGCGCCTTCCGGCAGGTTCTTGAAGGCGCCCCACGGCGTCTGCGTCAGGTTGCGCACGAGCCGGGCGCCGACCTCGCGCACGTCCTGCACGCGCTGGGCGAGGTAGGAGTCGTCCATCGCCTCGAAAGCCTCGGCGATGGCCTCGGCCTCCGCACGCACCGCCGTCTCAGCGGCCACGAGATTCTCGCCGATCCGCTTCTCGACACCGCGCACCAGGCGCGACTGCGAGAGCATCTGCACGTGCGCGTCGAGCAGGTAGCCAAGCTCCTCGGCCGCGGCCGGCGGCAGGCCGGCCGTCTTCTGCTTGAGCTTCGTGAGCTGCTTCTTGCTTGCCTCCACGGCGGTCCGGAAGCGCTGGCGCTCGCCTTCCACCTGGTCGGGTGCGACGCCGCAATCGGCGAGCGCCGGGAGCTCCGCACCATGCACGTGCGCCGGTCCGATCGCGATGCCCGGCGCCACGCCAAGACCCTTGAAGACGGCCTGTCCTTCGCCGGCGGACCGCTTGGCACGGGTACGGGGCGCGCGGGTGCTCAAATCATTCCTCGTCGAATTTCGCGGCGATCAGGCCCGCAAGCGCGTCCACGGCAGCCGCGGCATCGTCGCCTTCGGCGCTGACTTCAACGGTGCAGCCGGGTGCCGCCGCCAGCATCATCAGGCCCATGATCGAGAGGCCCGACACGGTCGTGCCCCCCTTCGTCACATGCGTGTCGGCCTGAAACTGGGCCGCGAGCTTCACGAACTTCGCGGCCGCGCGCGCGTGCAGGCCGCGCTTGTTGAGGATCTCGCAGGTTCGCACGACGACCGGCCGTCCGGGAGCGGCCGCATCGTTCATCGCGCGCCCGCCGCCGGCTTGATCTCGCCGGCCAGAAGCTGGGAGGCGACGTTTATGTATTTCCGGCCCGCCTCGCGCGCCGCCTGGACGGCGGCGACGAGGGGCTCGGAGTTGCGCACGCTGGCAAGCTTGATGAGCATCGGCAGGTTGACGCCGGCGATCACCTCGATGCGCGCGCGATCCATGATCGAGATGGCGAGGTTCGAGGGCGTGCCGCCGAACATGTCCGTCAGCACGACAACGCCTGCGCCCGTGTCGCAGCGCGCGACGGCGGCGAGTATCTCGTTGCGGCGCATTTCCATGTCGTCCTCGGGACCGATGCAGACGGCCTCGACATTGCGTTGCGGGCCCACGACATGCTCGAGCGCCGAGACGAATTCGGCGGCAAGGCGCCCGTGGGTGACAAGGACGAGTCCGATCATGTGCGGCGTGCCTTCCGTGACGTTATTTCCGCGGCCTGCGACCAGCTTCATGCGAAGCCCCGGTCCAGATCGCGATGGACGAGATTGACCCGCCGCCCGCCCTTCGCAAGGCGGTCGGCCAGTCGTTCGGCGACGAAAACGGAACGATGGCGGCCGCCGGTGCAGCCGACGGCGACCGTCAGGTACGACTTGCCTTCCGCCTCGAAGCGCGGAAGGAGAGCCAGGATCATGTCGCTGAGACCGTCGAAGAAGGCCTGGAAGCCCGGATCGCGCTCGACGAAGCGGGCGACTTCGGCATCCCGGCCGGTCAGCGGCTTGAGATCGGTCCGATAGTGGGGATTGGAGAGGAAGCGGACGTCGAAGACGAGATCGGCTTCGCGCGGAAGCCCGTTGCGGTAGGCGAAGCTGACAACCGACAGCGCGAGGCCCGCGGGCGCATCCAGCGAGAAGTCCTCGAGGACGATCCGCTTGAGCTGGTGCGGAGCCAGTGCCGAGGTATCCACGACGCGATCGGCGCGCGCGCGCAGCGGTTCGAGGAGGCGGCGCTCGGCCTTGATCCCGTCGACCAGCGGCCGGTCAGCGGCAAGGGGATGACGGCGGCGCGTTTCGGTGAAGCGGCGGGAAAGCGTCTCGTCGTCGCAGTCAAGATAAAGCAGACGGACGTCGAGCCCCTGCTCGCCCTTGAGGCGGTCGATCGCCGCGACGAGCGCATCGACGCCGAAATCGCGCGTGCGCGTGTCGACGCCGATCGCCACGGGCCGGTCGTGCGCCGGGTCCGGGTCGGAAAGCACCAAGCTTGCCAGCAGGGTCAGCGGAAGATTGTCCACGGCCTCGTAGCCGGCATCCTCCAGCGCCCGCATGGCGGTGGAGCGGCCGGCCCCGGAAAGACCGGTCACAAGCGCGATCCGGCGGCGGGCGGCGGCGGCGTGGGGTGTTGTCACGGGCAACGGGACGATCATGAAAGGACGGCCTTGCCCGACGGGTTCAATGCGCGAAGAGCTTGCCCTGGCAGGCAAGTCCGGCTGCCAGACGCAATTTTGCGGCTGCCGAGGCCGTCCACGGATCGAGGTCGATTCGCGGCACGGCGATCCCGAGAAATTCGCGCGAAGATTCGTCAGGGAGCCGTTCAATGCGCGTCCGGTCGACCAGATCGACGACCAGCCCGAGCCTTGCCCGTTTCGTGCAGCGTCCGTTCCGCCCGTCCAGTCGCACGATGCCGATGCCCCTTACTTCTAGGCGTCCTGCCAGCGCCGCCGGGGCGGATGCCCACAACGCACCGGAACGGCGTGCCAGATCCACCCTGTCATCGGCCACAAGCTGCGCCCCGTCATCGACGAGCCGCAGCGCAAGGTCCGACTTGCCGCTGCCGGACGGTCCGCACAATAAAACGCCAATCTTGGCAAGAACGACACAGGTGCCATGGATCTGGAGAGGAGGCGGAACCGTCACGCGGCGATAACGTGCGGCCGTTCCCGGGCGAAGTCAATCTTGACTCTTTGCACTGCACAAAAACGCGGCACGCAAAAAAACGGTAACCAGATAAGGTAATATTTCGGCGTGTTACGCGGCCGGCAGGCGGATCCGGAACCGGGCACCGGTTATCATTCCATTGTTATTACTTCTGTTTTCTGCCTCGATGGTACCGCCATGTGCATCGATGATCTGGCGTGAGATCGACAGACCCAGTCCGGAGTGGGTTCCAAATTTCTCGTCGGCCGGACGCTCCGAGTAGAACCGCTCGAAGATGGATTCGAGCTTGTCGGCCGGAATCCCCGGCCCGTCGTCATCGATTGTCACGGTGACAAATTCCGAAGCCCGGCTGACCGTCACGCGCACGTCGGCACCCGACGGGCTGAAGGACTGCGCGTTGGCGATGACATTGCGGAAGACCTGGCCGAGCCGGTCCTCGACCCCCATGACGATGAAGGGGCCGCCGCCGTCCCGGACCAGCACGGGACGCGCCTGGCCGGGCTTTGCGACCGCGGCAAGCGCGTCCACAAGCCGGTCGAGTACCTCCGAGATGTCGACCTTCTCGGCGTTGGCGCGGCTCAGTTCGGAATCGAGCCGCGAGGCACCGGCGATGTCCGTGATGAGGCGGTCGAGCCGGGCGACATCGTCGAGGACGATGGCCATGAGCTTTTCGCGCACGGAAAGGTCCGGCACGCGGGCGGCCGTCTCCACCGCGCTCTTGAGCGAGGTCAGGGGATTCTTGAGCTCGTGCGCCACGTCGGCGGCAAAGCGGTCGATCGCGTCGAGCCGGCGCGACAGTGCCTCCGTCATCTCGCGCAACGCCGCCGACAGGTCGCCGATCTCGTCCCCGCGCGCCGAGAGGTCGGGGATGGCGCCCACCAGCGCGGCCCCGGCGCCCAGTGTGCCGCCCACGCGCGCGCGCGAGCCGCCGCCCGTGCGTATTCGGTCGGCCGCACGCGCCAGCCGGCGGATCGGCCGCGCGATCGTGCCGGCAAGATAAAGCGACAGCAGCACGGTCAGCAGCAGCGTGGCGCCCGCCACGCGCAGGATGTCGCGGCGCACGTTGCGCAGCGCCAGCTCGATGTTCCGGCTGTCGCTCGACAGCATCAGCGCGCCCAGCACCTGCTTGAAGCGCTGCACGGGAACGGCGACCGACAGGACAAGCCGCCCGCCGGGGCCGCGGCGCACGGCCCGGCCGCCGTCGCCCACGAGAGCGGCAATCGCTTCTTCGTAGTCGAGCGCCACGGGATCGCGCCGCTCCCGGTAGGCCGGAAGATTGAGATTGCCGGTCAGGCCGCCACCGAAAAGCTCGCTCAGCGCGTCGATGGCGCGGTGCGGGGCCGGTGCATCGGGCTCCGGCGGCGGCAGTATCTCGACCTCGACCGCGAGGCTGCCCTGCCCCAGCACGCGGGTGTCGGCGATCAGGGCGCCCGTGAAATCGAACAGGCGCGCGCGTACGCGGGTGGGTTCGATCAGCCGGCGCAGGATCTGGCGCGCCGCGTCCGGGGCAAGCCGGTCGTCGCGCTCCTCCTCGTCGGGATCGGCGACGGAAACCGCCGCTTCGCCGAGGGCCGCAGCGATGATCTGGCTTTGCGTTGTCAACGCCTGCAGTTCGGATTCGATCAGGCCGCGGCGGAAATCGTCGAGATACAGCACGCCCGCCGCCAGCAGCAGCAGCGGCAGCGAATTCAGGAAAAGGATTCGCCGCGTGAGCGGCGAGAAACTTCGGCGGAAACCGAACCGGACGGCCATGGCGCGCACAGTCTAGCGAACCAGATGGCGACATTGCGGCGGAAATTCCTGTAGGTCAGCCAAGCTCAGCCGGCATAAGAATGTATACCTTGACTGCCCTTTGATTGTTCTATACACGTTCTTCTACTTTCGAGTGTGGAGGCAACATGTACGGGCAACAGAATCTCCTGGTCGCACGGCGCGAGCCGCCAGCCGATGAATACAGGAACTGGTTCGATCTTGAAGACTGGGTCGGCTCAGGCCATCCCAGCCACCGCGCCGACATCGCCAGACTCGAAGCGATTCTCGCCAATAGCGGCGATCTTTCGCTGGAGCGTACGCAAGGGCCGACAGGCTACTGGGGCCTCGCTCTCGACGGCGCCTTGCGCCGCTATCAGGCGCGCAACGGTCTCGCCGTCGACGGCATCGTGCGGCCCGGCGGTCCGACAATCAGCCACATGCGCGACACGTTCGGCACGCTGCTTGCCGGCCACGTGCCGCCCACGCCGGCCGACATCGACGCGCACCACGAAATCGTCGGCGACGACAATCCCGGCACGATCGTCTGGCAGGCACCGCCGGTTTCGCTCGACGGTATTCAAGGCCTGCCCGGGATCGACCACGAAACCGACGCATCGAACGCGCGCCTCGCGCGCACGATGGTGCGGACGGGCGATTTCCGCGGCTATGCGAAACTGCTCGCGCAGACGATCGAGCAATCCGGCAAGTCCGGCCTCGCGGCCGTGAAGGACCTTGCCGGAAAGTTCGACGAACTGCAGCCCGGCAAGGGCGGGCAACTTCTTGCGGCCGTGATGCCGGATGTATCCGACGACGCGAAGCGCGAATTCGGCATCGAGTTGCCGGAGCCGAAGCCGAAAGGAACGAAGGTCGCGCTCGGCCCGATGGCGCTTGCCGTTCCGTTCGCCACGGATGCCGCACTCGGTCTCCTTGCCGCGGGAACAGCCGCGGCAGGCGCGTATGGCGCCAAGAAGACCCTCGACGGACTTCGCGCAATTCCCGGTTCGGGGGCGCCCCTGAACCTCGTCGATCCCAACGATCCGACCCTACCGGCCCCCGTGCCGGTCGGCCCAACCGATACCGGCAACCGCCTGCCGACTCCGAAGATGCCGAACAATACCGGCAGTCCGGTTGAACCGCCGAAGGCGGAAGACGGTATCGAAGGCTTTTCGGCACTGCTGCCGGAGAAGAAGCGCCAAGAAATATCGGACCTTATCGGCAAACACTTCGCCGGGAAGCTCGAAGCGCGCGCTATCGGAGACCGCTACGACAATCGCGGTGGCGATCTGACGACGGAACTCAACAAGGACGTCGCGAAGATCTGTACAGAGGAAGCGAAAAATTCGCGACTTCCTGAACTGCTCTTACACAAGGGCGGCGCGTCGTTCGAGGGCAACGACGAAGACTACATGGAGGAAGTCACCATCAAAGATGACGAGACCGGAAAATCGCGCCGATCCGATTTCGCCCAAGGCCCGAAGAACGAGACGGACCCAAGAAAGTTCGGCCATATCAACACCTACACGGCGAAAGCGGATGGCACGCCGATCGCGGCAGAAGTGAGGGCATATATCGACATGCTGAACATGGTCGAAATCCCCGATCTTGTCGGCATGATCCGGAAGCGTCGGCCGGATGAAGATCGTGAAACTTACCGTGAGACGGTTATCCGGCCGGTATGCCGCAAGATCGTGGAGGCACAAATCCGCGTGCACGAGGGAAACGCCAAAAAGGGCAGCGACAGCGAATGAACGTCGAAGATTTCTTTCTGGAAGGAACCCGGCCGGCCATCCTTCCGAATGCCGGCACGCACTTCTACTGCCTCTGGTCGAAAGCGGACTTGGTCCGCTTTGGCCAACTGCTGCGCAAGAAATATCCGAATGTGCTTTTCTACGACAGCCTCAGCTTGCTCGACGAAGAGCGTGAGGATTTCAAGATCCGGATCGTCGAGTCGATCGATCAGGCGCGGCCGCAATGGTCACTCAAAGCGGTCTTCCCGCCGCCCGGCTGGAAGCCGAATCTTGTCCATGTCCGTCCGCCGGATCGGCCGAAATGGCCGTATTGGACATGGGAGAACTACCTGTCACCGATCATCTCGATAGCCAGCTGGCGTCCGCCGCACGCCGAATGGGAGTGGACGGACTGGTATGGCACGGCTGCCGACGCACCCATCCAGACCTGGAAACTCTCCGGTTTGAGCACATCCTATCGCCGGGAACTTCACGTCGAGAAGCGCATCGCGTCAGCGGTCGTGCGCCTTGCGGCAAATCTCTGCCGGCAACTCGTGCCAGTGCGATGGACGTCCTACGACGCGTATCAGCGTCGCGACGGAAACGTGAACAAACGTAGCATTGGTCGGCGAAGAATGCTGGCAACCCAAGCCGTAATCGACTGGTCCCGCGCCAAACCGCGCCGCGAAATCTATATGTCGCCGGCGCGCGGCGAAATTGCCACGACATGGCATCCGCCGGAAGATGTCCCCGACTCGTGGTGGGGCGACACCCCCAAACCCAAATGGGCGCAGCGTCCCTGACGGGACGCCCTTCGCCTATTTCTCCTTGTAGCGATAGCCGAGGCCGTAAAGCGTCTCGATCTGCGAGAACTCGGAATCGACGGCCTTGAACTTCTTGCGCAGGCGCTTCACGTGGCTGTCGATCGTGCGGTCGTCGACATAGATCGACTCGCCATAGGCAAGGTCCATCAGCTGGTCGCGGCTCTTGACGAGGCCGGGACGCTGGGCAAGCGCCTTGAGCAGCATGAATTCCGTCACCGTCAGCGTGACCGGCTCGCCCTTCCACGTGCACAAGTGCCGCTCCGGATCGAGCGTCAGGTCGCCGCGCGTCAGCGGCGGCTCGGCCGCGGCGGCCGGCGCCTCGCCCGCATCGGCCGCGCGGTTGGCCGCCTGCCGGCGAAGCAGCGCACGGATGCGTTCGATCAGCAGGCGCTGCGAGAAGGGCTTGGTGATGTAGTCGTCCGCGCCCAGCCGCAGGCCCATTACCTCGTCCACCTCGTCGTCCTTCGAGGTGAGGAATATGACCGGCAGCTGCGAATGCTGGCGCAGTCGCTCGAGCAGTTGCATGCCGTCCATGCGCGGCATCTTGATGTCGAGGATCGCGAGATCGGCCGGCTCGGCAAGCAATGCCTTCAGCGCTTCGGTGCCGTCGGTCCAGGTGCGGACCTTGAAGCCTTCGGCTTCCAGCGCCAGCGAGACGGAGGCGAGGATGTTCCGGTCGTCATCGACGAGGGCGATGGTGGGAAGCGGAACCGGTTGCGGGGTCATGTGCGGGGACTTCAGCGAGAGGGCCATGATGGGAGACCGTATGCCGTTCCAATCGGGAATTGCGCGAACCGCGCCTTGTCGCCAATCTGGCGCGCGAATGCGGCCCAATTGGGGCGGCGGTTGGCCCAATTCCGGGCACGGCAGACGGGCCCGACGGCCGCGCATAATAAGGAGATTTCCGTCCATGTCGACGCCCGGCGAAGCCAAGGAACCCGATCCGCTGGTCCTCGCCCGCGACGTGGCGCGCGGCTGCGACCGGGCGGTGCTGGCGGCGGTTGCGCGCACGGGCACGCCGGAGGCCGGCGCACCTTACGCAAGCCTCGTCCAGATCGCCTTCGACCACGACGCAAGCCCGCTTCTGCTGATCTCGACGCTGGCCGACCACACCAGGAACCTGCTCGAGGACCCGCGCTGCTCGCTGCTGTTCGACGGCACGGGCGGCCTGGCCGAGCCGCTGACCGGCCCGCGCGTGAGCGTGCAGGGCACCGCCCGGCAGACCGACGATCCGCGTGTGGCCGAACGGTACCTCGCGCGCTTTCCGGGCGCGCGCATGTATGCAGGATTCAAGGATTTCGCCTTCTGGAAAGTCGCGCCCGCGCGCGCCCATCTCGTCGCCGGCTTCGGCCGCATCCGCTGGTTCGATGCCTTCGCGTTCGATGTGTCCGGCGCCGACGCGCTTGCGCACGGCGAAGCGGACATCCTTTCGCACATGAATGCCGATCACGCCGAGGCCGTCGACCTCTACGCGCGCGTCCTTGCCGGACGTGCGCCGGGCAAATGGACGATGTGCGGCATCGATCCGGAAGGCGCGGACATGCGCGAGCACGGGCGCGGCGAGAGCGCGCGCGTGCGCTTCGACAAGACCGTGACGGATCCGGAAAGCGCGCGCGTGGAACTCGTGCGCCTGGCCAAGCGCGCCCGCGCGCGGGCCGACTAGTCCTTCAGCACGAATTCGCGCGCCGACTCGTCGCCATAGTAGGCGTGCGTGGGCGCCACGTCGTTCAGGTCGCGGTGCTGCAGACCGAAAAAGAACGGCGTCTGGTCGGGGCGATGGATGTTGAGCTTCACGTTGAAGGCGTCCATCGACTCGTCATTGCGGATCGGGTAGCGGAACGCCTTGATGTCGAACGTGCCGGGTCCGATCTCGTCGCCGGTCAGGTAGAGCTTCAGGCTCGACACCTTCTCGCCGCCCAGCAGCACGTTGTCGAAATCCTGCAGGCGGCGCTGCGCAAGGCCCATGAATCTCGGCGCATCGAGATTCCGGTAGATGTTGCCCGGCTTGGGCGGTCCCTCGACCATCGGCCGGTTGAACGATCCGATCAGGATCTGCCGGGGAAGCGCCGCATCGACAAGCCTTGTCAGGACTTCGCGCACCTCGCCAAGGACGTCGTTGTGGATGACCGGGCTGGCGCCGCCGCGTGGCAGCGAGAACTCCCAGCCGGCCGCGATCGTGAAGGCGGCCTTCACGACGGGCGCGCTGTTTTCGTCGCGCGCGCGGGCCAGCCCGTTCTCGGCAAGCGCCAGCGCGATCAGGCAGAAGAGGTCGATATCGGACCGGTAACCCTGCCGGCGGTTCCAGAGCCGGAAGCCCGCCGCCGTCGGGCTGCGCCCGAGGTCGATCTCGGTGCCGAGATCGGCAATGCGATTCGAAGCGACGTTGATCGAATAGGACAGCGTCGCAAGCTGGGCGATCTGCTCGGCCGTCGAAAGCTCGGCGAAGCCGTCGATTTCGATGCGGCCCATCGCGTGGAAATGCGAGCGGCGGATGCCGTAGCGCTGGATGCTCTGCGCGAGGGCGGCCTTCATGGCTGGCGTCCCCCACCAGGCGCCCGCAAAGATCTTCGCGACTTCGAGACCCGCGCGCTGCGCGATCTTCATCAGGGCAGGTGCATCGACCGGATCGCCGCGCAGGAGGGCCGGTTCGCTCGTCACCAGTCCCGGCAGCCGTCCGATGGGGGCGACCGCCACGACGAGGTCGAGATTGTCGAGCGTCCAGCCGGCGATGAAGCGCGAACCCTCGCGCCACAACTCGACAAGCCGCCTGTCGATCGCGTGCAGAGCTGAACGTGCATCGGTTATCGGCGCGTCGTCGGCCATCGCAATCTCCAAGCTTGTCGCGCGAACATTACCATCGCGTTAACCCGGACCGGACGCGCTGCGTCGGGTCAGGCGACAAGATTGACGTTGTTTCCGCGTGTCTGTGTCGTGGAGCCGGAATTGGCTGCGGCGACCGGTGCGGCCTGGGCCGGTGGCGGCGGCGGCTGGTTTCGCTGGACGTCGCGCTCGATCCGCGCCGGCGCTCCGCCGCGCGGCGAGACCGGCGAGATGACTGTCGGAAGCGGATAGAGCTCGGCCATTGCGTTCGGACTCAGGCGAAAAACGAGACTTTCGGCTCGGTCGCGTTTGCGGGCAACGGCGCGGGCGCGATGGCACCGGGCGATCGCCGGATGCTTTCCGCGCGGCCCTGGATGTCGGCGACGACGGCCGGGGCTGCGACCGGATGCGCATAGGCGCGCGCGGCGCTGGGCGTGAAGACCGAGGGCATGACCTGAAAGGACATGGGAACAGTATATTACGAACTTCGCCGCTCGGCAAAGCCGCGCCAGATCAATGGGCTGCCGACCAGTTCGGGCCCGCGCCCCAGTCGACCTGGAGCCTTACGGAGAGCCGGACGGCCGGTTCGGCCGCCTTCTCCATGATGCCGGAAATCAGCGCAACCGCCTTGTCCTGACAGCCGGGATCGACCTCGAACAGCAGTTCGTCATGCACCTGCAGGAGAAGCCGGGCGTCGAGCCGCGCATCGGCAAGCGCCGAGGGAATGCGGATCATCGCACGCTTGATGATGTCGGCCGCACCGCCCTGAATGGGCGCGTTGATCGCCGCACGCTCGGCGAAGTTCCGCATGGCCGGGTTCTTCGAGCCGATTTCGCTGAGCCAGATGCGCCGGCCGAAGGGCGTCGTCACGAAGCCGCGCTGATGGGCCTCCTTCTTCGTGCGATCCATGTAGGCACGGATGCCGGGATAGCGCTTGAAGTAGGCCTCGATGTAGTCGCGGGCCTCGCCTTGCGGGATGCCGAGCTGGCGTGCGAGGCCGAACGCCGAGATCCCGTAGATGATCCCGAAATTGATCGCTTTCGCGCGTCGGCGCGTCTCCTTGTCCATCTTCTCGACCGGCACGCCGAACATCTCGGATGCCGTCGTGGCATGGATGTCCTGTCCCTTGGCAAAGGCTTCCTTGAGCGAGCCGATATCCGCCACGTGCGCGAGCAGGCGCAGTTCGATCTGCGAATAGTCGAACGAAAGAAGCGTCTTTCCCTTGGCCGGCACGAACGCCTCGCGGATCTTGCGACCCTCCTCGTTGCGCACGGGAATGTTCTGCAGATTCGGGTCGGTCGACGCGAGGCGCCCGGTCGATGCCGCGGCAAGCGCGAAACTCGTGTGCACGCGCTGCGTGCGCGCGTCGATCGCCGCGACAAGCGCATCGGTGTAGGTCGACTTGAGCTTGGCAAGCTGGCGCCAGTCGAGCACGAGCTGCGGCAGCCTGTGGCCGAGCGCGGCCAGATCCTCGAGCACGTCGGCACCCGTGGCATAGGCACCCGTCTTCGTCTTCGACGGCGACTTGCCATCGGGCAGCGCAAGCGACAGCTCGTCAAACAGCACCTTGCCGAGCTGGGCGGGGCTGCCGACGTTGAACGGATGGCCCGCCTCCTTGTGAATCAGCTTCTCGAGCTCGTCCAGGCGCAGCGCGAAATCGTTCGACAGGCGCTGGAGCACGCCGCGGTCGACGCAGATGCCCGCCGCCTCCATGGCCACGATCACGGGGATGAGCGGCCGCTCGATCGTCTCGTAGACCGTCAGAAGACCCTGTTCGGCGAGCCGCGGCTTCAGCGTCCGATGCAGGCGGAGCGTCACCTCCGCATCCTCGGCCGAGTAGTCGCAGGCCTTGTCGAGCGCCACTTCGGCGAAAGAAATCCGCGCCTTTCCGGTCCCGGTCACGTCGTCGTAGGAGATCGTCTTGTGGCCGAGATGGAGTTCGGCCAGTTCGTCCATGCCGTGACCGTGCGCGCCGCCCTCAAGCACGTGCGAGATCAGCATCGTGTCGTCGATACTTGCGACCTCGCCCAGCCCGTGCCGGGAAAAAACCTGCAGGTCGTACTTGATGTTGTGGCCGATCTTGAGCGTGGCCGGGTCGGCCAGCAGGGGACCCAGCCGTTCAAGCACCTTTTCGCGCGGGATCTGCCCTTCGACGAGACGGCCCGCCTGGCCGAAATCGAGACCGCCGGCACCTGCGGCCGCGCCCTGGGGCACGTGCCCGACAGGGATGTAGCAGGCATGACCAGGCTCGACGCACATCGACACGCCGACCAGTACGGCGTTGAGCGCGTCGAGCGATGTCGTCTCGGTGTCGATTGCGCAGGCGCCGGCGCCGCGCGCGCGCGCGATCCAGGCATCAAGCGCCTTGACGTCCTGGACAAGCTCGTAACGCGCCGGACCTGCGGCCGCCGTTGGCGTCGCGGCAGCGGCGACCCTTGCCGCCGGCGCGGAAACGGATGCGGCGGGCAGTTCCGACGCGCCCCCCGACTCGAGAAGACCTGCCGCCTCGAGCCGGGCAACCGTCGTGCGGAAGCCCTGTGCGGCAAGGAAGCCGCGCAGCTTGGCTGCATCGGGCCGCTTCAATGTCAGCTCGTCGAGCGGCACAGGCACCGGCACGTCGTCCTTGAGCCGGACAAGCTCGCGCGAGACCCGCGCCATCTCCGCGTTGCTGACGAGGCTTTCGCGCCGCTTGGGCTGCTTGATTTCGCCAGCCCGCTTCAGGAGCGTATCGAGATCGCCATAGGTGTTGATGAGTTCGGCCGCGGTCTTGACGCCGATGCCGGGGACACCGGGGACGTTGTCGGTCGAGTCTCCGGCGAGCGACTGCACGTCCACGACGCGGTCGGGCTTGACGCCGAACTTCTCGACGACCTCGGCCTCGCCGATCGTCTTCTGCTTGATCGGGTCGAGCATTGCCACGCCGGGCCGCACGAGCTGCATCAGATCCTTGTCGGAACTGACGATCACGACCTCGTCGCCGGCCTCGGCGGCCAGCCGCGCATAGGTCGCGATCAGGTCGTCGGCCTCGTAGCCGGCAAGCTCGATCGCGGGCAGATCGAAGGCACGCGTGGCATCGCGCACAAGCGCGAACTGCGGCACGAGATCTTCAGGCGGATCGGGACGATGCGCCTTGTATTCAGGATAGATCTTGTTGCGGAAGCTCGTGCGCGCCGTGTCGAAAATGATGGCAATGCGGTCGCCGGCATGCGTCTCGATCAGGCGCGCGACCATGTTGCAAAAACCCATCACCGCACCGACCGGCGTGCCGTCGGCACGCGTCAGCGGCGGAAGGGCATGATAGGCGCGGAAGATGAAGCCCGAGCCGTCGACCAGACAGACCCGCGCGCGGGGCTTGGTCTTGCTCAATGGCCGCCGCGCGGACTGCCGGGCTTCAGGACGTACTTGCGGTCGCAATAGGGGCATTCGACCGAGTCGGCTTCGCCCATCGTCAGGTAGACGGTCGGATGGCCGAGCGCGCCGCCGCCGCCGTCGCAGGCGACCGTCGTCGACTCGACCGTGATGGTCTCGGGCGGCGGAAGGACGTTTGCGGTACTGGCCATGGCGCGCTTTCCGGAATGTTTGACCCTGTCGTGGCGCGGATGATACCCAATGCGCGCCCCGATGCAATCGACGAACGCCCCCCTGCCCGCCGCGGCCCTCGAAATCGAGGGTCTGACGAAGATTTACGCCCCGCGCGGGGCCATGCCGGCCAAGACGGCGCTCGACAGCGTCGACCTTGTCGTGCCGCGCGGCGAGATTTTCGGGCTGCTCGGCCCCAACGGTGCCGGAAAGTCGACGCTGATCAACATTCTGGCGGGCCTCGTCAACAAGACGCGCGGCCATGCCCGCGTCTGGGGCATCGACATCGACGCCGATCCGCGCGGCAGCCGCGCCGCCATCGGCGTGGTGCCGCAGGAACTGAACATGGATCCGTTCTTCACGCCGCGCGAGCTTCTCGACCTGCAGGCCGGGCTCTACGGCGTGCCGGTGGCGGAACGGCGGACGGACGCGATCCTCGCGGCGGTCGGCCTCGCCGACAAGGCGGACGCCTATTCGCGCACGCTCTCGGGCGGCATGCGCCGGCGCCTTCTCGTGGCCAAGGCGCTTGTCCATGCACCGCCCGTTCTCGTCCTCGACGAGCCGACGGCCGGCGTCGACATCGAGCTGCGCCAGGGCCTGTGGAACTACGTTCGCGAACTCAACGCCGCAGGGACGACCGTCGTGCTGACGACCCATTACCTGCAGGAAGCGGAAGAGCTTTGCGATCGCATCGCGATCATCAATCACGGCCGGGTCGTCGCGTGCGATACCAAGCAGGCACTGCTTTCGCGGCTCGACGCGAAGGAACTGCGCATCGCCATCGACTGCGACCTCGGCCATGTGCCTGCGTCGCTCTCCGCCCTCGGCGTGACGCTCGACGGCACGCGCACGCTCGTCGCGCACTACCGGCCCAGCCGCACGCGCGTCGACGACCTTCTCGCGGCCGTGCGGGCGGAAGGCATCTCGGTCCTCGATCTCACGACGCGCGAGAGCGACCTCGAGGACGTCTTCCTGCAGCTCGTGCGCAGCGCGCCCGCCGCGGCGTGATCGGCATGCGCGGGATGGCCGCCGCCTTCGCAGCCCTCCTCCTCGGCGCCTGTACGCCGGCACTCGAGCCTCGAGGCCCCGATATCCGGCCCGCGCGCATGACGGGCGAGGCGTTCGAGATGCCCGACGGCGCCACGCTTCCCTACCGGTCGTGGCCGTCGTCGAGCGGCGCACCGAAGGCGGTCGTGCTGGCGCTGCACGGATTCAACGACCATTCGCGGGCCTGGACGATGCCGGCCCAGGCCTGGGCCGGGCGCGGCATCACGACCTACGCCTATGACCAGCGCGGGTTCGGCCGGTCGCCGCATCCGGGCATCTGGTCGGGGACCGACTCGCTGGTTGCCGACCTCGCCGATGCCTTCGCGCTCGTGCGCGACAGGCACGCGGACGCGCCCGTTTTCGTCGCCGGGGAAAGCATGGGCGGCGCCGTCGCGATGGCTGCCATCGCACACGGCCGCATCGGCGCGGTGCACGGCACGGTGCTTGTGGCGCCCGCCGTGCGCGGCCGGTCGACGCTGACGATCTTCGAGCGCTGGGGCCTGGCACTGCTCTATGCCACGGTACCCGGAATTGCGCCGACCGTGTCGGTACCCGGCGTGCAGGCGTCCGACAATATCGAGATGCTGCGCGAGCTGTCGGCCGACCCGCTGTTCCTCAAGCGCACACGCGTCGACACGCTCAAGGGGCTTGTCGATCTCATGGATGAAAGCCTCGCGGCGGGTCCGGCCATCGGCGGCGCCACACTTGTCCTGCTCGGCGCGCAGGATACGCTCGTACCGAGCGGGCCCACGGCCACGATGCTGGCCTCTATGCCGCCGGCGCCGCCTGCGGATCGGACAGTCGTGACATACCGGGCCGGCTATCACATGCTGCTGCGCGACCGTCAGCGAGGCCGCGCCATCGACGACGTCGCGAACTGGATCCTTGCCCGAACGGAGCCGCGATGACCCCTGGAAGGACGGAAGCGCTCGCTTGGACGATCGTCGGCGCGCCATTCGCGCTGCTGGTCGGCAATCTTCTCGCCGGCACGTACGATGTCTCGCCGTGGCGGATCGCCGTGCAGGAATCCGGTCTCTGGGCGCTGCGCTGGACGACGGTCACGCTGATGGTGTCCCCGTTCGTGGCGCTGACCGGCATGCGCGCCGTCGAACCTTCGCGCCGCGCGCTCGGACTGGGGTCGGCGCTCTACGGTTTCGTCCATCTGTGGTTCTGGATGCGCCAGTACGCCTTCGACTGGCCGTTCCTGTTCGACGAGATCGTACGCGTGTTCCTGCTGCTGGGTCTTGCCGCCACGCTGCTGATGACGCCGCTTGCGGCCACCTCGAACGATTTCTCGCGCCGCCGGCTCGGGATGGACCGATGGCGCCGGCTGCATCTCCTGATCTACCCGGCCGCGGCCGCCGCGTGGTTCCACTATTCGCTGTCGATCCGGCTCGACCGGCGGGAACTCTATGTCCACGCCGCCTGCCTGCTTGTCGCGTTCGGCCAGCGCCTTTACCGCGAGTTCGCCCCGCGCCGTTGAACGGGCGTCAGGCGAACAGCAGCACGCAGACCATCCCGATCGTGATCGCCACGAGACCGGCGACGAGCATCGGCACAAGGCTGCCGCGCTCGAGCAGCGGATTGCGCCCGCTCATTCGCCGGCGCCCGAAAAGCGGGGAAACAGGACGTTGTTCTCGAGATGGATATGGTTCATCAGGTCGTCGGCGAGCTTGGCGAGGCCGGCATAGAGGGCCTGCCACGAGCGGCACGCCCCCTCGGGCGGCGCGAAGTCGTGCGCCAGCGCGCGCAGACGGTCGAGCGTGCGGCCATGCTCGTCGTGCTCGCCGCGCATGCACACGATCGGCGGATCGAAGCGGCCGCCCGGCATACGGCGCATCATGGGGAAGAGCACCGTCTCCTCCTTGACCATGTGGGATTCGAGATCCGCCTGCATCGCCTGGAGCAGTGCGGCGAGGCCGCCCGGCACCTGCGGATGGTCGGCATGCACGGATTCGACCTTGCGGGCCAGCCGGACAAGTTCGGGCAGTTCGCGCCGGTGCGTCTCATGAAATCGCGCAAGAATATGGTCGATGAGAGCGCCGGTCTCGCGGTTCACATCGGGCATGACGGACGACTCGCCCAGCGCGGCAAGTTCGCGCACGATCGCGGCGACATCGGCGCCGCGCGCGCCGGCCGCGGCGCCGAGCGGCTTCTCGCCGCCGCAGCAGAAATCGAGCTTGTGGCGGCGGAAGACGGCCGTGGCGCCGGGCAAGCGGGCGGCGATCGCGCCGACTGTCTGCTCGCGGAGATTCGCTTCGTTGGTCTGCAGTTCCATTTCCGTCTCCTCAGGCGGGAACTTCGATCCCGGGATCGACATATCGGGCACCGGGGCCGGGCATCGCGCCGTTGCGCGCGGCGATGCCCAGCTCCAGGCTTGCGGCAATGCGCCGCGCGCGCTCGACGAAGTGCGCGGCAGCGGCAGGCGGGCACAGATCGTCGGCCGTCTTCTCGAAGAGGGTGAGCCAGCGGTCGAAGTGGCGCGCATCGATGGGCAGCGGCAGGTGCCGGGCCATCGGGCTGCCGTGGTAGGTGCCGCTCATCAGGGCGACCGACTCCCAGAACGCGCACATGCGGGCGAGATGCGGTTCCCAGTCGGCGATACGTGCCGCGAAGACGGGCCCGAGCATCGCGTCTGCCCGGACGCGTTCGTAAAATGTGCGCACCAGTCGCTCGATCATCGCGGTGTCGATGCCCGTGCGCGCGGCGATTTCGGCGGTAAGCTGCGCGCGGCGTTCGGCGGTCTCCACACTTGTCTCCGACGTAATAGGTATTTAATATGCGCATTCAATCAAGTTGAATACGTATTGTCAATGCCTATTACGGGAGCCCGGCATGCGCCTGACGATGTTCACGGATTTCGGCCTTCGCGCCTTGATGCGGCTGGCCGGCGAACCGGACAGGTCCTTCTCGACGAACGAGATCGCCGCGGAATTCGGGATTTCCCGCAATCATCTGACAAAGGTCATTCGCGATCTGGCCGAAGCGGGCTTCGTGGAGACCCAGCGCGGCGCCGGCGGAGGCTTTCGCCTCGCGCGGCCGGCAAGGGCGATCACCCTCGGGCAGGTCGTGCGGACGCTCGAGCAGCGCCACGCGCTGGTGGAATGCTTCCGCACCGACGGCGGCGAATGCACGCTGACACCACGCTGCCGGCTCAAGTCGCGGCTTGCGGCGGCGCGCGAGGCGTTCATGCGTGAACTCGACGCGACATCGCTTGCCGATTGCGCCGTCCCTGCGCCCCCGGCCGGCGGCTGACGTCGGCGCCCCGCATTTTGCCGGGTCAATTGGACGGCTTGAGACCGACCGCTTTCAGCTTTGCGCTGACCATCCCGGCAATCATCGCGTGAACGCCCGGGCCATAGTGTCCGTCATACGGGACCGCCCGCTCGTTCGCCGGCAGCGCGTCGCTTGGCAGCGAAATCTCCTCACGCCACTGCTTGTTGCCGACATAGATCATCTCGCCGGACGCGACGGCGTCTTCCGTCAACCCGCCATAGATGCCGCCGGGATCGAGCAGGATCATCTTCGCGTGGTGTCGTGCGACGAGCCTGCGCAGATCCGCAAAACTGGCGCGGCGGATCGCTTCGGTCTCATCGGCCGGAGCCACACCATAGAAGTCGTCGGGCGTGCCGCTGATGACGCCGAGCTTCACGAGCATCGCGTTTGCCTTGGACACCGGACGGCTGATCAGGAAATAGCCCGGCGTCATTTCCCCCGCACCCAGCATGCCGCCTGGCCGGAGTCCGAATTTTGCGGCAGCTTCGACGAGACCCGGCGGCGGTACAACCAGCCGCGCCTTGCCGCCGGGCGCGGTCCAGTAGCATGGCTTCAGGATCCATTCCGGTTCGGTCGCCCCGATGCAGATCGCGCGCTCCAGTCCGGCGATCAGAAAGACGAACGCCTCGGGGTGATGCTTTGCCGCCATCCTGTCGGCCAACATCAACGCCTGCGCATTCGAATAGGCCGGACTCGCGAACAGGGCGGTCTCGTAGCCGTGATCGCGCGTCAGGCGGCTGGCAAAGGTATCTTTGCCGTCGATGCCATATCCGAAGGGCCACGAGTCGCCCATGACGATGACCTGAAGCGGTTTCACCGTATGGCCGCCTCGCCGAAACGAGTCGGCCGGAACACGCGCGCCGCGATCGTCGATCGAGACCTCGCCCCGGAAGGCGATCTGTCCGAAGGGGCCATCCTTCCCGATGATGCAGCTCTGCGTGTCGGGCGCGAGCACCCATCCGATCTCCGGGTCCAGCTTCCCGAACGGGCCGCAATATCCACCCTGGAAGCCCAGATAGCCGTACAGGTACCAGGCCTGCACCAGGACGAGTGGCGCAACGACAAGCGGCACGGCAAGCATGAGCAGCCACAAGGCAAGCCGCCGGCCGACAGGCAGGGTTCCGGATCCGTTGTTTCCGGTCATGCGCGCATACGATCCTTCCTGTCGCATCGGGGCGGCGGCACAGGTACCCGCCGCAATCTAGTCTGCGGCTTGCGCAGGTGGAATTCCCAAGTCGGCTCCGGCACGCATGCCGGCGCAATTGCGTCGCCGGAGGCTTTCGGCTAGGTTCCCCCCGCCTTGGGCACCCGTAGCTCAGTTGGATAGAGTGTCAGCCTCCGAAGCTGAAGGTCGCGCGTTCGAGTCGCGCCGGGTGCGCCAAGTCTTTCAATACCTTAGGTGACGTTTTCGCGTTGGTGCCGGATTTCGCTTCCGGCGCTGCGTGGGACTTTGCGTGGGACTTCGGTATGTCCACACCCGTCGGCGCTGCCTTCGCGATCTCGGCGGAGAGGTCGAGACCGGTGGCGTTCAGGCGCCGCACAACAATGTCCTGCCCCTCCCGCGACATCTCAATGTCGGACTCGATGTAATGCTTCATCGTCGTCTCGATGTCAGCATGCTGCGCAATTGATTGGAGCGTCCGCGGATCGATCCGCTCCTTGGCCATCGCCGACAAGACCATCGATTTCAGATCATGGAAGCGGTACTGCCCTCCCAAGCCAACCCGATCCAGCCCGCGCAGCCACGAGCCCGCAACCGTGCCAACCGGCCGCCACGAACGCAGGGTCTTATCGAAATAGTTGATGAAGTGGCTGGAGCCGACCGCTCGCGCCTGCTCGCGTAGAGCGACAAAGAACGCGTAGCCCTCATCGCTCAGCGGCGTCCAACCCTCTCGCCCTCCCTTGTTGTTGGCGTCGTGGCGGAGGGCACGACGTTCGTCATCCAGCCACGAAACCTGCGCAGCGCAGACCTGGCCACGTCGCCAGCCCGTAAACACAGCGCCGAGGACCACCGCTCGGGTATGCGGCGGCAGCACCGCGAGCACATCCTGAAGACGGCTAACCGGAAAGGGTCGTGGCGTCCCCACGGGATCCTGGAGGCCCCTAAACGTCGGCATGACGCGCAACAGCGGGCGGCCAAGCGGATCGCTCTCGTCCTGCTTGCGATGCGCCGTCAGGAGCACGCTCCGGAGAGCTTTAAGGTATTTTCGGATCGTGCTGGGGCTACGCGACGATCGAGCGCCAGTTCGTTCACCATACAGCGTTTCCGGTGCACGGCGGGACTCCTCGATGGCACCAGGGCCACCCCGGTAGGTCAAGACAGGGGTCTTTGCGAGCCACTGCCGGAATTCGGCGATCTTGACCTCATCAACCTGGTTGATCGGAAAGTCATCGCCATAAAACTCGATGATCGCCGTAAGGTAGCCCCGAATGGTGGGCCACGATTTGTGGCCCTCGCTTGCAGCGCCGTACACCAATACGACCTGACCAAGGGTATAGGTTGACGCTCTCGATACGGCGCCACTGACGACCGACTGGGGATCTGGTTCAGTTCCAACTACCGAAACAGATACTCCCGCCATACGGGCGACCGCGCGTGGCACACCGCCCGCTTGCTGATGCGGCCCGAACTGGATTTGATCCTTAAGGCGAGCCGCCGCTCGCGCAGCCTCGAACTCATTGAGTGCGAACGTCCCATCCGGATTCTTCGCGAAAGCGGTGTAGCGCTTCCTTCGGAACTGGAATTCGATCCGCCAATGATTCCGCGACCGGTCGTACCAGATCGACTTCCCTCGCATGGGCCTATCCTGCTTTCCGATAGGGTCGACTGACCCATGCTTCCTTATTTGGCGCAAACCGACGCGAACGCAAGATGCCAAGCTTTACAAGCTCGGTCTTGACGTGGTCGCGGACTTCATCCGCCGTTGAAATGGCGTTAGCTTTTGGATTTGCGATTGCCCCTACACGAAGGGATTCCTCATATCCGCGGACCCGCTGCCAAGAGATCAACCAAGTTCCAGCAGGGTTGATGCCCAGACCATTCGCAACAATCCTTGCCCGTGCCGTCTTAAGGCTACAGTGCCAGCGCGCGGCTAAATCCTCGATCGACAGTGCGTTGGCAAACTCGTCAGCATGGTCGAGTTGATCCGACAAGCCAGAGGCCAGTCCGCAATCAACTCTGGAGATGCAGTGCTGCCGATCCATGCCTGCATTGTAGCGGAGCATTCCGGAACGAACGCATGTGTCGTGAATTGGGGTGGCGAATTCGTTGGTATCACAGCGTGCCCAATGGCTGGTGCCGGTTAGACGAAAGTGTTGGAGTATTCTGCGGCGTCCATTGCCAGCAGCACCGACAAAACCTGTAACCCGATAGCAAAGTGTTGCATGTTTGCAATGTTGACATTTTCTATCGAAGCTCGCGCTTGTCGTTCCGGAATTCAGCTCCGACAATTCTCGGATGCAGTCAAAAGCGCACACAATTGCGGCCATCCGCGAGCTGATCAGATCGCCAGGTTTGCAATCGACTCAATCGATGATCACGCGTGACTGCGGCGCATTACGGCTGGCGTCAAGGAAAGCGAAATCACGCGTGATGCGTTCGCGAGCTACGACGACGTGGTCACGCGTGATCAAGGCGTTTGTTCAAGAATCAAAAGGGATGTGCGTCAGAACTCTTATTCGGTTGAAGAAAGGGAAGATAACAAATTTCGTAATTTTTACAAATGGTTATGTGGATTTCTCCAAAGGATCCGAAAATGGCTGATTTGGCACAGTTCATCCGATCAGAGACGCACCCCCTTGAGCGGAGCACGTTGTCAGGAAAAAGCAAACGACGCGGCACAGGTCGCAAAGGGTGGAATGCGCGGGACATTCGTAACGAGGCTGAGCGTCGTCCAGAAGCGATCCCACATATCAACCAACCTGAAGCCCCGATCCTTATTTACGGAGTAACTCCAACGAAGGTCATCGAGCGGATCACAAAGGAAGTCGCGAAACGGAGGGTGAAGCTCCTGGAAACGGCTGCGAAAGGAGGAAAGGTCCGGCGCATCCGGAAGGACCAGCACGTTATGATTTCTGGCGTCGCCGGTTACCCAGTCGACTGGAAGACTATCCGCGATGATCCGACAGCGGCCGCCAATCTTTCCGAATGGAAGAAGGATGTCGTGGCGTTCTTGGTCGAGCATTACGCGAAGGCCGGCGGTGAGCTGGCGTCAGTGGTCGAGCATGTGGACGAACCTTACCCACACCTCCACTTCTACGTTCTACCGGTTGGATCTCCTACATTTGCTGCGCGCGAGGTCCACGACGGTTGGCAGCCCAAGCTTGAGGCACGCAGGGCAAACCTGGGAAAGGTGAAAGAAGATGCGGCCTACAGGCAAGGCACTGAGAGCCTGCAGGATGTCTTCTACATTGCTGTGTCGCAAAAGCACGGACACGCCCGACACAAAGAGAAGCGACCGCGGGTGGCCCGCAGCCTGTTCGTGGGTCAGAAACGGGAGCTCGCCTATCAAAACAAACTGCTCGCCAAGACCCGTCAAGTTGCTGACAGGAAGCAGGCCCAGTTGACGCAAAAGGAAGTGGAGCTCGCTATCCTGCAGCGCGAGATCGATGGCGCCCAAAGCGAGATCAATATTCGGATTGCTGCGATCGAGGCACAAAAGGCCGACTTCCAACGGCGCGAGTTAGCCATTCAGATAAGCGAAGAGAACCTTGCTTTGGCCCTTGAGCGAACCCGGTCTAGTGAACGAGACGCGGTCGCTGCCCGGCAGATGGCGAAAAAGGCAGAGGCGGCCTTTCGGCAAGCAGCAAAGGATGTTCTACCAACGGCCCAGACAACGCTCGAAAGCATTAAGCTATCGATAAGAGGATTAATAAAGATCCGGGACCGGAATCGTCAGGCCCAAAGCCCTGCCGAGGCACAGTCATTCGCAGTCGCTCGGTCCACGATCGAGGCGCTGGAAAAGACTGCGCTCGCTCTCGATACGTTCCTTTGCGTCAAAGACCCGGTAATGGAACATGGCCCTGATGCGGAAGATCTAGAGAGCGCTGCGGTTCACTACTCGATCAAGCCGGATTAGAAGTGAGGCTTGAAATGAAGACGGGCAAGAACCCGCAGGCCGCAAAGCATCGTGATGCCATGCGCCGCCACAGAATTCGCAACAAACAGGTGGGTCGCATCGAGCTTAGGCTCGGCTGGGGCTCTCACGGCGAAAGGAATCTACTGGAGGCCGTATTAGAGATACTGCGCGAGCCTACAAGGAATCCTCAAATTGCAAATGCGGTATCCACCCTGGCTCCAGGACCGGCACTTCCGCATGAGCCGTACGTGTGCGTGAATTCGGCTGACAATGAGCAGTGCGATTCGAAATCGACCTCGAATTCCAAGTCCGAGCCCGCAACTAAGCAATATGATGGATCCGGCGACAAACGTTTTGGCATGTTCAGCGACATATTTACTTCTTAGCGCCACACTCGTTTATCCGACCCGCAGTTTAGGAAGCCGATGGTTGGGCACGGCGATGCTGGATTTATTGAAGTTTTACGCGCCTCGTGTCGCTCCGTGTTGCAGGTTGTCGCCGGGTGTTCCCACTGATTTTCCCACTGAGGGAAGTTGGGAACGGCATTCGGCGAGCCGAGATGGAAGTGCCGGGAATTAGACTGCTGCCGCGGAACGCGCCTACAGCGGCAGCTATTCGGCTCAGGGGATCTTGCCTGATGCCCTGAATTCCCCCCGGTGAGAAGTGTAGGGTCCGCCGGAAGAGAGGAGCGGACGATGAAGAAGAGCCGGTTCACAGAAGAGAAGATCATCGAGATCCTGAAGCCGCACGCGGCCGGCGGGAAGGCCGGGGAGCTATGTCGGCGGCACGGGATCGGCGAGGCGACCCTCTACAATTTGAAAACCTAGTACAGAACGATGACAGTGTCGGACACGTCGATCACCGGGCGGCGTCTGGTGGTCGAGCTCGACAGGATCATCGAACGACGCGGCGAGCCGCTGTCGATCGACAGCGACAACAGCGGTGAGATGACCAGTCCGGTCGTGTTGCAGTGGACGATGGAGACAGGCATCAACTGGCACTACATCGCGCCCGGCAAGTCGACGCAGCCCGCATTCATCGAAAGCATCAACAGCAAACTGCGCGACCAGTGCCTGAACGACTGTCTATTCGGCTCCCTTGCTGACGCCATCGAGAAGATCGAGGCCTGGCGGATCGGCTAAAACACCACACGGCCGCACAGCGCGATCGGCAACCAGACGCCGGCGGCCTTCGCTGCAGCAAGCCTCCTCGCGATGCAACGGGGCTTCGCTCCTCGCCCCGTTGCCACAACCACCAAGACCAGTTCAAACAATGAACAGACTCTACCCTCAACCGGGTGAGTTCAGGGGCTCAGGCCAAAGGTATTTTGTCAGAGCGGCGAGTTTCGAACTCACGCCCCCAGTCCCCCGACCGTATTTAATAGAATCATATCAACTCAATTTTCCGCAATACCGGGGCATTTTGAGGCCTCTTGCGGAAAATGTACCTCTGCAACCCTCGATCAAAAAATATCGAAATCCACACCTTCGTCGGCTTGGAGGACATGGGCGTCGTAGAGCTTGTCGTAGCCGCGTCGCTCGATCTTCGCGGGTGCGGGTAATGCCTTGCGGCGCCTTTCGAGCTCGACTCCGTCGACCAAGAGATCGAGCTTGCGCTGCGCGACGCTTAAGCGAATTCGATCGCCGTTCCTCACCAGCGCCAGCGGGCCGCCCACGGCCGCCTCCGGCGCCACGTGCAACACGATGGCGCCATAGGCCGTGCCCGACATGCGCGCATCCGAGATGCGCACCATGTCTTTCACACCCATCTTAGCGAGTTTGCGCGGGATCGGCAAATACCCCGCTTCCGGCATCGCGGCCGCACTGCGGGGCCCCGCGTTCTGCAACACCAGAATATCGTCGGCGGTGACGTCAAGATCGGGATCGTCGATGCGCGCCGACAGATCCTCGAGCGACGCGAACACGACGGCGCGCCCTTCGTGCTCCAGCAATTTCTTATCGGCCGCCGCACGCTTGACGATGGCACCGCGCGGGGCCAGCGTGCCGAACACCGCAACCAAGCCCCCATCGGGATCAACCGGCTCGGCGCGCGGGCGCACGATCGTCCGGTTGACCTGATCGGCCATCGGCACGTCGATCAACTCGCGCAGCGTCTTTCCCGAAACGGTCGGCACATCGAGATGCAGCAGGTCGCGGATTTCCTTCAGCACGGCCGGCACGCCGCCGCCCGCGTGGAAATCCTCCATGTAATTGTCGCCGACGGGCTTGAGGTTCACCAGCACCGGCGTTTCGTCGGAAAGCTGGTTAAGCCGGTTGAGATCGACATTCACGCCCGCGCGCCGCGCGATCGCCGTCAGATGGATCACCGCATTGGTCGAACCGGAGATCGCCAGCAACACGCGCCACGCGTTCTCGATCGATTTCTCGGTGACGATATCGCGCGGACGTAGCGTCTGCGTGCCGATCAGCTCGACCGCGCGCTTGCCGCTTTCCTCCGCATTGCGCAGTCGGTCGGCATGCACCGCAGGGATCGCCGCCGAGTTCGGCAGCGACATGCCCAGCGTTTCGGTGATACACGCCATCGTCGATGCCGTGCCCATCACGGCGCAGGTTCCCACCGTGGTGGCGAGGCGTCCCTCGACGACGTCGATCTCCGCCGCATCGACATCGCCCGCGCGATAACGCGCCCAGAAGCGGCGGCAATCGGTGCAAGCGCCCAGGCGCTCGCCCTTGTGGCGGCCGGTCGACATCGGTCCCGCGACGACTTGCACCGCGGGCACGTTCGCCGAGACCGCCGCCATCAGTTGCGCCGGGACGGTCTTGTCGCAGCCGCCGAGCAGCACGACCGCGTCGATGGGCTGGGCACGGATCATCTCCTCCGTATCCATCGCCATCAAATTGCGGAATTTGAGGCTGGTTGGGTTGAGGAATACTTCGCCCAGCGAGGTCGTCGGAAACTCGACCGGCAGGCCGCCCGCCATCAACACGCCCCGCTTGGTCGCCTCGACCAATTCCGGGAAATGGCGATGACAGTTGTTGAAGCCGCTATAGGTGTTGGCGATGCCCACGATCGGGCGCGCCAGCGCTTCGCTGGAATAGCCCATCGAACGCGCGAAGGATCGGCGCAGATACGCCGCGAATTCCGGGTCACCGTAGTTCGTGAGGCCGCCGGCGATGCCGGTCTTCGTCTTGTTCGTCATGCCCTCAAACCAATTTCTGACGCACGAATTTTGGCTCGAGATACTCGCGGATGCCCAGCGTGCCGCCTTCGCGTCCAAAGCCGCTTTCCTTCATGCCGCCGAACGGCATCTCGGCACTCGCAAGCAGGACTTCGTTGATCCCGATCATGCCGGAATCGAGGCGCGCGGCCGTGCGTCGCGCCGCATCGCCGTCCTTCCCGAACACATAAGCCGCAAGGCCGAACGGCAAGGCGTTAGCGCGCGCGATAGCCTCCGCCTCGTCGACGAATCCCGCGATCGGCGCCACGGGCGCAAAAGGCTCTTCGCGCATGATCCGTGCCGAATCGTCCACGCCATCAAGCACGGTCGGCGCGAAGAAATGACCCTTGTTGCGCCCTGCGGCGCGCCCGCCGCCCGCCAACAGCTTCGCACCACGCGCCAGCGCATCGTTGACCAGGACTTGGGCGTGTTCGAGTGCGCGCGCGCGGATCAACGGCCCGATCTGACTGTCGGGATCACGGCCATCGCCCACGCGCAGATTCGTCGCGTAGTCGGCGAATGCCGCGGCGAAAGCAGGACGGATCGATTCATGGACGTAGAAGCGACTGGGCGAAATGCAGACCTGTCCGCAATTGCGGAACTTCGCCGCCGCCGCCATCCGTGCCGCGAAAACCGGATCGGCGTCTTCACGCACGATCACCGGCGCGTGTCCGCCCAATTCCATCGACGCCTTCTTCACGCCCGCGGCGCAGAGCGCCAGGATACGTTTGCCGACCGGTACCGAACCGGTGAACGAAACCTTGCGAATCTCGGGAGCGGCGATCAGCGCAGGCACCATCGGTTCGGGATCGCCAGTCAGTACGCCAACTGTTCCCGGCGGCACGCCAGCCTCGACCAGCGCCGCTGCCAAAGCGAGGCAGGCCCCCGGCGCCTCGGAAGCCGGCCGGCAGATCACCGAACATCCCGCCGCCAGCGCTGCGGCGATTTTGCGCGCCGGCAGCAAGGCCGGAAAATTCCACGCCGTCAGCGCCAGTACCGCGCCGACGGGCTCGAACGACACGAACTGGAATTGATCGGCGGCGCGCGGCGGCAGCGTCGTGCCGTAAACGCGGCGCGCCTCTTCCGCATGCCATTCGAATTGATCGGCTGCGGCGAGGATTTCGCCCTTGCCTTCGGCTAGCGGCTTGCCGGTCTCATGCGCGATCGTCGCGGCGGTAGCGTCGGCGCGGTCTCGGATCGACGCTGCCGCCTTGTGCAGAACCCGCGCGCGGTCCCATGCCGGAACCGCGCGCCACGCGGCGAGGCCGCGCGACGCCGCCGCCAGTGCCGCGTTCCAATCGGCTGGCCCGGCCTGGGGAATATGCGCGACGACTTCCTCCGTCGCCGGAGAGATCATGGGTATCGTGGCGCCGTCCGCCGCCGCGACGAAGCGATTGTCGATCAGCAGCGCATATTCGGGGCGCATCGAATCACTCCGTCAGATCGATTGTTCGAGATGCCGGGCCTGCACGTCGTCGCACCAATTGCCGACATTCCATTTGCCGTGTGCGCCCAACCCGCCGACCGGATCAGCGCCGCCATAGACACGCACATGGACCAGCGACAACGCCGAATGCGCATGGGCTTTGACTAGGGCCGCGCGCAACTGATCGGGCGTCGTGCCGCCATCGACCGCCAGCACGCCCTCGACCGACGAGGCGAATTGCAGATAGTTCACCGCCACGCCGTCGCTCGTACGGAACTCGCGCCCGTATTGCGCGTGCTGCAACCCGGTGATCGCGGCCATACGGCGATTGTCGAACAGCACGATCATACCGCGCACGCGGTGCTCGATCGCATCGATCAGCACCTGCGGGTTCATCGTGAACGAACCGTCGCCAGTGAACGCCATCGCGTAGACGGGCTTGTCGGCAGCGCCGGCCGCCAGCAACGCGCTGACCGCGTAACCCATGTAAGACGCGCCGGATTCGGTGAAAGTTTCGAACGGCGCGTCGTCGCGCACGGTTTGAAAACCGTTGGCTTGCACGTCGCCCGCGTCGAACAGCTTTACGGCACCGACCGATTTGGCAAACTCGGCGGCGATCTCGATCGCCTGGGGTTGGGTCATCACCCGCGACGCCCAGGTCGCATCAACCGGCGGCATCGCAGCGATGCGCGCCTGCCGGAACGCCGCCCATTCGCGCTTTTTGTCGGCGCAAGTGTCGAGCCAAGCGCGCTTGCCCGGCGAGATCGCATAATCCGCCGCATCGAGGGCGGCGATAAGGCGCGTGGCGATCGCGCCGATATCGCCGGTCAGCGCCAAGGTGTTGGCGTAATGATAGACGTCGTCGATGTCACCGTTGACGTTGATGACCGCGTGCGCATTTGGATAGCCGATACCCGAGCAATCAGATTGACAGACCGCGCGGACACCCATCGCCAGAAGCAATTCCGCCGCTTCCATCGCGTGATTTCCGCTGATCGAACCTTTCGATCCGCCGACATGCATATTCAGCGGATGCGCATCGGGCAATACGCCCGTGCTGCCCGGCGACAGCACGACCGCCGCGCCGATCCGTTCGGCGAGCGCGCGAACCGCAACCGCGTGGCGCCGTGTTCCCCCGCCCGCTTTCAGCACAATTCGATCTACCGCCGCGATGCGCACGACCGCGTCGCGGTAGATATCGTCCGCGACCGGTGCCACGGGCGGTGCCGTTACACGCGCGGGCAATGTCGCGAGATTGACGCGGACCGTCGCGGGTTGCGTGTTGATAGGCAGCAACAGATAGAACGGCGCCGCCTTATAGGGGTGGCCCACCGTCGCCGCCCCCAAACGCAACGCGTCGCGCAGTGCTTCGGGCGTGTGGAGCACGTAGTTCGCCCCCATCATCGCGGTCAACGCCCCGTAGCTGCCCTGACGCCGGCCCGGCACCTGCTGCATATTGGGCCCTTCGCCGTGCGTCGTCTCGTCGCCGTAAAGGTGATAGACGCCGACGCCGTTCGATGCGGCGGCAAGCGAGGCCGCAAAAGCCTGCAATGCGCCCGGCCCGATCGACGTCGCGACCGCCGGAATCTCACCGTACTGCCAACTCAGTTGCGTGGCGGCATGCGCCATTGCGATCTCGTTGCGGAATTGCAGCACGCGCACGGCGCCCGCTTCCTCGTATTGGCGCAGGATCTCGCCCAGCGCCGTATTGCCATGCCCGAATATCGCGAAGTATTTCCGCACCCCCTGTTTCAGAAGACCGAGCACGAGCGCCTCGGCGAGCGTCACCTCGATCACCGGATCGAGCGCGCCCGACGCGAGCGCGGAATCGAGACCGCCCAGCGTCGCGACGATACGCGCGCGATCGTAGGGCGTTTGCGAAGGTCGGTCGGCGGCGTCCTGAGGCATGGTGGTCACGCGCTGTTCGGCGATTCGGAAAGCGGCAACGACACGGCGCGGCCGGTCGCCGCCGATCGGGCGATGGCGAGCCCCAGTTGGAGCACGTCGCGGCCTTGCGCACCGGTCAACGGCACGTCATCGCGCCCGTCGCGCAAACCGGAAACGAGCGCGCGCGTCGCGGCGGCGAAGCTCTTGCCCCAATCCGTTTCGATATTGTGGAACGCGCGGACCTCACCATCGCGATAAAGCGACAGCACGGGAGTATCAAGCATCCGGCCGGTCGCGCGCGTCACTTCGATCACGCCGTTCTCGCCGGTTATCTGGAAGCATTCGTCGAGCGAATAGTAGTCGGTACGCACGAGCATATCCGGCGCATGCACGATATCCCAGATCACGTGCACGCCGGCGCTATGGCGCCACGTGATCGAGGCAGGCGAGTCGATCGCGCCGAATGGTGTAGTCTTCGTGTCGATGAAGGCGAAAACGTCGCGCACGGGGCCGAAAAACCACAGCGCCGCCGCCATCTTGTGATGGCCGTCGTCGAAGCTCAGCCGACCGAGCTGATGATCCTCGAATACCTGCGCGCGCCATTTCCAGGTGTCGCCGGCGACCGCCCAAGCGCGCGCGGGATCGCCCGCCAACGTACGCAAGCGGCAATGGAGCGGCGCGCCGATGGCGCCCGCGTCGAGCAGTTCCTTCGCCTTGACCAGGGCCGGCAGGAAGCGGAAATTCTCGAACACGCGCAACGTGCAGCCGGCGGCCGCAGCCGCCGCGATCATGCGATCCGCCTCCGCGAGCGTCATCGACATCGGCTTCTGCACCGAGACATGCGCGCCGCGCGCGAATGCCGCGACGGCCTGATCGGCGTGATACGGATGCGGCGACAGGATCTCGATCAGATCGGGATTCTGCTCCAGCAACGCCGCATAGTCGCGACATGCGACGGCACCGGGCAATTTCGCGGCCTCGATGGCGCAGCGCTCGAAATCCGGATCGAACAGCGCGACGATCTCGGCGTCGGGCGAGTTGACGTATCCCGCGAGATGGAGCGAAAATATCCGCCCCAACCCGGCGAAGCCGACGCGAAGTTTGCGTTGCGACACGGTCCTCATCCCTTCACCGCCCCCATCGTCAGGCCGCGGATCAGATGCCGCTGCACGAACACCATGAACAGCAAGATCGGCAGCATGATCCCGACGGCGCCGGCGGCCGATAGCGACCAATAAGTGATGTCCTCGCCGCCGTATTCGGAGATCGCGACGGGCAGCGTCTTGGTTTTGGCGCCGGTCAGGACCAGCGCGAACAGAAACTCGTTATAGGCGAGCAGCAGGCTGAACAACGACGTGACGACGATGCCCGGCCGCACCGCCGGCACGATCACTTTTACGAAGGTTTGCCACACGTTGCAGCCGTCGATGCAGGCGGCTTCGTCCAGCTCGCGCGGCACGTCGACCAGGAAGCTGCGCATCAGCCAGATCGTGAAGGGCTGGTTGATCGCCACAAGCGCCATGATCATGATGGCGTAGGTGTCGAACAGCTTCAGCATGCTCGCCATCACGAAGAACGGCAGCGCCAGCAGCATATGCGGAAACATCCGCACCGCCAGGATGACCATCAGCAGCGCGCGCGTCTGCGGCGTTTCGATGCGCGAAAGCGCATAGGCGGCCATCGTGCCGATCGGAACGGAGATGCACACGGTCGAAACCGCGATGACCATTGAATTCACGAGAAAGGTCCAGAATCCTTTCTCGAACCAAATCTGGTAATGAAACTCCGCCGTCGGCGAGAAGACCAATGTCGGCGGAATCGTGAACGCGTCGACCGGCTGTTTGAACGAGGTCAGAATGGCCCATAGGACGGGAATCAAGCTGACGAACGTCGCCGCCGCCAGCGCGAGGAACAGCAGAACTTGCCGGGTCTTCATCAGAACCGCCCCCGCTCGCGACGGTAAATGAACGACACGAAGGCCGAGATCAACCCCAGAACGATCAGCAGGGTGACGACACCAAGCGCCGAGGCCTTGCCCACTTCCAGCCGGCTGAAGCCGACCGAGTAGGTGTAGAGTGTCAGGGTTTCGGTCGCCGTGCCGGGGCCGCCGCCGGTCAGAACGTAGATCGTGTCGAAAAATCGGAACGCATCCATGATCCGGATCGAGACGACGAAAAGAATGATCGGCCGCATCAGCGGCAGCACGACGCGGAACAGCAATTGGCGGCCATTGGCGCCATCCACCGTCGCGGCCTCGATCAGCGACTGATCGAGGCTTTGAAGCCCCGCGTAGAGTACCAGCATCATGAAGGGCGTCGCCTTCCACGCGTCGGCCAGCACGACGGTAACTTTCGCCCAGATTGGATCCCCCAGCCAGTCGGGCGTGAAAATGCCGAGCGGCCAGAATGTGGCGTCGATCAAGCCCCATTGGCCGACGAAGATCCAGCGTAGAAACAGCGCCGCGACGACCGGCGTGATGATATGCGGCACGAACAGCACGACCATTAGCCCGTGCGCGCCGAAACGCAGCTTGTAGAGACCGACGGCGAGCGCAAGGCCCAAGCAAAATTCCAGCGCCACGCTCGCCATGACGATGACGAAGGTGTTGTAGACCGCGCTCCAGAATCGCGCCTCGCCCAGCAAGGCGAGGTAGTTGCCTACGCCGATGAATTTGGGCGCATTGGAAGGCAGATAAAAATCGAACAAGCTGAGATACAGCGCGTAGCCGAGCGGATAGACGAGCATCGCCAGCAGCACGAGCAGGCTCGGCGCCAGGAACCAGACGAGACCGCGATGTGTGTTCATACGGCGAAGATATACCGTGAGTATTCCGGAAGATCCGGCCGGGACGCGCGGCCCCGGCCGGAGACGGTCGGCAATTCAGTACCCGCGCTTGGCCAGCAGCTCAGACACTTCGCGCGCGGCGGTGTCGAGCGCTTGCTTCACGCCCATCTCGCCCGCGAGCGCCTGCTGGATACGCAACGTGATGAAGTCCCCGCATTCGACGAATTCGGGCAAGGCAGGATAGGCCTTACCCGCCTGAATCGCCGACAGCGCCGCCGGATAATGGCGGAACTTCTTGTGCAATTCGGCGTCGTTCAGCACCGATGCGCGCGACGGGATCGAATCCGACGCGATCGCGCGCTGGTTCGGTTCGTTCATCGCCGTCGCCAGGATGCGGAACTGCAAATCACGGTCCTGCTTCGAGAATTTCGAGATCGCGAAGCCGTCGACCACGATGCGCTGCTTGCCGCCCGGCGGCACCGCCCAGGCAATCTTGCCGGCGACGCGCGACTTCTGCGCGTCGTCCATCGCGCCCGCGCGCGAGAACCATTGCAGGCCCGTAGCACCCAAGCCCTGCTGGAAGGCGATCATTGCTTCGTCGTTGGCGCTGGAAGCGTAGGCGCGCTGCGCGAACTTGGTGAGCGACTTCAGGCGTTCGATCGCGGCCACGCCTTTGTCGTTGTTGAAGATCGGCTTCCACTTCGCGCCGAACCAGCCGTCACCGAAAGCGTTCATGTAGTAATGCGCTTCGTTCAGCGCCGCGTCGATTCGCTTCATGTTGACGACGGCGCCCGACATCGCAGGCGAATGCAGGCCTTCAGCGATCTTCAGCCATTCGTCGAAGGTCGACGGCGGCTTATAGCCCTTCGCGTCGAACAGATCCTGGCGATAGAAATAGAACATGCCGTTGACCGAGGACGGCACGGCGTAGAGCTTGCCGTCGTACCGGTAGGAGTCGAGCACCGACGCGGGATAGTCGTCGAGTTTGAACTCGGCGCGATAGCGCGCCCAAAGATCGTCGATCGGCTGCAGCCAGCCGTTCTTGGCGTATTTCATCAACTGGGTGTCGTTGACCCACAGGATGTCGTAGGCATCCGAACCTTGCGACAGCGTCAGCGTCTGCAACTCGACCGCCTTGTCGGCGGGGATCAGCGTCATATCGACCGGGCTGCCCGGCACGGCCGAGGAAATCGCCTTGGCGTAGAACTCGAGCGACGGCTGGCGATGGCTCAAGCCCTTCAGCGGCGTGTTGGCGCGCGCGACATGCGGAAGCGACAGCGCCGCCGATGCGCCGGCTAGTGCCCCCAAAGCCGTGCGCCGGGACATGCGATTCATTTGGTTCCTCCCTTTTGCTTATTCATAGCGGCTCCGGATGATTTCCGTTTCCTACCGTATGTTGATATAATATCAACATACGTTGCTATTGATGCAATACTCACCGCGAACTACGCTGCTGTCAATAGGGAGGGCGCGAAAAATCACCGCGACGCCGCCGATCGAAGCGACGCAAGCCACGCATGACGAAGTCGCGCGCGTGCGCGATGAGTTGCGCGCGCTCGAAGCGATGCTTGAACCGCATGTCGTCGCCGAGGATTTCGGGCCGGCGTTCGCTGCCCTCGCCCGGAAGCACAGCGATGGGGGCTGAGATCGCGCGCTGGAGCGTCACCGAGTTCCGCGCACGAATCGCTGCGCGCGACATCTCGTGCGTCGAGGCAATCCGCGCCTGTCTTTCGGCGCTTGATGCGCAAGGACCGGCATTGAACTGCCTCGCGCGGCTCGAAGCGGATGCGGCGCTGACACAAGCCGCCGCCTGCGATGCGCGCCAAACCGCCTTCGGCGTGCCGATGGCACATAAGGACATGTTCGCGCGATCCGGCTGGAAACAGGAATGCGGCAGCCGCGCGATGCGCGGCTATGTGGCGACGCGTACCGCAACGGCGCTAACCAAACTCGACGCGGCGGGGGCGATCGATCTCGGCCGGCTGGCGATGGGCGAATTTGCCATCGGCGCAAGCGGGCACAACAACTATCTCGGTACGCCGCGCAATCCATGGCACCGCGAACATCTCGCGGGCGGCACCTCCGGCGGCCCGGCAGCGGCCGTCGCAGCGCGGCTCATTCCCGCCGCCCTCGCCTCAGACACCGGCGGCTCGACACGCCTGCCTGCCGCTTTCTGCGGCATCGCGGGCTTCAAACCGAGCTTCGGCATGATCGATACGGACGGCATGTTCGCGTGTTCGCCTACACTCGACCACGTCGGAATCATGGCACGCGATGCGGCCGATATCGCCCAAGTGTTCGCGGCGCTGACCGGCATTGAGCCGCCACGTCCGCGCGATCTGCGTGGTACGCGCGTCGGCATACATCGCCGCTACTTCCTAGACGGCTGCGCGGGCGACGTCCTCGCGAGTTTCGAAACCGCCTTGCGGCTGCTCGAGAGCGAGGGTGCGACCCTCATCGAGATCGATGCGCCCGATATCGACGCCGCCAATCCGCTCGCCGGCCTGATCATCATGGTCGAGGCGGCTTCGCATCATCGACGGCGCCTTACCGAGCGCGCGCAGGATTATCTGCCCGAGACGCGCGCGCGCCTCGCCACCGGTTTCGTCTATACGGGCGCCGAGTATCGCACGGCGCTGGCGGCACGCGTCCATCTGCTGCGCCGTCTCGGCGCGCATGTGTTCGCGCATGTCGATTATCTGGCAACGCCGGCGGCCCCGCGCGCAGCCCCGCGCATCGACGGCGCCGATCTGCCCGGCGGATCGGGCTTCGCCGGTTTCGTCGGACCAATCGGTCAATGCGCGCGGCTATTCAATATGACCGGCCTGCCCGCGATTGCCGTGCCCTTCGGCTTTGCCGCGAACGGCATGCCGCTCTCGATTCAATTCGTCGCGCGACCGGAAGCCGATGCGGCACTGCTCGCCTTTGCCGCCGCGTTCGAAGCTGCGCGCGGCCCCTATCCCACCCCCGACGACCGGAGACCACGATGAACACCCGCAACAAAGTGCGCTGGGAACGGATGTTTCCCGACGAATTGGAGAATGCCTTCGCTGTTTGCCCGCTGCTCTATCTCACCTACGGCTTGTGCGAACCGCATGGGCCGCAGAACGCGCTCGGCCTCGATGCGCTGAAGGCGCACGCGCTCGCCTGCCGTGCCGCCGACGAGCATGGCGGGATCGTCGCCCCGCCCGATTATTGGCATATCCACGAGGTCGGGCAGTTCGCGCATTGGCTGGAAGCGCGCGTGGGCCATGTCGATCGCGGCTGGATGAGCGCGTTGCCGCCCTGGCAGCATTTCAAGAACGTCTGTTACCAGATCCGTGCAGCCGACAATCTCGGCTTCAAGGCGGTGATCCTGCTCACCGGCCACTACGGCGCGAATTGGGAGGATCTCAAAACGCTCGTCGCGTTGCTTCAGCCGAATGTCGGCGCGCGGCTACACGCCTTGCCCGATTTCGAAGCGAACACCGCCGGATTCTTCGGCGACGGCACGCATGCGCGCGACCATGCAGGCAAAGTTGAGACTTCGCAGTTGATGGCACTGGAGCCTGATTGCGTCGATCTCAGCCGCCTGCCGCCGGACGGCGCGCCCGAGCCGCAATTTGCACTCGGGCCCGATTTCCGCCTGTCTGGGCGACGCGAAGGCGAAGCGATGGTGAATAGCCAAGTCGCATGGCTCGGCGCCAAGGGACGCGAATTGCTCGCCCGCCATGATGCCGAACAACCCTCCGCGCGTTTACGCAGCTACGATCAGGTCGAAACGCTGTGGCGCGACGTGATCGCGCCCAAACTCGCGGACTTCAAGACGATGCGTGCGGTCGAAGCGCCGCCTTTGCCGGCGGACTCGCCCTGGGCGGCGAATTCGACCTATCGGATCTGGGCCTGATCGCCCACGTTCGACAGGCGAGCCTCAAAGCGGCGCGCGACGGTCTTGATCTCGCCCGCCACACGCGCGACAGCGCCCGGATCGCCAACGACAACGGGGCGCAGCATCGATACGCCGATGGCAAGCGGCGGCAGACCACGCGGCGTTTTCAGCGGCACGGCGACGCAAGCGAGAAGTTCGTTGAACTCGCCATTGTCGAAGGCGTAGCCCGACACAGCGGCGGCGTCGAGATGGCGATCGAGCTCCCCGCGATCGAGGATCGTCCGCTCGGTGAAGCGTTCCAGCGCGTGCTTACCCAGAAGTTTGGCGCGCGACGCGGATGGCATATCCATCAAGATCGACTTGCCGATTGCCGTGCAATGCAAAGGCTCCGACACACCGACGCGGTTTTTGACCGAGATCAGATTCTCCGACGGAACGTAATCGACCAGCAGAACGCGGTCTTCGATCAATGCCCCCAAATGGGCGCTCTGATCCGTGCGCTTGGCAACTTCTTGGAGGAAGGGCCGCGCTACATCGACGATGGCGAGACCGCGATGCGCGATCAGCATCCAAGCGTAAAATTGCGCGCCCATCGCATAACGCTTGGTTTCGGGGTCCTGGTGCAGAAGCCCAGACTCGCACAGCGTCTGCAAAAACCGATGCGCCATGGCGCGATCAATGGCGAAATGGCGGATGACATCTGCCAATTTCAACGGCTCTTCGCTGCGAATCACGAAATCGAGGATATCGAGACCGCGCTTGAGGGTACTGACCGCCGCCATTTTCCGCCTTCGTCAACGGCACGGACAGAATCCGCGCCTCAACGGCGAATATTTACGTTAGCTCCGCCCATGTCCATATGTGCTTCGCACGCCGAACCACGCCGCTGGATTCCCTAGGCTGGCTTCTTTATTGGTCGGAGCAGCGGGATTCGAACCTACTGCCCCCTAGTCCCCAAGCCCCCGGATTTCCAATTATTCAATGATTTCAATGGCGGTTTCCGCCATTTTTGCAAGTAAGGGAATTTAGTGGAAACCAATGGAAAAGAATTCAGATCAATAGCTTCCGGATACACCACAAATGCGGATCAACACGTCACAAAAGCGAGAAGTGACATGGTTATCCGGAAGCACGGTCTGCAAGCGCTGTCTCGATCTGATCGACCGCATCTCTCAATTGCCTGAATATCACTGAACGGCTTTTGGCATCGGGAACGGCCTGACCGGCCCCCACCGGGTGGTCCGTTGCAGATGTTAGTTTAGTCGCTCAATCGGCGCCATCGCCGTGGCCGAAGGCAGAACCAACGCCTCGGGTGCCGGCGGTTTATAGCCGAGCGACGAGTGTGGCCTGACCGTGTTGTAGTGCCGCCGCCAAGTCTCGATGACGGCCGTGGCCTCCTTCAGACTGTAGAAGATTTCACCGTTGAGCAGCTCGTCACGGAGCTTGCCGTTGATGGGATGGACGACCCCTGCGCCCTATCGCCAGCGTAGAGTGCTTGAGCTCATAGCAGCCAAGAGGAGATCTCCCATGAACATAAGCGTCGTTGGCCTTGATCTCGCCAAGCAGGTCTTCCAGGTACATTCGGCGGAT
>JAEUKX010000041.1 GCA_016794025.1 Rhodospirillales bacterium | reverse complement strand
GGATGCCTTCGGCGATGTCGATCAGGACGACGTCACCCAGTTCCTTGAGACCGGCGAGCAGCGCCAGCGTGCCGCCGATCTGGCCGGCGCCCACGAGCGCTATCTTGTTGCGAGCCATTGATTCTCCCTTTCCCCGAGCGGGCCCGTCCGGACCCGGTCGCTGCACTGCGAAAAATCGACGGTGGGTTTTACTCCGGCCCGTTCGACCCCAGCAAGTAAAGATGGCGGAACTCGCCTGGCCCGGCGCTTCCACTGCTAATCTGGAAATTTCTCTATTGTATTCAGTAGCTTAGGGATTGATTGTGCAAGAGCCTCGACGCAAGCCGGGTTGAGTTTCGTGGGCGCCATCTTGCGCAGCTCTTCAATCGCGCGATCGACCGACCACGCCTCTTTGTAGGGTCGCCGGGATGTCAGCGCGTCAAAGACATCGGCGACCGCAAGAATTTGCGCCTCGATGGGAATGGCATCGCCCATGAGGCCGCGCGGATAGCCGCTGCCGTCAAGCCGTTCGTGGTGGCAGGCCACGATGTTGCGCAGGATCGACAGGCCGGGCAAGCCGCCCAGGTGGAGGCTGTCGACGATTTTCTCGACCATCTCCTCGCCAAGGCGCACATGCGCCTTCATCGCCTCGAATTCCTCTGCCGTGAGCTTGCCGGGCTTCAGCAGGATCGCGTCGGGCACGCCGACCTTGCCGATGTCGTGCATGGGCGCGAACTGGAAGACCTTTGCCACGAAATCGTCACTGAGCCCCGCCTCGCCGGCAAGCGCGTCGGCGATGGCGCCGGAAACATGGGACATGCGCGTGAGGTGGTTGGCCGTATCCGTGTCGCGATAGGCACTGATCGCCTGGGCCGACATGATCGCGGCCGAGAAGGTCTGACAGTACGAAAGTTCCAGCGCCAGATGGAGTGCGGCCATCCGCACGTAGGGCTCGACGATCCCGATCCGGCGCCCGTCGAAGAATTCGGGCTCGCGCGAATTCAGGAAGACGATCCCGATGAGCCGGCCGCCATAGTGGACCGAACGCGCATAGCTGGAACGGAAGCCGAGCTCGAGCAGGCGTCGCGTGTGCGCGTGCCCGACCGGCTCGAAGATCGAAAGGTCGCCGACGACACGCACCGCATCGGCCTCTCGCGCGAAGGCAAGTGACGGGACGTCGGCAAGACAGGCCGAATAGTGTGTGAAAGCCTCGGAACCTTCGCCGCTGTCCGCAAATGTGTGCAGCGCGTCGTCGACCGGATCGTAGAGCGCTGTCGCAAGCCGGATCGCCTCGCCGACACCGAGCGCCGTACACGCCATCCGTTCGAGTTCAAGCAGCCGGATGGCGAACGGCGAGTTCCGCTCCAGGATCGATCCGGCGACATGCAGACCCATCAGCGAACTCCCTTGATTCCGGCCCTTCGTTTCTACAGGCGCACGACGTCATTTCCACACAAATATTATGTATATTAAAATGAACGGTCCGTTAATCGGGACCGAACTCACCCCCCCATGTGGGGTGCTGCCAGATAGTCCTCGCTCTGCATCTCGTGCAGGCGGCTTGCGGTACGCTGAAACTCAAACGCATGGTCGCCCGCGGGATGCAGACCTTCGGGCGGCGCCTCGGCCGCCATCACGAGCTTGGCGCGGTGCTCGTAGAGCGCGTCGATCAGCGTGACGAATCGCCGCGCCTCGTTGCGCCGGTCGGCCACCAGAACCGGCACCCCGTCGAGCACCAGCGTGTGACATGTGCGCGCCAGGGCAAGATAGTCGGCGGCCCCCAGCGCCCGCATGCAGAGATGCTCGAACGTCTCGAACACGACGCCGCCGCCCG
>JAEUKX010000024.1 GCA_016794025.1 Rhodospirillales bacterium | reverse complement strand
CTGCTGGCGCTTGCCGTCGATCCAGCCGCGCAGCATCTCGATCGTCCAGCGGTCGCCTTCCCAGTCGTTGGTCATCCCGCGCAGCGGTTCCATCAGCACCGCCGGGATCTTGTTCATGTCGGCGTAGGTATCGAACGAGCTTCGTTCGACGCGGCGCGAGATCGCCTCCTCGGCCTCGATGCTGGCGGGCAGCGACCCTTGCGCGAAGCTCATCAGCGTCATGCCCAGCGCGAACATGTCGTCCGCGCGCGAGCCTTCGCCGCGCCCCTCGGGGTCGGCCATGGCGCCTTCGATCGTCTCGAACGCGGCGGGCTGCTCGTAGCCCGGCGGCACGGCAAGGCACGGCCCCAGCACCACGCGCGTGCGCGCCTGGTCGAGCCAGTAGAGGTTCTGCGGGCGTATCGCGCGGTGCGGCACGTTGCGAAGGAACATCTCCGCGAGCGCGTTCGAGAGAGGGTTCAGCAGGTGGCTGATGAGCCGGGGCGGCGTCCAGGCGTCGCGCGGCCCGCTTGCGGTCCACAGCGGGCCGCCTTCGGGAAAATCGTAGATGAAGACGAGCCGCTTGCCCGCGGCACCCGGCCAGTCGACGAGGCCGAAATCGTAGAGCCGCAGCAGGCCCGGCCGGTCGATCGACTTCATGCCCTTGGCGCCTTCGAGGCGCGCGGGCAGCTCGTGCCCGCACACCAGCGCCACGCGCGCCACGCCGGGGTCGCGCGTGTCGCTCGCCGCGAAGGCGCGCACGCTCGCCGACGACATCTCGGCGATCGGCGTCGAGGGATAGATCTGGAAGCGGTTGCCCAGCGCCACCGTCGGGCCCGACGGCCCCCTGGCTTCCCTGGGTTCCCTGCCTTCCTTCTCGTCCGGCTCGGCGATGTTGGCGGGCTCGGCCATCGACCTGTATTGCCTTCCCTTTTCGCCGGTATCCCCGAATCGGAGTTCCGGCAAAAGCGGACAAGTGTACGCCGTTAAGGATTCACAAACCGTTAATTAGGATAATAGTCTATCGTGTCAAGCGCAATCGCCCGAAGCGCTAGGCGCCGCCGCGGCCCGGAAATTCCTCGCGCACCTTCTCGCCCCACTCGGCGACGAGCGTCTGCTGGCGCCGCAGCAGGTCGCGGAGCCGCGCGCTCGCCCTGGCTTCGTAGATCGTGTTGAGCGATATCGGGAACACCCAGCTGAGCGCATAGGCGAAAGCCGCCGCCGCATAGACCGAGAGCCACGCGAACGGGCTGCCCAGAATGTCGCGCCCTGCCGAATGCCCGGCCTGCGCCAGCCCGTCGAGCAGGAAGGGCAGCATGGCACTGGCGCTGAGCGTGCCCACGGCGACCACGTCGTTCTTCTCGCGGCTCGTGTCGGCGACATAGGCGGCGAACGCGGGCATCAGCCCCGCCGCGACGAACAGCCAGAGCCAGGGCACGCTCCAGGCCAGCCACGCGACGACCGAAAGCACACCGGCCGCCGACGTCACGGCCGTGACAGGGTTGCGCTTGGGATTGCCGCCGCCCTTGGGTTTCCAGGCCATCAGAAAAGCTTCAGCACAAGGGCGCAGATGCCGATGAAGCCGGACAGGCATGCCGCGACGATCGCCGCCGCCTCCTTTCCGTCGCGGCGGGCAGCCTCGGCACGCGCCGCCTTGCCGTTGCGGATCTCGACGATTTCCGCTTCCGCGACCACGTACGCCTCGCGTGCGGCATCGAAGCCCCAGCTGTCGACCTCGCGCATTTTCTCGTTGTCGACCAGTTCGAGGAGCTGCTTGAGATCGCCCTCCTCCGACACCTTGGTGAGCTGGCCGATCTGGGCAGCGCGCAGCGGCAGGTGC
>JAEUKX010000061.1 GCA_016794025.1 Rhodospirillales bacterium | reverse complement strand
TTCGGGAGCTAGGGGCCGGAGGTTCGAATCCTCTCGCTCCGACCAGTTTTCCAAATCACGCATTTGTTCATTCCGGATCGCGATGGCCGGGACCGCGGTAGGTCCATAGCCGGTCCCGCGGAATGGGTCCCTTGTTGCGCTGGCCGGACTGGCTCTCCTCCCAGGCATGCGCGAGGACGCCCACCGATCGCGACAGGATGAACAGGCCGCGACAGAGCGGTGGCGGAAAGCCAAGTTCGGCGAAGATCACGGCCGTCGCGCCATCGATATTCATCGGGATCCGGCGCCCGCCGCGCCGGCGCATGAGTTCATCCTCGATCGCCCGGCCGATCGCTGCCATCCGCCCGCCGACGACACCCTCTTTTGCCGCCTCGTCGACGAGTTCGAGCAGCCGCGGCGCCCGCGGATCAACCGGATGGAAACGGTGCCCGAAGCCCGGCACGTGGCGAACGCCCTCGCTGCGCAGCGCATCGAGCGTGGCGGATACCGCCTCCGCCATTCCTTCCGAACCGGCCGAAAGCCTTCCCTCAATGCGGTGGTAGAGTTCGACGCACTGCTCGCCGGCCCCACCATGCACATCGCCAAGAACGTTGACCGCCGATGCCATGGCGCCGTTTATGCCCACACCGCATGTCATCGCCATGCGGGCGATCGCGATCGACGGTGCCTGCGGCCCGTGGTCGACCGCCGCGACGAGCGCATGCTCGAGAAGGCGGGCGGCCTTGGGGTCCGGCAGATCGCCGCGCAGCATGAGCCAGATCATCTGCACGAAGCCGATACGTCCGATGAGATCCTGGATCGCGTAGCCGCGCAGGCGGATATGCCCCGGGCTCATCTCGATGATCGACGTCGTCCACCAGTCTTCCGGTGACGTCTGTCCGCTCTCGCTCATGTCCGCCTTCCTTGCCGGTCAGATCGCGCGCTGCGCGCGCAACCGGTCGATTTCCGTCTCGGAGTATCCAAGCTCCAGCAGTATCTCGCCCGTATCCGCGCCGAGGGCGGGTGGCGGCGATTCAGGCGTTGGATCGCCGCTTCCAAGCCGGAACCCGGCGCGCACGACTTTCATCTCGCGCCCGCCGTCCTTGCCGGCGAATGTCCGCACGAAGTCGCGCCCGACGACCTGCGGATGGGCGAGCGCTTGCGGGATGGTCAGGACCTCGCCGGCCGGAACGCCTGCCGCGTTGAGCAGGCCGGCCCAGTGGCTGGCCGGTGCTCCGGCGAGAGCGCTTTCGAGTTCGGCCGTCAGTTCTCCGCGTCGGCGTTTCCTTTCCTCCCGGTCGGCGAAACGCGGGTCAACGGCAAGATCGGGCCTGCCGACGATGCGGCACAGCGCCTCGAACTGCTCCTGCTTGTTGGCGGCGATATTCAGTGGCCCGTCCGCGGTCTTGAACGTTCCCGAGGGCGCGGCGGTCATATTGTCGTTTCCCATCTGCCTGGGCTCGACGCCGGCGACAAGCCAGTTCGACACCTGCCAACCCATCGCCACAAGCGTCGATTCCAGCATCGAGACGTCGATCATCTCGCCCTTGCCGGTCCGCGCGGCACGTACAAGGGCGGCCGCCACGGCGAACGCGGCGGTCATGCCGCCGATCGTGTCGGCCATCGGAAAGCCGACCCGCATCGGGCCCGAGTGCGCGTCACCTGTCACGCTCATCGCGCCGGAAAGGCCCTGCACGATCTGGTCGTAGGCCGGGTTGCCGCGCAGCGGGCCGTCCTGGCCGAACCCGGATATCGCGCAGTAGACGAGGCGCGGCCGGATTGCGGCAAGCGCCTCGTATCCGAGCCCAAGGCGGTCCATGACGCCAGGACGGAAATTCTCGACCACGACATCGGCCGTCGCCACGAGGCGCCGGAAGATTTCGCAGCCTTCCGGCGACTTGAGATTCACGGTGCAGGATCGCTTGCCCGCATTCTGTGCGATGAACGAGACCCCCATCAGGGCCTTGTTCAGGGCTGGGTCGGCGCCAAGCTGGCGCGCGAGGTCGCCCGTTCCCGGCGTCTCCACCTTGATCACGTCGGCACCGAGCTGTGCCAGCTGATAGGCACAGAACGGCCCCGCGAGCACGTTCGTCAGGTCGAGGACACGAATTCCGGCGAGCAGGCTTGGCATGACCCGTGGCGACCAAGATGACAAATCGAACTTCAGGGCAGGGAATTTTCATTCCCTTCAACAGTATGGTTGCAACGCGCGGACGCCGCAACGGCGTGCCCGAGCCTCATGCCGCAGCGGTCTGCAAAAGCGCTGGCGACTTTCGATCCGGCTAAAGTAGTCTACCGGGTTCGTGGCCCTCGATGGCCGACTCAAGGCAGGGCGAAGTGCAACGCCAGCCGATAAACAGGGAGATCTAGGATGTCCAATACCCGTCGTGAATTCCTGATGGCCGGTGCTGCGGCTGGTGCCGCGCTCTCGATGGGCGGTTTCGCGCAGCCTGCCAGGGCACAGGCGATCAAGAGCCTCGAGGTGTTTGTTCCGGCAGCGCCCGGCGGCGGCTGGGATGCGACGGGCCGCGCGATCGAGGCGGCGATGCGCGCGGACGGCATCATGAGCGAATTCAAGTTCGAGCACGCTCCGGGTGCCGGCGGCATGACCGGCCTGCCGCGGTTCATCAACGGCAAGAAGGGGCAAGGCAATGCTGTCATGATCGGCGGCATGGTCATGGTCGGTGCGGGTGCCGTCGCCAAGAGCCCGGTCACCATCGCGAATGTCACGCCGCTTGCCCGCCTGACCGGCGAGGCGATGGTCATCGTCGTTCCCGAGGCATCGCCGCACAAGTCCATCGGTGACCTGATCGCTGCGCTGAAGAAGGATCCCAAGGCCGTGTCCTGGGCCGGCGGCTCGGCCGGCGGTTCGGACCACATCTTCGCGGGCATGCTTGCGAAGTCGCAGGGCGTCGATCCCCGGTCTGTCGCCTATGTCGCCTTTGCCGGCGGCGGCCCTGCCCAGGCGGCCCTGCTGGGCAACCAGGTCACTGCAGGCGTCTCCGGCTACGGCGAGTTCGAGGAGCAGATCAAGGCCGGCAAGCTGCGTGCGCTGGCGGTTTCCGGCGAAACGGGACAGTCGGGTGTCAAGTCGCTCAAGGAGCAGGGTATCAACGTGGTCCTGTACAACTGGCGCGGCGTATTCGGCGCGCCGGGCATTTCCGACGCGCAGCGCAAGGAGCTGATCGGCCTGTTCGACAAGATGGTTGCCGGCCCGTCCTGGAAGAAGACGCTCGAGACGCGCGGGTGGGACGGCATCTATCTGTCGGGTGATGCCTACGGGAAGTACGTGACCGAGGAGATCGGCCGGATCACCGGCATCCTCAAGGAACTCGGCCTCGCCGCCTGAGGGCACGCCAAGCCAGTCTGGTGGGCGGGAACGCCAGCGCGTTCCCGCCTTTTTTCTTCGCTAGCCGCTGAAGTGGGGGCGCGGATGGAGATTGAACGAAAGCCGGCACTGGCACATGTTGCCGTGGCGTGCGGTGTGCTTGTGCTTGCGGCGCTTTCCGTCTGGCAGGCCAGTGAAATTCCGCCGCCTGTGCTTCAGGTCGCGGTCGGCCCCGCTGTCGCTCCTTGGTTCATCACGATCTTCATCGCCGGGTGCGGGGTATGCCTCCTGTTTGTGGCGCTTCGGGGCGGCTGGGCGCGCGAGCAGGACGGGACAATCACCGAGGCGGGCAGTCTCGTGAGCATCCTGCTGGGCCTCGTCGTCAACGTGGCGCTCATCGACAGCATCGGCTTCATCCTCGCGTCGAGTGCAATGTTCCCGTTTGTCGCAAGGGCGTTCGGGTCGCGGCGGCCGGCGTACGATGCAGCCGTTGGCTTCGGAATCGCGCTCGCTTCCTACGTCCTGTTCGATCGCGTGCTCGGGTACAAGATCGGCTCCGGCCTGATCGAAAACCTGATCTGACGCGGTCTGGAGAATCTCCATGGATACTTTCGCAAGCCTGATGGAGGGATTCTCCATTGCCCTCACGCCGATCAATTTGCTGTGGGCGCTTTGCGGCGTAACGGTCGGGACGGCCATCGGCGTCCTTCCGGGACTTGGACCGGGCCTGACGATCGCCCTCCTTCTGCCAATCACCTACAAAGTCGAGCCGACATCCGCCTTCATCCTGTTCGCGGGCATCTACTACGGTGCGATGTACGGCGGGTCGACGACCTCCATCCTCATCAACACGCCCGGCGAAAGTGCCTCGATCGTCACATCAATCGAAGGCCACAAGATGGCGCGCCGGGGGCGGGCAGGTGCCGCGCTTGCGACGGCGGCATGGGGCTCGTTCGTCGCCGGTACGCTCGGTACGCTCGGAATCACGTTCCTTGCCCATCCGGTCGTTGAATTCGCCCTGAAATTCGGACCGGCGGAATACTTCTCCCTGATGATCCTTTGCTTTGTGACCGTATCTGCGGTTCTTGGCGCGTCAACGCTGCGCGGGCTCACCGCGCTGTCGCTAGGCCTGTTTTTCGGCCTGATCGGCGTCGACCTTCAGACGGGACAGGCGCGCTACCATTTCGGAATTCTCGAACTGCTCGATGGAATTTCCGTCCTGATCGTTGCCGTCGGCCTGTTCGCGATCGGCGAGACGCTCCATCTGGCTGCGACGAAGAAGCAGGAAGACGACGTCATCGAGCTCGACGGGCCGGTTGGCATGACGAAGGAGGACTGGCGCCGGTCGTGGAAGCCGTGGCTGCGCGGTGCGCTCTTCGGTTTTCCCATCGGCGCAATGCCTGCCGGTGGTGCCGAAATTCCGACATTCCTCTCCTATTACACGGAGAAGAAGCTCTCGAAGCATGCCGACGAGTTCGGCAACGGCGCGATCGAGGGTGTTGCAGGGCCGGAGGCAGCAAATAACGCCTCGGCCGCGGGCGTCCTCGTGCCCCTGCTGACGCTTGGCCTCCCGACATCGGCGACCGCCGCGATCATGCTCTCGGCCTTCACGAGCTACGGCATCAATCCGGGGCCGCAGCTCCTTCAGACTCAGGGCCAGCTCGTCTGGACGCTGATCGCGAGCCTTTTCATCGGGAACGTGATGCTTCTCGTGCTCAATCTTCCGCTGGTTCGGGTTTGGGTGAAGCTCCTGAAGATCCCGGCGCCGATGATGTATGCCGGGATCCTGATCTTCTCGACGATTGGCACTTACGGAATCAGTCGTTCGGTAATGGATCTGGTCCTGCTCTATATCGTCGGCTTCATCGGGTTCCTGATGCGCCGATTCGAGTTTCCGACCGCACCGGTGATTATCGGCATGATCCTCGGGCCGATGGCGGAGCAGGAATTCCGGCGTGCGATGACGATTTCAAACGGGGACATGATGATCTTCCTGAGCAAGCCGATTTCGGTCGGGCTGCTTGCGATTGCGCTGCTGGCGCTGATTGGTCCACATGTCTGGTCTTGGTTTCGCCGCAAGGAAGCGGCCGCTTGACCCGCGGGACAGGGCGTGGGGCGCAGTATCCAGATTTTATTCGCGAAGATGGACATGGCCGCCTTACCGCCGCTACAGGCGTCTTGAGTTAGTTTTCCACTGGATCGCGGTGCTTCCGCCCAGGCGCCCATGTAGGCAAGGCCTGCACGGTGCAGGAAAAATTTGCCGGATCTTTTTTGACGCACCAATGCGATCCAATTTTTAAGTATCTGAATATCCTACATAAAATTTGCCGCTGAACTGGCCTCGGGGTTGCTGTGTGTATCGCAGACACACCACAACCGCGTTCGAGGAGTCCACGTTTTCGAATGTTCCGTTCGCCTCCCGGCGATTTCCGCCGGTGTCCATAAAGCAGGGACCATTCAGCCGAAACCGATTTTGAGAGAGAGGGACGAATAAGATGGCTACCGTCGCAATGAACTCCGCGATCAGCGGGCTGAATTCTTTCCAGACCGCGATCAACTACATCTCCGACAACGTCGCGAACTCGCAGACTGTCGGATTCAAGCGCATCGACGGGAACTTCTCGAGCTTCGTCTCGACGTCCTCGCAGCGCTTCTTCAACCCGGGTGGCGTCACCGCGCGCCCGACTTTCGTCAACAATCTCCAGGGCACGATCCTGCAGGATGCCTCGCCGACCTCGATTGCGGTCGCGGGCGCCGGATGGCTCCCGGTGCAGAACGGCGTCTCCGGCACCGGCGGCACGACTGGCAACAACATCACGCAGTACACCCGCCGCGGCGATTTCACCGTCGACCGGAACAACTACATGATCAACGGGGCGGGTCTCTATCTATACGCCCGTTCGGTTCCGCGCCCGACGACGGCCACGCCCAACCCGACCCCCAACCAGGGTCCGCTGGTGCCGGTACAGATCAACACGAGCCAGTTGCCCGCGCTGCAGACTTCGCTTGCCAACTACGCCGCGAACCTGCCTGCGAACGCTTCGCCGGGCACGACCTATAACGGCGGCACGATCACGGTGACCGATGCAAACGGCGCCGCGCGTGCCTTCTCCGTCACCTGGTACAACCGCACGACCGCCGGCGGCTCGCTTCCCGCGGTTGCGGCGGGTACCTCGACAGGTACGGCAGGTGTTGCGGCCTCTGCCGCCGGTACCACGCCGCAATGGCGCGCCGTCATTACCGCGCCGACGAGCTCGGCCAACACCAACGAAAGCCTTGTGGTCGACTTCACGTTCGGCACGACCGTCGGCACCAATGCCGGTTTGCTGACCGGCATCACGACCATCCAGACGACGAATGCCGCGACGCTGTCGGCGACGACAACCGGTACCGACGGCCGCTTGACAGTCAGCTATAGCGCGCCCGGCCTCGCCGCCGCGCCCGTCCAGTCGGTCAACGTCGAGTTCGGCACGCCCAACACGACGAGCCCGACGACGGCATCGACACTCAGCACGCCCGGCGGCACGTCGCAGTTCGGCGGTACCACGATCTCGATCTCGAACATTTCCGCGGACGGCTATGCCGCGGGCTCGTTCAACGGGATCGGCATCGACACGAACGGCAACATCTACACGACCTACACGAACGGGCAGCGCCTGACGCAGTACCAGATCGCGCTTGCGACGTTCAACAACCCCAACGGCCTGGTGCGCCAGAACGGTGAGGCATTCCTCGACGACCCGGCGGCCGGCTTCATCGGCCTCAATGCGTCCTTGCAAGGCGGTGCCGGCGGCATCAACCCGAACAGCCTCGAGAACTCCAACGTCGACATCGGCGCCGAGTTCACGAAGATGATCGTGGCCCAGCGCTCCTATTCGGCGAATGCGCGCATGATCACGACGGCCGATGAAATGCTTCAGGAAATCGTCAACCTGAAGCGCTGATCCGGCTGGTTCTTTAGGGCGGGAGTCGTCAACGACTCCCGCCTTTTTCCTGTCCGGTTGCCAATACCGCCGGTTCTGCTACGACTTTCAGGGTCCCCACGTGCCGCGGAGAGCGCGATGTCCGGTCCCTGCATCATCACCGTCGCCATTACCGGCTCGCTGCCGCAGAAGAAGAACAATCCGGCGGTGCCGATCACGATTGCCGAGCAGGTGGAATCGACCCACGCGGCTTTCGAAGCCGGAGCCACGCTCGTTCATTGCCACGTCCGCAACGATGACGGTTCGCCGACATCCGATCCGGACCGGTTCGCGCGTCTGATGGAGGGGCTTAAGAAGCACTGCCCCGGCATCATCATCCAGCTTTCGACAGGCGGCCGGTCCGGCGCAGGGCGCGAGCGGGGCGGGATGCTGCCGCTGCGGCCGGACATGGCCTCGCTTGCGACCGGGTCGGTCAACTTCCCGACCCGCATCTATGACAACAGCCCGGATCTCGTCGAATGGCTAGCCGGCGAGATGAAGCGCCTTTCCATCAAGCCGGAGGTCGAGGCCTTCGACCTGTCGATGATCTTCAAGTCGGTCGAGATGCACAAGACTGGGCTGATCGACGGCCCGCTGCATGTCCAGTTCGTCATGGGCGTGAAGAACGCCATGCCCGTCGACCGGCCAACCTTCGAGTTCTACGTGGCGACGCTGAAGCGACTGGCGCCGGACGCGACCTGGACCGGGGCCGGAATCGGCCGCGACCAATTGACGCTCAACCGCTGGAGCCTTGAACTTGGCGGCCACTGCCGCACGGGATTGGAGGATAATGTGCGCATGGACGAGCAGACGCTGGCACCGTCCAACGCGGCGCTCGTGGCGCGCGTGGCACGGCTATGCGAAGAATACGGGCGGCGGCCGGCCACGGTTGCCGAGGCGCGCGGGATCCTGCGGCTCGCGGCGGCCTGAAGCCGATGGGGGGAAACATGCAGAAGGGCGAATTCTATCGCCGGGATCGCAACTGGCATCCGCCCGGCTACGCGCCGGGTTACAAGTCGACCGTGCTGCGAAGCCCGCGTCGGGCGCTCCTTTCGCTGCCGCAATCGCCTGCGGACCTGACGGGCCCCGTGTTCGGGCACGGCATGCTGGATCCGCTCGATCATGATCTGATCCGGAATTTCGGAGCGGGCGGCGAAGCGATTGGCGAGCGGATTGTCGTGCACGGCCGCGTCGTGGACCAGAACGCAAAGCCGGTCGCGGGAACATTGCTCGAGGTATGGCAGGCAAACGCCTGCGGGCGTTACCGGCACGTGCGCGACGGCTATGTTGCGCCGCTTGACCCCAATTTCGGTGGTTGCGGCCGCGTGATCACGGATGCCGATGGAAATTTCGCGTTTCGCACGATCAAGCCGGGCCCGTATCCGTGGCGCAATGACGGATCGGACTGGCGGCCGGCGCATATCCACTTCTCGATATTCGGCCACGCCTTCACGCAACGCCTCATTTCGCAGTTCTATTTCGAAGGCGATCCGCTGATCGCGAAGTGCCCCATCGTGAACACGATCCGGGACAGATCGGCGGTGGACTCGCTGATCGCCCGGCTGGACCTCGAAAACCAGACGCCGTTCGACCATCTGACATACCGGTTCGATATCGTGCTGCGTGGCCGCCGTTCGACTTTCTTCGAGAACCGGCCTGAGGGGAACTGACATGCCTGTGGAACCGCTCAAGGAAACGCCGTCCCAGACCGCCGGGCCCTACGTGCATATCGGAACATGGCCATCGGCGGCCGGCCTGCCGATCCGCACCCAGGAGAAGCCGAACGTCATGGTCGGCGCGGGTGCGAAGGGCGAGCGGATCCGCATCGAGGGCATGATCCATGATGGTGCGGGATCCGTCGTCACGGACGCCATGCTGGAGCTATGGCACGCGAATGCGGATGGCCAGTTCCCCGGCCATTGGGGGCGCACGATCACGGACCTGAAGACCGGCGAGTGGTTCTTCGAGTCGGTGAAGCCTGGCGCCACGAAGCTGGCCGACGGGCGGGCAGAGGCGCCCTTCGCGACGCTTATCATCTTCGCGCGCGGGATCAACATCCACCTTCACACGCGAATCTATTTTGCGGATGAGGACCGCGCCAATGCCGGCGACCCGACGCTGAAGGCGGTGGCTGAGCCGCACCTCCAGAAAACCTTGATTGCTTCGCGATCGACCCGAAGCGGCCAGACCGTCTACCGGTTCGACATCCGGCTTCAGGGCGACAACGAAACCGTGTTTTTCGACATCTGAGCGACAGGCGGGCGCATCCCCGCGCGCCCGCCGCCGCGCAAAAATTTGCATCAAAAGCCTCATATCATTCAGTAAAATCGGGCTTGAACAGGCTGGTCCCGTAACGCTATCGGTGCTGATGCGCGCATAGCGTGAGGTTCCGTCCGGAGCATCCTTCAGGCATGCTCAGGCCGGAACGGCGCCTGTCTGCGCTTTCGACTGAACCGCCCGGACCGGGCCAATGTCTCGACCGAACAAGGGCGAGCGCGAGGAGGAAACGATGTTTCGACGTCATATGATCGCGGGTGCGATCGCATCCGTACTGGCGCTTGGCGGGATCGCTCCGGCGGCCGCCCAGGACGCGGTCAAGATCGGCCTGATCCTGCCGATGACAGGCCCTTTCGCCTCGACCGGCCGCCAGATCGAAGCCGCCGTGCGTCTCTACATGGCGCAGCATGGAACGACGGTCGCAGGCAAGAAGATCGAGCTCGTCCTGCGGGACGATACCGGTACGCCGGACGTCACGCGCCGGATTGCTCAGGAAATGATCGCCAACGAGCGCGTGACTTTCCTCGCAGGCTTCGGCCTCACGCCGCTGGCGCTTGCCACGGCCCCGCTCGCGACGCAGGCGAAGAAGCCGATGATCGTCATGGCCGCTGCGACCGCGATGATCACCGAGCAGTCGCCCTTCATCGTCCGCACAAGCTTCACGCTTCCCCAGGCGACCGTGCCGATGGCCGACTGGGCCACGCACAATGGCCTCAAGCGCGTTGCGACGCTCGTGACGGACTACGGCCCGGGGCTCGATGCCGAGAAGGCCTTCAAGGAACGGTTCGCGCGCGACGGGCGCGAGGTCGTTGCGGACGTCCGCGTGCCGCTCCGGAATCCGGATTTTGCACCGTTCCTGCAGCGCGTCGCCGACCTGAAGCCGGATGCCCTGTTCGTATTCGTGCCGTCCGGCGTGGGCGCGCAGTTCATGAAGCAGTTCCAGGAGCGCGGGCTCGACAAGTCGGGCGTCCGGCTTATCGGCACCGGCGACCTGACCGATGACGACATCCTGAATGAGATGGGCGAGCCGGCGGTCGGCGTGGTTACGACGCATCACTACTCGGCTTCCAATCCCTCTGCCGTCAACAAGGCGTTCGTGAAGGCGTTCCGAGCGGCGAACAAGAACGCCCGGCCGAACTTCATGGGCGTCGGCGGGTATGACGGCATGCATGTGATCTACGAGGCGCTGAAGGCGACCGGTGGATCGACGGACGGCGAGAAGCTTGTCGGGGCGATGAAGGGCATGTCGTGGCAGTCGCCGCGCGGCCCCGTCACGATCGAGGCATCGACGCGCGAGCTGATCCAGAACATCTATGTCCGCAAGGTCGAACGGGTCGACGGTGAATTGTACAATGTCGAATTCGCGACGTTCCAGGCCGTCGCGGATCCGGCGAAGAAGCGTTGAGACGCCGACGGGTCCGCCCCGCCAGGGGCGGGCCCGTCGCCCATCAAATCCGAAAAATGCTGACGATCCTTTTCGACGGCATCGCATATGGAATGCTGCTGTTCATACTCGCAGTCGGGCTGAGTGTAACGCTCGGGCTGATGAACTTCGTCAATCTGGCTCACGGCGCGTTCGCCATGGCCGGCGGCTATGCGACTGTCATCCTGATGAACGGATATGGCGTTCCGTTCCTCGGCAGCCTGCCGGTCTCTTTTCTTGCTGCGGCAGCATTCGGATTGGTCCTCGAACGGCTGCTCTACCGGCGCATGTACCAGCGGAGCCATCTCGACCAGGTTCTCTTTTCAATCGGTCTGGTTTTCATGGCAGTCGCGGCCACCGACTTCCTGATGGGGTCTCAGCAGCAGATCGTCAGGCTGCCGGACTGGCTGCGGGGACGTGTCGAAATCGCGGGAGTCGGAATCGGGGCCTACAGGTTGTTCCTGGTTATCGTGTGCGGCGCGCTCGTCATCGTCCTCCAGGGAATTCTCTCGCGGACACGATTCGGAAGCCAGCTTCGAGCCGCCGTTGACGATACGCGTGTCGCGCGCGGTCTCGGCATTCCGACCGGTCGCATTTTCGCGGCAACATTCGCGATCGGCTCCGGTCTTGCGGGTCTTGGCGGCGCCTTGGGTGCCGAGATACTCGGGCTTGATCCGACGTTTCCGCTGAAATTCATGCTCTATTTCCTGATCGTGGTGACAGTCGGTGGAACGGCAACAATCAGTGGCCCGTTCGCGGCGGCAATCCTGCTCGGCATCGCCGACGTCGCCGGCAAGTACTATGTTCCGCGCCTTGGCGCGTTCATCATCTACATTTTCATGTTGGCGGTGCTCATCCTGCGGCCGAACGGCCTGTTTGTGCGGGGTGGCGGGCGATGAGATCGGCCACTGCGAGCGCACGTGAAAAGGCGCGGCAAGCGGTCGCCGACGCGACACGCTGGCAAACCCCGGAACTTGCGTTCTGGGCAGTCGCTATCGCTGCAATCTTTCTTTTCCCGTCGCGGCATCTGCTTCTTAACGAGATCGCGATCGTCGGCCTGTTCGCCCTGTCGATCGACCTTATCCTCGGGTATGCGGGCATCGTTTCGCTCGGGCATGCGGCGTTCTTTGGCGTCGGCGCGTACACGGCGGGGTTGCTCGCAAAGGCCGGAATCGGCGAACCTGTCGCCGGTCTTGCGATCGCCGCTGCGGTGGCCGCAGCCGTTGGCTTTGCGACAAGCTTTCTCGTGATCCGGGGCAGCGATTTGACCCGACTGATGGTCACGCTTAGCGTAGCTCTCGTGTTCGTCGAGATCGCCAATCGCTTCGAATCCATCACCGGCGGCGTTGACGGGCTTCTGGGAATCTCGATGGGTCCCATCCTTGGGCTGTTCGAGTTCGATTTCGGCGGGACGACAGCATACTGTTACAGCCTCGCGGTTTTGTTCGGTATGTTCCTTGTCGCTAGACGTCTGGTCCGGTCGCCGTTCGGGACTTCACTGCGCGCACTCAAGGAAAACCGCTTGCGGGCCGGCGCAATCGGAATCCCGACGGCCCGGCGGATCGTGACGATTTACACGATCTCGGCGTCGATTGCGGGGGTCGCAGGCGCCTTGCTTGCGCAGACGACGGCCTTTGTATCGCTAGAGGTTCTCGATTTTGCGCGATCTGCGGACGGGCTCCTTATCCTCGTCATCGGTGGCTCCGGGTATCTTTATGGGGGCCTTCTCGGCGCAATCGCGTTCGCGCTGATGCGCGACGCACTTTCTTCGCTTACGCCGGCCTACTGGATGTTCTGGATGGGTGCAATCCTGGTGGCGCTTGTCGTCGTCGGGCGCGAGCGTGTCGTTGCAAAATTCGCCGCGGCCGTTGACCGCCTGCGCGGGAGTGGTTCGTGAATTTCGCGCTCGAGACAAAAGATCTTGTGATGCGTTTCGGCGGCTTTGTCGCAACGAACCGGGTCAGTCTGAGCGTGGCGCCTGGCGCCCGTCACGCCTTGATCGGTCCGAACGGTGCAGGCAAGACGACACTTGTAAATCTGATGGCCGGCGTCCTGACGCCCACGGAGGGCGCGATCCTCCTCGACGGCCGTGACATTACGAATGCACCAGTAGCGGCAAGGGTCGGAATTGGCCTCGCCCGGACGTTTCAGATCAATCAGATCTTCGCGACGATGAGTCCACTTGAAGCCGTTTCCGTTGCCGTATCGCAGCGGGTCGGACTTGGGTCGAGCATGTTTGGCAGGCTGAGCCAAATGCCGGAAATCGTGGACGAGTCCGCGGACATTCTCGAGCGGCTCCGGCTCGCGGACGTCATGGACGATCGCAGCGATCGGCTGCCGTACGGCAAGCAGCGCGCGCTTGAACTTGCATTGGCATTGGCGACGCGCCCGAAGGTGCTTCTGCTCGATGAGCCCGCTGCCGGTGTGCCGGAAAGCGAGAGGCACGAGATCCTAGAAATCGTCGCCTCTCTTCCGCGGGAAGTCAGCATTCTATTGATCGAGCACGATATGGATCTCGTCTTTTCGTTTGCCGAGACGATAACAGTGCTCGTGCAAGGCGCGATATTCCTCGAAGGAAGCGCGCAGGACATAGCCGCCGACAGGCGCGTGCGTGAAGTCTATCTGGGCGAGGCAATCGATGGCTGACTTGCTGCGCCTGGAGAATGTCGTTTCCGGCTACGGCGATGCAGTCGTGCTGAACGGGCTCTCATTTGCGATTAAGGAGGGCCGCTCTCTCGCCCTGCTCGGTAGAAACGGAACCGGCAAGACGACGACGATCGACACGATTGTGGGTGTGACGCGCCACCACGGTGGCCGGATCGTGCTCGATGGCGTCGATATATCTGCGGCAGCGCCGGAGGCGCGCGCACATGCGGGCATCGGCTGGGTCCCGCAGGAGCGAAACATCTTCAAGTCACTGAGTGTGGAAGAGAACCTGACCGCGGTGGCCAGGCCCGGCCGCTGGGACGTCAGGGCCGTCTACACGATGTTTCCCCGACTTGGAGAACGCCGGAGAAATCTGGGGGGTCAGCTGTCCGGTGGCGAGCAGCAGATGCTGGCCGTAGCCCGTGCGCTCGTACTCAATCCGCGCCTGCTGCTTCTTGACGAACCGCTTGAAGGGCTCGCGCCGATCATTGTCGAGGAGTTGCTTGCGGCAATCGCGAGTTTGACGCGGGAGGAGGGAATTTCTGCTATCGTCGTCGAGCAAAAGGCCAGAAAAATCCTGGCAACGACCGATGATGCAATCGTTCTCGATCGCGGGTCCATTGTCCATCGGTCGACAAGTCGTGAGCTTCTCGGCGACCCCGCAGCGCTTGACCTGCATTTGGGAGTTACGTCTCGAAACTGAACGTTGCCCGTACACGTGAGGAATGAAATGCCGCAGTCCAACGAACAGAATCTCGTGCGCAAGCGCCCGCCATTCCGCGCCGACATGGTCGGATCCCTTCTGCGGACTGCTGCCTTGCGCGACGCCCGCGCCCAGCACGAGAAGGGCGAACTGTCCCCCGCCGCACTGCGGGAAATCGAAGATTCCGAGATCCGCAAGATCGTGAAACGGCAGGAGGATATCGGTCTGCAGGCGGTTACGGACGGGGAATTCAGGCGCTCGTGGTGGCACTATGACTTCCTGTGGAATCTCGAGGGCATTACGCGAATCAAGCTGGAAAAGGGCATCCAGTTCGCCGGCGTGCAGACGCGGGCGGAGTCGCCACAGGTTACGGGAAAGATAGGTTTCTCGGCCAAGCACCCGCATCTCGAGCATTTCCGCTTCCTCAAGGGGGCGACAGGCCGGGTGGCGAAGATGACGATCCCATCGCCCTCGATGCTGCACTATCGCGGCGGCCGGAAGCAGATCAATGCCGGCCTCTATCCCGATCTGGACGAGTACTATGCGGATCTCGCCGCTGCCTATGCCAAGGCCGTCCAGGCGTTCTATGACGCAGGATGCCGATATCTGCAGCTCGACGATACGAGCCTTTCCTATTTCTGCGATGCGGGCCAGCGAAGGATGCTTCAGGAGCGCGGCGACGACCCGGACCAGTTGATTCGCCGCTACAAGGAGATGATCAACACGGCGACGAAGGTCCGGCCTGCAGACATGACGATCACGACGCACACATGCCGCGGCAATTTCATGTCGACGCACGTCGCATCAGGCGGATACGACCCTGTGGCAAAATTCATCTTCGAGGAGATTGACGTCGACGGATACTTCATGGAGTGGGACGACGAGCGATCGGGCGGGTTCGAGCCGCTGCGCCACCTGCCGAAGGGCAAGCTGGTCGTGCTCGGGCTTGTCACGACAAAGACCGGAACGCTTGAGAACAAGGATGAAATCAAACGCCGGATCGAGTCTGCCGCGAAGTTCGCGCCGCTCGACCAGTTGTGCCTTTCCCCCCAGTGCGGCTTCGCGTCCACCGAGGAGGGAAACAAGCTTGCCGAGGATGAGCAGTGGCGTAAGCTCGAGATGATCGTCGCGATCGCCCGGGAAATCTGGGGCGGCTGACGCGAACACGCGGGGAGGGAAGAAGCATGCGGGCGGTCGTTATTCATGCGCCGAAGGACCTGCGCCTCGATACGATCCCGGATCGCAAACCCGGACCGGACGAGGTCCTCGTCCGCATCGGCATGGGTGGAATATGCGGGTCTGACCTGCACTATTACCATCATGGCGGCTTTGGCACCGTCCGAATCCGCGAGCCGATGACGCTCGGCCATGAGGTTTCGGGGACGATCGCCGCAGTCGGATCCGCGGTAACCGATCTGCGCGCCGGCCAACGTGTCGCCGTCAATCCGAGCCGCCCCTGCATGGTCTGCAAGTACTGTGAGGGCGGTCTCCACAATCAGTGCCTCGACATGCGGTTCTTTGGCAGCGCGATGCGCTTTCCGCACGTCCAGGGCGCATTCAGCGAACATGTCACCGTGCTGGCACGGCAGGCGGTACCGGTTCCCGAGACGCTGAGCCTCGCCGAGGCCGCGATGGCCGAACCGCTATCGGTATGCCTGCATGCGGCCCGGCAGGCCGGAAGTCTGTTCGGCAAGCGCGTACTGGTTACCGGCTGCGGACCGATCGGGGCGCTCATGGTCTTGGTCGCTCGCTCGGCCGGCGCTGCGGAGATCGTCGCGACGGACATAGCGGTACGTCCGCTCGAGATTGCCATGAAAGTTGGCGCCACGCGCGCGATCAATCCGGTAGCCGATCCCGATGCTCTGAAGCCGTATGCTGCGGACAAAGGGGCATTCGATGTGCACTTCGAGGCGTCCGGAACTGAGGCGGCGCTGCGCACCGGATTAGAGCATGTCCGACCGCAAGGGGTGATCGTGCAGATCGGCGTCGGTGGCGAAGCCCGGATTCCCATGAATGTCCTAGTTGCCAAGGAGATTTCGTTGCGCGGCACGTTCCGGTTCGACGCCGAGTTCGATCTGGCAGTCAAGATGATGGGGAGCGGGCTTGTTGATGTCCGGCCGGTCATTTCGGATACGATCCCGGTCGCCGAAGCGCATGCGGCATTCGATCTCGCCGGCGACAGGAATCGTGCGATGAAGGTCCAGATCGCGTTTTGACCCTATCAGTCCTCGTAGGTACCGCGCGATCTGGCGATAGTGACTGTGCATGGCGCCTGCGCCGCTACTGCGGCGGACACGCTGCCGAGCAGTGATTTCCGAATCGATTTCGCCCGCGCGCCGAGAATGACGTGATCGACGCGGTTGGCGGCGATGTATTCCAGAATTGCGTCGGCGGGTGCGGTTGCTTCGAGAACGTGGAACGTGACCCGCGACGGATCCAGCTGGAGCTCGGCCGCCCAGTGGCGAAGGCCGACCAGACGCTGGACATGCTTGTTCCGGCTTTCGTCGTCGAGTGCCGTATCGATTGTCAGCCGCGCGATCTTCAGAACGTTCAGGCAGGCAAGTCGGGCCTGCGGCATCGTGCGTAGGATCCGCGCGACCTGCATTCGCATGGAAGCCGCAATTGTTGCCGAACCCTCGTCGAGATCGACGGCGACAGCAAGTATTGGCGCAGGCGATGCGATCGAAACCGCATTGCTGCGGCGCGGAGGCTTCGATTTCGGCGCCGCCAGTCGGCGCCGAAAGACCGCAAATGGACCATCCGCATGCATCTTCGTGGCTCGATCGCCGGACACAGACTGCTGCGGGTGGCTAAGATCGAATGCCAGCTGGGCCGCAGTCGGATGACGTTCCGCCGGATCGACGCTCAGGCAGCGGAGGATCGTGTCCTGCAGCCATGGCGGAAAGTCCGGATCGAGTTGCCGGGGCGGCACCGGGTCGCGCCAGAGCCGCCGACGCAGGCCGGCCATTCGCTGCGGATCGCCGAAGGGAGTCCGATCGGTTGCCAGATGATACATGACCGCTCCGAGCGCGAAGAGGTCGCTTGCCGGATCGCGCCGTTCGCCGAGCACCTGCTCGGGTGCCATGTACGGTGCAGAACCATAGGGTAGCCGGAACTCCTCTTCCATGAGATCGGGGAGTGCCGCGTGTGTTGAAAGTCCGAAATCGACAAGAACTACTTCGCCGGAGGGACAGAGCAGGATATTGCCCGGTTTGACATCGAGATGGACGACCTGCTGCCGGTGGACGTCATCGAGTGCGATGGCGATCTGGCTTCCGATCCTGGCGACTTCATCCGGGCGCAGCGGCAATTGCGCAAGTCTTTGCGAGAGCGGGACTCCCTCGACCAGATCCATGACGATGTAGGGCAGGACCTCGAAATCTCCTGCCGCAATGAACTTCGGCACATGCGGGCCCGAAAGCCGCGGCATTATCATCTGCTCCATCTCGAAGCTGACGATCGCGGCCGGATCCTCCCCCTCGCCAAGCCGGGGTACCTTCATCAGGTACCGTGCGGGACTCCCCGAACGCTCCACCGTCCAGAGTGTCGCCATACCGCCGACATGCAGGCAATTCAGGACGCGGAAGCCGTCGATCTCGTCGCCGATGGCGGGCCTGGATCGTGGTCGAGCGGACATCGGCGTGCCTATCGGCCCAGCGACAGGCGGGCGGCGAGCGATTCCGGGAGACCTGCGGCGCGGATTTTCCCGGCCGCGGTCTCGACATCATAGGGAACGCGCAGGGATTTAAACTCGCATGTGCTCGTGTCGTATATTGCATAGGCTGCAGCGGAATTCCGGTCCCGTGGCTGGCCAACCGAGCCGACAACGGCAAGCCAGCGGCGCTGGCGCAGCAGTGGCACCGGCGAGCCTGCCAGCGGCGCAAAGCTGAGGATCTTCTGGGTTGCCGTTATTCCGAACAGCATCGGAACATGGACATGACCGCAGAACGTCACGCGCTGGCGGGTTGCCCCCAAGCTTGCCGCTGCGCTTGCCGTTTCATCGACGTATATCCAATCGCCGGGCCGGGATGCGTCGGCATGAACGTACAGCCGGTCCTCGTCTTCAATGGTCAGGGGAAGTGTGGAAAGGAACTCTGCGGCCGTCCGATCGAGCTGGCTCGCGGTCCATTCGATCGCCATTCCGGCTGCCGCGTTCATCCGGCTCCGCTCGATCCCGATCGCGCGATCATGATTTCCGGCGACGGCGATTGCACCCTCCGTCGTCAGCTCGGCGATCCGATTGACGACCCAGTTCGGATCGGCGCCGTAGCCGACATAGTCGCCGAGGAAAACGTATCTATCCGCCCCGCATTCGCTTGCGTGGGCGAGGCAGGCCGAGAACGCTTCCCTGTTCGAGTGAATGTCGCCCATCAGAGCGATGCGCATCGCCCGGACCTCCCTACGGCCGCGGTCGCCGAACACTGGGGGACCTGTCGGCGGCCCGTCAAGCCGCGAAAATGTCGCGCGGATTTCCGCGTTGTAGCAGCCCGTTACCGATTGAAACCGAACGATTCGCGGGGCAGTTTGCTACTCGCGTACTATCGGCCTGCCGAATGGCTGGCGCGGACTGGACCTGCGGAGCGACAAGACCGAAATGCGCTTGGGAAGGTGGATCATCCTGTTGGGAGTGGCCGGGGTTGCGGCCGGCATCGGCTGGTTCGCCGGCGGCCGCCCACTCCCGTTTGACCTGGCGAACAGGGAGCCAAGCGTGCAGCGGCGGGCGCCGACCGGCCCTACAGCGCCCGTCGTACGCGTTGCGACTGTCCGCGCCGGCGACCTTCCCGTGCAATTGGACGCGCTTGGCACGGCGCAGGCCTACAATTCCGTGGTCGTGTCCAGCCGCGTGGATGGGCAGCTCATTCGGATCAATTTTCGCGAGGGGCAGGATGTCAAGGAGGGCGATCTCCTTGCGCAGATCGATCCTCGGGCGTTCCAGGCCCTTCTTGATCAGGCGATTGCGAAGCGTGCGCAGGACCAAGCCCAGCTCGACAATGCGAAGCGCGATCTCGAGCGGTACGGCGCCTTGATACAGCAGAATTATGCCAGCCGGCAGCAGTACGACACAACCAAGGCTCAGGTCGCGCAGATCGAAGCCACGCTCAAGGCCGACGAGGCGGCGATCGCCAGCGCGCGGACGCAGCTTTCATATACGAACATCGTTGCGCCGATCTCCGGCCGCCTTGGTTTGCGTCTGGTCGACGCCGGCAACATCGTGCGCGCAAACGACACGACCGGGATCGTCGTCATTACGCAGTTGCAGCCGATCAGCGTCGTATTTTCGCTTCCGCAGCAGAGAATGCCGGACATCGCGCGGAAAATGCGCGCCGGCGAAAAGCTCGAGATCCGAGCCCTGCGCGGCGACGGCTCGGGGCTAGAAACCGGCGTGGTCGAATTTGTGGACAATCAGGTCGATGCGACGACCGGCACGATTAAACTGAAGGCGGTCTTTCCGAACGAGTCGTTTGAGCTCTGGCCCGGCAGCTTCGTGAATGTGCGCCTGCGCATCGACACGGTTCGCGACGGGCTCTTGATCCCGTCGTCGGCCGTACAGTTTGGACCGGAGGGAACATTCGCGTTCGTTGTAGGCGAAGGCATGGTCGTGCAGATGCGGCCCATCAAGCCTGTTCAGTCCGATGGTGATGTGACCGCTGTCACCGGCCGGATTTCGGTCGGTGAAAAGGTTGTCCTCGGCGGCCAGGATCGCTTGCGCGCAGGTTCGGCCGTGACGGTGTCCGGCGACGGTGCGCCGGGTGCCGGCGCACCTGCGGGCCGCCCGCCGGGAGCCGGCGGTGCTGGTGGGGCCGGCCGACGGCCGCCTTCCTGATGGGCGCGATATGAAGATCAGCGCGCCGTTCATCGCTCGACCGATCGCAACGACGCTGATGACGGCCGCAATCCTGCTGGCCGGAGTTCTCGGCTATCGGGCCCTGCCAGTCTCGTCCCTGCCCGAAGTGGATTTCCCGACGATCCAGGTGACCACGCGATTGCCGGGTGCTGATCCCGAGACGATTGCCGCCCTCGTCACTGCGCCACTCGAACGTCAACTGGGCCAGATATCCGGGTTGACGACGATGACATCGACATCAAGCTATGGGACAAGCGCGATTGCGCTGCAGTTTGTGCTTGGGCGGAGCATCGACGAGGCCGCGCAGGACGTCCAGGCGGCAATCAATGTGGCAGGCGGATTCCTGCCGCGCACCCTTCCATACCCGCCAACCTATGCGAAGGTGAACCCGGCCGATCCGCCGATTCTCAGCCTTGCGCTCGTCTCGGATACGCTTCCTGTTGTCGGGATATCCGATGCGGCCGACAGCGTGCTCGCCCAGAAACTGAGCCAGATTTCCGGCGTCGGGCGGGTGAGCGTCCAGGGTGACCAGAAGCCGGCCGTGCGGATCCAGATCGATCCGAGCCGGCTTGCCGCATACGGCCTGGGCCTTGAGGATGTGCGCACTGTCCTCCAGCGGGCGAATACCAAACAGTCGAAGGGCAGCTTCGATGGCCCCTCGCAAGCCTTCACCATAACCGCGAACGATCAGATCACAGAGCCCAGCCAGTATCGCGACGTCATCATTGCATACAGGAAGGGTGCCCCGGTTCGCCTGCGTGACGTCGCCGAAGTCGTTTCCGGCCTCGAGAACAACAAGGTTTCGGCAACTGTGGATGGTCGCACCGCAGTTCTGATAGAGGTCCAGCGCCAGCCGGGTGCCAACGTTGTCGATACCGCCGACCGCATCAAACGGGCGATCCCGGAACTCGAGCGCGCAATTCCCCCCGGCATCAAGGTCCTTGTCGTTGCCGATCGGACGGTGACAATTCGCGCGAGTGTCGCCGATGTCCAGTTTTCCCTGGGACTGGCAACGGTTCTCGTCGTCCTCGTCATCTACTTGTTCCTGAGAAGCTGGCGCGCGACCGCCATACCGGCCATCGCGCTGCCGGTCTCGCTTATCGCGACGTTCGGAGCGATGAAGCTGCTCGGGTTCGGGTTGGACAATCTCTCGCTCATGGCCCTCACGGTCGCGACCGGCTTCGTCGTCGATGACGCGATCGTGATGATCGAGAATGTCGTCCGACATCTGGAGCGAGGCGAATCTCCGCTCGCCGCTGCCTACAAAGGGGCAGAGCAGATCGGATTCACGATCATCGGGCTGACCGTATCGCTCGTGGCCGTGTTCATTCCGCTGCTCTTCATGTCCGGGATTGTTGGCCGGCTTTTCCACGAATTTGCGGTAACGCTGTCGATTGCAGTCATCATTTCTGCATTTGTCTCGCTGACACTGACTCCGATGATGTGTGCACGGATCCTCCGGCGGCCCACCGAAGAACGGCCCGGGCCCGTCGCGCGGCTCCTCGAGAGTGCATTCGATGCGACACTCAGGTTCTACACGTCCACTCTCGACATCGTCTTGCGATGGCAGCGGACGACTTTGCTGGTCGCAATCGGCTCACTAGTCATAACGGTCGTGCTTTACGTCTGGATTCCGAAAGGTTTCCTGCCGCAGCAGGACACCGGTGTGATTGTCGCGACAATCGATTCGGAGCAGGATGCCAGCTTCCAGCGTGTGTCCGAAATCCAGAAGGCCGCGGTCGAGATCGCGCGTGCCGACAGGGATGTTGCGACTGTCACCGGATTTTCTGGTTCCGGGACGCTCTCCGGATCCGGAAACTCCGTCCGTTTGACAATCGTCCTGCGGCCGAAGCGCGAGCGCACATTCACGGCATTCGAAATTGCAAGGCGGTTGCATGAATCCTTTTCGGTATTGCCGGCGCAGACCTATCTGCAGCCGGTCCAGGACATCCAGATCGGTGCGCGGGCGAGCCGCACGCTTTTCCAGTACACGCTGACCGGTCCGGATGGCGCCGAGCTCGCACTGTGGGCCCCTCGACTGGTCGAGGCGCTTCGGCGGAATCCATCGCTTGCCGATGTCGCTTCGGATCAGCAGACAGGTGCGCGTCAGTTGCGCCTTTCGATCGATCGCGATGTTGCGTCCCGCCTCGGTGTCAGTCTGCAGGCGATCGACGACACGCTCTACGATGCATTCGGGCAGCGCCAGATATCGACAATATACGCTCAGACAAACCAATACCGGGTCGTGATGGAATTGGTGCCCGAGCTCCAGAACGACCCGAATACCATCGCCATCTTGCGGGTGCCCGGTTCAGGCGGCGTCCAGGTGCCGCTGGGTGCTCTCGCGACGATCGAGCGGGCACCGGCTCCGCTGGCAGTCAACCGGCAAAGCCAGTTTCCGGCTGTCACAGTGAGCTTCGATATCGCTACCGGGGGCAGTCTGGGGCAGGCGCTGGCCGCCATTGCGGCGGAAGAGGCCGGCCTCGGGCTCCCCGGATCGATCTCGGGGGCATTTTCAGGTGATGCGGCAGAGTTCAAGAACTCGCTCGCGACGCAACCATGGCTGATACTTGCGGCCGTGGTGGTTATCTACATCGGCCTGGGCGTGCTCTACGAAAGCCTTGTTCATCCGGTGACAATTCTTTCGACACTCCCATCCGCCGGCATCGGTGCGCTGGCAGCGCTCGCGGCCTTTGGGCACGACCTGTCGCTTGTCGGCCTCATCGGGATCGTCCTGCTCATGGGGATCGTGAAGAAGAACGCGATCATGATGATCGACTTTGCGATCGAGGCGGAGCGCAACGACGGTCTTCATCCGGAAGCAGCCATTCGGGAGGCCTGTCGCCTTCGGTACAGGCCGATCATGATGACGACGTTGGCAGCCCTTCTTGGGGCCTTGCCGCTTGCCCTGGAGAGCGGGACCGGATCGGAGCTCCGAAATCCGCTTGGGATATCGATCGTCGGCGGACTTCTTTTGTCTCAGCTTCTGACCCTCTACACGACACCCGTCATCTATCTCGGTTTTGAGCGCCTGCGGTCCCGCCTGGGCGGGCGGCGGCCCGCGCCGGCGGCCTGAGACAATGTCGCTTTCATCCCCCTTCATCCGTCGCCCGATCGGGACAAGCCTGCTGGCGATCGGCCTGTTCCTCGCCGGTTTGGTTGCCTATATCGACCTTCCCGTTGCGCCCCTGCCGAATACCGATCTTCCCGTCGTGTTCGTGCGGGCGAACCAGCCAGGTGCCGATCCCGACACGATGGCGAGTACCGTAACGGCGACGCTCGAACGGCATCTCGGAACGATTGCCGGCCTCAACGAAATGACGAGCACGAGCGCTCTCGGTGCGGCGACGATCGTGCTCCAGTTCGATCCCTCTCGTCGTCCCGCTGACGCTGCAAAGGATGTCCAGGCCAAGATCAATGCGGCACTGCCGGACCTGCCGGCGGGACTGCCTCAGCCGCCGAGCTATCGCAAGGCGAACCCGAACCAGCGGCCTATCCTGATCCTTGCGCTTACGTCGCACTCTATGACCACCCAGGCGATATTCGATGCCGCCGATACCGTGCTTGCGCAGCGCCTCTCCCAGGTGGACGGAGTCGCCCAAGCCAACGTCATGGGCGCGGAGAAGCCCGCTATCCGCGTGCAGGTTGATATGGGCCGCCTCGTGGCCATGGGAATGTCGCTCGACGATGTACGCAGCGCCATCGTCGCGGCAAATGTCGACCAGCCGACGGGGCGCATCGAAGGACACGAATCGAATTTCTCGATTGTGGTCAACGATACCCTTCGCACGGCCGAGGAATATGCCGCTGTATCCGTCAGGGCCGCGAGCGGACGTGTCGTTCGACTTGCGGATGTCGCGAAGGTCTTCGCGGGTGTCGAGAACGAGCGTCAGGCAGCATGGTTCGGAGATCAGAGGGCCGTTCTGATCCAGATTCTCAAGCAACCGGGCGCAAATGTCATCGATACGGTTGACCGGATCAAGGCCCTGCTTCCCGAAATGTCGCGCTGGCTCCCGCCGGGAATTGACGTCACATCCATGTATGACCAAACGAGCACCATCCGGGCATCGGTTCACGATGTGCAGCGGACGCTCCTGATATCGATCGCATTGGTGGTCGCCATTGTCGGAATTTTCCTCCGGCGTCTCGCGCCTACACTTGCTGCCGCTGCGGCAGTGCCGCTGTCGCTTGCCGGAACTTTCGCTGCGATGTGGTGGCTCGACTTCAGCCTCAACAATCTCTCGCTGATGGCTCTGACCATCTCGGTCGGCTTTGTCGTCGACGATGCAATCGTCGTCATCGAGAACATCGCGAGAAACCGGGAGAAGGGTATGGCGCCGCTTGAGGCGGCGTTCGCCGGTGCGCGGGAAATCGGGTTTACGGTCGTTTCGATGACCGTCTCCCTCGTTGTCGTCTTCGTGCCCCTCTATTTTCTCGGTGGCTTGCAGGGGCGCTTCCTGCGCGAGTTTTCGCTGGTCCTCACGGCAGCAATCGTCATTTCAGGGATCGTCTCGCTGACGCTCACGCCGATGGTATGCGCGAGATTCGTCGGCACGGATCGCGCGCCATCGCGTTTCGACCGGGTCTTTGATGCCATCTTTCGCCCTGTTGTTGACGGATATGGAAAGGCGCTGACGCTTGCGCTTCGATGGAAGCGCGCCGTACTCGTGGTCATGTTGCTGACGATCGCCGGTACTGTGGCGCTCTACATACTCGTTCCGAAGGGCGGGTTCGTTCCCCAGCAGGATACCGGTCTTATGCGGGCATTTGCGCGCGCATCGCCGGATACTTCCTTCCAGGCGATGTCCGATCGTATGGCGGCGGCGGTAGGAATAATCCGCTCCGACCCGGCCGTGGCAAGCGTCGGCGGCGTAACCGGAGGTGGGTTCTTCGGGGCCGCAAATACTGGCCAGATGTTCATCGCCCTGAAGCCTCGCGAAGAGCGCAATGCGAACGTCGATCAGATCATTGCCCGGCTGCGACCGAAACTGCAGCAGCTGCACGATGTACAGGTGTTCCTTGCTGCCGAGCAGGATCTGCAGTTCGGTGGCAGGGGAGGGCGCGCGCAATTCCAGGTCGCGTTGCTGGCGGGCAAGCCGTCGGATCTAACGGTATGGGGACCTGTTCTCGTGCGCCGCCTTGCGCAAGAACCCGGATTCCTGGACGTCTCGAGCGATCTCGAACGCGCGGGCCTCGACGCACGTGCAACGATCGACCGCGATGCGGCGGCGAGATACGGCCTGCAACCAGCGGAGATCGACGCGGCACTGAATAACGCGTTTTCACAGCGGCCGGTCTCTACCATCTATCGCGAACGCAACCAGTACCGCGTTGTCCTCGAAGTTCTGCCTGAGCAGCAGAAGGGTCCCCAGGATCTGTCCCGGATCTACGTGAAGACGCCGAACGGTGCGCTTGTGCCCTTGTCTGCTATCGCCAGGATGGAGATCGTTCCTTCACCGCTCTCGATCACGCATGACGGCCAATTCCCGTCGACGACGATCAGTTTCAATCTTGCCGAGGGTGGCGCGCTGAATGATGCGATCGCGCGTGTCCGTGCGGTGGCGGATTCACTCGGGATGCCGGGCAACATGCGTGTCGAAGCCACAGGATTTGCACGGATCAGCCAGCAACAGAATGCGGGCGTCCCTTTGCTGGTGCTAGCGGCGATAGTGGCGATCTATATCGTTCTCGGGATGCTTTACGAAAGTTGGGTCCAGTCGGTCACGATCCTCTCCACACTTCCGTCCGCGGGCGTTGGAGCCTTGCTGGCGAACCTTGCTACCGGCACAAACCTGACGCTGATCAGCGTTGTCGGCATCATCCTTCTGATGGGAATCGTCAAGAAGAACGCGATCATGATGGTGGACTTCGCGCTTGTCGCGGAGCGGAGCCATGGAATGAAACCCCGTGAGGCAATTCTCGAGGCTTGCCGGGTCCGGTTCAGACCCATTCTCATGACGACGCTTACGGCGATGCTGGGCGCGCTGCCGCTTGCGCTGGGCGATGGCGCCGGCGCGGAAATTCGCCGACCCTTGGGGATCGCGATTGTTGGCGGATTGGCGTTCAGCCAGATCCTCACTCTCTTCACGACACCAGTCATCTATCTTCTTCTCCGCGGCAAGGGGGAGCTCGAGAAGGAGCCCCTCGTCGCGTCGGGTGTCCCGCAGTGAGGTCGCTAAGATCCATTGTGGTGTTCGTGGCGGCCTCCTTTCTTGCGGGATGTGCAAGCGATTCGCCCTATCTCCGGCCGTTTGTGGACCTGCCGGCGAAATTTCTCGAAGTCACCGGCATCGGCCGTGGAGAGCCTGCGCAGGGACCGGACGCCAGTCCGGCCGCTGCGGGGCCGGATGTCTGGCCGCAATCGGACTGGTGGACCGGCTTCGGATCGCCGGATCTTGACAGGCTTGTAGAAACGGCACACGGCGCGAACAACGATCTGGTTGCCGCAGAGGCGCGGATCCGTCAGGCGATCGCGCAGGCGGAGATTGCCGGTGCTGCCCAGTTTCCGGATCTGACCATTTCAGGCGGCGGGCAGCGGCAGCAATCTGCGGCGACGGCGACATCCTCGAGCCGTACATCCAGTCCGATCTGGTCGAACCGGTTCAACCTGCAACTCGCCACAAGCTACGAGATCGACTTCTGGGGAAAGAATGCATCCGCGGTGGAATCGGCGAGAGCTTCGATCCTCGCAAGCAGATTCGCTGCCGCGACGACCGCACTTACGACCGTGGCGAATGTCGCCAATGGCTATTTCCAGATCCTGGGGCTACGTGAACGTCTGGACTATGCACGTCAATCGCTCGCCGATGCCGAGGATATTCTTGCGGCAGTAAGGGCGCGCGAACAGGTCGGGACCGCAAGCCTGCTCGATATTGCCCCCCAGGTAAGCATCGTTGAGGGACAACGTGCGGCAATCGCGTCGCTCGAGCGGCAACTCGCCCAGCAGTCGGATGCGCTTGGCGTTCTTCTGGGGACCGCCGGGCGCCCGGAGTTGGCGCAGATCGCCCTGACGTCGCTGCGGATTCCGCAGGTTCGGCCAGGATTGCCATCCGAACTGCTTCGCCGCCGGCCGGATATCGCCAACGCCGAGGCACAGCTTGTCGCGGCGAATGCCACGTTGCGCAACGCAATTGCGCAGAGATTTCCAAGCCTCAGTTTGACCGGTGCCGCAGGTTTCCAGTCTGGGGACCTTTCAAGACTGCTGGATCCCAAGTCCCAGATCTTTTCGCTCGCAGCATCGCTTACTGCCCCGATATTTGCCGGCGGAAGGCTCGAAGGTCAGGAGAAATTGCAGCGGGCAAAGTTCGAGGAGATTGCGGCGACGTACCAGAAGTCCGTAATCCAGGCCTTTGCGGATGTCGAAACAGCATTGTCCGGAACGAAGCGAACTTTGGAGCAGCTTGATGCCCAGGTCGCCGCTACGGCCGCTTCGCGCCTCGCCTTCGATGCGGCACAGGCGCAATACCGGGTGGGATCGATTGATTCCGTCACGCTGCGGGACACGGAGCGAAGCTATTTCAACGCCCTCGATGCGCTGGCGCAGGCCCGGTTGGGCTATTATCAGGCGCTCGTCGCACTGTTTCAGGCCCTTGGTGGCGGATGGGAGTTACCCGGGGAATAGGCCCCGGGTGCCGGTCGTTGTCGTGTGATCAAACACACGATGAACGACCTGGAGAAGCCCCATGAATCAGGCAGTTCTGATTGCCGCTGCGGCGCTTTTGGCCCTTCCGCTCTCTGTGCATGCGCAGGGATTGAACACGGCCGGGCAGGACGCGCTGGAGCATGCTCGTTCGGGAACAATCGTTGAGTGGCGCAATCCGGACGATGGCACGGTCGGAACGTTCGTGCCGAAGCCGGCGTTTCAGAGCGCAGATGGCCAGATATGCCGCGAGTTCAGTCAGACAGTGACGATCGGCGGCCAGCAGCAGCAGGCCTGGGGGACGGCCTGTCGGCAGTCGGACGGTGCGTGGCGACTCCAACGCGCGGCCACGGCTGCAGTGCTGCCGCCGCAACCACGATATGTCCCGGCCCCGCCGGCCCCTGTAACGGTCTACGCGCCGCCACCGCCAGTCATCTACGCCTATTCGCCGACCTACTTTCCGCCGGGCTACTACTACGCGAGACCATACTATACATCGTCGGTCTTCATTCGCGTCGGGGGGCCGCGCCGCCATCGACACTGGCGGTGATGAGCGGTCCGCGGGGTGGGTTGCCGAGCTCTTTATGGGAATTCGACGGCGCCGGCAAAGCCGGGACCCAGTTGCGGCGTTGAAGCTCGTGGCGAAACGCCTCGCGTATATCCCGATGAGTTGCGTCAAGCGCATGCAGGGAGCGGCGCTTGGCTGCCAGGAACGCCATTCTCGTGGCCCAGACCGGCGGGAAGATCCGCCCGAGATACTCTGCGATAACGCCTGCCAGGCCCGGCACGAGGCCGTCGGTCGACACGCTTAGGACCAACGGACCGCGTCGGACGACGGCCGGACTGTGAAAATCGCAGAGGTCCCTCGTGTCCTCGACATTGAGGAGGCATCCTTTTGCGCGAGCCTGCCGCGCGATCCGTCCCGATGTTTCCGAGTCGCAACCGGCGACATAGACCAATGTGTAGTGCCCGAAGTCGATTGTCTCTGGGGCCACCGACGAATGAAATCTCGAGACCAGTAGGGCACCCGCACTTTCGAGCAGCCCTAACCGGCGCTCCGCCCGCTCGCCTTCCCCGACCAGTGCGATCCGGATGCGTGAGACATCGATGACAATCGGCAGCATGACGGAGTTCCAGGATGGTGGGGCCGACGCGACTATCCCAATTAGCAATTCGGAATTGAATTTAGGAAATCTTCGAGTCGACCCGGAAAACTTCTGATTTGGATCACGGCCCCGAAGTCGGCAGGATTCCGCCATCCTGAGAGGAGGCATCATGCTGGGAGTGGCAGAGAATGCAGGGCGGGTGATGCGCGCGGCCGAGCTGTTCTCGGCCGACGAAGTTGGATGGATCGGATCAGAGTCGGTTGCGCATGCGGCCGGATCTGCCCTGGACTCCAGGAGAATGCGCAATGCCCATTCCCGCTCAGCAACGCTTGCGCTCGTAGCAGGTCATCCGCGTCTGATTGATCTCGTCGAGGCCGATTTCGGCAGGCCATGCGAGATCGCCGAATCGGCATTTTGGCCGTCTTTTGGCAGCCAAGAGCAAGTTCTTCCCAATGCGGCAGGGGTTGCCGCGATCGTTTGCCTCAGCTGGCGCGGAAAGCTCACAATGAGTGGCGTGATCGAGGAATGCGCACCCGGAAAAGTAATTCTCGTCGATCGCAGGTGGATTGCCAATGTCCGCGCGACGGAGCTGACGGGTCCGATACTGGCTGTGGGCTATCAGGAGTGCCATTCGCGGTCTCAGCCGCCGCGAGACGATTGCCTCTGGCCAACGGCCTGGTGCGTGGCGGGCTAGGGCGACGACCCCGGTATGGCGACGGACTTTCGCCGCCATGCAAATCCAGAATCAACGGTCTCGCTCTGCGAAGAGGACGGCTGGTAATGGCGGCGTATGATATACGGCGGGCCGGCGCGCAAATGAGCAAGCGTGATCGGATCAGTGATCTCAAGGGCGTCGAAGCCTGCGCGAAGCAGGAACCCGACCTGGTCGCGAAGAATGTCGCCGCGCGCGCGGATTTCGCCTGAATATCCCAGACGGTCGCGGAGAATCCGCGCCATGGAATAGCTTCTTCCATCCGAGTATTTCGGGAAATGCAAAGCTACAAGCGAGACAAAATCGAGGCTTTCCGCAATTCTCTCAATGTCACTCCCTGCCGTAAGCGTTACTCCGAGACGGGCATTTCGACCGAGAAGACTGTTGCGCTCCCCGAGAAAACGTTCGATTGAGACGATCGCAGGCACATCGTCCGGTATCGGCAATTCGTCGCAAACATATGTCCATTCATCATCGACGAACCGGCCGCCGCGCCACAGCTCCACGCGTTCTTCAAGCATCGGCATAGAGTGCCTCCCGAAATGGACTGACGCCGACGCGGCGATAGAGATCGATGAATTTCTCGTGAGGGCCGTCGCGAAGCGCAAGATACGTAGCGACAACCTGCTCAACCGCGTCGACAATCCTCTCGGACGAGAATCCCGGACCGATGATTTCTCCAATCGTGCATTTCTCGTCGGCGGAGCCTCCAAGCGTAATTTGATAGAATTCCTCGCCCTTGCGATCGACGCCAAGAATTCCGATGTGGCCGACATGATGGTGGCCACAAGCGTTTATGCAACCAGAAATCTTTATCTTCAGTTCACCAATTTCCGCTTGTCTGCGCAAATCCGAAAATCTCTCGGATATACGCTGGGAGACGGGGATCGAACGGGCATTTGCCAGCGAACAATAGTCCAGACCCGGACAGGCGATGATATCTGTCACCAGACCTGCATTTGGGGTCGCAAGACCAGCCTTGGCCAGCAGTGCATACACGGCTGGGAGATCATCGAGGCGGACATGGGGCAAAATGATATTCTGTTCGTGGCTCACGCGCACCTCATCGAAGGAGTAGCGCGCCGCAATGTCGGCAATCGCGTCCATCTGTGCCGCGGACGCGTCCCCGGGAGGTGCGCCAATCGGCTTTAGCGAGATTGTCGCGATGCCGTACCCGGAAACCTTGTGCGGCGCCACATTGAAGCGGAAAAACGATTCAAACTCCGGATCGGTGCGCCGTGCGATATCGCACACAACGGAAGTCGCAGGCAGATCGGAAAACGCCGGAGGAGAGAAATAGGCCGTGATCTTTGCAATTTCGTCGGCGGGAAGTTCCAGTGAACGGCCCTTCAGGCTTTCGAATTCCTGATCAATGGCGCTCGCGAGATCATCGATTCCTTTTTCATGAACGAGGATCTTGATGCGCGCCTTGTACTTGTTGTCGCGCCGACCCTCGAGGTTGTAGACACGCAGAATCGCCTCGCAGTAGGCGAGAAGATCGCACTCGGGCAGGAAATCCCGCAGCCTTTTTGCGATCATCGGCGTGCGGCCTTGTCCGCCACCGACCCAAACGGCGAATCCGATTTCGCCCTTTGCGTTTCGCTTTGCCTCAAGGCCGATGTCATGAACCTGGATTGCGGCCCTGTCGCGAGGGGCACCGATGGCCGCAATCTTGAACTTGCGCGGCAGGAACGTGAACTCCGGGTGCAATGACGACCATTGGCGCAGGATCTCGGCATACGGCCGCGGATCAACGGCCTCATCGGCAGCGGCACCCGCGAGATGGTCTGCCGTCACGTTGCGAATGCAGTTTCCCGAAGTCTGAATGGCGTGCATCTCGACTTCCGCCAGTTCGGACAGGATCTCCGGAACATCCTCGAGCCGGATCCAGTTGAACTGAAGGTTCTGGCGTGTCGTGAAATGCCCGAAACCCCGATCGAACTTTCGCGCGACATGACCAAGTTTGCGGAGTTGGCGAGAAGACAGGACGCCATATGGGATCGCAATGCGGAGCATGTAGGCGTGCAGTTGCAGATATACGCCGTTCATGAGGCGCAATGGCTTGAACTGATCCTCCGTCAATTCGCCGCGTAGTCGGCGATCGACCTGATCGCGGAACTCCTCGACACGCTCGAGGACGAAATTTCGGTCAAACTCGTCGTATCGGTACATGGATCGGCCTTCAGCGCGGGCCGGCGGAATCGAAGGCGACTGTCGGTCCTTTCGCGCGGATCTCCTCGCGCAGGCGGATTGGCCGGATCGTTCCGCCATCCGCGCATGCTTCAATCAGGCTTGGTTCAACTACACCAGAGGCGTCGTCGCTGCATTGGGCGCGCGCCAGCAGTTCGGCGGCCGAATTCACGCCTTGGGCGGTGTCCGCATCATTGATGTTCGATATCCATCGGCCAGCCCGGCCGAAAAAGACGACCCGACCAGTCCGCAATTCATTTGCCGTCACGACTTGGAGGCCGCGAGATCCATTCTTCGCCATCTTGATCCACTTTCAAGAGGCGCTGAAACTGCGACGTCAGGGTATGTGCTTCAACGGAGAATTTCTTGGATGCCCGGTTAGTTTTTCTGGGGCCATCGTCGCGAGACCCGTGCTCCCTCAACACTCATCCCTTCGGAGCGTCGCCGAATACGACTCCCTTTCGGAACAGGAAACAGCCATATCCACGCGGATCGCCGATTTGAACGACAGCAAATGCACGCCTGGCGGCCTCATAGAACGCGAAACGCTCCACGCCGACCATCTCGATCTTGCGGCCCGTTGTGCTGTCGATTTCGGCCTGCACCTCTCGCTGAACAGCGGGAAGGTCATCCGGTCTATCAACGACGAGCATTCGTCTGACCGGATCCGATGTGAAATCGTCGATCGGCAGCACTGACAGAACCGCACGCGCCGCGCGGGCCATGCTGATGCCGGGTAGTTCGATCGGCCGTCCTAGGACGGTTGATCTGGCAATGCTGGACGCCGGGTGATTTGCGTCGACCAACGCCAGGTCGTCGCCATGCCCCATCGCGGCCAGGCAACGGAGCAGATCAGGCACAAGCAGTGGGTCAAGCCCTTTCAGCATCTCTATTTCCGCCCTCGGTGTAGAAGATAGAGTCTTTCAGCAGTTCTGCCGAATATCTCGTCTTTTGCGTCGCCCGGCAGCTCCGCGGTGAGTTCGACGGCCGCGGCATGCCAGCGGTCGTAGCCGCCGGCGAGATTCACAACGGGCCAATCGCTGCCCCAGAGCAGGCGGGTGGGTCCGAAGGTGTCGATCAAGCGGGACACATAAGGCGCGAGCGTGTCGTTGCGCCAGTCCGATCCTGCCTCGTTGGCCAGTCCGGACAGCTTGCAGTAGACCCACGGTCGCGCGGCGATTGCCGCCATGTCGGCATTCCAGGGAACCAGACGATTGTCGGCGATGGCCGGCTTTGCACCGTGATCGACGACGATACGCAGGTCCGGATGCCGATCGACAAGCGTCAGTAGCCGGGAGAGATGGCGCGGTCGGACGAGGGCATCAAAGACGAGCCCGGACTCCACCATCGCTCGTATCGCAGGCTCGATATCGCGGCGGAGAAGCCAGTCGTCGTCCTCTATGTCCTGAACCATGGGACGCAGGCCGACAAGGAGCGGATTTCGGGAGAGGCGCTGCACCGTTGCGGCACCGTCACTTGCCGTAAAGTCGATCCAGCCGACGACGCCGGCCACAAACGGGCAGCGCGCGGCAACATCGAGAAGAAACTCCGTCTCCGCGATCGTGGGCGCCGCCTGGACAAGGATGGTTCGCGAAATCGAATGGCGCGCGAGAATTGGCGCCAGATCGTCGGGCCCGAAGTCCCGATAGATCGCCGTCTTTGCCGGCGTCAGCCATCCATAGTCGCCGCGATCAAGACGCCAGAGGTGCTGGTGAGAATCGATTTTCATGGCTCAGTCCGGAGTGGGAATTCCATCTGGAATGTAGCCTTCGTGGCGCAGCTCGCTCCAGAGGGAAGGCGGGATCTTCCGACCGATCGCAGATATCTGCTGTGCGACCTCCGCCGGCGTGACCGCACCAAGCACGGCAGCCGCGACCGCCGGATGTGCGAGGGCAAACTGCAGGGACGCCTCGTAGAGCCGGACGTCATGCCGACGGCAGATCGACTCGATTCCCTTCACCCTGGCGAGTATGTCGGGCGGCGCCGGCCTGTAATTATATCTCGCGCCATCGATCGGGCCGGTCGCGAGAATTCCGGAGTTGAAGACGCCGCCGAGCATGACGCCGATCGACCGCTGCTGCGCGAGCGGCAGGAAGCTTTTTGCGGCCGGCTGTTCGAGCAGGGAGTACCGCCCGGCAAGGAGGACTGCGTCGATGTCGCCGGCACGCGCAAATCGCTCGCACATTTCCGATTCGTTGACTCCGACGCCAATGGCGCGGACCGTGCCGGCCCGCCGCAAATCGTCGAGCGCCTTGTACGCACCTTCCATTGCCTCGCGAAAACGGGTGTCGATTTCCTTGGGTCCGTGCGTCCATATGTCGACGTCGTGTATCAGTGCAATGTCGATCCGGTCGACCCCAAGACGCAGCAGCGACTGCTCGAGCGAACGCATTGTTCCGTCGTAGGAGTAGTCGAATCGCGACGCGTGCGGCAATCCGCCGACATACCCGGAGCCGATTCCGCTCGGTCGGAACGGATCCATCACGCGACCGACCTTCGTCGACAATACCGACCGGAGGTTCGGCGTGCGGCGCAGGGCCGCTCCGACCCGCAATTCCGAAAGTCCATGCCCGTAGAGCGGTGATGTATCGACGAGGGTGACACCCGCGAGAAGCGCGGACTCCACCGTTGCCACAGCCACCGCTTCGTCGAGACGCGAATAAAGATCGCCCAATGGGGCTGCGCCGAAGCCGAGCGTCGAAATTGCGATCCCTGATCGCCCCAGAACGCGGCTCCGGATCGTCACGTTGCTCCCCCTATACTTTTTTGTTGGATCACTGACATGTCAGTATTGACTCGCGCCAATCGACCGGTCAACGTGCTCGCGTCATCCTTGGGGGAAACCGACATGTCCACGAAAGCTCGCCGCATCGGGCTGAGTTGCGCGCTCTCAACGCCATTTTCCGCAAACGGCCGGATCGATCTTGTCCGCATGATCGCGCACGGTCGCTGGGTGCTTGATAGTGGCTGCGACAGCCTCGCGGTCTTTGGAACGACGGGTGAGGGGGCATCGATCGGGCTTGCAGAACGCCACTCGGTTCTGGGTGCATTCGGAGCTTCCGGGTTCGACATGGGCGAAAAGATCATCGCCGGCGTGACGGCAGCGACGATCCCGGACGCAGTTGATCAGGCGAGGGCGGGCTATGAATTCGGGTGTCGCGCCCTCCTGATGACGCCCGCCTTCTATTTCCCGGTCAACTCGGAGGAAGGTATTTTCCGCTGGTACGCATCGGTCTTCGAGCGTCTTGGCGGGCAGCTCCGGGATGTGATCCTCTATCACATTCCGAGCATGACACGTTGTGTCATGACGCCGGATCTGATGGGGCGGCTGCGCGAAGCGTTTCCCGGGAAAATTCTCGGAATCAAGGACAGCACGGGCGACTGGAACTCGAGCAAGGGCTTCCTCGACCGCCATAGTGACCTGCAGATTCTCGTTGGGGACGAACGCCAGCTGGCGCGTGCTGTCCAGAACGGTGGCAGCGGAACGATCTGCGGCCTTGCGAATCTCAGGCCGGATCTTCTGCGGCCCGCCGCGTGGGACGGGAAGGACGATCCGCGGATCGCGGCGCTCGTTGCCGCAATCGTCGCGGATCCCTTCATGTCTGCGGTCAAGGCGCTGATCGCGCATCGGACGGGCGACAGCGAATGGCGCCGGATGCGCGCGCCGCTCGAGGCACTCGACGAGGCGAAGATCCGTGCGCTGGTCGAGCGTTACAATAGCGCCGCGCCGGCAAAGGCGGCCTAGGACGAATGGCGGAGTCCGGTACCGATACGCCAAAGCTGCGCGAGCGCGCCTACGACGCCTTTACGCAGAGTCTCCTGTCCCGGGAGATCGTGCCGGGACAGTTCGTCTCCCAGCGTGAACTCGTGGAAATCACGGGACTGCCGCTTGGAGCGATCCGGGAGCTTGTCCCGCGTCTTGAGGCGGAAGGTCTAATCGTCACGATCCCTCAGCGCGGGATGCAGGTTGCACATGTCGACCTGAGCCTGATCCGGAACGCGTTTCAGTTCCGCCTTATGCTGGAACGGGAAGCAATCGCAATCTTCGTTCGCGAGGCACCGGACGCCGCTATTGCGCGCCTGAGAGAAGCGCATGAGCGCGTTCTCAAGGATGCGGCGCGAAGGATTACGGCCGACGTCATTCGTCGCGCGCAGCTGACGGATTGGGATCTCCACGACACGATCGTTGACTCGCTCGCGAACGACATCGTCTCCAGTGCCTACCGCGTCAATTCGATCAAGATCCGCCTCATCCGGCAGGCGGAGGTCCGGCTCGATCCTTCACGCGTCGAAGATGTGATGCGGGATCATCTGGGCATCGTCAGCTTCATGGAGAAGCGCGATGCGGCTGGCGCGCAGCGCGCGCTTGCCGATCACATCGTCGATGCGCGAAATCGCGCTTTGGGGGTGTAGGCGTCGGAGGAATTGAATACGATAAAGTCGAAAAACGACGAATGACAAAAAGGGGAGGAACCAATGAAGAAGTCGGAGATCGGCCGCCGAACGTTCATGAAGGCGGCAGCGTTGGGCGCCATAGCGTCACCAATGCTCAACATCAAGACGACCTATTCCCAGAGCGGCGCATTCAACTGGAAGCGTTTTGCGGGACAGAGCATCGAGGTTTCCCTCACGCTCAGCCCGCGCGGCGACCTCCTTCGCAGGCACGAGCGCGAATTCACGGAGTTGACCGGAATCAAGGTCGGTTCGGAAATCGTGCCCGAGCAGCAGCACCGCCAGCAGGCGGTCATCCAGTTCAATTCCGGCAATCCGCAGTTCGACGTGATCACGATTTCGTGGCACGTGCAGAAGCGGCTATTCGGGAAGTCGAAGTGGCTTGTCGATATGAAGCCGCTGCTTGCGGACTCGAGCCTGACCGCGCCCGACTACGACTTCCCGGATTTCACTGCGGGTGGACTTCGCTGGGCCGTGCAGGGTGACGGACGCATGGACACGCTGCCGCTCAATATCGATCCTTGGATGATCTACTGGAACAAGGAACTGTTCGCCGCAAAGGGCCTCGCATTCCCGAAGACGTTCGAGGAAATCGTGATGGCGGCCGAAAAGCTCACGGACAAGTCGGCCGGTCAATACGGCTGGGTCTCTCGCGGACTGAAGAATGCCAATGTTCCTGTCTGGACGAGCTTCATGCTCGGCCACGACATGGACCCGGTCAATCCGAAGACCATCCAGCTCCAGACGACGACACCGGAAGCCATTGCGGCGGGCGAATACTACAAGAAGCTCAACAAGGATTTTGCGCCGCCCGGAACCGTCGGGTTCAACTGGAATGAATCCCAGACGTCGTTCAGCCAGGGCAAGATCGGCATGTGGCTCGACGGCATCGGCTTTGCGCCTCCGCTGGAGGACCCGACCAAGTCGCGGGTTGTCGGGAAGGTCGGCTACGGAATCATGCCCGCGGGCCCCAAGGCGCGCCACTCGGCGACGTTCGGGGACGGCATCGGCGTCCCGGTCGCCAGCAAGAAGAAAGAGGCCGCCTATCTCTATAGCCAGTGGGCGACAAGCAAGCTCATGTGCGCTCGTCTCCTGCAGTCGGGCGGCGGGTCGCCGTGCCGCGGCTCGGCCTACTCGGACAAGGACGTGATCGCAGGCCTCAAGCTGCCGCGCGAGTGGCTGACCTGCCTTCAGGAATCCACCGCGATCGGGCGGCCCGGCCTGCCGGAAATATCGCCGGTCACGGAGTTCCGCGACGTGTTCGGCGTCGGCCTCACCAACACGATCGGTGGAGCCGACGTCAAAACCGAGCTTGCGAAGGCGACTGAAGCCTTCACTCCGGTCCTGCAAAAGTCGGAAACCTGACCGCCGACGATCGTTCGGCATGTATCGATCGGGAGAGCCCCCTGCCCGCGTTTCCGGGCAGGGGGTGCCGATACGGGTGCGGTGACGCGAAGCATGAACGCTACGACTCTTCGATCCGAAACGTCCATGAACGGTGGCCCACGCCAGGTCGGCGCAGGCTATAAGTCCCAGTATTTGCGGTTTGCCTATCCGGCCCTCGCGATCACGGCTGCCGTAATCGTGTTTCCGTGGGCGTTCACCGTGTACATGAGCCTGCATGACTGGAAGATCGGCCAGCAGCGGGAATTTGTCGGATTGGCGAATTTCGCCCGCTTGGCGGGTGACGAGCGGTTCCTCGAATCCATCGGCCACACGCTCTATTTCACGGTTCTCGCGGTTCTCCTGCCGTTGATAATCGGCACGGCTGCAGCGCTTGTCTTCAACGAACGTTTTCCGCTGCGTGGCCTTTTCCGGGCGATTTTCATCCTCCCGATGATGGCAACGCCGGTTGCGGTGGCGCTCGTCTGGACGATGATGTTCCATCCGCAGCTCGGGGTGCTCAACTATCTCCTGAGCCAGCTCGGGCTTCCGCCGCAATTGTGGGTCTATTCGCCACAGACAGTCATTCCGAGCCTGGTTCTCGTCGAGGTGTGGCACTGGACGCCGCTCGTCATGCTTATCGTTTTGGGCGGACTGGCCTCTGCGCCGACCGAGCCTTACGATTCGGCGAAGATCGACGGCGCAAGCCCTTGGCAGGTGTTTCGCCACATCACGCTGCCGCTCATCATGCCGTTTTTGCTCGTCGCCGCGGTGATCCGCACGATTGATGCGCTGAAGGCCTTCGACACGATTTTTGTCATCTCGCAGGGTGGGCCTGGAACCGCATCCGAGACGATCAACCTGTTTCTCTATCTGCAGGCATTTTCATTCTACAACATCGGCTATGCGTCGGCCGTCACGATCGTGTTTTTCGTGCTGATCGTCATTTTGGCGATGGTGCTGCTGTGGCTGCGCCAGAAGGCGAAGTGGTCGTGACCGCCGCCCGCATGCGGAAGCTGGCCGGGCGCCTGGCGTTCGGATTTTCGGTCTTCGTGATCGTCTCGCCGGCTATCCTCGTGATGCTCTGGATGCTGTCCCTGTCGCTCAAGACGGAAGTGGACAACATGTCCTTTCCTCCGGTGTTTGTGCCGTCGCCGCCGACCTTGGCGAACTTCCTCGATGTTTTCGAAAAGAATCGGATCGAGACCTACTTTCTCAACAGCGTGATCGTCTCAGGATTGGCGACACTAGTTGCCATTGCGGTCGGCGTGCCGGCGGCATACGGAATTGCGAAGGCGCAGGCGCACAAACTGGCCATGCTCACCCTGATCGCCAGAATAACGCCGGCCCTGTCTTACCTGATTCCGCTATTCATCCTGTTTCAGTGGATCGGATTGACCGGAACGATCTGGCCGATCGTCGTGACCCATCTGGTCATTACGCTGCCGATTTTCATCTATGTCATGATCGGGTTCTTTGAGGGCCTACCCCAGGAGCTTGAAGAGGCCGCGCTGATCGACGGCTGCACGCTTTGGCAGGCCTTCAGGTATGTCGCCCTGCCTTTGGCGAGGCCGGGCATCGTCGTTGGCGCGATTCTGTCGATCATCTTTTCGTGGAACAATTTCGTGTTCGGTGCGGTGCTTGGCGGCCGGCAGACACGTACGCTCCCGGTTGCGGTCTTCAACATGCTGACCTTCGAGCAGGTGTCTTGGGGTCCTCTAGCCGCGGCGGCATTGCTGGTGACGCTGCCCGTCCTCCTGCTCACGTTGCTGATCCAGAAGGAAATCGTTGGCGGGCTGACGGCCGGAGGCGTGAAGGGCGCATGAACGCTAGTCGATCCAGAACCATCCTGAAAACTCGATAACAAGGGGGAAACGATGAAGACAGTATCCAGGCGAGCAATACTTGCCGGCAGTGCCGCAATCGCGGCCATGGCCGGTAGCCCGACGATCCTTCGGGCACAGGCCAAGACGGTCCGTTGGGGCGAGGCGTTACCGGCAAATCATCCGCAGGTGCAGATGGCCGAGAAGATCGCTGCCGATGTCAAGGCGAAGACCGGCGGGAAGATCGAGATCCAGGTCTTTCCGAACAGCCAGCTTGGAACCGGTCCGGACATGATCGAGGCTGTTTCGTCCGGCGCACTGCAGATGACGACGGACGGGGCCGGCGCAATCGGAAGCTTCCTCCCGGCGCTTTCGGTCATCGAAGCGCCCTATCTCTGGCGCGATGCCGCGCATATGGCGAAGATGGTCCAGGCCAGCCAGTTCGGCTCGTTCAATGACGCGCTCATTCAGCGGCGCAAGATGCGAATTCTTGGCGTTTCCTACTACGGCAAGCGCCACCTGACGACCGGCAACAAGGCAGTTCGCACGCCGGCGGACATGGTCGGCTTCAAGCTGCGCGTTCCGCCCGTCGACACGTTCCGAGCAATGGCCGAGGCCTGGGGGGCTCGCGCGACGCCGATTGCGTATGCCGAGCTCTATCTCGCCCTGAGCCAGGGCGCAGTCGATGGTCAGGAGAACCCCCTGCCGACGATCCAGAGCGGAAAATTCTTCGAGGTTCAGAAGTTCCTTGTTCTTACCGAGCACATCATCACGCCGCGCATGCCGCTCATCAACGAGCCGTTCTGGCAGGGACTGCAAAAGACGGAGCGCGATGCGATCGCCGAGGCAATCGCGGCTGGCGTCAAGTGGCAGGACGCCGAGCTTCTCCGTCAGGAGGCCGGTGCAGTTGCCCAGCTCCGTCAACAGGGCATGACCGTGATCGAACCCGACGTGCCGGCCTTCCGAAAGGCCGTGCTCGATACGGTGCCGAAGAAGTTTGAAGAGAAGTGGGGCAAGGGCACGTGGGAAGCCTTCCTGAAGCTCTAACCCAGGATCGACGCGGGACGACGGCGTGCGTGAGGCACGCCGTCGACTTCGCGATGCGATTCATTGCCGGCACGTCGGCTGCCCTTCTGGCGATCGTCGTGCTCGTTGGCGTGATCTCGCGTGCGTTTGGCGATCCTTACGCGTGGACGGACGAATTGTCGCGGCTCCTCATGGTCTGGGTCGCGATGTTCGGCTGGATGCTGGCTTCGCGCCGACACGCGCATATTCGGATCCGTTTTTTCCATGATCTCCTTCCGCCGACAGGCTGGGCTGTCGCCGAAGTGATCATGCAGTTCAGTGTCGTCGTCTTCGGTCTCCTCGTCGTCCTTTACGGGGCCGAGCTCGTCGAGAGAAACAGCGACGTCGAAGCGATCAGCATGCCCATCGCCATGATGTGGTTCTATGTCCCGCTTGTTGTCGCCGGCGCGATTGCCACTGTCCAGGCAGCTGCGGACATTGTCGGTGTCGTCCGAAAAGAGATCGCGAAGCAGCAATGATCGAACTCATCCTTCAGATCGGAATTGTCTGGCTGATCTCCATCATTGTCGGCTTTCCGCTCTATGCGACGATGGGGCTTGCCGCGTTCGCATTCGCGTTTCTCGGCGGGTTTACGCCCTCCATCGTTCCGCAGAAGTTGCTGCACGGCGTCAATTCTTTTCCGCTCGTTGCCGCGCCCATTTTCATCCTGATGGGCAACATCCTCACGGCGGCACGAATCAATGACAAGATTGTTGCGTTTGCGACGGCCGTCATCGGCTGGGTTCGCGGCGGCTATGCGCACGCGAGCATCGTGGCAAGCATGATATTCGCCGGGATGGTCGGCTCGGCGGTTGCGGACGCTGCGGGCGTCGGTGCAATCGAGATCAAGTCCATGCGCCGCGTCGGATACAAGCCGGAGACGGCTGCGGCCATTACCGCCGCCGCCGCGACGATCGGACCGATCATTCCCCCGAGTCTACCCTTCGTCATCTACGGTGTTGCAGCCGACGTATCGATCGGGCGCCTGTTTTTAGGCGGCCTCATTCCCGGACTCCTGATGGGCGTTTCCCTGATGGTCATGGTCGCGATCATCGCGCGCCGGCAAGGATTCGGGCGTATGCCGTTCCTCGGAATGGGGGAGATCTGGCGAACATTTCTCGACGGAATTTGGGCGCTGTTTGCGCCGGTCCTGTTGCTCGCGGGAATGTTCTCCGGCGCATTCACTCCGACCGAGGCCGCGGCCGTCGCAGCACTTTATTCTCTGTTTCTTGGCTTTGTCGTGTACCGGACACTCGAGTGGAAGATGCTGCCTGGCATCCTCGTCGAAACGGTCGAGACGACCGGACTTGTTCTGGCTCTCGTGATGGCGGCTGGCGCTCTCGGCTGGTGCATGTCGATCAGCAGGGTGCCTCAGACGCTTACGCCGATGATCGTGCATGCAATCGAGAGTCCGATCGTATTCCTGATCGTCTGCAATGTGGTCCTTTTGGTGGTCGGATGCTTCATGGAATTGCTGGCCGCCATGCTGATCCTGATCCCGATCATGGTCCCGGCCGCGATCAGCTTCGGGGTGGATCCCGTACATTTCGGCGTCATGATGACGATCAACCTGATCATCGGGACGATCCATCCGCCCATAGGCGTCGTCCTGTTCGTCACATCCCGGATCGCCGAGATAAGTTTCGAGGCGATGTCGAAGGCGATCCTGCCGTGGCTCGTTCCACTGCTATGTGTCCTGGCCGCGGTAACGCTATGGCCGCCATTGACGCTGTGGTTGCCTGAGCTGTTCATGGGCCGCTGAGCGATCCGCAGATCGGCATCTGACGACTCGGTTGAACTGCGCTATTGTCTCTGGACGACATGCGCACGGAATCAAGGGATACCGGCAGTGGTGACATCGACATCCGCCCGACGGCGGATGCCGTCCGGATACTTTGGTCGGGACAGTGGCGGGCTGTAGGCGCCGTCGAGGCAGCCCTTGAGGAAGTGGCGCGCGCCGTAGACGCGGCGGCAAAGGTGCTCGCAGGCCATGGGCGGCTTGTCCATGTGGGCGCCGGGACTTCGGCTCGGATCGCGGTCCAGGACGGCGCAGAGCTTTTGCCGACATTCGGTTGGCCGCGCGAACGGATTGCATTTGCCATTGCCGGAGGCGCAGCCGCTCTCGATCAAAGCGTGGAGGACGCGGAGGACGATGCGCGCGCCGGTTGCTCGGAGATCCTGCGCCTTGGGATTGGTCCGGAAGACGTTGTCGTGGGGACGTCCGCAAGCGGGACAACGCCGTTTACCGTGGCGGCAGTTCGGCAGGCACACGAGTGCGGCGCACTGACCATCGGGATCGCCAACAATCCCGACTCGCCGCTCCTGCGCGCAGCCGCTTTCCGGATTTTTGCCGATACGGGCAGCGAGGCGATTGCCGGATCAACGCGGCTCAATGCGGGAACGGCGCAGAAGGTGATCCTGAACCTCCTGTCGACAGGGATCATGATCCGGCTTGGCCGGGTGTATGGCGGATTGATGATTGGTATGCAGCCGACAAACCAGAAACTGCGCCGGCGGGCGATTCGGATTGTATCGAGCATTGCAGGATGCGGCGAATCTGCGGCCGAAGAGGCGCTTGCGGGCAGTGATGGAGATATCCGGCTGGCCTGTCTTCTGGCGGCAGGTGTCGATATTGAACGTGCACGTCATATGCTGGATGAATGCTCCGGTGACTTGCGAAAAGCGCGGCGTCTGCTGGGGTTGGAGACCGAATGAAGGATGTGGTGCGCGCGATAGGCGTGATCAGCGGAACCTCGATGGACGCGATCGATGTGGCGTTGATCGAGACGGATGGCGAGAGAGTGGAGATTTGCGGCGCTGCGCGCAGTTATCCATATCCGGAGCCACTTCGTTCGGAACTCGTCGAATTTCTAAAGCGCCCTGAGCGTGCCGAAACGGACCCGCTGTCCGATCTGGAGACGAAGGTAACCGATGCGCATGTCGCGGCTGTACGGCAGATGATGGAGGCGTGCCGGCTCGATCGATCCACGGTCGGTCTGGTCGGAATGCACGGCCAGACCGTGTATCACAGGCCGGAGCGCCAGTTTACCCGCCAGCTTCTCGATGGCGCAAGGGCGGCGTCTGCGCTGGGCATCGATGTCGTTGCGCGATTTAGAAACGCCGATATGGCGGCAGGGGGGCAAGGGGCACCGTTGGCCCCGCTTTATCACAGGGCACTGAGCGACGGGCTGGAACGCCCCTTGATTGTCCTCAATCTAGGTGGGGTTGCGAATGTGACCTACATCTCGGACGCCCATACGATCGCTTTCGATACCGGGCCGGCATCGGCTTTGCTGGATGATTTTGTCAGGCGGCGGATTGGGGCTGCGTATGACGAGGACGGGCGTTTGGCGGCAGCCGGAACGGTCGACGAGTTCGTGCTTGCCCAATTGCTCGACAACCCGTTCTTCCGACGCACGCCGCCAAAGTCTCTCGATCGCAACGATTTTCATTTGTTTGCAAGCGCGGTTGACACGCTTGACGACGCTGACGGTGCGGCGACGCTCTCCGCATTCACCGTCGAAGCGACGTGCAGATGCATCGATCATCTGCCCGGACGTCCGGTCCGGTGGCTGGTAACCGGCGGCGGCCGCCACAACCGGACCTTCATGGAAGGCTTCCGGAAAGCACTTGGCGTACCTGTCGAACCCGTCGAGACGGTCGGGTGGGACGGGGACTTTCTCGAGGCGGAGCTTTTCGGATTCCTCGCCGTGCGGTCCGTAAAAGGTCTTCCGTTGAGCCTGCCATCGACGACGGGTGTGCCGTCGCCGATCTCAGGTGGAGAACTCTTCCCGGCGCGATAGGGGTATCAGGCGGCAGTTCCCGTCTTTCGGGCCGGCAGGATGTTCCAGGATTTGAGAACGCCGACGAGCGTGGCCTTGTCGGCTGGGTCGAGCGAGGGAAGTCCCGGCAGACGGACCTGGCCGACTTCAAAGCCGAGTTCGCCCATTGCTTCCTTCACGACAGTGACGTTTGCGCCATTCCCGTAGCGCGTGCGCAGCGTTTCGAACGTTGCGATGGTGTCGACGAGGGATCGGACCTTCTCGAAATCGCCGGCTTCGAGGGCGGAGTGGATCGCAAGCGAACGTTCGGGATCCACATTGACGAGACCGGATGTAAAGCCTCTTGCACCGACAGCGTAGAAAGGTCCGGCCCAGCCCTCGGCGAGCCCGCAGACCCAGAGAGCGGTTTTCGCATCGCTCGAACGGACGCACTCCGATAGCAGCATAAGATTGGTGGTCGCGAACTTGACGCCCGCCACGTTCGGGTGATTTGCAATCCCCATGAGATCCTTGTGGCTCATCGCATCCGACCGGACGTAGGCGACCAGCGGAAGATCGACCTGGTCCGCGATTGCCCTGAAATACGCGGCCTGGGCCTGCGGCGCAGCAAACGGATCGAGCGGCTGATGGGCCATCACGGCGTTGGCGCCCGCCGACTTTGCGCGCTTGCCAAGCGCAATAGCCTCCACCAGCGAGCGGCCGATCGCTGCCGTGATGAGGCTGCGGCCACGATTTGCTTCGATTGCCTTGTCATGGACGAAGCGAACCTCGTCCGGGGTCAGGGCGTAGAACTCGCCGGTATTTCCGGCAGACACGATGTTGTGGACCCCGGCTGCGGCGATCCGGTCGATGACCCGCGCGAGCGTCGCGCCATCCGGTGAGCCGTCCTTGCCATATGGAACCACGTGAACGCCGGAGATTCCCTTGAGCGCGTGGCGAAGCTTGTCGGTCGACATTCCATCCTCCAATTCAGGGATATTCCGCGCTATACCCACTCGAAGCGGCAATAGGGAAGAGGATAGCGCGATGCGTGTCGAGACTCCAAAAGTCGAGTCCCTGATCGATTTTCCGCTCGGCACCGGTGAAGGACCCTGCTGGGATCCGGTAAACGGAGTGCTCTATTTCATCGATATTCCGGCGCCGGCTCTCTTCCGGCTCGATCCGGACAAGCGCCGCATCGACCGTTTCGAGATGCCCGCGACAATCGGAAGCTTCGGGCTCGCCTCCGATGGCCGTGCAATCGTCGCATTGCGAAGCGGGATCCACATGTTCGATTTTTCGACGGGCCGATTCGAGTTCGTCGTGAATCCCGAGCCGGACATGCCGGCAAACCGCCTCAATGATGGAAAAGTCGGGCCGGATGGCCGATTCTGGGTCGGCTCGATGGACGATCGGCCGGAAAAGGAAGCCGTTGCCGGACTCTATCGCATCGATACCGACGGTCGCTCGACGAAGATGCTCGACGGTTTGACTGTCTCCAACGGGCTTGCCTGGGCGCCGGATGGCAAGCGCATGTACCACTCCGACAGCCGCCAGAAGTTCGTCCAAACATTCGACTTCACCGCCTCGACTGGAGGCATCGCGAACCGCCGCGTCATTCGCACCCTCGAGGAAGGTGACGGTCGCCCCGACGGCGCGGCCATGGACGCTGAAGGTTTCTACTGGAGCGCCGGTGTATCGGCCGGATGCCTCAACCGGATCGCACCGGACGGTTCCATTGAAAGAAAGCTCATGCTTCCTGTTGCGGCGCCGACGATGCCGTGCTTCGGCGGAGACGACATGCGGACCTTGTTCGTCACGTCGCTCGCGACGGATCGAACCGGTGTCAGGCAGGCAGGAACGGTGATCCGCCTGCGTGTCGACGTCGCCGGCGCGCCGGTGGGCAGGTTCGGCCCGCATCCCTAGAACCTGGGCCGGACTGAACTCCAGTCCGGCTTGTATTTCCGCATCTCCTTCGCGTCGTCACGCTTGCGGATGCCGCAATCGAGATACTGGCGATGGAGAGCCGCGAGCGCGCTCCGGTCAAGCCGGACGCCAAGGCCCGGTCCGGGGGGTGGAGCGAGGCTGCCTGCTTCAAACTTGAATACGTCACGTCCGCCGACGACCACCTCCTCAACCTGCCAAGGATAGTGTGTGTCACAGGCATAGGCGAGATTTGGGATGGTCATGCCGACATGGGTCATCGCGGCAAGACTGATTCCGAGATGGGAATTCGAGTGCATCGAGATGCCCATGTCAAACACGCGCCCATAGTGGGCGAGCGCCTGCGTTGCGCGCAATCCTCCCCAATAGTGGTGGTCGCTCAGGATGACCTGCACGGCGCCGAGCCGGACGGTCTTCGGTATGTGGCCGAACGCCACCGTGACCATGTTCGTGGCCAGCGGAAGTGTGGAGAACGAAGCAACCTCGCCCATCTCGTCGAGGCTGTTCACCGGGTCCTCGAGGTATTCGAGGAGTCCGTCGAACTGCGGCATGAGGCGGCGGGTCGTATCGACGGACCAGCCGCCATTCGGGTCGATCCGGAGCGGGTGGTTCGGAAAGGCGCGGCGTAGAGCCCGCAGCGATTCGATCTCGAAGTCCGGCTCGAATACGCCCGCCTTGAGCTTGATCGAGCCAAAGCCGTAGGCGTCGATCATCTTGCGCGTCTGCTCGACGATCTGCGGATGATCCAGCGCCTCGCCCCATTCGTCCGCCGGATAGCCGGGGTCGTCCTTGTGGCGTCCGAATTTGTAGAAGAGATAGGCGCTGTACGCGACGCGCTCGCGCACGGCGCCCCCGAGCAGTTGGTAAAGCGGCAATCCGGCGATCTGTCCCTGCAGATCGAGAAATGCAACCTCGAACGCGCCGAAAGCGCTGGCCAGCGCCTTATCACCGGCCGAGGGAAATTTCTGGCCGGTGAACTCGATGCCGGTGACTGATTCGTATACGCGCGAAAGCAATCCATTGGTGTCGTACGGATCAAGCCCGACAAGACGTGTCTGGGCGGCAGCGAGATTTGCCAGTGTCTCGAGGTCGCCATAGCTTTCGCCGAGACCGATCCGACCGTCCTCGGTTTCAACTTCGATTATGGAGCGGAGCGCCCAAGGCTCGTGCACCCCGACGACATTCAGCAGTGGTGGATCACGAAATGCGATGGGGGTAACCCGGACATCCGAGATGCGCGGGCGGCGCGATGCCCCCGCTGTCGAAACTGATTCTTGCATTCGGCCGCTTCTCCCCTGAGGGCTTCGAGGATAGCGGCCGGCAGCCAGTCCGGAAAGCACTAATATATTAGCGCGTGACAATGCGTGAAATCGCGCTATCCTACCCGGCATGATGAAAAAGGCCGCGCAGACGGCAGTTCACAAGCGGGGAGGGCGGTCGCCGGCGATCCGCACGCGGGTGCGCCAGTCGACGACAGAGCGCGGCCGGCTTGCCGCAGCGATGGTGTTCGACCGCGTTCGGGACATGATCCTTTCGCTTTCTTTGACGCCGGGCATGGTGCTGTCCCGCGCCGATCTTGCGCGCCGCTTTGGCGTGAGCCAGACGCCGGTCCGAGATGCGCTGATGCGGCTTGCGGCTGAAGGATTGGTCGAGATATTCCCGCAGCATGCAACGGTCGTCAGCCTGATCGACCTGCCGGCTGCCCGTCAGGCCCACTTCCTGCGGCGGTCGCTCGAACTTGAGGTGGTTCGATCCCTTGCGATTTCGCATGATCCGGGGGCGATTTCGACGCTTCGCGCATGTCTTGATAGCCAACGTGAGTACGCAGTTCGCCGGGACCTGAAGGCGTTTTCCGACTCAGACAGGCTGTTCCACAGGATCATGTACGAGGCGGCGGGCGTTCCGGACATGTGGCAACTCATGCATCAGAACTGTGGGCAGCTCGACAGGCTTCGGCGGCTCAATCTGCCTGATCTTTGCAAGATGGAAACGGTGCTGGCGGACCATAAGGCGATCCTTGATGCGATCGACGATCGGCAGCCTGAGATCGCGCAGGCTTATCTGCGCAAGCATCTTGCCGGGACCCTTGCCAATATCGAAGCGTTGAGCGCTCGGTTTCCGGAGTACATGCGCCAGGAGGCAGCCGATCGGCCGGAGCGCCGGGCGGAGGCCGTGTTGACACTCTGATATATTAGTGCCTAAATCCTGCTGCCGCGATGCCCGGATGGCCGGACGCCGCGTCCGTGAACGCCGCAAAGCGGCAACAATGAAATCGGGGGGAGACGATGACTGACAGGGAAAAGCCGGGTCTCGGCGAAGGCGTGGGACGGCGTGCGGTGTTCCAGGGACTCGCCGGCGCGGCGGCGCTCGCGGCGATGCCGGGCAGCGTGCTCGCGCAGGGGGCGCCGAAAGAGGCGCCGGAGCTTGCAAAGCTCGTTGCCGAGGGAAAACTCCCGCCACTGGCCCAGCGACTTCCTGCCTCCCCCCTCGCTGTCCAGACGATCGAAAGTGTCGGGCGGTATGGTGGTTCGTTGCGACGCGGACTGCGCGGCTCGGCTGACCACAATGGCATTCTGCGCATCGTGGGCAATCAGGGGCTCGTGCGCTGGAACCTGGCGTTCACCCAAGTCCAGCCGTGCGTGGCCGAACGCTGGGACGTCAACGCGAATGCGACAGAGTTCACGTTCCATCTGCGCGCGGGAATGAAGTGGTCGGACGGCAAGCCGTTCACCGCCGATGACGTCGTGTTTGCGATCGAGGACTGCGCGAAGAATTCGGAACTCTACAAGTCCGTGCCGTCGCAGCTCACGATCGCTGGCAAGCCGGCCGTCGTGACGAAGGTCAGCGACACGGCCGTGAAGTTCACGTTTCCGTCGCCCTACGCGATGTTCCTCGAGAATCTTGCGACGCCGCTGGGGCAACACCCGACGCTGTTCGCCAAACACTACTGCAGCCAGTTCCACCCGAAGTACAATCCGAACCTCGCCGCGGCGGTGAAGGCGGCGAACATGTCGGACTGGCCGACGCTGTTCCGCGCCAAGTGTGGCGACATCGAAATCCCGTCGCGCTGGGGCAACGTGGACAAGCCGACGCTTGATCCATGGGTGCTTGTCGAGCCTTATACGGGCGGCGCGACGCGCGTCGTGATGCGGCGGAACCCCTATTTCTGGCAGGTCGACTCGCAGGGCGCGCAGCTTCCCTATATCGATCAGCTGACGATGAACATCTCGCAGGATGTCGAATCGTTGATGCTCGACACGATTTCGGGCCGCATCGACATGCAGGATCGCCACATCGACGCGCTTCAGAACAAGCCCACCCTTTCGCAGAACATGCAGAAGGGCGGTTACAGGCTTGTCGAGCTTGTCGCGTCGAGCGCGCAGCAATGCCAGATCTACCTGAACATGACCCACAAGGACCCGAAGATGCGGGAGATGTTCGGGAACAAGGAGTTCCGGCAGGCGCTGTCGCTCGGTATCGACCGGAAGGAAATCATCGATATCGTCTACCTGGGGCAGTCCGAGCCGTACCAGACGGGGCCGCGTCCCGGCCATCCCTGGTATCACGAGAAACTATCGCGCCAATTCACGCAGCACGATCCCAAGCAGGCAGGCGCCATCCTTGACAAGCTTGGCTACAACCGACGCGGAGCGGATGGCATGCGCCTTCGGCCCGACGGGCAGAAGCTATTCTTCGCCGTCGACGTCATCCCGACCCTGTACCCGGATGCGGTTGACACGCTCGAACTCGTGAAGCGGCACTGGGCGGCAATCGGCGTCGACATGAAGGTGAACACGATCGAACGCGCTCTGTTCTATACGCGCGGCGACAACAACGACCATGACGCAGCGACGTGGCCGGGCCCTGGCGGCCTCGATCCGATGCTCGATCCACGCGACTATTTCGCTCAGCACCCGCAGGGCTCCCGCTACGCAATTCCGTGGACGCTCTGGTATGTGTCGAACGGCAAGGATGGCCAGGAACCGCCCGAAAGCCAGAAGCGGCGGATGAAGCTCTTCGCGGATGCGGCGGCGACTGCTGACATCGCCAAGCGCGGGGCTATCCTCAAGGAGCTGTTCGACCTGACGGCCGAGGCCTTCGAGACGATCGGCGTGTGCCTCGCGGTCAACACGTTTGGCATCGCGAAGAACAATCTCAAGAATGTTCCCGCGAAGATGCCGAACGCATGGAGCTGGCCGAACCCCGCGCCGGCGCTTCCGCAGCAGTTCTACTTCTCCTCCTGATACAGGTACGGCCGGCGCCCGGATCGGGCGCCGGCCGATGACTTTCGCCAACGGCGCTTTCAGTACGGTTCGTCTGCATGCTGCGTTTCATCGTCGTCCGGCTGATGTGGATGATTCCGTCGCTGATCGCGGTCAGCTTCCTCGCCTTCGTCCTGATCCAGCTTCCTCCCGGCGACTTCGTCACGACATATATCGCGACGCTCGCCGCATCGAACGAACTCGTCGACCAGAACACCGCAGCCGAGTTGCGCGCCAGGTTCGGCCTGGATCAGCCGATGATTGTCCAATACGTGAAATGGATCTCGGGCATTCTGCTCGAGGGAAATTTCGGCCTCAGTTTTGAGTGGCAGCAGCCGGTCTCTGAACTGATATGGGAGCGTATGGCGCTGACGCTGGTCCTGACGGTTTCGACGCTCCTGGCGACCTGGGGAATTGCGCTGCCGATCGGCGTCTTTTCGGCTGTTCGCAAATACTCGATCGGCGACTATGTCGCCACGTTCTTCAGTTTCCTCGGCCTCGCGATTCCAAGTTTCCTGCTGGCACTCGTTCTGATGTACGTCGCGGCGGTGAAGCTCGGCCAGGATGTCGGCGGCCTGTTTTCCGAGAAGTACGTGAATGCGCCCTGGAGCTATGGCAAGGCGATGGACCTCGTCTCGCATCTCTGGGTGCCGGTCATCATACTTGCCGTTTCGGGTACCGCGAGCCTGATCCGGGTCATGCGCGCAAACATGCTTGACGAGCTGAACAAGCCCTATGTCACGACGGCGCGTGCGAAAGGGCTTTCCGAAATCGCGCTCCTCATCAAGTACCCTGTCCGCGTCGCGCTCAATCCGTTCATTTCGACGATCGCGTGGCTTCTGCCGAACCTCGTTTCGGGTTCGATCATCGTCGCGATCGTCCTGAGCCTGCCCACTGCCGGGCCGATGCTTCTCCAGTCGCTGATGAGCCAGGACATGTACCTTGCAGGGGCATTCGTCCTGCTCATCTGCGCGCTGACTCTCGTGGGCTCCCTCGTCAGCGACGTCCTGCTCGCGCTTGTCGATCCGCGCATCAGACTGGAATAGGTCATGAGCGCGACGCAAGCAGCTGCGACCGACAACAAGCGACTTGCCGTCGCCTCGCAATGGCAGCTGGTCTGGTGGGCCTTCAAGAAGCACCATCTGGCGATGGCCGGGCTGGTCGTGGTCGCGATTTTCTATGTGATCGCGGTCGTTCCTGGCTTTTTCGCGGTGAACGATCCGGCACGGCAGAACGCACGGGCTGCATACTACCCGCCGCAGGAGCTGCATTTCTTCGATACGGATGAGGCAGGGAACCGGTACTTCCGTCCGTTCATCCATCCCTACCAGCTACGGCGCGATCCCCAGACCCTGGCCGCGATCTATGTCGAGGACTCCAGAAGGAAGGTCGACGTCACGCTCTTTGGTCGCGGCTACAAGTATTCGGTTCTCGGCCTGTTCGAGACGGACATCCATCTCTTCGCCGTCAGCGATCCGAGCCAGCCGCTCTTCATCCTCGGCGCGGACCGGCTCGGCCGTTGCGTCTACAGCCGGATCATGCAGGGGACCCAGATTTCCCTGTCGGTCGGCCTCGTCGGCGTCTTCCTGTCGCTCGTCATCGGGGTCGTGCTCGGTGGTATCTCGGGCTATTACGGCGGGCGGACGGATTTCGTGATTCAGCGGGCCGTCGAATTCATACTGTCCTTGCCGACAATTCCGATCTGGCTGGCGCTCGCCGCAGCACTTCCGCAGGATTGGCCGGCGACGACCCAGTATTTCATGATCACCGTGATTCTGTCGCTGACGGGATGGGCCCAGCTCGCGCGTGTCGTGCGTGGACGCTTCCTCAGCCTGCGGACCGAGGAGTTCGTCGTGGCGGCACGGCTCGACGGCGCGTCGGAAGGACGGATCATCTTCCGCCACATGCTGCCAAGCTTTATGAGCCACATCATCGCAAGTATCACGCTCGCCATCCCGGCAATGATTCTTGCGGAAACCTCGCTCTCGTTCCTCGGTCTCGGCCTGCAGCCGCCGACGATCTCGTGGGGTGTTCTCCTGCGCGAGGCGCAGAACATCCGTTCGATCGCGACGGCACCCTGGCTGTTCTGGCCGGGATTTGCGGTTGTGGCCGCGGTCATGGCGCTGAACTTTCTGGGAGACGGTCTGCGAGATGCGGCCGATCCATACAACAAATGAGCGCGCCGGATAACGTCCTGGAGGTTCGTGACCTCGTCACGCACTTTGCGACCCGTACCGGGATCGTCAAGGCGGTTGACGGCGTGTCGTTTGACGTGGCGCGCGGCAGGACTCTTTGCGTCGTCGGTGAGAGCGGAAGCGGCAAAAGCGTTACCGCGCGCTCGATCCTCCAGATCGTCGACGCGCCGGGCCGGATAGTTTCCGGTTCGATGGTCTTGCGGCGGTCCAACGGAGATTCCGCCGATCTTGCGAAGTTGCATCCGCGCAGTCGCGCGATCCGTGCCGTCCGCGGGGCCGAGATCGCGATGATCTTTCAGGAGCCGATGTCTTCGCTTTCGCCGGTTCACACGGTCGGCGACCAGATCATCGAGGTGCTGCGCCTGCACCTTGGGATGGACAAGGCGGCGGCCCGACAGCGGACCATCGAACTCCTCGGCCAGGTCGAAATCCCCAGACCGGAGCGCGCGATCGATCGCTACACGTTCGAGTTCTCCGGCGGCATGCGCCAGCGCGTGATGATCGCGATGGCGTTGGCCTGCAATCCATCTCTTCTGATCGCGGACGAACCGACAACCGCACTCGACGTGACGACACAGGCGGAAATTCTGGACCTCATCAAGCGGCTGCAGAATCGCTTCGGCATGGCCGTCATGTTCATCACGCACGACATGGGCGTGGTGGCCGAGATCGCCGACGAAGTGCTCGTGATGTACCACGGCAAGGTCATGGAGAGCGGGCCGGTCGAGCAGATATTCCATGCACCGAAGAACGACTATACGCGCATGCTTATCGGCTCGGTCCTGCGGCTGGAGCAGAAGGCGGAGATCCGTCTGAAGCGTGCGCCGATCCGCGCTGAAGCGCCGCCCGTCATCGAGGTCAAGGGACTGCGGATGCATTTCGGGTCCGGACCGTCGCTCACAAAGGCCGTGGACGACGTGTCGCTGACGGTCCGGCCGGGCGAAACGCTCGGGATCGTGGGGGAATCAGGGTCCGGCAAGACGACGATGGGACGATGCCTGCTCAGGGTCTACGAGCCGACAGCGGGAGCAATCGACTATCGGCGCGCGGACGGAAGCGTGGTCGATCTCGTCGCGGCCGACAAGGAGACGCTGAAGCGGATGCGCCGGGAAATCCGGATGATTTTCCAGGATCCGGTCGGATCGCTGAATCCGCGGATGACCGTTGCGCAGATCGTCGGCGAGCCGCTGCTTGTCAACGGCGTTGCCCAAGGGGGTGAACTGGATGATCGTGTCGCGGCCCTTCTGAAGCAGGTCGGGCTCGACCCGGCGTGGCGCGAGCGATATCCGCATGCCTTTTCGGGCGGCCAGCGGCAACGCATTGGCATCGCCCGTGCAATCGCCTTGAGGCCGCGCGTGATCGTTGCCGACGAGGCGACTTCCGCCCTCGACGTGTCGATCCGTTCGCAGATGCTCGACCTGATGATGAATCTTCAGGACGAGCTCGGCCTTTCATACGTGTTCATCAGCCACGACATCGGCGTGATCCGGTACATGTGCGACCGGGTGAGCGTCATGTATCGCGGCAAGGTCGTGGAGACGGGCGCGACCGATCAGGTCTGCGACGCGCCGGTGCATGACTATACCAAGGCGCTGCTGTCCGCGATTCCCCGTCCGGATCCGCGGCATCGCCGGATCCACAACCGCTTCCGCTATTCCGGTCAGGGATAAACATGAAGATCGTCGATATCCGTACATTCCTGATGCAGGTGGATGCGCCCAACCTGCGCAGCTGGGCCTCCGACGGCTCGTTCGGCCACGGGAAGTCGAAGAAGGGCCTCACCGGCACGCGCAACTGGCTTTTCGTCAAGGTCTATACGGACGAGGGTATCGTCGGCATCGGCGAGTGCAGCGGCTGGCCGCGCGTGATCGAGACCGCCGTGCAGGACCTGAAGTCGATCCTGCTTGGCGAGGACCCGACGCATATCGAGCGCCTCTGGCAGAAAATGATGAGTGCGCTGATGGCGCACGGCATGCTCGGAACCGTCGGCGGCGGTGCCATGACTGGTATCGACATGGCGCTCTGGGATATCAAGGGGAAGGCGCTTGGCACCCCTGTCTGGAACCTCCTTGGCGGAAAGCTGCGCGACAAGGTCCGCATCTATGCGCACGCGAATACGGTCGAGGTTGCCCTTGACCTCAAGAAGCGCGGCGTGACGGCGATCAAGTGTGGCGGTGTGTCGGACCCTATCCGGAAGGTTGCGGCACTGCGCGAAGCAATCGGCGCGGAAATGGACCTGATGATCGACCTGCATGGGCCGCCCTGGCTGACGCCAGCAGACGCCGCGCAGGTGGCACGTGCGCTGGAGCCATATCGGCTCATGTTCGTCGAGGATCCGATCGCTCCGGAGAATCTCGACGGCTATCGCCGTATCCGGGACGCGGCGAACGTCACTCTTGCCGGCGGCGAGCGGATGGCGACGATCTACGGTCTTCGCGACCTGATCGAGAAGGACCTTGTCGACGTTGTCCAGCCCGATACGGGCCGCGCCGGCGGCATCACGCAGATGAAGAAGATTGCAGCCATGGCGGAGGCGCATCACATCATGATGGCGCCGCACTCGGGCTCGCTGGGGCCGGTGGCCGAGTATGCGGCGCTTCACGTCCTCGCGGCGATCCCCAACGCATTGATCCTGGAGCGCATCGAGGACGACTGGGCCGGGCGGGCGCAGACAATCATCCCGCATCCGGTCCAGAAGGACGGTTATCTCGACGTTCCGGACAGGCCGGGGCTTGGCGTCGACATCGACGAGGAATTCGTTGCGCGATATCCAAGCGAATGCAACGTTTCGAATCCCGGAAAGGCGACGGACACTTCATATGCCGCAGGAACGCATGGTGAGCACTTGTATGTGCAAACCCGCATCCGTCGCGGCGTCTATTATTCGAAGGATTGAGTCATGACCAAGAAGCTCTCGGATGCAACGCGCGCGGCACTCTCCAAGGTCAGCACGGCGACCCTGTGCACGGCCCTTTTCAAGCGCGGCCTGCGCAACCAGTTCATCCAGGACGTGCGGCCGCTCAATCCGACTCTCCCGAACATGGTCGGCGAGGCCTTTACGCTGCGTTACATCCCGGCGCGCGAAGACCTGAATCCGATTTCCGTGTTCCAGGATCGCGGGCATCCGCAGCGCAAGGCCGTGGAGGAGTGCCCGCCCGGTGCGGTGATGGTCATCGACAGCCGCAAGGATCCGCGCGCGGCGTCGGCCGGCGGCATTCTCGTCACGCGCCTGATGAAGCGGGGAGTTGCAGGCGTGGTCACGGATGGCGGGTTCCGGGATTCACCCGAGATCGCCGAGCTTCCGTTCCCGGCCTATCACAACCGGCCGTCCGCGCCGACGAACCTTACGCTGCATCAGGCGATCGAGATCAACGGGCCGATCGGTTGCGGAGATGCGCCGGTGTTTCCTGGCGATGTCGTCGTGGGCGATCGCGAAGGCGTGATCGTGATTCCCGCCCACCTCGCCGACGAGGTGGCTGTCGAGGCAACCGAGATGACGGCGTATGAAGACTTCGTGATCGACATGGTGAACGAAGGCCGGACGATCCTTGGTCTTTATCCCGCCACGGAGGAGAAGTCGAAGATCGACTTCGCGGCCTGGCGGAAGGCGAAGGGGCGCTGAGCGTGCGGCCTGTCGTCTGGGGCGTTCTCGGTGTCGCCAGGATCGCGACGCAGAAGGTCATTCCCGGAATGAAGGCAAGCGCATTGCTCGACATGCGGGCGATAGCGTCACGCGATATTGCGAAAGCGCAGGCGAGTGCCTCCGAACTGGGACTAGGGAAGGCCTACGGCAGCTACGAAGCCCTGCTCGCCGACCCGGAGATCGAGGCCGTCTACAATCCGCTTCCCAACCATATGCACGTACCCTGGACGATCAAGGCGATGGAAGCCGGAAAGCACGTGCTTTGCGAAAAGCCTGTCGCACTGACTGCCGCGGAAGCCAGCCAGCTCGTCGCCACGCGCGAAAGGACCGGCAGACTCGTCGCGGAGGCGTTTATGGTGCGCTTCCACCCGCAGTGGCTGCGCGCGCGTGAGATCGTCCGATCTGGACAAATCGGCGAAGTCCGCAGCATCGCCACGCAGTTCAACTACAACAATCCGGATCCTGCGAATATCCGCAACAAGGCGGATATCGGCGGCGGCGGCCTGTACGACATCGGCTGCTACGCCATACTTACCGCGCGCTTTCTCTTCGGCGGTGAACCGGTCCGCGCCGTATCGCTGATCGACCGGGACCCGAAGATGAAGACAGACCGCCTGACCGGCGGACTCGTCGATTTCGGCGAGGGGAGGCAGCTCACGTTCAGCGTGTCGACCCAGACTGCCCCTTCCCAGCGCGTGCAGGTCTTCGGCACGAAGGGTCGGATCGAGATCCCTGTTCCGTTCAATCCCGTGCCGGCGAACGAAAGCAGGATACTCGTTGACGACTGCAGGGACCTCTACGGCAGCGGCCTCAAGACCGAGACCATCGCGCCGTGCGATCAGTATGGCTTGCAGGGCGAAGCGTTCGCGCGCGCGGTGCGTGGCATCGAGAAGTTGGCCTATCCGATCGAGGACGCGATCGCGAACATGCGCGCAATCGACGCCCTCTACCGGTCTGCCGAAACGGGCGGCTGGGAGCGGGTCTGAGCTAGACGTAAGCCGTCGAGCCGTCCGGCTTGCGGCCGACCTTGCGCTCCCAGTGGATGTAGCCGTCCCTGGCGAGCACCTGCTCGTCGATCTCGACACCCCAGCCTGGCCGGTCCGGGCGAAGCTCAAGATAGCCGTCCTTTGGCAGGTAGGGATCCTTCACGTACGGGGCGCCGTCCGACTTGGCCTGCTGGTTGTCGTAGTTGACCCCATGCGGCAGTCGATATTCGAGAATGCGGAAGTTCGGCTGGGCGGCGCTGAAGTGAAGATTCACGGCGGTGGCGAGCGGGCCCATGGGGTTGTGCGGTGCCACCGTCACATAGTGGGCTTCGGCAAGTGCCGCGATCTTGCGCATTTCCAGCAGGCCGCCGACCACGCAGATGTCCGGCTGGATGATGTCGGCCCCGCCGACGCTGAGCAGCCGCAGGAACTCGAAGCGGCTGTAGAGCGACTCGCCCGTTGCAAGCGTGCATGTCAGCCCGCGCCGGACGTCACCCCACGCCTCCACGTTCTCGGGGCGGATCGGCTCCTCGAAGAACAGCGGATCGTAGGGGGCGAGCGCATTGCCGAGCTGGATGGCCTGCTTCGGCTCGAAGATCTTCGCATGGGCGTCAAAGGCGATGTCGTAGTCGCCGCGCACGGTCTCGCGGACCTTGCGGAAATACTCGGCGCTCTCGCGAACGACCTCGCCCCAGCGTTTGGCGTGCAGGTCGCCGCGATAGGGGCTGAGCTTGAAGGCCGTGATGCCCCAGTCCTTGTTGAGCGCATCGAACTGCTCGCGCGCGATCGACGGATCGGGAGCGGTGTAAACGCCCGCATAGACCCGCACCCGGTCGCGGGAGTTGCCGCCGAGGAGCATGTAGACAGGCACGCCGAGCGCCTTGGCGGAAATGTCCCAGAGGCAATGGTCGACGGCGGAGAAGGCCGCGAGATGAAGCGCGCCCGGCGGAAACCGCGTCTGCTGGAGGAGATAGAGCATCAGGTATTCGATGCGGCGAGGGTCCTGCCCCTGCAGGAAGGTCGCGACGTACTCCAGCAGCGGGATCAGGGCGCGGTCGGGTCCGTGATTGTAGCATTCGCCCCAGCCGGTAATGCCTTCGTCGGTATCGATCGCGACAATGACGCGGGGCCGGTCCTTGTCGCGGGTCATGTACGCCCGCAGCTTCGTGATCTTCATTGCGCTCCTCCACGGCGGCCCGCGGCAGTCTTTCGGCCGGTCCGCACGGTGCGCAAAACATAGCGAATCTCCGGCCATTCGTCCCCGATTTCGCGGTCGCGAGGGGCGAGTTATAGTCCGGCCAGCCATGCGCATCCGTGCAGGCAAAATACAGGCGGGCGGGGAGACGGGACGGCGATGAATATCTGCATGGTCGGGTACGGGATGATGGGTGTGTGGCACTCGCAGGCGCTGGTCGCGGCCGGTGCGAGCCTGCACACGGTCGTGGGCCGGCGGGCGGACGCGGCGCGCGAGTTCGCCGAACGCTTCGGGTACCGCAAGGCGACGACCTCGCTCGACGAGGCGCTCGCCGATCCGGCCATCGACATCGTCATCCTGGGCACGCCCAGCGAGCAGCACGAGGAGCAGGCGATCCGCTGCCTTGCCGCCGGCAAGCACACGCTCGTCGAGATCCCGATCGCGCTGACGCTTGCCGGGGCCGAACGTGTCGTTGCGGCGGCCGCGAAGAGCGGGAAGACATTCGGTGTCTGCCACCCGATGCGATTCCGCAAGGAGCGCGACGCGCTGCGCGCCCGCGTCAAGGCAGGCGAAGAGAAGATCCGCCACGTCGCGGGCCGCTTCTTCATCAAGCGCCTCGTGAATATCGGAGCAACCGGCTACAAGCGCAGCTGGATCGACAATATCCTCTGGCACCATTTCTGCCATTTCGTCGATCTGGGGATGTACCTTTTCGACGGCGCGCCGATCCGCAGCATCCAGAGCACCATGGGCGACCTGCATCCCGCGACGGGTATCCCGATGGAATGCAATGTCATCGTCGAGACCGAGGCCGACCAGACGCTGCTCGTCCATGGCTCGTACCACGCGACATTCCGGCTCTACGACAAGCTCATCGTCACCGACAAGGAGACGTATCTCTACGACATCCTCGCCGGGACACTTCGCACCGAAGCGGGCACGGCGCAGATCGAGAACGAGCAGACGAACTGCGCGCGCGTGGTCGACGATTTCCTCGCGGCCGTGCGCGAGAATCGTCAGCCGCTCGTGTCCGGTCCCTCGGTCCTGCCGGCTATGCGCGTGCTCCAGGCCGTGCAGGATTCGTGGGACAAGCGCCACGGCGCGCGCGCGATCCCCGGCCGGCCGCTCTAGCTCAGGCGATGCGGCTCCAGAGGCCCGCGTTCGGGTCGACGGGGACAAGCAGGCGGTACCTGTCCTTCGCGCCCTTCTCGGGCAGCAGCAGGCCGCCGGAATTTCCCGGTGCGAAGTACGCGGCGATCTGGTCGGGTGCTGCACCCAGATCGGCGACGTAGCTTTCGGCCGTGATCGAAAGGGAAAGCTTCTCGTAGCGGAACGAGAAGCTGCCGTCCGCGCCGGCAGTGAAGCTCAGCCTTTCGATCTCGAGCGAGAAACTGAATTTCTGTCCGGCGACGAGGCTTTGCGGCACGTTGATCGCGTCGGGCCCGCGCGTCTGCACGTCGGTGATGATCCGGCGGGCGAGATCGCCGGCCAGCGCCTTGAGATGCGCGGCGCTGGCGCCGGCGTCGGCGAGCAGCTTGATTGCCTTGGCGGCCGCCTCGTTCGCGGCCTGGCGGAGATGCCGGCCATAGACCTGCGCATCGAAGCGGCTGCGCTCGAGGCTGTCGATCGCCTTGCGCATCTTGGCGAGGCTGTCTTCGGCATCGCCGCGCGCAGGCACGAACGGATTGGGAAATGCGCCGGGGGCGCCGGATATCGCATCTGTCATCGCGGTTCTCCGCATCAATGGAAGGCAGCGCTTCCGGCTGCCCGGGATATCCTTTTACCACAGGTGGCGGAGCGCCGCAAACCGCCTATCCCCAGAGTGCGGCCGCCGGCGGAGAAACAGTGCTTCCGTCATAGACGAGGCCCGGCGAACGGTCGCGCGCAAGCAGCAGCGGCCCGTCGATGTCCGCCCAGTCCGCACCCTGCGCGAGCAGGTGGGCCGGCGCCATCGACAGCGACGTGCCGACCATGCAGCCGACCATAATGCGCATGCCGGCGACGGTCGCGGCCGCGCGCAGCGCCAGCGCCTCGGTCAGGCCGCCGGTCTTGTCGAGCTTGATATTGACCGCTTCGTACTTGCCGGCGAGGTGGGGTAGCGAGGCGCGGTCGTGGCACGCCTCGTCGGCGCAAAGCGGCAGTGGATGGGCGAGCCCGACGAGTGCGGCGTCGCGATCGGCATGCAGCGGCTGCTCGATAAGCGTCACGCCGAGCTTGGCGAGCGCCGGCGCGAAACGCGCGAAAGCGCCGATGTCCCACGCCTCGTTCGCGTCGACGATCAGGCGCGAATTCGGGGCGGCGTTGCGCACGGCGGCAACGCGCTCGAGATCGCCCTCGCCGGTGAGCTTGATCTTGAGGAGCGGGCGCGCGCGTGCCGCATCGGCGGCCTGTGCCATGTTGGCGGGGGTGTCGACCGACAGCGTGAACGCGGTCGTCACGGGCTTCGGCGCGGGCAGGCCGGCAAGCTGCCAGACGGGCTTGCCCGCGCGCTTTGCCTCGAGATCCCACAGCGCGCAGTCGAGCGCGTTGCGTGCCGCCCCGCCGGGCAGGGCCGCGGCTAGCTCGGCGCGCGTTCCGCCACGCTCGACGAGGGCGCGCGCCTTCTCGATCTGCGCCATGACACTCTCGACGCTTTCGCCATATCGCGCGTAGGGCACGCATTCGCCCATGCCGGCCGCGCCATCCTGCGAGATGCGCGCGACGACGACGACCGCCTCGGTGCGCGCGCCGCGCGATATGCGGAACGTGCCGCGGATCGGCCAGACCTCGCGCGAGACTTCGAGCGTGCGGATCATCGGATCTTCGCCAGCTTGCGCACGAGCGGGGCGACCCCGCCGCGGCTGGGGTCGCAGACCGGCAGGCCCAGCCGGTCGGCGAGCGACCGGATCGTGCGGTCGGCCGCCTTCGCGGTCATCTTCGAAGTGTTAAGGCTGACACCGATGCATTTCGCCTTCGGGTTCGTCAGGCGCGCGTGCGCGACATTGGCGGCGATGCAGTCCTCGATCTTCGGCAGGCGGTAGTGCGGCAGCCCGCGCATGTGCGCGCGGCCCGGCTCGTGGCACATCACCAGCGCGTCGGGCTGGGCGCCGTGGATGAGCGCCAGCGTCACACCGGCGTAGCTGGCATGGAAGAGCGAACCCTGGCCCTCGACCACGTCCCAGTGGTCCGGCGAATTTGCCGGAGCGAGCGTTTCGACTGCGCCGGCGACGAAATCGGAAACGATCGCGTCGATCGACCAGCCGGAACCGGCAATCAGGATGCCGGTTTGGCCCGTCGCGCGGAACGTCGCCTTCAGGCCCTGGGCCTGCATCTCCTTCTCGAGCGCGAGCGAGGTGTACATCTTGCCGATCGAGCAGTCGGTGCCCACGGTCAGCACGCGCTTTCCGCTCCGCCTGGCGCCCGTGGCGATGGGGAACTCGCGGTCGGGATGGCGCACGTCGAACAGCGTGCGGCCGTATTTGCGCGCCGCCGCGGCGATCTCCGGCACGTCGGACAGGCGGTTGTGCAGGCCGCTTGCGAGGTCCATGCCCGCGGCGAGCGCCGCGATCAGCACGTCGCTCCACGCCTTCGAGATGACCCCGCCGCGATTGACCACGCCGACGATCATGGTTTTCGCCCCGGCCTTCCTGGCCGTGGCCACGTCCATGTCGGGAAAGCCCGCATCGGCCTTGCAGCCGGGCAGGCGCAGCTGGCCCACGCACTTTTCGGGGCGCCACTGGGCGACGCCGATCGAGGTCTTGGCGGCAAGCGCGTCGGCGGCGGCGCCGAGGAAGAGAAGGTAGGGGGCCTTGATCTGCACGCCGGACTCCCGATCTGTTGCCTTGCGGTCGAGGGCGCATGCTAGGATTTCCGCTCTTTCGAGGGAAGTCCGATGCGGTACGACACGATCCTTTCCGGCGGCCTTGTCGTCGATGGCACCGGCGCTGCGGCCTACCGCGGCGATATCGCGATCGCGTCGGGAAAGATTGCAGCGATCGGGGACCTGTCGCAGGCGGATGTCGCCGAGCGCGTGGATTGCAGCGGGCTTGTCGTGGCGCCCGGCTTCATCGATGCGCACACGCACGACGACGCGATCCTGCTCGATTTCCCCGACATGCCGATGAAGACAAGCCAGGGCGTCACGACGGTCGTGGCCGGCAATTGCGGGGTCTCGGTCGGTGCGGTCGATCTTCCGGGCGATCCGCCGCCGCCGCTCGACCTGCTCGGCGACCGGCGGACATACCGCTTCCCGCGCTTCGGCGACTGGCGCAAGGCGCTGGCCGACGCGCCCGCTTCGGTCAATTCGATCGGCATGGTCGGGCATTCCTCGCTGCGCGTGCAGACGATGGGCGATCTGGGCCGGCCGGCCGACGCGAAGGAACAGGCGGCGATGGAGCGCATCGCCGAGGGCGCGATGGCGGACGGCGCGCTGGGCCTCTCCACGGGGCTTTTCTATGCGCCTGCGCGCATGGCGCCCACGCGCGAGGTGACCGCACTTGCCCGCATCGCGGCGAAGGCCGGCGGCATCTATGCCACCCACCTGCGCGACGAGGGCGAGTTCCTCGAGGAGGCCGTGGACGAGGCGCTGCAGATCGGCCGCGAGGCGGGGCTGCCGGTCGTGCTCTCCCACCACAAGGCCGCCGGCAAGCCCTATCACGGCAAGACCGCGCGCACGCTGGCCCGGATCGATGCCGCGCGCGCCGATCAGCCCGTCGCGCTGGACGTCTATCCGTATGTCGCGTCGTCGACCGTGCTGAATGTCGAACGGCTCGACGTGTCGACGAAGGTGCTCATCACCTGGTCGAAGGCGCTGCCCGAGGCGCGCGGCCGCGACCTTGGCGAACTTGCGGCCGAACACCGGCTCGACCTGCGCGCGATGGCCGCGAAGCTCCAGCCGGCCGGCGCCATCTATTTCATGATGGACGAGGCCGACGTGCGCCGCGTGCTGGCCTGGCCCGAGGCGATGATCGGCTCGGACGGGCTGCCGCACGACACCCACCCGCATCCGCGCCTGTGGGGAACCTTCCCGCGGGTGCTCGGCCACTATGCGCGCGACCTGAAGCTGTTCCCGCTGGAGGAGGCGGTGCGCAAGATGACCTCGCTGCCCGCCAGGCGCTTCGGCCTTGCCGGGCGCGGCACGCTCGCCAAGGGAAAGTGGGCCGACATCGCGACGTTCGACGCCGCCCTCGTCATCGACCGGGCGACCTTCGAGACGCCCACGCGGCCCGCGGCCGGCATCGCGCGCGTCTACGTCAACGGCGAATGCGTGTGGCGCGACGGCGCGCCGACCGGACGGCGGCCGGGCCGGTGCCTGGCGCTGGATGCCGCCGCCATCGATTTCGCAGGCTGAGAGGAGGGGAACTTGGCCGGACTTCCGCCGCATCCCGCCATCGCGACCGTCCGCTCCTTCCTCGACGCGATGGAGGCGGGCGACGTCGAGAAGGCGCAGGGCTTCGCCGCGCGCAACGCGCGCTACGTTCTTCCCGGCGGCGGCTCGACGCAGTCGCTCGACGAGATCGTGCGCTTCGTGGGCCAGCGCTACCGCACGCTTTCCAAGAAGATCGAGCGCTTCGATCGCGTCGAGATGGACGGCGACGACATCGTGTTCGCCACGGGCACGCTGACGGGCGCGTGGGAGGACGGCGCACCCTTCGAGGGCGTGCGCTTCGTCGACCGTTTCGTGCTGCGCGCCGGCGCCATCGTGCTGCACGAGATCTGGAACGATGCCGGCGAGGCGCGCGCGCGCCGGCCGGCGGCACCCGCCTCGACCGGCGACAGGGCGCTGCTGGCGATGGCGTCGGAGATCAACCGGCTGCGCGACCGGCTCGGCAATCTCGAGAAGCTGCTGGCGGCCAAGGGCATCCTCAGCCAGGTCGAGATCGAGGCGCACGGCATCGACGATACCGAGACGATTCCCGAGCACGATCCGCTCGGCCAGGTTGGCGACTTTTTGGGCGTGGCGGACGACGAGAACGCGCGCTGAAACAGGCGACCACTGGCGACAGTCGCCTTGCAAGATACTGGAATCAAAAGCAGGTAACCTGTGCGCGATTTGGGGCGACGGGTCATACGACGCCCGCGATGATCCATAGCCCGAACCCGGCCAGCAGGGCCCCCGCCGCGCGGTTGATGAAGACCATCGCGCGGGCATCGAGCTTCTCGCGCACGGCGACCACGGCCGTCGAGAGCACGATCCACCACAGGAGCGAGCCTGCGAACACGCCCGCGACCAGCGCCGCGGCCGCCTCGTGCGAGCCGCCCGTGTCGCCAAGTCCCATCGCCAGGAACAGCGCCGCGAAGGTCGCGATCGTCGCGGGATTGGCGAGCGTCAGTGCGAAAGTCGCCGCGAAGGTGCCGGCGAGCGTGCGGGCACTTACCTTCGCCTCGCGTTCGGCGGGGCCGGCGGTCCAGGTCTTCCAGCCGAGCCAGAGGAGGAAGGCCGCACCGAGAATGCCGAACCACACGTTGCCAGCGACAAGATCGCCGAACACGGCCGAGAAGCCGAAGGCCGCAAGGCCGGCATAGAACGCATCGGCCAGCGCCGTGCCGAGCCCGCCGGCGAGGCCTGCGAAGAAGCCGTAGGCGATCGTGCGGCGGATGCACAGCACGCCGATCGGCCCCACGGGGGCGGCGATGGAAAGGCCCAGCAGCAGGCCCTTCAGCAGGAAGGCGGTTTCGGCGTTCATGGGAGGCATGCCACGCAGTGCGTGTCCTTCGGGGAGGAGAGGGCGATGAGGGTTTCGGTCCGCACGACGCCGGGCACCGACTTGATGCGCTCGACGATCACGCGCTCGAGTGCGGCATTCGTCGCGACGCGCAGCTTGAGGAGATAGGACCAGCTGCCGGTGACGTGATGGCATTCGAGCACGTCGGGCAGCGCGGAGACGGCGCGCACGAATGCCTTGTCGTGCGACGGCCCGCCCAGTGCCACGGAAACGAAGGCGAGCGTGGGGCGGCCGACCGCCTCCGGATCGACGACGACCGACCACGCCGCGAGCGCGCCGGACGCCTCGAGCTTCTTCAGCCGCTCGTTGACGGCGGAAACGGAAAGACCGGCCACGCGCCCGATTTCGGCGTATGAATCGCGGCCTTTCCGCTGAAGATGGTGGAGGATTTTACGGTCAACGTGATCCATCGCCGTAAAATAGCACTGTGATATGCGAAATCCAGACAAAAAGTTTGCGTCTCGACGGCGCCGGCGCGGGCCGCTAGGCTTGCGGCATGGATATTTTCGCGTGGGCGATCGACGAGGTCTGGCCGCTGGCCGTCGGCAGCGTGGTGATCGTCCACGTCTTTTTTGCCCTGCGCGCGGCCGACCGCGAACCGGACGGTCCGCCCGCGAAGCCCGAAAGCCTTGCGGGCTTCGACGTGGAATGGTGCACCAACTGCTCGACCTGGGTCCCGGCACGCACGCCCTGGTGCGGCATCAAGGGTTGTGCGCGCCCGCACCGGACGCTCTAGAACTTTTCCCCGGAAAAGCCGTGATTCCGCCGTTGCCGCAGACAGGATGCGGCGGCTATGTTGCGCCGCATCAAACACGAACGAGTCGAGCGAAATGGCCGCCCTGAGCTTTCAGGACCTGATCCTCACGCTGCACCGCTACTGGTCGGACAAGGGCTGTCTGATCCTGCAGCCCTACGACATGGAGATGGGGGCGGGAACCTTCCACCCTGCGACCACGCTGCGGGCACTCGGCCCCAGGCCGTGGAAGGCCGCCTACGTGCAGCCCTCGCGCCGCCCGTCGGACGGTCGCTACGGCGAGAACCCGAACCGTCTTCAACACTATTACCAGTATCAGGTGATCCTGAAGCCTTCGCCCGCCGACAGCCAGGAGCTCTATCTGGGTTCGCTTCGCGAGATCGGCCTCGACCCGGCGCTGCACGACATCCGCTTCGTCGAGGACGACTGGGAAAGCCCGACGCTGGGCGCCTGGGGGCTTGGCTGGGAAGTGTGGTGCGACGGCATGGAAGTGACGCAGTACACCTATTTCCAGCAGGTCGGCGGCATCGAGTGCGACCCCGTGGCGGTCGAGCTCACCTACGGGCTCGAGCGGCTGGCGATGTACATCCAGGGCGTCGAGAACGTCTACGATCTCAAATTCAATTCCGAAGGCGTCAAGTACGGCGAGGTGTTCCTGCGTGCCGAGAAGGAATATTCGGCGCACAATTTCGAACATGCCGACACGGCCGCCCTGTTCCGCCATTTCGAGGATGCCGAGAAGGAATGCGCGGCGCTGCTGGCGCAGAAGCTGGCGCTGCCGGCCTACGACCAGTGCATCAAGGCCTCGCACCGCTTCAACCTGCTCGACGCGCGCGGCGTCATCTCGGTGACCGAACGGCAGGCCTATATCGGGCGCGTGCGCGCGCTCGCCAAGGCGTGCTGCGAGGCGTGGCTCGCCGGGGAGGGCTCGAACGATGTCTGAGCGCTCGCTCGTCCTTTCCGGTCATGCCCGGCCGCAGGCCGGGCATCCACGACTTCGGTCGATCACGCGCAAGTCGTGGATGCCCG
>JAEUKX010000096.1 GCA_016794025.1 Rhodospirillales bacterium | reverse complement strand
GCCGGTCCCCCATGTCGTTCAACTCGGTCAACACCAATTCCAATGCCTATGCGGCATTGCAGTCGCTGCGCGGCGCGCAAGGCGCGACGCTTGACGCCTCCAAGCGGCTGCAGACGGGCTATCGCGTGGCCGACGCGTCGGACGACGCGGGCGTGTTCGCGGTCGCCCAGCAGATCCGCGCCGATGTCGGCGGCTGGGATGTCGTCGCCGCGGCGCAGGCGCGCGGGCTCGGCACCACGCAGGTGGCGCTCAAGGGGCTCGAGACGATCTCGAGCCTGCTCAACAATCTCGAGCAGAAGGTCATAGAGTACGGCGACAGCAAGACCAGCTCGACGACCGCGATCCTGTCGGCCGACGTCTCCGCGATCCTCGACCAGATCGACCAGGTCGCGGCCGGCGCGAAGTTCGACGGGCTGAGCCCGCTCACCACGGCGATCGCGCAGAATCTCGGCGACATCTTCGCCTATATCTCCGTCGGCACCGCGACACTCAGCGCCACGACGCCGTTCCAGGTCCAGCACGCCACGATCGGCGGGCTGACCGCGAACACCGGCGGCGTGATCCATGTCCGCTTCGACCACGCGGCCGTGCCCGACATCTTCGCGGTCGCCTACCGGGGGGCCGTGGTCGGCGTGTCGGGGCTCGTGGCGGGTGCCGGCAGCATCAATTTCGAGTGGGACGGCGGGCCGCCCTATTCGGTCGACATCATCGCGGGCATCGGCGTGGCGTCGTCCGCCACCTACGATCTCATCGACAATCCCGGCGGCGTGCTGCCCACGCCGGGCCCGGCGAAGACGCAGTTCCTGCGCGATCCGATGGGCGGCAGCGAGGAGCTCTGCCCCGTCGACGCGACGAGTTCCGGCCTCGGCCTCGGCAATGTCGAGCCGCTGCCCGCGCCGCCGGGGCCGTTCACCAGCATCCTCAACACCATTGCCTTCGCGCGCGCCGTCGTGGCGCAGAACAGCTCCTACTTCGCCAACAAGGCGAAGACCTTCGAGGCGACGCGCGAGATGGCGCGCACCACGATCGAGGCCCACACCACGGGCCTCGGCGCCACGGTCGATTCCGACATCGGGCGCGACCAGGCGCGCATCGAGGCCTCGAAGGCGCGCGAGCAGCTGGCCCTTCAGGGCGTGTCGGTCGCCAACCGCAGCCAGCAGGCGATCCTCGGCCTGCTCGACGGTCTCGGCCGGCGCTAGGCGCCACCGATCCATCCGCCCGCCCGCGTCGTAGAAGGTCGGGCAGGAGGAGAAGCGGCATGACACCACGCACGGTCGTTCGGGCTTTCGCGGGCGCGGCGCTGCTGCTGGCCGCCGGCTGCCAGTCGGTGCCGGTGCGCGAGAAATGCGCGGCCGCGGCCGACGTCGCGGCGTGCGAGCAGGCCGAGTACGCGAAGCAGCGCGATGAGGCGCGCCGGACCTACGAACTGCCCGGCCAGTCCGGCGGCGGGAGCGGCGGCGGATACTGAACCGCCCGCATTCATCGGCCTGTCATCAGGCGCTGCTATCCCTCGGGGCCCAAGGTCCAGCCGACCTGCCAGCCAGAGGGGATTTCCGCATGTCCGACCATACTGCCGCCACGCGCCGTCAGGCGCTGAAACTCCTTGCCGGCGCGCCGATGCTGCCGCTGGGCGCCTCGTCGCTCGCGGCGCTGATGACCGGTGCCGCACCCGCAGCACTTGCCGCGGGTCCCGCGAAGTTCGTGTCGGCGCGCTTCACGGGCATGCCGGCGCCCACGCTTGCCGATCCGGCCGCCATGGCCGCGACGACGGTGGGCTCGCGCCTCAGCGTGTCGATGAGCGACGGCAGCACGCACGACTACCGGCTGACCTACCATCCGTTCTTCGTGACGGGCGACAGCGTGCCGGACGGCAAGGGCGGCACGACGCTCGCCGGCGGCTATTACGACATCCAGAACCGGCCGATCCTCGACCGCTCGGTGCCGGGCAGGGAGCGCCATGCGTTCTCCGATGCGCCCGACGGCACCTCGCTCCTGTCGCTGCCGGGCGCGAAGGTCGCGGGCGTGGCCGGCAAGCCGGTCTTCGCGGTCGTGCAGTTCGAATATGCCACGCGCGACCAGGCGGGGGCCTCCACCTACGGCCTGCTGCCGTCGCCTGTCGCGGTGCTGACGCTCGACCAGGACCCGAAGACCGGCCGGCTCAAGCTCGTGAAGTACCACAATGTCGATACCTCGGCCGCGCACGCGCTTTGGATCACGTGCGGGGCCAGCCTGTCGCCGTGGAACACCCACCTCGCCTCCGAAGAATACGAGCCCGACGCCTTCTTCCCCGACAAGACGTTCAAGGGTTTCAGCAAGGCCACCTATGGCGACGAGACGAAGGCCAATCCCTACAACTACGGTCATCTGCCCGAGGTGACGGTCAATCCCGACGGCACGGGCCGGATCGTCAAGCACTTCAATCTCGGCCGCATCTCGCGCGAGCTTGCGCAAGTGATGCCCGACGAGCGCACGCTGCTGTTCGGCGACGACATCAACAACGGCGGCCTGTTCCTGTTCGTGGCCGACCGGCCGCGCGACCTTTCGGCCGGCACGCTCTATGTGGCCAAGTACGGCCCCGGCTTCTCGGCCGATCCGGCCGCGCCCGGTGCGGCGCTGTCGTGGATCCGCCTCGGCCATGCGACAAGCCGCGAGATCGAGGGGCTCGCCAACCAGCTCAAGCCCGCGGACATCATGGACGTGGCGCTCGAGGACCCGAAGGCGCCGGGCTTCACGCAGGTCTGGTACGCGGGCAAGGCGAACTGGGTGCGCCTCAAGCCCGGCATGGAGAAGGCGGCGGCCTTCCTCGAGACGCACCGCTATGCGGCCCTTGTGGGGGCAAGCATGGCGCTGACCAAGCTCGAGGGCACGACCGTCAACGTGAAGGACAAGGTCGCCTATTCGGCGATCTCGGCCGCGCGCGACACGATGGTGAAGGGCGCCAAGGGCTGGACCGCCGAAAGCAACGTCGCGCTCGACAAGCGGCTCATGGCGGGCCTCGTCGCCGCGCACGACCTGAAGGGCGGGCAGAAGGACACGGCGGGCGCGCCGATCCGCAGCGAATGGGTGCCGGTCCACACGCGCACGCTGCTGGCCGGCGAGGACATCGCGCCCGACGCCACGGGCAACACGGCCAACGTCGACCGGATCGCCAATCCCGACAATCTCAAATTCTCCGAGAAGCTGCGCACGCTCTTCATCGGCGAGGATTCGGGCATGCACGTGAACAACTACCTGTGGGCCTACAACGTCGACACGAAGGAACTCGCGCGCATCCTGTCGGTGCCGGCGGGCGCCGAATCGACCGGCCTGCATGCGGTCGACGAGCTGAACGGCTGGACCTACATCATGAGCAACTTCCAGCACCCCGGCGACTGGGAGAAGGGCCTGCACGACAAGGTCAAGGACACGCTCGACCCGCTCGTGCGCGCGAACTGGAAGGACCGCTTCGGCGCGGCCGTCGGCTACATCACGGCCGACCCGACGAGCCTCAAGCTCAGCCAGCGCTAGCGCGAGGCGTCCGGCGGCGGCGCGCTCACCACAGGAGCGTGCCGCCGTCGATGACGAGGGCCGCACCGGTCATGTAGCGGCTGGCGTCGCTGGCGAGGTAGACGGCGAGCGGCCCCAGATCCTCGGGCCGGCCGAATTCGCCCATCGGGATCTGGTCCTTGAGCTTGGCCATCATCCCGGGCTGCTCGCGCGCCCAGCGCTCGTTGGGGGCCGTCATGAACACGCCGGGCAGGATCGCGTTGGCGGTGATGCCGTGCGGGGCCCAGTCGGCCGCGGTGGCGCGCGTGAAATGCAGCACGGCGGCCTTGGCCGCCTCGTAGTGGCGCCCGCCGATGCCGCGGTTGGCGATGAGCCCGCTGATCGAGGCGACGTTGATCACGCGCCCGCCCTTGCCGCGCGCCAGCATCGCGCCGCCGACCGCCTTCGTGCACACGAACGTGCTCGTCAGGTTGAGGTCGAGATGCGTGCGCCACGTCTCGAGCGTTTCCTCGGCGATGGGCACGTTCACGCGACGCCCGCCGACATTGTTGATGAGGATGTCGACCGGCCCCAGCGCCAGGGCGGCCGCGCAGGCGCGCTCGCATTCCTCGGGGATGCCCACATCGGCCACGATCGTCGCGCAGGTGCGGCCGCGCGCGCGGATCTCGCCCGCCGTGCGCTCCAGGCTTTCCGCCTCGCGGCCCGCCATCGCCACGTCGGCGCCCGCCTCGGCCAGCGCCAGCGCCATCTCGCGCCCCAGCCCGCGGCTGCCGCCGGTGATGAAAAGCCGCCTGCCGTCGAGACGGAACCGGTCGAGCACGCCCATGGCCGCATTCTCCTGCATCGCTGCACCGCGCCGCGCGCGGCGCTGTCGGGGGCGCCATTAATACATACTTAATATGGAGCGCCTATGCGTCTCGCCTCGTCCGGAACCTGGCCCCGAACCCCCCTCCCGCCCGTGCACTTCGCCGACTTCCTCGAACGCATCGAAAGCCGCCGCCTGCGCGAAGTCGCCGCGCACTGGAACAGCGCGCGCGCGGGCCGGCGCATGCCGGGCTGGTCGCATATCGATCCGCTGGCCATCGCGCGCCAGCTTCCCATCGTGTGGGCGTGGAAATACGACCGGCCGGCCGACCGCTTCACGGGCCGGCTGGCGGGCGAGGAGATCAACGAGGCTTTCGGCCGCTCGCTGCGCGGCGCCGACATGGCCGAGTTCTTCCGCGATGCCGGGTTCGAGGCCATCTTCGCGCGGCACCGGCGCGTCGTGTGCGAACCGTGCATCGCGCACGGGCGCGGCCAGGTTTTCAGCCACGCGCGCCGCGTGGGCTTCGGCGAGCGCATCATCCTGCCGCTGGCCGAGGACGGCGAGGCCGGCGACGGCATTCTGGGCGCCACCGTCTACAGTATTTCACCGCCTGCCGGCATGGCCGGCCCGCGCGGCGGGGGCGAGATCGTCACGTTTCATCCGCTCGGCCCGGTGGACGTCCCGGTTCGGTAGTGAATTATTAACCTGTCGAGTCGACAATTTTTAGCCAGTCGTGTCGGGCCTGCGGCCTCCGCCGCAGGCCCGGACGCGAGGCGGTCGAGGCGGCGATGTGGGAAACACTCCTGTCCGAAGTCGGCAGCGTGGCGCGCGAAGCGGATATCGCCTCGGCGCACGGGCGGCGCTTTTTCCGCCACTGGCGGGATTTGCGCGGCAGTGCCGACATCCCCGCGCGCCAGGACTTCGACCCGTTCGACGTGCCGTGGATCCTGGGTGACCTGTCGCTGATCGAGCGCGTGCCGGACGACTATCTTTTCCGCGTCGACGGGACGCGCGCGGTCGAGTTCTTCGGCAACGAGATGACGGGCCGGCTGCTCTCGCAGTATCCCTTCGCCGAGCGCGTGCCGCAGCTGCGCGCGGCCTACGACACCGTCGTGGAAAGCCGCGCGCCGCATGTGTGGCTGCGCGAGGCGGTCAATTCCGGCAAGCGCCGGAGGATCGAGCAGCTGCTGCTGCCGCTGGCCGGGGCCGACGGCGCGGTTTCGCACATCGCCATTTCGCTCGATACCTTCGCGCCGGGCTGAGCGCGCGTTTCAGCACCACGGATGCCGGCGCCCGTCCCAGCGCCGGGCAAGCCCTGCCGCGACCAGCGCCTCGCCAAGGTCGCTGCCCTGGACGCGGACGGTGGCAAGCGTGCGGCCATAGCGGTCGCGCGGGCGCGCGGTGTCGCGTGCGATCTCGACAGGGCCTGCGGCAAGCCGGTCGGCCGTGAAGCGCTTCGCGCGTTCGGCCAACTCGGCTTCGGCCGCGCAGCGCGCGTGGCTGCCCAGTTCGGGTGTGTCGATGTTCGAAATGCGGATGCGCTCGCTGCCGCACCGGATCGTGTCGCCGTCGACGGCGCTGCAGGCGCGCGCGGCAAAGGTTTCCGACGGGCCCGACGCCACCGCGAACGCGCCGAGCGCGGCAAGGACAAGCGCCACGAGGGCACGCAGAAACATTTTCCGGGGGATTCGCACGCCACAAATGTATGACGTCCGCGCCGATTCGTCCCCGGCTGCCGAGGGCGGGCACCGCCATCAAGTTGTGCAGCCGGGCCGTTGCGCCGCGCGCCGCGCCTTCGACAAGTGCCGGATTTTGGGGGCTTTCCCGCCGAACGCGGCCAGTGCCGCGCGGATGGGCATTGTGCACATGCAAATATCTGCAGAAACAGCATTGCTGCATCGCAACATTAACGGCCTTAGTTTTCTGATTTCATTCGTACATTTTCTTATCGCATTACAGCGTGGTCGACCGGATGACCGGCCGCCCCGACAGACCGGAGGCTCCCGAACATGACGACGGCATTTCCCGAACGGCACGACATCGATGCCATCGAGCGGCTCGCCCGCCAGCACCGTGCGGCGGCCCTGGCCGAGGTGCTGACCGCCTTCTTCACCGCGACCGAGCGCGGCGCGCGCCGCCTTGCCGCCGCTTTCGGCCGCTGGCTGGAAGTGCAGGACACGATCGCCGACCTCGAGCGGCTCGACGACCGCTGCCTTGCCGATATCGGCATCGAGCGCGAGGACATCGCCGCGTTCGCCACCGGCCATTCGGCCCGCCACGATGCCGAGGGGCATCTCTACGTCGCCGATGCCGCCCCGCTCGCGGCCAACGCGCCGCGCGCGGCCGGCGTCGCCGCCTGAAGCGACCGCGGCCGGCTCAGCCGGCCGCCTTCCTCGCTCCGTCCGTCCGGGGCGACGCCAGCGCGAAGCGCATCGCGAACGTCGCGCCGCCGCCTTCCGTGGCCTCCGCGCGCAGCTCGCCGTCGAGCCGCTCGACGAGCGTGCGCGCGATCCACAGGCCGAGGCCGGCCCCCGACTGTTCGGCCGTCATCGCGCCGCCGCGCCGCTGGAACTGCTCGCCCAGCCGCGCCGCGATGTCCGGCGGCAGACCCGGCCCGTTGTCCGAGACCGCGATCTCCAGTGACTCGGGTGTGCGCGCGAAGATCACGCGCACGCGGCCGTTGGGGGGCGCGAAGCGCGCGGCATTGGCAAGGATCGCCTTGAGGATCAAGGTCAGCGCGCGGCGGTTGAGCAAGACCGGCGGGCCGCATTCGCCTGCCAGCTCGACGGCGATGCGGCGCGCGCTGAACATGTTGGCCAACGCGCCGAGCGTGTCGGCGGCGATCGCGCGCGGATCGACCGTCTCGCGCTCGATGGGCCCGTGCGCGGCTTCGATCTCGGCCGCGCCGAGCAGTTCGTCGACCAGTTCGAGCAGGCGCCCACCGCTCAGCGCGATGTCCTGGGCGTAGGCGCGCGTGCGCGGGCCCACGGGCTCGACGAAGCCGCCGCCGATCGTCTCGGCGAAGCCCATCACGGCGTTGAGCGGCGTGCGCAGCTCGTGGCTCATGTTGGCAAGGAACATCGATTTCGCGCGGCTGGCCATCTCGGCGGCGTTGCGCGCGGCGATGGCGCGTGCGCGGGCCCGCTCGGCGGACAGGCGCCGTGCCTCCGCCAGCCGCCGCTGCCGGTGCAGCCGGCGCGTCGCCAGCATGCCCACGAAGCCCAGCGCTGCCAGCGCCAGCGATGCGGCCGCCGCCGACAGGTAGGGCGTGCGCGCGATGGCGGCCGCGCGTGCGTCGATGTCGGGCTGCGCGAGCGTGGCCACGGCCAGCAGCGGCAGGTTGCGCACGCGCCGGAAAGCGACGATGCGCCGCTTGCCGTCCACGGCGCTCGACGCCACTTCGAACAGCCCCTCGTCGGCCAGCGGATACTGCCGCCAGACC
>JAEUKX010000084.1 GCA_016794025.1 Rhodospirillales bacterium | reverse complement strand
AGTGGTGCCCAGGGCCGGAATCGAACCAGCGACACTGCAATTTTCAGTCGCATGCTCTACCAACTGAGCTACCTGGGCACCGGGTCCTGCGACAGACCCGCGCTTATAGAGAGGCGCCGCGCACGTGTCAACGCTTGACCGGACCCTTTGCGGCGACCGACTTCGCCTTCGATTCCAGGCGCTTGAGCGCTTCCGCGGCATCGTCGTCGAGGCGTCGTTTCGTCGCCGCGTCGAGCCTGTCCCAGCGCACGCCCGCGATGGCGCCATGCAGCGCATGAAGCAGGTTGCGGCTCGCCGCGCGCGGATTGGCGCGCTTGACCATCGCATAGGCTTTCGCGGCACCCGTCCTGCGCAGGTCGGCCTGCGTGTGGATCCCGGCCTCGGCGAGCCACGCCTCGCTCTTGGGGCCGAGATTGAGCGCACCCGCCACGCGCACGCTGCCCTTCTTCGGCTTGGGTGCGGGCGCGCGCAGTGCGGCATCGATGGCGCCCTGCGCCCAGGGCCGCATCTCGCCCGGATCCTCCATCGCGTCGGGCGGCGCCTGGCGGTACGGCAGATCGACCGCGCGTCCGTCCCTGTGCGTGTAGGTGAAAGGCGGCAACCCCTCGCGCTCGAACGCCGGCCGGTTCGTGTCGTCCGCCTTAAGGTACAGTATTTCCTCCGAGACGAGCGCGCACATCCTGTCCCGGTAGAAAAGCCCCCAGCTGCCGAACATGCGCCGCGGCTCGACGGCGCCCGCCGGCCGCATCAGGTCGACGCAGTGCCGCACGAACTCGGGCAGCGCCCTCATGCGCCGTCCTCGTCGCCGTCGGATGTTTCGGACGTCGGGATGCGGTAGCCGCCTTCGAGCCAGCGGCGCATGTCCTCGTCCTTGCAGCGCGCCGAGCAGAACGGGCGATATGCCGCGGCCGACGGACGCCTGCACATCGGACACACCGCCTTGGGCGGCTTGCGCTCGAGCTTCACGACCTGCGACATCGCGCGATCCGCCGCCTAGTCGAGCGCGCCGCCGCGCGAGCGCGCGCGTGTCAGTTCGATCGTGCCGCCCGCCGTATAGCCAAGCACGTCCACGCGCCGCCGGTCGGAAGCGGTCGCGCGCTTCAGCGCCTCGACCAGCCGCGCGCGCTCGCCCGGCTTCGACAGGCGCAGGAAATCCACGACGACGAGCCCGCCCAGATCGCGCAGGCGGAGCTGGCGGGCCACCTCGCGCGCCGCCGCGACGTCCACCGTCACCGGGTCCGCGGTGCTCGCCCCGAGATTGACGTCGACCGCCACGAGGGCGGCCGTCGGCTCGATCGACAGCCATGCGCCGCCGGGCAGATCGATGCGCGCCCCCTCGAGCAGGCCGAGCGTGTCGGAGACGCCGTGACGCTCGAAGACGGCGCCGCCGTCGCGCTGGTGGACGACTTGCCCGGCGAGTTCCGGAAACAGGGTTTTCAGCCCCAGCCGTGCCGCATTTGCCGTCTCGTGCCGGCCGCAGACGATGGCCGGCGCGTCCTGCGGCGCCAGCGCACGCACGATCGCGGCGAAAGGATCGTCGGCCAGCAGCAACCGGGGCGAATTGCCGGCGGACAGGCCGGCGGCAAGCGCGCGCAGCCGCGCAACCTCCGCTTCGACATCCGCCGCATCGGCATAGGCTGCAGCCGCGCGCAGGACGAGCCCCTCGCCCTCGACATGCAGCCGCCCTGCCAGACCCTGCAGCGCCTCGCGGCGCGGCGCGGCGGTACGCTTCGAGATGCTCGCACCCTTCCCGCCCGGCGCCACCAGCGCATAGCGCCCGGCCAGCGAGACGCGCGCGGCCGCGCGCGCAAGCTTGTCGCCGGCAGGCGGTTCGACGATCTGGACGCGCAGAATCTCGCCCTGTGCAGGCACGCGCGAGCCGGAAATGTCGAGAAGTGCCGAAAGCCCGCCTTCGAGATCGAGGATCGCGCCCACGTTGGGCACGATGCGCGCGACGCGCGCGGCATGCACGCTGCCCGGCGCCAGCCGCCGGTCGAGCGGCTCGCGCGCGATGTCGACCGCCTGCCCGCCCGCCACCGCGACCGCCAGCAGCGTGCCGCCTTCGGCGTCGATCAGGATCTCGTCGACCGCCGCCCTCACGCGATCCCCGCCAGCATCTGGGAAACCGCGAACAGGTCGAGCCCGACGACGTTCGAATAGCTGCCCGACAGGAAGCGGACATGCGCCGCCGCGCGGCCCTGGATCGCATAGCCACCGGCCTTGCCCTTCCAGTCGCCGGACGCGATGTAGGCGTCGATTTCCGCTTCGGTCATCCGCTTGAAGGTCACGATCGACGTCGAGACCCGCGCGACGGCCTTGCGGCCCGGCACAACCAGGCAGATGCCGCCATGCACGCGGTGCCGCCGCCCCGACAGAAGCTCGAGGCAGGCGCGCGCCTGCGCCTCGGACTCGGCCTTCGGCAGAAGCCGGCGGCCGCAGGCAACGACCGTGTCGGCCGCAAGCACGAGCGCATCGGGCCGGCGCGCGGCAACGGCCGCGGCCTTCGCGCGCGCGAGCCGTTCGGCAAGGTTGGGGCCTGTCTCGCCGGCGAGCGGCGCTTCGTCGATCTCGGCCGGGTCGACGGCCGCCGGCACGACACCGATCTGCGCAAGCAGTTCGCGCCGGCGCGGGCTCGCCGATGCAAGGACGAGCGGCGCGGCCACGCGGCCCCGCCTTACTTGAAGCGGAAGGTGATCCGACCCTTGGTCAGATCGTACGGCGTCATCTCGACATTGACGCGGTCGCCGGCCAGCACGCGGATACGGTTCTTGCGCATCTTGCCGGACGTGTGCGCAAGCACTTCGTGGTTGTTGTCGAGCTTCACGCGGAACATCGCGTTGGGCAGCAGTTCCTGCACCACGCCCGAGAACTCGATCAGACCTTCCTTCGCCATGGGCCTCCGCCGGGATGCGGCGCCGCCAGCGGCGCCAAAACCGGCGCGAAAGTGGCCCCTTGCGGCTTCCGGGTCAAGCCCTTAAGCGCCCGGACCGGCCGCGAAATCCCGCGCGGCGTCGGGGAATCGCCTCAAAATGCGGTCCTTGAGCTGGTCGCGAAGCTGCCGATACCCGTCCAGCCGGGCCTCGCGGCTGCCGTCGACGAGCAACGCCGGGTCGAAGGTGGGCCAGTATTCGACCTCGCAGGCCATGATCCGGGTGAGTTCCAGCGCCTTGTGATGGGCCTCGGGGCTCAGCGTCACGATCACGTCGAACGAGCTGTCGTGCAGTTCGTCGATCGTCTTGGCCTTGTGGCGGTGGATGTCGACACCGATCTCGTCGAGGGCGGCGATCACGAACGGGTCGACCGGCTCGCGCTTCACGCCGGCCGAGTCGACATAGATGCGCGTGCCGAGCAGACGCTTGGCCAGTCCCTCGGCCATGGGCGAGCGCACCGAATTGAGGGTGCAGCAGAACAGCACGCTGCCGACGTTGCCGGACATGTGCGCTGGCGAACCTTCCCCGTCCTCAGGCCCGGATGTGGAGCACGCAGATCAGCGTGAAGAGCCGCCGCGCGGTATTGAGGTCCATCGCGATGCGCCCGTCCAGACGTTCGCGCAGCAGCTCGGAGCCTTCGTTGTGGACGGCCCGCCGGCCCATGTCGAGCGCCTCGATCTGCGAGGGCGACAGGCGCTTGATCGCGTCGTAGTAGCTCTCGCAGACCGTGAAATAGTCCTTGATGACGCCGCGGAACGGCGAAAGCGGCAGCAGCAGCCTGTCGAGCTGCCGGCCCGTCTCGGTCTTCACGTCGAAGGCAAGGCGCGTATCCTCGATCGACAGCGTCACGTGGTAGGGGCCCGGCGTATCGCCGGAAAGCTCGAAATTGTTCTCCTCGAGCAGATCGAAGATCGCGACCGTGCGCTCGTGCTCGATGTCGGCGTTCCGGCGGATGCGCAGCTGTTCGTCGAGATCGATCTTGCAGATCCGGTTGCGCCGTTCCGTGGAACCGTCCATGGCCTATCCTTTCGCGCGGGCCGAGCGAAGCGACATCGAGCGTGCGTGGCTGACGAGCCCCTCGGCCTCGGCGAGCGCCTCGCCCGCCGGCGCCAGGAGGTCGAGACCGGCGGCGTCGGCGCCGATCAGCGTCGTGCGCTTCACGAACGCATCGATCCCGAGACCGGACGAGAAGCGCGCCGCGCGCGAGGTCGGCAGCACATGGTTGGGGCCGGCCAGATAGTCGCCCAGCGCCTCGGGCGCGTAGCGGCCCATGAAGATGGCACCGGCATGCGTGACCCGCGCGGCCAGTCTTTCGGGGCGCGCGACGGCAAGCTGCAGATGTTCGGGTGCGAGCGCGTCGATCAGTCCAACGGCATCGTCGAGCCTGCGCACGAGGATCGTCGCGCCATGCCGCTTCCACGAGGCGCCCGCAATGGCGCGACGCGGGTGGGTGCGCAGTTCGGCTTCCACGGCCTTGCGCACCGAGGCGGCGAACTTCGCGTCGTCGGTGATCAGGATCGACTGCGCGTCGGCATCGTGCTCGGCCTGAGCCAGCAGGTCGACCGCGATCCAGCGCGGGTCATTGCCCCCGTCCGCGACGACGACGACCTCGGACGGCCCGGCGATCAGGTCGATACCGACCGTGCCGAAAACCATGCGCTTTGCGGCGGTTACGTAGGCGTTTCCGGGGCCGGTGATCTTGTCGACGGGCGCGATCGTCTTCGTGCCATAGGCCAGCGCCGCCACGGCCTGCGCCCCGCCCACGCGGTAAATCTCGTCCACGCCGGCGATCCGGCACGCGGCCAGCACGAGCGGGTTGAGCTTTCCCGCCGGCGCCGGCACCACGACGACCAGCCGCTTCACGCCCGCGACCTTGGCCGGCACGGCGTTCATCAGGACCGAGGACGGATAGGCCGCACGCCCGCCCGGCACGTAAAGCCCGACGGAATCGAGCGGCGTCCACCGCCAGCCCAGCAGCAGGCCGGCATGGTCTTTCCAGATCTCGTCCTTCGGCCACTGTCGCGCGTGGAAGGCCGCGATGCGCTCGGCCGCCAGTTCCAGCGCGCGCACGGTCGTCCGGTCGCACGCCTTGAGTGCCGCTGAGACTTCCCGCGGCCCCACGCGCAATCCCGCGGCGGTCACGCGCGTGCGGTCGAAACGGTTCGTGTACGCGACAAGCGCCGCGTCGCCTCTCCGGCGCACGTCGGCGATGATTTTCGCAACGACGCCGTCGACCGACGCGGCCCCGGCCGCGCGTGCGCGCATCAGCCGCGCGAACTTGGCGGCGAAGCCGGGCGCCCTGGCGTCGAGTTCAAGCGGCAAGCGTCGCCTCCGCGATCCTGTCGACCAGCCCCTGCACTTCCGCATGGCGCGTCTTGAGCGCCGCACGGTTGACGATCAGCTTCGAGGTCACGTCGGCAATGTGTTCGATCTCGACGAGACCGTTGGCCTTGAGCGTCGCGCCGCTCGAGACGAGATCGACGATGCGCCGCGCCAGCCCCAGTGCCGGCGCCAGCTCGATGGCGCCGTTCATCTTGATGCACTCGGCCTGCACGCCACGCTTGGCGAAGTGCTTGCGCGTGACGTTCGGGTACTTGGTCGCCACGCGGACATGGCTCCACTTGCGCGGGTCGTCGCGGCCGGCGAGTTCGGCTGGCTCCGCCACCGAAAGGCGGCATTTGCCGATGCGCAGGTCGAGCGGCGCGTAGATCTCCGGATAGTCGAATTCCACGATCACGTCGTTGCCAACCACGCCCAGATGGGCCGCGCCGAAAGCCACGAGCGTCGCGACGTCGAAGGCGCGCCCCCGCACGATGTCGAGGCGCGGGTCCTCGGTCCGGAAGCGCAGCAGGCGCGTGTCCGGATTGTCGAATTCCGGCTCCGGGCGGATTCCGGCCTTGCGCAGCAGCGGCATCGCCTCTTTGAGGATGCGGCCGTTGGGCAAGGCCAGAATAATTTTCTCGTTTGCAGTCAACGGCTTGTCTTTCAATCGCGAGGCTGGCGACCGGTGGCGGCCGCGCGTCTTGGCGCTGTCATAGCAGAAAACGGGCCCCGCGCGAGGGGCCGGCGGGATCAGGCGGCGGGATGTCGCGGGGCAGCCGCCGCCGGCCAGGGATCGCCCAGATCGCGCAGCCGCCCGCCGATCTCCGGCCCTTCGAGGCGGATGGCCGCATTCTCGGCAAACAGCAGCGTGACGGCGCCGGCCGCCACCTCGATCGTCAGCAGGTCGAGCACGCGTCCCCGCTCGCGCAGGTCGAACCCGCGCCGGCGGACAGCACCCACGCCGGAGAAATGGACCGCACAGTGGACGCGCTCGCCCGCACGTGCACCGTCTTCCCAGCGGAAGCGGTTGGCGAGCAGCACGAATTCCCTGGCGGCAGCATCGAAATTCATGTCGCCCACGGGCACCAGCGCATCCTGAAGGCATGCGGCGAGGATGCCGAAATCCTCGGCATCCTCCGCCTTGAGCTTCAGGTTGTCGCCGGCCGCCGGGATCATGCCGCGTCCTTGAGCCTCTCGATTTCGGCACCGCAGGCGGCGAGCTTTTCTTCCAGCCGCTCGTAGCCGCGGTCGAGATGGTAGACGCGCGCCACGGTCGTGTCGCCCTTGGCGACGAGCCCCGCGATGACGAGCGAGACCGAGGCACGCAGGTCGGTCGCCATTACCGGTGCGCCGGTGAGCTGCGGCACGCCGCGCACCATCGCCGACCCGCCATGCAGGTTGATGTTGGCGCCCATGCGGCGCAGTTCGGGCACGTGCATGAAGCGGTTCTCGAAGATCGTCTCCGTCACCATCGAGGCACCCCCGGCTGTCGTCAGCAGCGCCATCATCTGCGCCTGCAGGTCCGTCGGGAAGCCCGGATAGGGTTCGGTCATCACGTCGATGCCGGTCAGCGCGGCGTTCGACCGGCTCACGCGCACGCCCTTCTCGCCCTGCTCGAACGTCACGCCCGCACCTCGCAGCGCGTCCGCCGCGGCCTGGATCAGTTCCAGCCGCCCGCCGACAAGCTCGACATCGCCGCCCGTGGCGGCCGCGGCCATCGCATAGGTCCCCATCTCGATCCGGTCGGGCAGGATCGTGTGGCGCGCGGCGTGAAGCGGCCGACCGCCTTCGATCGTCAGCGTGTCGGTGTCGATGCCGGAGATCTCGGCGCCCATCGCCACGAGACAGCGCGCGAGGTCGCCCACCTCGGGCTCGCGAGCCGCATTGGCAAGCGTCGTGCGGCCCTTGGCGAGCGTGGCCGCCATCATCAGGTTCTCGGTCGCGCCGACCGAAACGAACGGGAACACGATGCGGGCACCGGTCAGGCCGTTGGGCGCTTTCGCCTCGACATAGCCGCCGGAGAGCTCGATCGTGGCGCCGAGCTGTTCGAGCCCCCGCAGATGCAGGTCGACCGGACGCGCGCCGATCGCGCAGCCGCCGGGCAGCGACACGCGCGCGCGTCCTTCACGCGCAAGGATCGGCCCGAGAACGAGGATCGAGGCGCGCATCTTGCGCACGAGATCGTATTCCGCCGTCGTGCTGGCGAGCTTTCGCGCCGTCAGCGCCAGCGCGCGGCCGGCATGGCCGCCGTTGGGCGCATGCCCGTCGAGCGCGATTTCCACGCCCAGCGTGCCCAGCAGGTTGGCCAGCGTCGTGATGTCGGCAAGGTGCGGGATGTTGACCAGCGTCAGCGTCTGGTCCGTGAGAAGGCTTGCGACCATCAGCGGCAATGCCGCGTTCTTGGCGCCGCCGATCGGGATTGCGCCACGCAGAACGCGGCCGCCGCGGATTCGGATCTTGTCCATGCCCTCCCTTACTCCGCCCGGATGGCAAAATCCAGACGGCGGCCGGACATTTCGGTGGCTAGAAGCCCGCGCCCGGCTGCGCCAGATACGCAAGCTCGTCCGCCGTCGACGGACGGCCAAGCGCCATGTTGCGGTGGGGAAAGCGCCCGAATTTCGCCACCACGTCGCGATGCGCATGTGCCGACTGCACGGCGCGCGCCTTCCAGGGCGCATCAGGCAGCGACTCGACGAGCCGCACGCATTCGTCCTGAGCCGCAATATCTTCGGCATGCGTGAACGGAAGATAGGCAAACAGCCGCTGCGGCATCCCGAGTTCCCGGTCGAAGCCGCGGGCGACCATGCGCCGGGCCAGTGCCAGCGCCATCGGGTCGGCGGCAAACGCCTTCGGCGTGCCGCGATGGATGTTGCGCGGGATCTGGTCGAGCAGGACGAGAAGGGCGAGCCCGCCCTCCGCGGTCTGCGCCCAGCGGTCGAGATCGCCTGCCGCCGCCTGTGCGGACAGGTCCGCGAAGCGTTCGCGGCACAGGCCGTCGAAGTCGGCGTCCTTCTCAAACCAGGCGGGTCGGAACCCGCCTTGGGCTTCGTCGCCGCCGGAAAACCAGAATTCGAGGACCGAGGCGATCGCCGCGTCGTCCTCGGCCGCCTGACGGCCACGCGACTGGAGTTTGCGGCGCTTCAGGTTCTCGCGCAGTGCCGCGGCCTCGGCGGCCTTGCGGCGGCTCTCCTCGGCCATTGCATGGGGGCCCTTCTGCGCGCCCATCAGTGCCTAACCACAGGACAGATCGGACGTTTTGAACGACAGGATACCTGGCCCTTGAATAATTCAGACATACCTAATATATATCCCGTGCGGCGGGATGCCGCGCATGCATGGTGGCGCTCATGACCGCAGCGATCAAGGAAATCGATTCCAAGACCCTCAAGGCCTGGCTCGAAGCCGGCGAATGCGAGCTGCTCGACGTTCGCGAGCCGGGCGAGCATGCGCGCGAGAAGATCCCCGGCGCGCGCCTCGTTCCGCTTGGCACGCTCGATCCGCAGGCGCTGGCCGGACGTCGCGTCGTCCTGCACTGCGCATCGGGCGCGCGGTCGGCGCGTGGTGCCGCCAGGCTCGCCGATGCGGGCGTCGACGTCGCCCATCTTTCGGGCGGAATCGCCGCATGGCGCCGCGACGGGCTGCCGGTCGCCGAGGACCGGAGCGCGCCGATCCCCATCCAGCGGCAGGTCCAGATCGTGGCGGGGACGCTCGCTCTCGCCGGGACGCTGCTGGGCGCTTTCGTCGACCCGCACTTCTATATTGTGCCGGGCGCGGTCGGCGCCGGGCTGGCTTTCGCGGGCCTGAGTGGCACGTGCATGATGGCATCGCTGCTCGCGCGCCTTCCCTACAACCGCGTCTAGTCGACGGTCCGGCCGAGCGCCTTCAGCTCCTCGACAATACGGCGCTCCTCGTCGTCGAGCGCCTGCCGGTATGCCTCGTAGAGGCCCGCCGGGATGTTCTCGAACGTCCCGCGACGATTCTCCCGCAGGCGCAGGAGCCGCCGCTCGAGACGGAAGACGGTCTGCGCACGGTCATCGTCCGTGCCGGCGTCGAGACGCCCGATCAGCGGGCCGAGCCGCGCGCGCAGTTGGGCGCGAAGTTCCGGGTCGAGCCCGCGGTCGAGGAGCGCTTCGATGCGCGCGACAAGCCGCTCGAATTCGCCGGGCACGTCGACCGGCTCCCGCCCGCCGGGTGCGGGCGCCTGCGCCAGCAGGGCAAGCGCGCCAAGCGCGGCGCCTAGCGCCCTTTGGCGTGGTGATAGACGTGCCACAGGAACAACGCACCGGCCGAACGGTGCGGCCGCCATTTCTCGCCCAGCTTGCGCAGGCGTTTCTCGTCGGGCCGCGAGCGTAGGCGCTTCAGGATACGCATGGCTTCCTGCAGAGCCAGATCGTTGGCCGGCCAGACGTCCGTCCGCTGCATGGCAAACAGGAGGTAGATCTCGGCGCTCCAGCGGCCCAACCCCTTGAGCTGCGTGATGGTCGCGATCGCGACCTCGTCCTCGGCCGCGTGCAGTTCGTCGAAATCGAGCGATCCGTCGCAGACGGCCTGCGCAAGGCCGCGTGCGTAGGACGATTTCTGGCGTGAAAGGCCCATCTCGCGCAGACGCTGGTCATCGCAGGCGAGGACCGTCTCCGGCGCGATCTCGCCAAGCCCCGCCTCGAGCTTGCGCCAGATGCCCGTCGCGGCGGGCACCGAGACCTGCTGGGCCACGATCGCACGCATGAACCCCTCGAAGCCCGACGGACGCACGCGCGGCGACGGCAGGCCGATACGCCCGAGCCATTCCGCCACGTCGGAATCCGACGCGGCGAGCGCCTTCATCGATTTCGCGATGGCGCGCCTGGCCCGCGCTTCGGTCGAGGCTTGGAGCTGTGGAGGCAATCGGAACCTGCGATCAGGCGACCGGCTGGTGCGCGAGCGACTGGGTGAGCGTCGAGAGGCGCGCAAGCAGGTAGTCGGCCGTGTCGGGATCGGCGTCCTCGACCTTGGTGAGAACGCGCTCGATCATGCGGCGACGGTAGCGTTCGCGATCGGCAGGGCCGCCGTCGTAGCTGGTCTCGCGCGCCACTTCCAGCGCGGCGCGGACGGCGGGATAGAGATCCATGGGCATGTAGGCCCGTTCGTAGACGTATTTGAGGCCGCCGACGGGGTCGTAGATCAACTGACGCGCCCGTTCGATGGGCAGGTTCGCGCGCTTGGCGAGCCCGTGCTCGAACAGGAACAGGTCCCCCATGCAGAGCGCGCGGATGACAAGCCCCGGATCGAGACGCCCTGTCGCGTGCAGGTGCGCCGCGAGGCGTGCGACGTCGTCCTCCTGCGAGGACAGCGAGGAGCCCACCGTGGCGATCTCGCGCGCGTGCATGGCAAGATCGGAAGCCATCTCGCTCGTCATGTCGGGCCGCTCGAGCAGCCTTTCGCGGATCCGCTCGGAGGCGAGATTGTAGAGCTTCTCGAGCACGCGCAGCGGGACGCTGCGCCGCGCGACGAGCTTCGACTGCACGACATCCGACTTGCCGTGGCGGTCAACGAGCCGCTCAACGGTCTTGTCCGACATGCGGGCACCTTCGTTGCCGGCCAGCGTCGCTGCCACCTTGTCGTCGCCGTGCTCGACCAGCTTGGCCGCCACGGCATCCGACACGCTCTTGCGGCCGGCGATCGCGACCTGCTTGGCCGGACCGTTCGTCGCCACGATCTCCATGAGATCGTCGTCGGAGAATACGCCGCTCTCCAGCAGCATGGGTGTCGCGACCTGGTCGATGTCGCGCGCCAGCTTCATGGCCAGCCCGGCCGGCAGGAGGCTTGCGTCCTTGAGATGTTCGCTCAGCGCCTTTCGCACGGCGACGACCGCATCCTCGGCGAGAACGCGCAGAAGCTTCTCGGCCTCGGCGCGCGCGTTTGCGGTGAGCGAACCGACTTTCCAGGTCGACGCGATCTTGCCGACCGTCGACACGCGGCCTTCGGCCGACGGATCGGCGGCCAGCCGCGCGATATCCTCCTTGGAGAGTTCGGACATGGGCTTCCGGATGAGCGTTCCTTGGTTCGCCATGAAGGATGCACCCGCCGGAGCGGCAACGCAACCCTTTGACAGGTTTGACTATCGCCGGGCCCGATCCTACAAGGACTTGCCGGTTTGCGACGAGGCGGGAGGAACGGCCGAGAATGGCGATGGACGGAAGTTTGGACCCGCAGATCGATACGTCGCCGAAGGTCTCCGACGAGGTCAAGTGCACCACCTGCTACATGTGCGCGTGCCGCTGCGGCATCCGCGTCCATCTGCGCGACGGCCGCATCCGCTACATCGAAGGCAACAAGGACCATCCGGTGAACCGCGGCGTGCTGTGCGCCAAGGGGTCGGCCGGCATCATGAACCACTACAGCCCGGCGCGGCTGACGGCCCCGCTGCTGCGCGTGGGCGAGCGCGGCAAGGGCGAGTTCAAGGAGATCACGTGGGACGAGGCGCTGGGTCTCGCCACGAAATGGCTTGGCGACATCCGCGCAAGCGATCCCCGCAAGCTGGCCTTCTTCACCGGGCGCGACCAGAGCCAGTCGCTGACAGGCTGGTGGGCGAACCAGTTCGGCACGCCCAACTTCGCCGCCCATGGCGGCTTCTGCTCGGTCAACATGGCCGCGGCCGGGCTCTATTCGATCGGCGGCTCCTTCTGGGAATTCGGCGAACCCGACTGGGAGCATGCGCGCTACTTCATGCTGTTCGGCGTTGCCGAGGACCACGACAGCAATCCGATCAAGGCAGGTCTCGCGAAGCTCAAGGCGAACGGCGCCAAGTACGTTTCGGTCAATCCCGTCAAGACGGGCTACCAGGCCGTCGCCGACGAGTGGCTCGGCATCCGCCCCGGCACCGACGGGCTGTTCGTGATGGCGCTGATCCACGAACTGCTGAAGGCCGACCGGATCGATCTCGAATTCCTCGTGCGCTACACGAACGCGCCGTGGCTCGTGCGCGAGGACGACGGCCTGTTCGTGCGCGACGCGGCCGGCAACCCGCAATGCTGGGATGCCCGCACGAATGCGCTTGCCAGCGCGCTCGATCCCGGCGTCACGCCGAAGCTCGTGGGCGGCTTCACGCTGCCCGACGGGCGCCATGCAAGCCCCGTCTTCGAGCACATGGCCGCGCGCTATCTGGCGCCGGACTACGCGCCCGACGCCGTCGCCGCGCAATGCGGCATCCCTGCCGCAACCATCCGGCGCATCGCGGCCGAGCTTGCGCACGCGGCCTTCGAGCAGCAGGTCGTCATCGAGCAGCCCTGGACCGACTGGGCCGGCCGCCGGCACGAGCGCATGGTCGGCCGCCCGGTCGCCATGCACGCGATGCGCGGCATCTCGGCGCACTCGAACGGCTTCCAGACCTGCCGGGCGATCCACCTGCTGCAGATGCTGCTTGGCGCCATCGATACGCCGGGGTCGTGGCGCTACAAGGCGCCGTTCCCCCGTCCCGTTCCGCCGGGCCCCAGGCCCACCGGCAAGTCCGCGCAGATCAACCCCGGCAAACCGATGGGCGGCATGCCGCTCGGCTTCACGCTGGGGCCGGAGGATCTGCTCGTCGACGAAAACGGCCAGCCCACGCGCATCGACAAGGCCTATTCGTGGGAAGCGCCCGTCGCGGCCCACGGCCTCATGCACATGGTCATCGCCAACGCGTGGAAGGGCGATCCCTACCCGATCGACACGCTCTTCATGTACATGGCGAACATGGCGTGGAACTCGTCGATGAACTCGGCCGAGACCGCGCGCATGCTGACCGACAAGGGCGCCGACGGGACCTACCGAATTCCGCACATCATCTATTCGGATGCGTTCTACTCCGAGACGGTTGCCTATGCCGACCTGATCCTGCCCGACACGACCTATCTGGAACGCTGGGACTGCATCTCGCTGCTCGACCGGCCGATCGGCTCTGCCGAGGGGCCCGGAGACGCGATCCGCCAGCCCGTGGTCAAGCCCGACCGCGACGTGCGGCCCTTCCAGGACGTGCTGATCGATCTTGCCGTGCGCCTGAAGCTGCCGGGTTTCACCAACCCCGACGGCTCCGCCAGGTTCCCCGGCGGCTATCCGGATTACATCGTCAACCACGAACGCAAGCCGGGTGTCGGGCCGCTCGCGGGCTTCCGCGGCGCGGACGGGTCGAAGGCGGGCGTGGGCGAGCCCAACGCGCAGCAGCTTGAACGCTATGTCGCCAACGGCGCGTTCTGGCGCCATCATCTCGAACCCGACCAGCTCTATTTCAAGCACGCGAACAAGGGCTATCTCGAGGCGGCCGTGAAACTCGGCCTTCTCGACAAGGCCGACCAGATCGTTCTGCATCTCTATTCCGAGCCCATGCAGAAGTTCCGCAACGCCGCGCGCGGCGTGGGTCCGATCCAGGCGCCGCCCGAACATCGCGCGCGCATCGAGCGCCATTTCGACCCGCTGCCGATCTGGTATCCGACCTTCGAGGGCGAACAGGTCGACACGGCCGAGTTCCCGCTGCATGCGGTCACCCAGCGTCCGATGCCGATGTACCACTCGTGGGGCTCGCAGAACGCCTGGCTGCGCCAGATCCTGACGCAGAACCGCCTCTACATGAATGCCGGCACAGCCGCGAAGCTCGGCCTTGCCGACGACGACTGGGCGTGGATCACCTCACACCACGGCCGCGTCAAGGCGCAGGTCCGCACGATGGAAGGCGTCAATCCGGACACGGTGTGGACGTGGAATGCCATCGGCAAGCGCGCGGGCGCCTGGGGCCTCGACGCCGACGCGCCGGAAGCAAAGAAGGGCTTCCTTCTCAACCACCTGATTTCCGAGCTGCTGCCGGAGAAGAACGGCTATCGCTACTCGAACTCCGACCCGGTCACGGGACAGGCCGCCTGGTACGACCTGCGCGTTCGCGTGGAAAAGGCCGATCCGGCCGAAGCCGGCGAAACCGCGCCGCTCCTGCCCGAACTTGGCCGGCCGCGGACCGCCGGCGAAGCGCCCGGCGTGCTGCGCTACGGCGCCCAGTGGAAAGCGAAATGACCAGTCTGCCCGCTCCCGCCGCCGGCGCGAAGAAGCTCGGCCTCGTCATCGATCTCGACACCTGCGTGGGGTGCCATGCCTGCGCGGTCAACTGCAAGGAATGGAACACCGGCGGCCACTCCGCGCCGCTGCCCGACTTCGACCCCTACGGCGCCGACGTGTCGGGCGTGTGGTTCAACCGCATCCACACGTTCGAGGCTGGCGAAGGCAGCGACAGCCGGACCGTCCATTTCCCGAAATCGTGCCTGCACTGCGAGACGCCCGCCTGCGTCACCGTCTGTCCGACCGGCGCCAGCTACAAGCGCGCGGCAGACGGCATCGTGCTGGTCAACGCCGAGACCTGCATCGGCTGCAAGCTGTGCTCGTGGGCCTGCCCCTACGGGGCGCGCGAATTCGACGCCGACGAAGGCGTGATGAAGAAATGCACGCTGTGCATCGACCGCATCTACAACGAGAACCTTGCCGAGAACGAGCGCGTGCCGGCCTGCGTATCGACATGTCCGGCCAGCGCGCGGCATTTCGGCGATCTGGGCGATCCGGCCTCGGACGTCTCGAAGCTGGTCGAGGCGCGCGGCGGCTACGCGCTGATGCCCGAGATGGGCTACGCGCCGGTCAACCGCTACCTGCCGCCGCGTGCCGCGAAGACGGCGCCCGGCTGCACGGGCGCGCCCGCCGAACTCGACCGGCCGGCAGAGGCTGCGGGCATCCACCCGCTGCTGCGCTGGATGGACAAGCTGCTTTCCCGCTGAGAACGCCAGAGCGATGCATCCCGCCTTTTCCGTCATCTTCTTCACGACAGCGTCCGGGGCCGGCTACGGCCTCCTGTTCCTTGTCGCCATCGCCAACGCGCTGGGCTTCGTGCCGTCGTCGGGCTGGTTCGCCTTCGCCACGCTCGGCGCCGCGACGGCGCTGATCGTGTCGGGCCTGCTCGCGTCCACCTTCCATCTCGGCCATCCGGAACGGGCATGGCGCGCGCTCTCGCAGTGGCGCAGTTCCTGGCTGAGCCGCGAGGGCGTCGCCGCGCTCGCGACTTTCGTGCCGTTGTCCGTCTTCGGCATCGCCTGGACGTTCTTCGGCCGGACGCAGGGCGGCTTCGCGATCGCGGGCCTTGTCGCCGCACTGGGCGCGGCGCTCACGGTCTTCACGACGGCGATGATCTACCGGTCGCTCCGGACGATCCGCCAGTGGCACAATTGCTGGGTCGTGCCGAACTATCTGGCGCATGCGCTGTCGACCGGCGCGCTGCTTCTGCACCTCGCGGCACAGATCTTCGGGCGGCCGCAGGCGATCGTGGGTGTCTTCGCGATCATCGCGGTGCTGCTCGCCGCCTTCGCGAAGTCGCGCTACTGGAATTTCATCGACACGACGAAATCCGCCTCGACACCGGAAAGCGCCACGGGTCTGGGCGCGCGCGGCAAGGTGCGCCTGCTCGACCCGCCGCACGAGACCGAGAACTACCTCCAGAAGGAGATGGGCTTCCGCATCGCGCGCAAGCACGCGGCGAAACTGCGCACGATGGTGCGCTGGTTCGCCTTCGCTTTTCCGGCGGCGCTCACGATCCTGTCGCTGGTGTTCCCCGGCCGGCCGCTTGGCATGGCGCTGGCGTTTCTTGCGGCCCTCTTCGCGCTGGCGGGGACGCTTGTCGAGCGGTGGCTTTTCTTCGCCGAGGCCCGGCACGCCGTCACGCTCTATTACGGCGCAAGAGAGATCTGACGGGCCGCCGAGCCGGCGGTTGACGGCCGGGCCCGTGTCCTCTAGAAAAGAGCCCATGTTCCGCAGCCTGGACGCGCTTCGACTTATCTGAACCGCTGCCGCCCTTCCTTCGCGAAGGGCGCCACAGCGGTCGGTTTGTCGCGTCGTCCCCTCCACCAGCCCGGAACTCCAGCAATGACCCCGATCCGTTTCGCCCCGCGCCAGGGGTTTTCGCGACTTAGCCCCGCGCGCCGCCAATCGGCGCGCTGCCGTCGCATCTGACCCCTTCAAGCGGAGATCCGCCCCCATGAACGTCCACAAGTATCGCCCCTTCCAGCCGATCAACCTGCCCGACCGGACCTGGCCCTCGCGCCAGATCACCAAGGCGCCCATGTGGTGCTCGGTCGACCTGCGCGACGGCAACCAGGCCCTCGTCGAGCCCATGGGGCCCGAGCGCAAGCGCCGCATGTTCGACCTGCTCGTGCGGCTGGGCTTCAAGGAGATCGAGGTGGGCTTCCCGGCCGCCTCGCAGACGGATTTCGACTTCGTGCGCTCGATCATCGAGGAGGGCGCGATCCCGCCCGACGTGACGATCCAGGTGCTCACGCAGGCGCGCGACGAACTGATCGAGCGCACCTTCGAGGCCGTGCGCGGCTCGAAGCGCGCGATAATCCATCTCTACAACTCGACCTCGACCACGCAGCGCCGCGTCGTCTTCGCCCTCGACCGGCCCGGCATCGTCGATATCGCCGTCAAGGGCACGAAGACGGTCAAGCGGCTGGTGCCCACGGTCAAGGAGACCGAGATCGTCTTCCAGTACAGCCCCGAGAGCTTCACCCAGACCGAACTCGACTTCGCCAAGGAGATCTGCGAGGCGGTCATGGACGAATGGGGCCCGACGAAGGCGCGGCCGATGATCTTCAACCTGCCCGCCACGGTCGAGGCGGCAACGCCCAACATCTACGCCGACCAGATCGAGTGGTTCGCGCGCAACGTCAAGAACCGCGACAGCTGGATCCTGTCCGTCCATCCGCACAACGACCGGGGAACCGGCGTGGCGGCGGCCGAGTTCGCGGTGATGGCGGGCGCCCAGCGCATCGAAGGCACGCTCTTCGGCAACGGCGAGCGCACCGGCAATGTCGACGTGGTGACGCTGGCGCTCAACATGTTCAGCCAGGGCGTCGACCCGAAGCTCGACATGTCGAACGTGCGCGAGATCGTGCAGACGGTCGAGTACTGCAACCAGCTGCCCGTCCATCCGCGCCATCCCTACGGCGGCGAACTGGTGTTCACGGCGTTCTCCGGCTCGCACCAGGACGCGATCAAGAAGGGCTTCGCGGCCCAGCAGAAGTCGAACACCGGCGTGTGGGACGTTCCCTACCTGCCCATCGACCCGCAGGATATCGGCCGCAGCTACGAGGCGGTCATCCGCGTCAATTCGCAGTCCGGCAAGGGCGGCATCGCCTACCTGCTGGAGACGGACTATGGCCTCGAACTGCCGCGGCGCCTGCAGATCGAGTTTGCCGCCGCGGTCCAGCGCGTCGCCGACACCTCGGGCAAGGAACTCTCCGCCAGGGACATCTACGACACGTTCCGCTCGGAGTATCTCGACGGCGGCAAGTTCGCCTTCGTCGAGCACACGACGCTGCCCACCGGCAAGTCGGGTGCCGAACGGCGCATCGAGGCGAGCGTGAAGATCGACGGCAAGGACACGCGGCTCGAAGGCGAAGGCAACGGCCCCATCGCGGCCTATGTCGACGCGCTCTCGAAGGCCGGCGTGAATGTCGATGTCGTCGACTATCGCGAGCACGCGATCAAGGGCAACCAGGGCGCCAAGGCGCAGGCGGCCGCCTATGTCGAGGCGACGGTCGACGGGCGCACGCTGTTCGGCGTGGGCATCGATTCGAACATCGTGGCGGCCTCGCTCAAGGCCGTCACCTCGGCGGTCAACCGCGCGAGGAAATAGGCTAGCGGGCGGCGACGCGCGCCGGGGCACCGCCCCCGGTGCGCGCGTCGGTCAGCCGTTTGAGGCGCCCCTCGGTGACCATCTTCTCGAGCACCGAAAAGACCTGCATGGTCGGCGCGCCGGTCGCATCGGCGATCTGGCCCAACGAGAACGTGCCCTTGCCCTTGACCGCCGCGCGGATCACGGGTTCGGCCTGTTCGACGGTCATCGGCGCTCGGGGCGGGGCTGCCATGGGGGGCCAAGTCTGCCCAAATCCGGGGCCCGAACCAAGCAAGTTGCGTGGACTGCCCCGTTGTGGCATCAAGCGGCCGGTTTCGGCTTTGGGTACGCTGCCTTAGCTCAGTGGTAGAGCGCGTCCTTGGTAAGGACGAGGTCCGGAGTTCAATCCTCCGAGGCAGCACCATTCCCCGCCGGACCCGCCTTCAGCCCCCTGCCGCCAACCTTCCGAACGCCTCGATGAGCGCCATGTCGGCGCGCGCGTGTTCCGCGGTGTTGCGCACGGGCGTTCCGTGCGCAACCGCCTCGTGGAAGGCCACGAGTTCGCGCACGAACGGCTCGCCATAGCCCTCGCGCAGGTCGCTCGCGGCCAGCCGTTCGCCCTGCGAGGTATAGGCGCGAAGGCGCGTGGGGAAGTGGTTGAGGTAGGGCGAAGGAAACGTGAGCTCGAAGCGCCGGTCGTCGAAGAAGACGGATATGCGCTCGTGATAGTCGGCAAGTCCGGGTACGGCCACGTGCGACAGCTGGCAAAGCGCCTGCCCGCCATTGACCGCAAGCGTCGCGGCGCCGCCCTCCCCGCCCGCGAAGATCGACGCCGATACCGGCTTCACGTCGCCGATCCCGAGGCTCCCGAACAGGCCCATCGCGAGATTGAGGTCGTGCACCATGCTCGACGCGAAGGGACCGGCATAGCCGCGCAGCGTCGTTGCGTCGGGTTCCCGGCCGAGCGCGCGCGCGATCTGTGCCGCGCGCAGCCGGCCGCCCTCGGCGCGCAGTTCCTGCGGAACATCGTCGGCGCGGAAATAGCCGTGATGGCCGACGAAGGGCCAGGAATCCGGATCGTTCACCTCGACCGTGACGTAGCGAAGCCGCGCGCCCAGCCCCTTCGTTGCCTCCAGCAGCAGCTCGAAGGCCGGGTCGAAGCGCTTCATGTAACCGACCTGCAGCACGCGGCCGGCCGCGTCGCGCGCGGCGATCAGGCCGTCGATCTCGGCGGCGCCATAGCCAAGCGGCTTTTCGCAGAACACGTGCAGCCCGGCACCAAGCGCCCGCGCCGCATAGTCGACATGGTAGGCATCCGGCGTGGCGATCAGCATCGCCTCGGGTTTCAGCGCCAGCAGTTCGTCGTATCCGGCGACGACATGCACGCCGAAGCGCCGCGCCATGTGCGCGCGCGTGGCGGGCGACGGATCGGCCACCCCGACGATCTCGAACCTGTCCGCAAGCGCGAGGAGGTTCGGGACATGTTCGACCTGCGCGATGAGCCCCGCGCCCGCAACGCCGATCCTGATCTTCTTCATCCTGCCACCTGCCGCCGCGGAAGGTCGCGGCACGCGCGGCGGATGTCAACAGCCGGGCGGCCTCGCGGCGTCAGTGGGCAAGCAGCGCGTCCTGCCCGTCGTCGAGAGTCACCCATTGTCCCCTTACCGCGAACACGCCGGCCAGCGTGCGATCGTCGAGCGCCAGGCGCGGCGAGCCGTCGCGCACGATCCGCCCGCGATCCATCACCACGATCCGGTCGCACGTCCGCGTCGCGGCGAACAGGTCGTGGACCACCGCGACGACCGCCGCCCCGCCGGCTGCCAGGCGCCGGGCAAGGGCCAGCACCTCGCGCTGGTGGGCAAGGTCGAGGCTTGCCGTCGGCTCGTCGAGCAGGAGCAGCGGAGCGCTGACGCCGTCGATCTGCGCCAGCGTGCGCGCCAGATGCACCCGCTGGCGTTCGCCGCCCGAAAGGCTTGAAACGCCGCGGTCGGCAAACGCCTCGACGCCGGCCAGCGCCATCGCCCGCGCGGCGGCGGCCGCGTTCTCGGCGCGCGTGCACGCCGCCTCGTGCGGCAGGCGGCCCAGCCGCACCACCTCGCGCACGGGCATCTCGAAGGCGAGCGCTGTCTCCTGCGCCATCACCGCGCGATGCCGCGCAAGCCACCCCGGCGCGCAGGTCCGCACGTCGCGGCCATGCAGGCGCACGGCGCCGCGCGTGCAGTCGCTCTCCCCCGCCAGCGCGCGCAGCAGCGTCGACTTGCCCGCGCCGTTGGGCCCGACCAGCGCCACGAACTCCCCGGCCGCGACGCGGACCGAGGCGCCCTCGACAAGGAACCGGCCGCCGCGCGCGACGGCGATGGCATCGGCCTCGATCATGCCGCAAGGTGCCCCTTCTCGCGCAGAAGCAGGAGCGCGAAGAACGGCGCGCCGATCGCCGCGGTGACAAGGCCGACGGGAAGCTCCGCCGGCGCCACGATCACGCGCGCAAGCGTATCCGCGGCGACCAGAAGGGCGGCGCCCGCACATGCGCTGAGCGGCAGCAGGCGCCGATGCCCTGCACCCGCCACAAGGCGCACGACATGCGGCACGACAAGGCCGACGAAACCGATGGGACCCGCGACCGACACGACCGCCCCCGTCGCCATCGCCACGACCGCGATGGCCACGCGCTTCAGGCTTTCGACACGCACGCCGAGATTGGCGGCCTCGCGCTCGCCCAGAATCAGCGCGTCGAGACCGCGGGCGAGAAACGGAATGGCGGCAAGTGCCGCCGCGACGGCCGGCGCCACCAGCGCCACACGCTGCCAGGACGCCCCCGACAGGCTGCCGAGCAGCCAAACGGTGATGTCGCGGAGCTGCCGGTCGTCGCTGGAATAGATGAGGATGCCCATCATCGCCATGGCGAAGGCGTTGACCGCGATGCCCGACAGGAGAAGCGCTGCGACCGGCATGCGCCCGTTCGTGCGCGCGAGCCGCGCGACGATGTTGGCGGCGACAAGCCCGCCCGCAAAGCCCGCCGCGGGCATCGCCCAAAGCCCCCAGGCGATGGCACCGAAATAGATGGCCGCGACCGCACCGAGCGAGGCTCCGCCCGAGATGCCGAGGATGCCGGGATCGGCAAGCGCGTTGCGGAACAGGCCCTGCATCACCGCCCCGGCCGCACCGAGGCTGCCGCCCACGATCGCCGCAAGCGCCGCGCGCGGCAGGCGCAGGGCCGAGACGACGGCCATCGCGCGCTCATCGACCTCCACCGGCAGGCCCGCAAGCCGCGCCAGCACGCGCCCCACGCTTTCGGCCGGCAGGCTCAGCGGGCCGATGCACAGCGCCGCTAGCAGGCTTGCGCCCAGCAGTGCGAAGGCCAGCGGTTCGATCCGGCCTGTCACCTGTCGGCCCTGAGCCACGAACGGTCCGGGAGTTCCGGCAGCGGCACCTCCGGACGGATCGTGCGCGCGAGGTCGCGCACCGCATGCGCCACGCGGGGCCCGTAGCCGAACATGTAGACCGGATCGACATCCGCAAAGCGCACCGCTCGCGTGCGGACGAGGGCCGCAAAGGCCGGCATCGCGCGGATGGCATCCATGCCGCCAAGGGCGCGAACGCTGGTGTCGGTCGTCAGGATCAGGTCCGGTGCCGCGTCGAGAACCGACTCCGCCGCCAGCGGCTTGTAGCCGCGATAGGCGTCGATGGCATTGCGCCCGCCGGCATAGTCGATCATCGCGGCGGCAGCCGTCTCGCGGCCGGCGACCAGCGGCGCGCCCGAACCCGCCGCCAGCAGGAACAGCACGCGCGGCCGGTCCGCGCGCGGGATGGCGGCACGCACGCTCGCAAGATCGGCCGCGATCTCGCGTTCGAGGGCGCCTGCCGCAGCCTCGCGGCCGATCGCCGCGCCGACATGGCCGATGCGCCGCACCACCGCCTCGGGATCGTAGCCGTCCTCGGTGCGCACGATACGCAGACCCGCCGAGGCAAGCTGGGCCAGCACCGCGGGCGGCCCCGCGTCCTCGCTGGCAAGCAGCAGGTCGGGCTTCAGCGACAGCACACCTTCGGCCGCGATGGCACGCAGATAGCCCAGCTGCGGCAGCCGGCGGACACGGTCGGGAAACAGGCTCGTCGTGTCCACGCCCACGAGACGGTCGCCGGCACCCAGCGCCACGACGATTTCGGTCAACCCGCTGCCGGCGACCGCGATGCGGCCCGGTGCGGTGTCGGCGGCCGCGGCGGCACCGGCAACCAGTGCCGCCGCAAGGGCAAGCGCGTGACGCAAGGCGCGCAACTCAGCCGCCCTCCGCTTCCGGCAGCCCTTCGGCAAGCATTCGCCAGGCGGGAAGCTCGGGCTTGCCCGGCTTGCGCGCGCCGAAGAACATCGCGATCGTTCCGCCCTCGGCGTCGAAAAGCTCGACCGACGTCACCACGCCGTCATCGGTGGGCTTGCGAACCAGCCACGCGCTCGTCACGAGATCGGCACGCAGGTGCAGGTTGAAGGCCGGATCGAGCACGTTGATCCACGGCCCCATCGGCTTGATGTTCTGCACAGGCCCGGTGTGGATCTGGATGCAGCCCCTGTTGCCAACGAAAACCATGATGCTCACGCCCGAGGCCGACGCGCGGTCGAGCAGCGCCGTCACGACGTTCCGGGCCAGCGGCCGGGCAAGGTCCGCGCCAGCCAGTTCGAACGCGCGCAGGCGCGAGACGCCGAATTTGCGCAGCATGGCGAAGAAGTCGTGCGTGTCGCGCAGCGCAAGCCAAGCCGCGCGCAGCGCCGCGACATCGACCGGGCGCCCGTCGTCGGGCCGCTCGCCGCCGTGGCCGCGCGCGGCCGCCGGCGCCTCGGCGGGTTCGCCCGCCTCGGCCAGCGCGCCAACCAGCGCGTCGAAGGCGCTGCGGTCGCTCTCCTCCAGCAGATGCACCTTGTGGACGGCCGATCCGGCCGCGTCGAAGAACTGCAGGCTGGGCCTGCGCTTCGTATCCGCCGGTTCGACCGCATAGACGTGCCGCCAGCCCGACAGGAACAGGCGCAGGTCGATGTCCTCGCCCAGGACAAGGCCGGTGCCCGCATCGATCTTCGCGCGCCCGTAGGTTCCCTTGCGTTCGTGCACGCAGCTGCGGTTGCGCGTCAGCGCCATCGTTCGGCCAAGCGCGGAGATGCCGTCGAACGCGGCGCGCCAGTCCGGCTTCAGGCGACGTACGCGCGCCTCCGGATCGATGCGCAGGAGCGACATCTCTCCCGTCTCCAGCCTTGCCGCCGCGTCGAAGATGCGGATGTTCGGTTCGGCCGCGCGCAGCGCCTTCCAGCGTTCCGCGAGCGACGGTTCGATCGTGTCGAGAGGCATTGTCGTTCTCCGTTCTTGGGATCAGTTGAGTTCGAAGCGCACCGGGATCTCGACCCAGGCAAGGATGGCCCCGCCGTCGCGGCGGGCAGGCTCGAAGCGCCACTGGCGCACCGCACCCAGCGCCGCATCGTCGAGCAGCACGAAACCGGACGAGCGCCACAGCACGATCTCGGACGTCGAGCCGTCGGGCTGGACAAGAGCGCGCAGGACGGCAACGCCGCGCTGGCCCAGCTCGGCGGCGCGTCGCGGATAGACCGGCGGCGACGGCGGGCTCTGGAAGCGCGCCCCGCTGACGACCGGAACGGGCGCTGGCCCCGTCACCGCGGCGGCGGTTTCGGCCACCGTGGCGATCACTGGAGCAGCCTGCGGGACGGGGGGACCGGGCGGCGCGCTTGCCGGTTCGGCTCGCTCGGCCGCCGCCGGGTGCGCCTGCGCGACCATTTCGGTCGGAACCGGACCCGGCCGGGGCGCTGCGACTGGCCGAGGCGGGCGCGGCTTCGGGCGGGCGATCTTGGGCGGGGACGGCTCCGGCAAGGGCAGTTCGACGAGAGGTGCGGGTTCCGGCAGCGGGGGGTCCGGCTCGACCGGTGTGCGCTCGACCGGTGGCGGCGCGGCGTCGGCCGCTGGCGCTGGTGCCGCAGTCGGAGCCGGCGGCACCGGCCCGGCCACGGGCGCCGTGGCCGCCTCGAACAGGACCGTGTAGACCGGTGCGGGGTCCGGCGATGCCGGCGCCGCGACATAGGTCGCGACGGCCGCGAAGGCGGCCGCATGGCCGACGAGCGACAGCAGTGCGGCACGAAGCGCGAAGCCCCTGTCCGTCCGGACGAATGCCGCGCCCCCCGCCATCGTCAGAAGCGCCAGCTCACGGCGAGCTTGGCGTTGCGGCCGGTTTCATAGAACCGCGCCGACGGCGCCGAGGTGTTCCAGTTCGACCGGCGATAGGCCTTGTCGAACAGGTTGTCGACGGCGAGATCGAAGCGGAAGTCGCGCAGCAGTTCGTCGGTCGGCTGCCAGCTCGCGAACACGTCCCACACCGCATAGCCGCCGGTCGTCTGCGAGCCCGTCGGCATGCGGTCCTGCGCCGCGTTGGCGACCGACCGGCCGCCGAGAGTCACCCCGCTGTCGAGGAAGCGATAGCCCAGCGTGAACGAGACCTTGTCGGCCGGCGTGTCGGAAAGCGGCTGCCCGGTCGCGAGATTGTCGCCGCGCAGCGCGCTTGCGCCCACGGCACCGAACCAGGTGCGCGCGTCGTAGCGCATCTCGAGCTCGCCGCCCTTGATGCGCGCCGACGAGACGTTCGTCACCGTCGAGGTCGTCGCCGTGACGACCTCCTGGATGTAATCGGCCACATCGTTGACGAAATAGGCCGCACGCGCGCGCAGGCGGTCGCCCGGCCGCAGCACGTCGGAGAAGCGCAGATTGACGCCGCCTTCCTTGTTCTCGGCCGTTTCGGGTCGCAGGTTGGGGTTGGGGACCCAGTTGTTGCCGGGGAAGTGCTGGCCGCTCACGTAGAGCTCCGTGAGCGAGGGCACGCGGAACGCCTCGGCATAGGAGACGTAGGGCGACGCCCACGGCGTCACGTGGACGGCGAGCGTGGCCTTGGGCGAGAAATGCTCGACGTCGCTTGTGGTCGCACTGCCCGTCGCCGACTTGCGCGCGCGGTCATAGCGCAGGCCGGGCGTGAGCGTGACCCACTTGCCGAAGTCGAGCTCGTCCTGCACGAAGATGCCGTAGACGCGCTGTTCGGCCACGGGATAGTCGGTGCGCGGGGCGCCGTTGCGGCTGCTGTCCTGGCCGTCCGCGTAGCCGTCGACGCCGTAGGTGAGCGCGTGGGCATCGCTCCCGCCGAGCGCGAAGCGCGAGGTGTTCTGCAGGTCGTAGCCGTTGGTACGCAGCTTGGTGGCGTCGCGCCGGTTGATGGTCGTGGCCGAGCCGCCCACACCCTTCTCGTAGATGTCGACCTCGTTGCGGTAGATGTTCGTCTTCAGGTCGAGATGGCGGTTCGTGGGGCTGGCATAGGCCCAGTTGATCGCATAGCTGCGCTGGGCCGTGTCGCGATCGACGATGGAGGATGTCGCCGTCGAGTTGCCGAGATTGGCGTCGAGCGGGATCGTGTGGTCGTCGCGGAACTGGATGGTCGAGAAGCCGATGCGGTTGCCCGGCGCGATGTCGTAGCCGAGCTTGAAGAGCCCGCTCCAGATCTCGTCGCCGGAATACGGAATGTCGGTTCCGGGCCCGTCGTGGAAGTTGCCGTTCGAACGGCGCGTGACGTTGGCGACCACGTCGGCGCCGGATGCGCGCGCCGCGCCCGTCAGGCTCGCCATGCGTTCGGAATTGTTGGTCTGGTAGCCGACCTTCGCGCGCCCGCCCAGCGTGGCGCCCTTCTTGAGGATGTCCTCGGCATCGATCGTGCGCATGTTGAGCGCACCGCCCATCGCCCCGCTGCCGAACAGCAGCGAGCCGGGCCCGCGCACGATGTCGACCTGCTTGAGCAGGTCCGGGTCGAGGAAGATGCGGCCGCGATGGCCGGACGAGAAATTGTCGCGCACGCCGTCGAGGCGGATGACAACGCGTTCGTCGGACAGGCCGCGGATCGTGATCTGCTTGACCGTGTTGCGCGGCACGCCGTTCGCGTCGACGCCGGGCAGGTCCTTTACCAGATCGTCGATGCTCTGCCCCTGGCGGCGCTCGATCTCCTCCCGGTCGACGATGGAAACGGAAGTCGCCGCATCGCCCGCGACGGCGCTGGTGCGCGTGGCGCTGGTCGTCACCGCGTCGAGCGGGGTGACGGCGGCTCCCGGCACCTGCGCATGCGCGGAATGGACAAGCAGGGATGCGGCGGCGGCACCTGCCAGCAGGGCAAATTTCCGTGTCGTGTCGGCCAACTTCGGACTCCGTCTTCGGGAGGACCTTGGCTGGCTGGCTTTGCGGCTGGCGGGCGCGGTCGCGGTTTCGGGGGGTGTGGGCGTGCGGGCTATTTCGTCAGGATCAGCTTTCCGCTTCCCGTGATGCGCAGCCTGTACTCGTTCGAGTCATGCCGGATGATGACCTCCGAGCGGCCGTCGAACAGCGCGCGGCTGTCGATCGCGCCGTCGCCCGGCCGGGCCCCGGCGCCCTTCGGATCGGGTTTCGTCTGCGTCATGGGGGTGCAATAGCACCCGTCCGAATTAAATGCAACTGATTCTCAATTGCATATCTGCCGCGCGCCCGTCAGCCGCAGCGGCGGCAGCGGATCGACATGAAGATCTTCTCCTCGTCGGCATCCATCATCGCGTGATCGAGCGCCACGCGCAGCGCCTTGCCGGCATCCTTGAGGCCATAGGTCGCCGCCATGTCCTTGAGCCAGGCGAGCTGGTCGGCCTCGATCTCGAAGCTCTCGACGATCTTGCCCTTGTTCATGCGGCCCCCGTGCTCATGCGCGAAGCGGCTCCAGGATCGAGACATAGTTGGCGACCGCAGCACCACCCATGTTGAAGACGCCCGCAAGTCCGGGCCGCGGCACCTGCATGTCGCCGGCCGTGCCGGTCGCCTGCATGGCCGCCATGATGTGCATCGACACGCCCGTGGCGCCGATCGGATGGCCCTTGGACTTGAGCCCGCCCGACGCATTGACCGGCAGGCGGCCGGTCTTCTCGGTCGTCCCGTCCAGCGCCACGCGCCCCCCCTCGCCGGGCCTGGCCAGACCCATCGCCTCGTACTGGACAAGCTCGGCGATGGTGAAGCAGTCGTGCGTCTCGACAAGGCGCAGGTCGTCCACGTTCGCGCGCGCCTGCGCGAAAGCGCGATGCCAGGCCTGCGCGCAGCCCTCGAAGGCGACGATGTCGCGCCGGCTCATCGGCAGGTAGTCGTTGACCTGCGCCGCCGCGCGGAAGGCGACGGCCTTCTTCATCGACAATGCCGTATCGAAATCGGCCAGCACGAGGGCGGCCGCCCCGTCGGAAACGAGGCTGCAGTCGGTGCGCCGGAGCGGCCCGGCCACGAGCGGGTTCTTGTCGGAGACGGTGCGGCAGAAATCGTAGCCGAGATCCTTGCGCAGCTGCGCGTACGGATTGGCGCAGCCGTTGGCGTGGTTCTTGGCGGCGATCTTCGCCATCGCGTCGGACGGATCGCCGTAGCGTTGCGCGTAGCGCTGGGCGATCTGGCCGAAGACGCCCGCGAAGCTCATGCCGGGACGGTCCTCCTCCTTGACGTAGGAGGCCTTCATCAGGATCCCGCCGACGACGTCGCCCGGCGTCTCGGTCATCTTCTCCACGCCCGCGACGAGGACGACGCGCGCTTTCCTTGCGGCAAGCGCGTTGAGGCCCATATGGACCGCAGCCGAGCCGGTCGCGCAGGCGTTCTCCACGCGCGTGGCGGGCTTGAAGCGGAAGGCATCCGACGTCTGCAGCACGAGCGAGGCCGGGAAGTCCTGCTTCACGAAGCCGCCGCCGAAATGGCCGATATAGATCTCGTCGACATCGCCCGGCGCCAGGCCCGCATCGGCCAGCGCGCTCGTGCAGACCTCCGCCAGCAGCGCCTCGAGATCGAGTCCCTCGCGCTTTCCGAACTTGCCGTGCGCCCAGCCGACGATGCAGCCACCCATGGGTCTCTCCCGATCCATTAGAAAATGCGAATGCTTCGCGATGCGATCCGCCCCCGCGAGGCATCACGTTACCAAGCCCCGCCCCATGCGGCAATTCGCGCAGGCCCTGTAACGCGAAACGACGTCCAAAAGACCATGCTGGCCTTGTACCAATCCGGGGCTTCGCCCACATGCAGGCGAAGAAGGTGAGAGTCCCATGACGAAGCCCCGCGACATCTGCTCGATCCGTGCCGGCCTGCACCGCGTCCTCGGCGTGCTCGACGAGGCGCACGTCCAGCGCGCCACGGGCAAGTCCGCCTCGCTGTTCCGCAAGTGCGCCGATCCGGACAACTCCCGGCACCGCCTGCAGGCCGAAGACGCGCTGGCGCTCGACGCGGCGTGCGTGGCGGCCGGCGAGCGGCCGCTCCTCCTCGAAGCCTACCGACAGGCGCTCGATGCAAAGATTGCCGAGTCGGGTACCGCTCCCGTCCACCGGCCGGCCGATCCGCTGCTGCGCATCGCGCAGGCAGCCGGCGATCTCGGCCGCGTGGCCGAGGCCGTCGCGCAGTCCGCCGGCGGCGCCGGGATGACGGCGGAGGACGCCCAGCGCTGCAGCGCGCAGATCGACCGCGCGCTCGACACGCTCGCACGCCTCAAGCTCGACCTGCGCGCGGCCATCCGGCCGCCGCACGTGGAAGCCGCCGACTAGCCCGCCGCGCCCTCGTAGCGCCAGCCGAGATCCTGTCCGCCCAGATAGCAGACGACGTCGCCGGGTGCCGCCGGCACCCGCTCGGGTGCCACGGCCTTCGCGCGCACAAGCGCCACGCGCCCCTCGTTGCGCGGCAATCCGTAGAAGTCGGGGCCGTTCTCGCTGGCGAACGCCTCGAACCTGTCGAGCGCCCCCTCCTCGTCGAACACGCGCGCATAGGCCTCGAGCGCCACGGGCGCATTGAAGATGCCCGCGCACCCGCACGCCGCCTCCTTCGTATGGACGGCATGCGGCGCCGTATCGGTCCCCAGGAAGAAACGGCGCGATCCCGACACGGCCGCCTTGCGCAGCGCCGTCCGGTGCACGGCCCGCTTGGCGATGGGCAGGCAGTAGAGATGCGGGCGGATGCCGCCCTCGAAGATCGCGTTGCGGTCGATCATCAGGTGATGTGGCGTGATCGTCGCCGCCAGCGTCGCGGGCCCGGCGGCCACGTATTCGGCCGCTTCCTTCGTGGTGATGTGCTCGAACACGATCCTGAGACCGGGAAAATCCCTCACGAGCCGCGCCAGCACGCGATCGATGAAGACCGCCTCGCGGTCGAAAATGTCCACCGCCCGGTCCGTCACCTCGCCGTGGACAAGCAGCTTCATGCCGATCTTCTGCATGCGCTCGAGCGCAGGCGCGATCTTCGCGATGTCGGTGACGCCGTGCGCGGAGTTCGTCGTCGCGTGCGCCGGATAGAGCTTGGCGGCAACCCACGCGCGCTCGGCGTGGCCGCGCTCGATCTCGTCGGGCGAAATCCCGTCGGTCAGGTAGCAGGTCATCAGCGGCTCGAAGCCGGGCCCGGCCGCCTTGCGGATGCGCGCCGCATAGGCGTTCGCCGCAGCGACCGTCGTGACCGGCGGCACGAGGTTTGGCATGACGATGGCGCGCGCGAACTGGCGCGCGGTGTGCGGGGCGACGGCCTCGAGCATCGCGCCGTCGCGCAGATGCACGTGCCAGTCGTCGGGCCGGCGGATGACGAGGCGTTCGCTCAATGTGGGCTCCTTCAGAAGACCGAGGACAGCATGCGCAGGCCGACCACGGCAAGCACGATGCCGAACACCCGGCGCAGGGCCGGCTGCGAGATCGTGTGCGCGATGCGCGCGCCCGCCTTCACGCACAGCAGCATCGTCGGCAGCAGCACCGCGCAGGCGACGAGGTTGACGTACCCGACGGAGAATGGCGGCAGCCCCTTTGCGGTCCAGCCGCCGATCGCCATGCCGACCGTGGCGGGGATCGCGATATAGAGCCCCAGCGCCGAGGCAGTGCCGACGGCAAGGCGGATCGGGTAGCTGAAAAGCGAGAGCGTGGGCACGGCCAGCGTGCCGCCGCCGATCCCCATAATCGAGGAGAAGCCGCCGATGAGGAAGGCCATCGCGCGGCTGCCCGCCGGCCCAGGCAGCTCGGAACGCAGCGACAGGCCCTTCGGGAAGGCGACCATCTGGAAAGCGACGACCAGCGCGATCGTCCCGAAGATCGCGGCCAGCACCGGCCCCTTGACCGACGCCGCGAAAGCCGTGCCGAGCACGGCACCGGCCAGCGCCGCCGGGACCCAGCCGCGCAGCAGACCGTCATCGACGGATCCGCGCTGGCGATGCGCGCGCGCCGAGATGATCGAGGTGGGCACGATCGTGGCAAGCGACGTGGCGACCGCCACCTGCATGCGCACCGAGGCATCCACGCCCGCATAGCCCAGCACGAAGAAGAGCGAGGGAACGACGACGATGCCGCCGCCCACGCCGAGAAGGCCCGCAAGCAGCCCCGCCACGGCCCCGGTGGCAAAGCAGAACGCCACAAGCTCGGCCGCCAGCGGCAGATCGATTTCAAGTCCGTTCATTCACGTCGTCCTGCCGGATATCCATGGAAGCGCCGCGTGGGATCACGCCGCGCGCGCGGTGTCGAGGGCATGGAACACGTCCCCGTCGGGCAACCGGCCGAGCACATGCCGCCGGTGCCAGAGTGCATAGAAGAGCAGCGTCCAGGCGGCAAACCCCTGCCGCTTTCCGTCCGCCTTGCGGAACAGCCGCTCGACCGCGGCGCGATCGGCGATCTCCGCCACCCCGGCCGTCGCGGCGACGAGCGGGCCCAGACGATCGCCCGCGCCCGCGATCCAGCGCTGGACGGGCACGGTGAAGCCCTGCTTGGGCGCAAAGGCGCGTGCGGCGGGCATCGTGCGGTCGAGCCAGCCGCGCAGGAGCCATTTCCCCCAGCGCTTGTGGATCTTCATCGCGTCCGGCAGGCGATAGGCGAAGGCCGCCACTTCCGGGTCGAGGAAGGGCGTGCGCCCCTCGACCGCATGCGCCATCAGGCAGCGGTCGAGCTTGGCGAGAAGGTCGTTGGGCAGCCAGTCGGCGATGTCGACCGCCTGTGCGGCCTGAAGGCGCGTCCGCCCCTCGCCCGCCGCGATCGCCTCGCTGGCCGCGATCCCGTCGCGCCAGCCGCGCGTCTGCGTGCGAAGAACGCCCATATCCTCGAACGTGCCGCGCCGGCGCATCGCGCGCCCGCCCATCCACCAGGGCTTCAGCGCAGTGCGATAGCGGCCGTATCCGGCAAAAAGCTCGTCGCCGCCCTCGCCCGACAGAACGACCTTGAGACCCGCCTGCCGCGCCGCGCGCGCCAGCAGATAGGTCGGCACGCAGGCATAGTCGGCAGCCGGATCGTCCATCGCCGCGGCGATGGACGGAAGTTCGGCCCAGAAATCCGCGGCGCGCACGGCGATCTCGGCAAGCTCGGCCCGGCAGGCGATCGCCACGCGGCGCGCGGCCTCGCGCTCGTCCGCGGCGTCGGTCTCGGGGAAGTGCGCCGTGAAGGCGCGCACCGGCCGCTCGTTGAGGCGCGCCATCATCGCGAGCACGGCCGAAGAGTCGACGCCGCCCGAAAGGAACATTCCGTAGGGCACGTCGGAACGCTGGTGGACGAGGACGCTGTCCTGGAAAACGCGGTCGAATTCGAGCAGGGCCGCCTCGTGGTCGCGCGGCACGGGCCCGCCCTGCGGCAGTGCGGCGCGGGTGCGGCGCTCGACGATCTGGCCGCCGGAGATCGAAACGGTATCGCCCGGCATCAGCCGGCGGATGCCCTCGAAGATCGTCTGGTCGCCCGTCTGGAACTGCAGTTCCAGAAGTTCCGCCCGCCGCGCCGGGTCGATCCGGCCCGTTCCGAAGCCCGCCGCGCGCAGCGCCTGCGCCTCGGACGCGAAGGCGATGCCGTGCGCGCCGGCCGCGTAGTAGAGCGGCTTGATGCCGAAGGGATCGCGCACGAGCACGAGCCGGCGCTCGCGCGCATCGTGAACGGCGATCGCGTACATGCCGCGCAGGCGTTCGGCGAACGCGATCCCCTCGCGCCGGTAGAGCGCCAGCGGCGGCTCGCAGTCCGACTGCGTGCGGAACGGCCAGTCGCCGAGCCTGCCGCGCAGCTCGACGTGGTTGTAGATCTCGCCGTTGGCGACAAGGGCGGCACCGCCCGCCTCGCGCAGCGGCTGGTCGCCGGTGACAAGGTCGATGATCGCAAGCCGGTTATGGACGAAGGCGACGTCGCCCTCGCGGTAGATCCCCGTGCCGTCCGGCCCGCGATGGGCGATGGCCTTCTCCATCCGTGCCAGGATGTCGTCCGGGGGGACGGCGCCGCCCGACGCCATGATGCCGGCGATCCCGCACATGTCAGGCCTTCAGGGACTCGAAATAGTCGAGATAGCGGCGCAAGACGGCCTCTTCGGTGAATTCCGCTTGGTACGCGGCTTCGCCCGCCAGCGCAAGGCGCTGCGAGAGCGCGCCATCCGACAGCACCCGTGCGAGCGCGTTGCCCAAAGCCGTCGAATCGTCGACCGGCACGAGCAGACCGTTCTCCTCGTCGCGGATGAGCGCGGCGGGCCCGGCGCTTGCGGCCGCGACGACCGGCCGGCCGTGCGCCCATGCCTCGATCACGACATTGCCCAGCGGCTCGTGGCGAGAGGGACATGCCAGCACGTCGCACGCCGCGAGCAATGCCGGGATATCGCCGCGCCAGCCCAGGAAGCGCACCCGGTCGCGGAAGTGCCGGCGGGCCACCTGCGCCTTAAGCTCGCCCTCGAGGTCGCCCGCGCCCGCGATCCAGAGGAACGCATGCGGCGCGCATTCGAGCGCGTCGATCAGCACGTCGAACGCCTTGTTGGCATGCAGCCGTCCCAGCGCAAGAACGAGGCGCGCATCGGCCGGCGTGTCGAAATCGGCACGCGCCACGGGCGGTGCACGCGCCGCATCGACGAAGTTGGGCAGATAGGCGACCTTGTCCGCCGGCCAGCCCTGCCGAACGATCCAGTCGCAGATGTCGCGCGTGTTGGCCACAAGCCTGTCGCAACGCCGATAGTATTTGAGATCGTAGTAACCGCCGAGACGGCCGACACGCACGCAAGCGCCGCCCGTCAGCAGGCGCGGCGGCAGCTTCGCGGCAGCCCGGCTCATGAAGGCGAGTGCCACATCGGGACCGAAATCGCGCATCGTGCGGGCAAGCGCTACGGGCGTGTAGAGATCGAACGGCCCGCCGAACGGCAGTTCCAGCGGCGCCGCCCCGGCCGCCGCAAGCCGCGCGGCACGGGCCGCATCGCTGCGGATGGCCACGCGCTGCGCAAGCCCCTTGCGCGCGAAGGCGCCCACAAGGCGCTCGAAGAACGCCTCCGCCCCGCCATGCGGCGCGCCCGCCATGAGGGACAGGACCCGCATCACGGCACCAGCCTTGCGAAGTCCGCGGCCATGTCGGCCCATCCGCGGCCACGCTTGGCCGCTAGGCATGCACGATGCTGCGCGCGCCAGAGCGCGTCGTCGGCAAGCAGGCGCGTGGCGGCTTCGGCGAACGCGTCCTCGTTCCGGGCGACAAAGCCGGTCCGGCCGTCGTCCACGCGCTCGGCCAACGCGCCGCGCGCATAGACCACGCAGGGAACGCCCATCGCCTGCGCCTCGGCCACCGACAGGCAGAAGGTCTCGGTCGCGTCGCCGGGATAGAGGAAGACGCGCGCCGCGCGCAGCACGCCGGGCAGTTCCGCGCGCGCCACGAACGGCGAAAGCTGCACGCCGCTTTTCGACGCCGCCCTCGCCGCGGCGAGTGCCGCTTCCATCTTCGCCGCCGTGCGCGGCTTTTCCGCCGTGCCATAGAGCGACGTGCCGCTGCGCACGTCGAGCCGTGCCGCGGGCAGTGCCGGCGCCAGCCGCAGCCGCCACAGACGGACGAGTTCCTCGAGCCCGCGAAGCGGATTGGCGGCGAAGAGCGCCACGGGCGGCGGCGGCGCACGCTCGGCCTCGCCGCGGAAGGCCTCGTCGACGGCAAGCTCGATCACGTGCCGCCCGCTGTCGGGCACCCAGCGAGGGGCCGAGGCCGCGTGGCTGCGGCTCACGAACACGAGTTCGGGCCTGCGCCGCCAGAGGCGCGACATGTAGCGGTACTTGAGGACATAGCGCGCGTCGTTGTGCAGCCAGAACAGCGTGCGGCGCGCCTTCGGCACGAGGTCGAGCAGCCGGTGCCCGCGATTGGCGATGTAGAGATCGGCCGTCTCCGGCATTCCCGACGCAAGGTCGCGCCAGTCGACGCCCTTGTGGCGGAGCGCGCCGCCGCCGCGCGTGAAGGCGAGCACTTCGTGCGTCGCGGCAAGCCCTTCGGCGAGTTTCACGAATGCGGTCTCCGCGCCACCGGCCGTCCCCGCCTCGGCCGACCTGCCGTCGAAGGCCAGCCCGTCGTCGGCAAGGACGATGCGCGCCATCGCCTAGCGGCCGTCCGGCCCGCCGTCGCGCGCCTTGAGGTGCGAGACCAGCGGGAACAGGCCGGCGAGCGCCGCGATGACAAGGCCGTAGCCGCCCTCGCGCCAGCCCTTGCGCGCCACGTAGCATTTCCAGAAGCGCGAGAAGAAGCGGCGCACATAGCGCGACGTGGGATCGGGATCGCCCGCCTCGCGCAGGTCGAGCGCGCGGGCCGTCGAATAGCGGTCGAGCCGCTGGATCGTCTCGGACAGGTTGCGGTCGACATCGTGGCGCAGCCGGGACTCGAGCGGCGCGCCCGCTTCGCCGGTCAGCGTCAGGCGCGGGTGCACGCGCTCGCGGCCCCACGATTTCGTGCCCTTCCGGAACAGGCCCCAGTAGGCGGACTTGCCGAAGGAAGCACCCCAGCCATGGCGAACGAGGCGCTGGCCGATATGGTTGTCGACCGGGATCGAATGGCGCGCGGCCGCGCTCGCCGCCACGGTGCGCCGGATCTCGGCCGCAAGCTCCGGGCCCACATGCTCGTCCGCGTCGACCTCGAGGATCCACTCGCCCGAACAGAAATCGATTCCGGCATTGCGCCGGTCGCCTTCGCGTTCCCATGCGCCTTCAAGCACGCGCGCGCCGGCCTTCTCGGCGATGGTGCGGCTTGCGTCGGTGGTGCGGTCGAGCACGACCACGATCTCGTCGGCAAAGGAAAGTGCGGCCAGGCAGGCCGGCAGGCGGGCTTCCTCGTTGCGGGCGACGACGAGGGCGGAGAGTTTCATGCCGCGTTCTCCGCCCGCGCGGCAAGCAGCGCTTCGGCCGCCGCGCGCACGCGCGCCACGTCGATCGATTCCATGAGCGAGCGCGCGCCCTGCGGCTGGAAGTCGATGCGCGCGAAAAGCTCGTCCTTGCTCTCGGGCGTGCGCACGAAGGCCGCATGCGCGCCCCACGGGCGGAAATGCCGGTCGTCCGAGGGCCCGAACAGGCCCAGCGTCGGCACGCCGGCGGCGGCGGCGACATGCATCAGGCCGGAATCGTTGCCGACATAGAGAGCGGCGCGCGCGATGACCGCCGCGACGGTGGCCAGCGGCACCGTGCCGACCAGATCGACCGCCGCCGGTCCGAGTGCAGCAAGCAGCGGGGCGGCGAGGTCGCGCTCCGACGGGCCGCCGACGACGGCCACGCGCGCGCCGGCAAGGGCCGCACCCGGTGCGGTCAGCGCCGCGGCAAGGTCCGCGAAACGGTCGGCCGGCCACATCTTGCCGGTCCAGTTCGCCGTGGCGCCAAGGACAAGGAGCGGCCCCTCGCCCGCCAGCGTCTTCGCCGCGGCGCGCGCGGCATCGGAAAGCCACAGGCGCGGCGACGGCACGGGCGAGATATTCAGCACGCGCGCGGCACTCTCCACGCGATGGAGGCCGGGATCGCGCGCGGTCAGGATGGCGCGGCGGCGGGCCGCAAGGAACCACGCAAGGCCGGAGCCGCGCATGTCGACGACCAGTTCCCAGAACTGGCCGACCGTGCGCGCCCACAGCGACAGCCAGTGCAGCTTCGCGGGCCCCTTGACGAGCGCGATCGTCCGCGCCCGGCGCGGCAGCGCCTCGAACAGCGGGGCGGCCAGCGCCCCGCACGCCACCGTGAAGCGGGCCTGCGGCATCGTGTCGACGAGGTGCGCGAGCACGCCCGTCGACAGCATCGCGTCGCCGATCCGGTTCGAGGTGACGAACAGCACGTTCACGCGAATTTCTCTTCCCACTCGGCCGCCGCGATGGCCCAGCTGCGGCCGCGCTGGATCTCGCGCGCCTTGTCCGACATCGCGCGCCACGCCGCCTCGTCGTTGAGGAGCGTGGCAACCGCCTCGGCATAGGCTTCCTCGCCGTAGCGGATCGATCCGGTGTGGCCGTCGACGACGCGCTCGCGCGCCAGCGGTCCCTCGCCGAACACGACGGCAGGCAGGCCCGCGGCCTGCGCTTCCATGAGGTTCAGCGCGATCGCCTCGTCGTGGCGGCCGGGATGCAGGAATACCCGGGCCGCGCGGTAGGCATCGGCAAGCTGCGGGTCGGCCAGCGGGTGGAAAACGAGCACGCCCATCGCCGTGCGGACAAGATCATGGATCGCGACGAGGTCGGAGGGCACCTCGCCGGTGCGGATCGCGCGCTCGAGGCGCGCCGAATGGACATGCAGCTCGGCGCCCGGCGCCAGAGGCTGCACATGGTCGGCCCACAGGCGCACGATGCGCTCGAGCCCGGCGAGCGGATGGCACACCGCGATGGCGCGCGGCGGGATCGAGGGCACGCAGGAGATGTCCTCGAAATACGCCGGTGCGATGGCGGGCGCGATCACGTGGACGGTGAGCGCGTCCGGGTTCATCCAGCGGTCGCGCTGGGCGTGCGAGTGGAACACGATTTCCGGCCGGTGGCGCGCGATGGCGGCCGCGCGCGGGCCGGCGGCGATGGCATCGGGATCGCCCGGCACCCACAGGAGCCTGCGGCCCGCCGTCGCGATGCGGTCGTGGAGCCTCGCGTCCCCGACCGCCACGGCCAGGTCGCACTCGCCCGGAACCTCGCCCGACCGGCCCGGCCATGCGACGCCGTCGCAGGTCATCGACAAGGTGGCGTTGTTGACCACACTGACCGTGTGGCCACGCAGCGCGAGGCTCGCGGAAAGATAGGCAAGCGCCTTCTGCGGCGCGTCCAGCGGGCGGCTCGTCGGGCTGTACCCGTCAAACTCGACCGAATCCTCGATGAAACAGATGCGAATGGCCATATCCGGCCTTATAGGCCGCCCCCCGCCCCTTGCCAAGCGCGCGCGGGACGCTTAACTCCTGAGCTGACGGCGATTTTCCCCCCGAGACCGGCCGCATGCCCGAACGCTTCCACACCGCCCTGCCCGCCCGCGCCGCCCTTGCCGTTTCCGGCGAGGACCGCGCGACGTTCCTGCAGGGCCTCGTGTCGACCGACGCCACGAAGGTCGATGCGTCCAATGCGCGCCATGCCGCCTTCCTCACCGCGCAGGGCCGCTTCCTGCACGAGTTCTTCATGGTCGCCATCGGCGACACGATCCATCTCGACGCCGAAGCGGCGCGCCGCGACGACCTGATGCGCCGGCTCAAGATGTACAAGCTGCGCGCGAAGGTGGCGCTTGCCCCGGCCGACGGGCTCGTTGTCGCCGCCTTCTGGGGCGAAAATGCGGCCGAAGCGCTTGGCCTGGCGTCCGTGCCGGGCGCGGCCAAGGCGGCGGGCGGCGGCTGCGTCTATGTCGATCCGCGGCTGGCGGCCCTTGGCGTGCGTGCACTTGTACCCGCCGACGAGCTGGCCGGGCTTGCAGCGGCGCTGGGCTTCGCGTCGGCTGCCCCCGAAGATTACGACCGCCATCGCCTGTCGCTCGCGGTCCCCGACGGCAGCCGCGACCTGGCCGTGGAACACGCGCTGCTGCTGGAGAACGGCTTCGAGGAACTTGGCGGCGTCGATTTCAAGAAGGGCTGCTATATCGGGCAGGAGCTGACCGCGCGCATGAAGTACCGCGCGCTCGTCAAGAAGCGCCTGATGGCCGTCGATATCGAGGGTCCTGCGCCCGCCCCCGGCACGCCGGTGACCCTCGCGGGCGAGGAAGCCGGCGAGATGCGTTCGGCCGCCGGTTCGCACGGGCTGGCACTCCTGCGCCTCGAAGCGGTCGAGAAGGCGCGCGAGACGGGCGCGCAGCTGCTGGCGGGCGACGCGAAGCTCGTGCCGCACAAGCCCGCCTGGGCGAATTTCTGAAAGCTAGAGCGCCGCGCGGATCTCGGCGGCGAGGGCCGCCAGTTCCTTGTGGTCGCCGGGCACGAGGCCCCAGTTCATGTTGAGCCCGTCGCCCATGCGGCGCGGCACGATATGCATGTGGAAATGCAGCACCGACTGCGCCGCCCCCGGCCCGTTGGCCTGAAGCAGGTTGAAGCCGTCGGGCCTCACCACCTTCTCGATCGCCGCCGCCACCCTGCGCACCGTCGCCATCACCGCGGCAAGGTCGGCATCGTCGCTGGCGACGAGGTTGGGCGCATGCGCCTTGGGGATCACCAGCGCATGGCCCCGATTGGCGGGATTGATGTCGAGGAAGGCGAAGGTCCGCGCGTCCTCGCAGATCCTGTGGCTGGGGATCGTCCCCGCCACGATCTTGCAGAAGACGCAGCCCGGATCGGTACTCACTTGCGCTTGCCCTTCTTGACCTTCGTCTTGGCCTTCGTTTTCTTCGGCGCGACCTTCTTCGGGGCCGGCTTCTTCCTCGCCGGCGCCGCGTTCTTCTTCGGCTTGGGCGCGGCGGCCTTCTTCTTCGCGGGCGCGGGCTTCGCCTTCAGGGGTGCGGGCCGAGCGGCAGGCGTCGAGCGGCCGCGGCCGACCGAAACGCGCGCGGCGGCCGCACGACGGCCGGCGGCGATGCGCACGCGGTTGTGCCGGTCCGGTGCCGCGACCTTCTTCGTCACGATTGCCGCCTTCGGCGCGCCTTCGCCGGCGGCGAGGGCCGCCTGCGCCGCGGCCAGACGCGCGATCGGCACGCGGTAGGGCGAGCACGACACGTAGTCGAGCCCCGCCCCCTCGCAGAACCGGATCGAGGCGGGGTCGCCGCCATGCTCGCCGCAGATGCCGAGCTTGATGTCGGGCCGCGTCGCGCGGCCGCGCTCGGCCGCGATCTTCACGAGCTCGCCCACGCCGTCCTGGTCGAGCGTCACGAACGGATCGCGCGGCAGGATCTTCTGGTTCTCGTAGGCGCCAAGGAAGCTTGCCGCATCGTCGCGCGACAGCCCGAACGTGGTCTGCGTCAGGTCGTTCGTGCCGAAGGAGAAGAACTCCGCCGTCTCCGCGATCTCGGCGGCGCGCAACGCCGCGCGCGGCAGCTCGATCATGGTGCCCAGCGTGTACGCGATCTTCGCGCCCTTGGCCTTCTCGACCTCGCCATGGACCTTGGCGATGTGGTCGCGCATGACGTCAAGCTCGCGCTTGGTCGCCACGAGCGGGATCATGATCTCCGGCTCGACGCCCGCCCCCGTCGCCTTGGCGACGTCGGCGGCCGCCTCGAAGATGGCGCGCGCCTGCATCTGGTAGATCTCGGGGTAGGTCACGGCCAGACGGCAGCCGCGATGGCCCAGCATCGGGTTCGTCTCGGTCAGCTTCTCGGCGCGCGCGCGCACCTCGGCGACCGACTTGCCGGTGACGCGCGCAAGCTCCGCGAAGTCCGCGTCGGCGTGCGGCAGGAACTCGTGCAGCGGCGGGTCGAGCAGGCGGATCGTCACGGGCAGGCCCGCCATGATGCCGAACAGCTCGACGAAATCGGCGCGCTGGAACGGCATGATCTTGGCGAGCGCGGTGGCCCGCGCGGCGGCATCGTCGGCCACGATCATCTCGCGCACCGCAAGGATGCGCGAGGGGTCGAAGAACATGTGCTCGGTCCGGCAGAGGCCGATCCCTTCCGCCCCGAAGCGGCGCGCGGTGCGCGCGTCGAGCGGCGTCTCGGCGTTCGTGCGCACCTTCATGCGCCGGAAGCCGTCCGCCCATTCCATGATGCGCGCGAAGTGGCCCGAAAGCTCGGGCTGCACGGTCGGCACCTCGCCAAGGAACACCTCGCCGGTGCCGCCGTCGATCGTCAGCCATTCGCCGGCCTTGATCGTCTGGCCGCGCACGGTCATCTGGCGCTGGGCGTAGTCGACGCGGATTTCCCCCGCCCCGGCGACGCACGCGCGGCCCATGCCGCGCGCCACGACCGCGGCGTGGCTGGTCATGCCGCCGCGCGTGGTGAGGATGCCGCGGGCGGCATGCATGCCGTGAATGTCCTCCGGCGACGTCTCGATGCGCACGAGGATGACGGCCTTGCCGGCGGCGGCGAGCTGCTCGGCCTCGTCGGCCGAGAAGGACGCGATGCCCGACGCCGCCCCCGGCGAGGCGGGCAGCGCCCGCGTCAGCAGCGTGCGCGGCGCCTTGGGGTCGAGCGTGGGGTGCAGCAGCTGGTCCAGCGAGGCGGGATCGATGCGCGTCACCGCAGTCTTGCGGTCGATGAGGCCCTCCTCGGCCATCTCGACGGCGATGCGCAGGGCGGCACCGGCGGTCCGCTTGCCGTTGCGCGTCTGCAGCATCCAGAGCTTGCCCTTCTCGACCGTGAACTCGATGTCCTGGATGTCGCGGTAGTGGCGCTCGAGCCGCTCGCGGATCGTCACGAGCTGGGCGTAGGTCTCGGGCATCGCCTCTTCCATCGAGGGAAGCTTCGAACCCTGCTTGGTGCGGCCCGCAACGGTGAGCTGCTGGGGCGTGCGGATGCCGGCGACGACGTCCTCGCCCTGCGCGTTGATGAGGAATTCGCCGTAGAACGCGTTCTCGCCCGTCGAGGGGTCGCGCGTGAAGGCGACGCCCGTGGCGCAGTCCTCGCCCATGTTGCCGAAGACCATCGCCTGCACGTTGACGGCCGTGCCCCATTCCTCGGGGATCTGGTGGAGCCTGCGGTAGGTGATCGCGCGCTGGTTCATCCAGCTCGCGAACACCGCGCCCACCGCGCCCCACAGCTGTTCGTTGGGGTCCTGCGGGAACGGGCGGCCGATCTCGCGCGCGACCATCTCCTTGTACTCGCCCACGAGCTTCTTCCAGTCGTCGGCCGTCATCTCGGTGTCGAGCGAGATGCCGAGGTCGGACTTCGTGCGCTCGAGGATCTCCTCGAAATGGTGATGATCCACCTCGAGCACGACGTCGCCGTACATCTGCAGGAAGCGGCGGTAGGAATCGTAGGCGAAGCGGGCATCGCCGCTTTCGCGCGCAAGCCCCTCAACGGTGGCGTCGTTGAGGCCGAGATTGAGGACCGTGTCCATCATCCCCGGCATCGAGGCGCGGGCACCCGAGCGCACCGAGACGAGGAGCGGCTTGGCCGGATCGCCGAAGCGGCGCGAGACCGTCTTCTCGATCTGGGCCAGGGCCGCGGCCACCTGCGCCTTGAGGTCGCCCGGATAGGCGCGGCCGTTGGCGTAGTAATAGGTGCAGACCTCGGTCGTGACCGTGAAGCCGGGCGGAACGGGCAGGCCCAGATTGCTCATCTCGGCGAGGTTGGCGCCCTTGCCGCCGAGGAGATTCTTCATCTCCGCCTTGCCCTCGGCCTTGCCGTTGCCGAACGTGTAGACCCACTTGGCCATGGTCAGGTTCCCCTACCCTTCGATCCGGGCGAAATCCGCCACCTGCGAGAGCGTGCGGCGGATGTGCGAAAGCAGTTTCAGGCGGTTGGCGCGCAGATCGCGATCGTCCGCGTTCACCGTCACCTTTTCGAAGAACGCGTCGACCGGCGCGCGCAGTCCCGCCAGTGCCGCCATCGCCGCGACGAAATCCTCGGCCGCCAGCGCCTTTGCCGCCGCCGCCTCCGCGGCCGACAGGCGTTCGGCGAGCGCCTTCTCTTCCGCCTGCGCCAGCAGGGCGGCCACGGCATCGCCTTCGGGCGCCTTGCCGTCCTTCTTCGTCTCGATGGCGAGGATGTTCGATGCGCGCTTCGCGGCTGCCAGCAGGTTCGCGCCGTCGTCGGTCTTGAGGAACGCGGCCAGCGCGTCCACGCGCGCGAGCAGGCGCACGAGATCGTCCTCGCCGCCGAGCGCGAAGACCGCGTCGATCAGGTCGTGGCGCACGCCCTTCTCGCGCAGCGTCACCTTAAGCCGGTCGGCGAAGAAGCCGAGGAGGTCGGCCGACAGCTCGGCGCCGCGCCTGCCGTCGACCCCGTATTCGCCAAGCGCGGTCGCGAACAGCGCGGTCAGACGCAGCCGCAGGCGGTTTTCCACGATCAGGCGGATGACGCCCAGTGCCGCCCGGCGCAGCGCGAAGGGATCCTTCGAGCCGGTCGGCTTCTCGTCGATCTTCCAGAACCCGGCGAGCGTGTCGATCTTCTCGGCCAGCGCCACGGCGACCGACAGCGGCGCCGACGGGCATTCGTCGTTGGGGCCGAGCGGCTGGTAATGCGCGCGGATGGCGTTGGCGACCGCTTCGCTCTCGCCGTCGTGCCGCGCGTAGTAGCGGCCCATGATGCCCTGAAGCTCGGGGAATTCGCCGACCATGCCCGACGACAGGTCGGCCTTGGCAAGCTTGGCCGCGCGCATCGCGTCGTTCGCGTCCGCACCCAGCATGGGCGCGATGAAGGCCGACAGGCCTTCGAGCCGCTCCACCTTCTGCGCCATCGTGCCGAGCTTCGCGTGGAACACGCGCTGGTCGAGCGCCGGCAGCCGGTCGGCAAGCTTCGTCCGGCGATCCTGGTCCCAGAAGAACTTGGCGTCGGACAGGCGCGCGCGCAGCACGCGCTCGTTGCCCGCAACGACCATCTTCCCGCCATCCGCCGTGTCGCGGTTGGCGACGACGATGAAATGGCGCGCGAGCGAACCGTCGGCGTTGAGCGTGGCGAAGTATTTCTGGTGCGCACGCATCGAGGTGACGAGCACCTCGGCCGGCACATCCATGAATTTCCGGTCGATCTCGCCCGCCAGCACGACCGGCCATTCGACAAGACCGGTCACCTCGTCGAGCAG
>JAEUKX010000080.1 GCA_016794025.1 Rhodospirillales bacterium | reverse complement strand
TGCCCCTAGGCCGCCGTGCCCGTTGCGCGGCCGATCGAATGGTACGCGAAGCCCTGCGCCGCCATCTCAGCCGGGTTGTAGACGTTGCGCAGGTCGACGATGACCTTGTGGCGCAGCAACTGCTGCATCCGGCGCATGTCGAGGCCGCGGAACTCGTTCCACTCCGTCACGATCACCAGGCAGTCGGCGTCGGTCATCGTGTCGTAGGCGCTTTCGCACCACGTCACGTCCTTCAGCATCTTCTTGGCTTCCTTCATGCCCTCGGGATCGTAGGCACGAATGACGGCGCCGGCCTGCTGCAGCGCCGGGACGATGTCGAGCGACGGCGAGTCGCGCATGTCGTCGGTGTTGGGCTTGAAGGTGAGTCCGAGGACCGCGACGGTCTTGCCCTTGACCGAGCCGCCGCAGGCCGCGACGACGCGCTGCGCCATCTGCTTCTTGCGCGCGTCGTTGACCGCGATCGTGCTCTCGACCAGCTTCAGCGGCGCGCCGTAGTCCTGCGCCGTCTTGGCCAGCGCCAGCGTGTCCTTGGGGAAGCACGAGCCGCCGTAGCCGGGACCCGGATGCAGGAACTTCTTGCCGATGCGCCCGTCGAGCCCGATGCCCTTGGCGACGTCGTGCACGTCGGCCCCCACCTTCTCGCACAGGTCGGCGATCTCGTTGATGAACGTGATCTTCGCGGCAAGGAACGTGTTGGCGGCGTACTTGATGAGCTCGGACGTCTCCAGTGCCGTGAACACGATGGGCGTCTCGATCAGATAGAGCGGGCGGTAGAGCTGTCGCATCACCTCGCGCGCGCGCTCGCTCTCCGCACCGATCACGACGCGGTCGGGGCGCATGAAGTCGCCAATGGCGGCGCCTTCGCGCAGGAATTCCGGGTTGGAGGCGACGTCGAACTCGGCGTCGGGGCGCACGGCGCGGATGCGGCGGGCCACTTCGCGCCCCGTGCCGACCGGCACGGTCGACTTGGTGACGACCACGGCATAGCCCGTCAGCGCGCGGCCGATTTCCTCGGCGGCGGCGTAGACATACGAAAGGTCGGCGTGACCGTCGCCGCGGCGCGAGGGCGTGCCCACGGCGATGAACACCGCGTCGGCGCCCGGCACCGCTTCGGCAAGGTTCGTGGTGAAGCTCAGGCGCCCGGCCTTGACGTTCGTTTCCACGAGCTTGTCGAGACCCGGCTCGAAAATGGGAATGCCGCCGGCCTTGAGCCTGGCGATCTTCGCCGCATCCTTGTCGACGCATACGACGTCGACGCCGAATTCCGAAAAGCACGCGCCGGTCACAAGGCCCACATAGCCCGTGCCGACCATGACGATACGCATCGTTCGTTCCTCGCGACTGCCAGTCCGCAGGCCCCGCACAACGCCGGGGCGCCCTTGCCAATTCCCTCAAGGAATCCAAGCGCGCGGGGTGCGTAGCAAGCCCTTGCGCGGAAGTCGAGAGCAGGCGCGGACGCAGCCGTAACTATTTGACGAATATGGCAGAAATGCGTCGGCGCGCCGGCGCCTCAGGCGTACCGCTTCACCACGGCCTTGGCCTTGGCGCCGAAGTCGGCCCGGTCGAGGGCAAAGGCGATCTGCGCCTCGAAGAAGCCGAGCTTGTCGCCGCAGTCGAAGCGCTGGCCCTCGAAGCGGTAGCCGTGGAACGGGCTCGTGCCGATCATGGGGATCAGCGAGTCCGTCAGCTGGATCTCGCCGCCCGCCCCCTTGGTCTTGCGGTCGAGGAAGCCGAACACCTGCGGCTCGAGGATGTAGCGGCCGATGACGGCGAGCGTGGAGGGCGCCTCCTCGGGTTTGGGCTTCTCGACGAGGCCCTTCACCTGCACGAGCCGCCCGTCGTCGCGGCCCGGCGACAGGATGCCGTAGCGCTGCGTGTGCTCCTTGGCCACGTCCATGACCGCGACCATGTTGCCGCGCACCTCGGGATAGATCTCGCACATCTGCTTGAGTGCCGGCGTCTTCGCGAGGATCAGGTCGTCGGCCAGCAGCACGGCGAAGGGCTCGTCGCCCACGAGGTCGCGCGCGCACCACACCGCGTGGCCCAGCCCCAGCGGCACCTGCTGGCGCGTATAGGCCACGTCGCCCGCCGGCGGCAGCCAGGCGCGCAGCGCTTCCAGCTCGGCCTTCTTGCCGCGCGCCTCCAGCGTCTGCTCGAGCTCGTAGGAATGGTCGAAATGGTCCTCGATCGTCGTCTTGCCGCGGCCGGTCACGAAGATGAATTCCTCGATGCCCGCCGCGCGCGCCTCCTCGACCGCATACTGGATCAGCGGCTTGTCGACGACCGGCAGCATCTCCTTGGGCATCGCCTTGGTGGCGGGCAGGAAACGGGTGCCGAGGCCGCCGACGGGGAAGATGGCCTTGCGGACACGTGGCTTCATGGCGCGGGACTTCCGATCTGGGGCGCGGGGTTCATTGGCGAGACAACGCGCGAACAGGCCGGGTCATGCCACAGGCAGGCTTGCCCCGCAAGTTTGGGGCGCCTAGCCGCCCAGCAGCGTGTCCTTGGCCTCGTTGAGCTTGGCGGCCAGATAGTCCGATCCGCCATGGTCGGGATGGACCTTCATCAGCAGGCGCCGGTGCGCGGCCTTGACCGTGTCGGCATCCGCATTCTCGGCCACGCCCAGCAGGCGCGCGGCCTCCGCCCGGTCCATGCGGCCCGCGCGCGGCGGCGGGGCACCCTGCGCGTGCCCGTCGGGTCCGGCCGCACCGGCGCCGGCGCCGAACAGGCGGCCCAGCATCTGGCCCAGC
>JAEUKX010000077.1 GCA_016794025.1 Rhodospirillales bacterium | reverse complement strand
CTTGTGGAAATGCGCCCACGCACCGGGCAGACGCGCGCGGATGATGTCGGCGAAGACCGCCGCCATGCCCGGCCTGCGCATGGCCACGGCCAGTGCCGGGCCCATCCCGTCGAGGGTGATGGAGTGCCCGCGGAAGCGGATCGGCGCCATCGGGTCGAGCAGGATGCTCACGCGCCCGACGATGGTGGCGTCGTTGAAGGCCGGATTGGGATCGCCGGTGGGCTCCTTGACGGCGGCCACGATGCGGTCGTGCAGCTTCTGGTCGCCCAGCGTGTTGCGCACCCAGAGCGGGATATTGCCGTTGCGTAGCTCGCGCGCGGCCGTTTCCCAGCGCTTGCCCAGCCCGTGGGCGAGGTCGCGCGGGTTCTTGTAGTCGCGCCCGGCAAAGCGGTGGCCGATCGCCGAGCGCACGAGCGGCGGGGCCGTATGCGTCGTCGTCTGGCGCTTGCCGTCGATCCAGCCGCGCAGCATCTCGATCGTCCAGCGGTCGCCGTCCCAGTCGTGGGTCAGTCCGCGCAGCGGTTCCATCAGCACCGCGGGGATCTTGTTCATGTCGGCATAGACATCGAAGGAACCGCGCTCGAGGCGCGCGCTGATCGCGTCCTCGGCATCGAGGGTTTCGGGCAGCGAGCCCTGCGCGAAGCTCATCAGCGTCATGCCCAGCGCGAACATGTCGTTGGCGCGCGTGCCCTCGCCGCGCCCCTCGGGATCGGCCATCGAACATTCGATCGTCTCGAACGCGGCCGGCTGCTCGTAGCCCGGCGGCAGCGCAAGGCACGGCCCCAGCACCACGCGCGTGCGCGCCTGGTCGAGCCAGTAGAGGTTCTGCGGGCGAAGCGCGCGGTGGATGACGTTGCGAAGAAACGTCTCGGTCAGTGCTGCGGATATCGGGGACAGCAGCTGGCTGACGATCTTTGGCGGCGTCCATGTATCGCGCGGGCCGGCTGCGGTCCACAGCGGGCCGCCTTCGGGAAAATCGTAGATGAACGCAAGTCGCTTGCCCGCGACGCCGGGCCAGTCGACGAGGCCGAACTCGAAGAGCCGCAGCAGTCCCGGCCGGTCGATCGACCGCATGCTCTTGGCGCCTTCGAGGCGCGCGGGCAACTCGTGCCCGCACACCAGCGCCACGCGCGCAAGGCCGGGATCGCGGGTGTCGGTCGCCGCGAAGGCCTGCACGTTCTCCGACGACATCGCGGCGATGGGCGTGGACGGGAAAATGGAAAAGCGGCTGCCGAGCGCCACGCTCGGCCCGAACGGACCGGCAGCGGCCGCTTGCTCTTCCGGCTCGGCGATATTGGCAGGCTCGGCCATCGACGTACGGTTGCCCTTCCACCCGCCGGACCGCCGACAGGCGGCCCGGCAGGGCCGGGGAAATCTACGTCGTCAGGAATTCACAAATTATCAATTATATCAACGGCATACAATAGAATGGTCAACCCGAGAACGGATCCTCGACGAGGATCGTGTCGTTGCGTTCCGGGCTGGTCGACAGCAGCGCCACGCGGCAGCCGATCAGTTCCTCGATGCGCACGATGTACTTGATCGCGGCGGCGGGCAGTTCGGCGAACGAGCGTGCGCCCCGCGTCGATTCCTTCCAGCCGCGCATGGTCTCGTAAACGGGCTTCGCCTTCGCCTGCAGGTTCTGCGCGGCGGGAAGCCGGTCGAAGCGGCGACCGTCGATGTCGTAGGCCACGCACACCTTCAGTTCGTCCATGCCGTCGAGCACGTCGAGCTTGGTGAGCGCGACGCCGGAGAGGCCGCCATTGCGCACGGCCTGGCGCACGAGGACTGAATCGAACCAGCCGCAGCGGCGCGGACGGCCCGTGACCGTGCCGAACTCGTGCCCGCGCTCGCCCAGCCCCTGCCCGACCGCGTCGGTCAGCTCGGTCGGGAACGGGCCGGAACCCACGCGCGTGGTGTACGCCTTGGTGATGCCGAGAACGAAGCCCACATTGTGCGGACCCACGCCCGAACCCGACGCGGCCTGCCCTGCCACGGTGTTCGACGAGGTGACGAACGGATAGGTGCCGTGGTCGACGTCGAGCAGCGCGCCCTGCGCGCCCTCGAACAGGATGCGCCGCCCCTTGCGGCACGCCTCGTCGAGGAACGGCCACACCGGATCGGCATAGGGAAGGATCTGGGGGGCGATCTCGGCCAGCGCCTTTTCCAGCGCCGCGCGGTCGACGGCCGGGAAACCCAGCCCCTTGCGCAGCGCATCGTGGTGGCGCAGCAGCTCGTCGAGCTTGGCCTTCAGCGTCGCGGGATCGGCAAGGTCGCACACGCGGATCGCGCGGCGCGCGACCTTGTCCTCGTAGGCGGGGCCAATACCTCGGCCGGTCGTCCCGATCTTGCCCGCCCCGCGCGCTTCCTCGCGCAGGCGGTCGATCTCGGCATGCAGCGGCAGGATCAGCGGCGCGTTCTCGGCCACGCGCAGGTTCTCGGGGCTCACGTTCACGCCCTTCTCGCGGATCGCGGCGATCTCCTTCATCAGGTGCCACGGGTCGACGACGACGCCGTTGCCGATGATGCCGAGCTTGCCCGGCCGCACGACGCCCGAGGGCAGCAGCGAGAGCTTGTAGGTGACGCCGTCGATGACCAGCGTGTGGCCCGCATTGTGGCCGCCCTGGAAGCGCACGACGATTTCGGCGCGCTCCGACAGCCAGTCGACGATCTTGCCCTTGCCTTCATCGCCCCACTGCGAGCCGACGACGGTGACGTTGGTCATGTGCTTGTTCCCTGGATTGCGACCTGCTGGCCGTCGCGAAGGATGTGCGTGCAGCCGAGGCGCCGCGCCTCGGCCACGGGATCGGCGGCGGGTTCGAGCCCCGACAGAAGGCGCGCGCCCGACGCGCGCAGGGCGGCAAGCGCGGCCGGCGGCGTGCCGAACGGCGCGTAGACGACGGGCGCCACGGCCGGAAAGGGGATCGCGCGCAGCACCGTGTCGGTGAAAAGCGTGACGCCGGTGGCGGTCTCGCCCGCCCCTTCCATCAGATCCTCGCCCGCAAGATAGCGCCCGCCGCGGCCAAGTTCCCCGCGCACGCCGCGCGCGAAGATCGTGAACGAGAGGCCCTTCTGGTATTCGAAGCCGCGCCGCTCGACCGCATCGACCGTCAGCGGCAGCTGCGGCAGGCTCGCGCGCACGAGGCCGACTGCTTCCTTCAGGCGCGCCACTTCCTTGCGCGCGGCCGGCGGCAGGTCCAGCGCGTCGAGCTTGGGCAGTGCCGCCTCGACCGGGCCGCTCGCGGCGATGAGGCCGGCAAGCAGCCGGCCCGCCGCCGCGCCGTGCGCGAGCACGGCTTCGGCGTCCTTGCGGTCGAGCGCGGCGCGCACCTCGGCGGCCGCCTTCGCCTCGAGCTGGCTCCAGCCGATGATCGCGGGCACGAGATAGGGAATGGCGAGATCGACCGACACGTTCGCGGCGCCGACCTCGGCCAGCGCGGAGGCGGACATCACGATGATCTCGGCGTCGGCCGCCGCGGATTCCGAACCGATCAGCTCGGCGCCGACCTGGCCGAACTGGCGCTCGGGGCGCAGCGTATCGCCCTTCACGCGCAGCACCTGGCCGGCATAGGAAAGGCGCAGCGGGCGCGCTTCGGCCTTGAGGCGCGTGGCCGCGATGCGCGCGACCTGCGGCGTCATGTCGGCGCGCAGGGCCATCATGCGCTGGCTGTCGGGGTCCATCAGGCGGAAGCAGTGGCGCGACATGCCGGCCTGGCTGCCGGCTAGAAGCGAGTCCTCGAACTCCACCATCGGCGGCTTGACGCGGGCATAGCCGAAACGGCCGAACGTCTGCGTCACGCGCCAGACGATCTCGGCCTCCTGGTCCGCCTCGGGCGGCAGGGCATCGCGAAGGCCTGCGGGCAGGAGCGCCCGGGTGACGAGTTCGTTCATCCGAATCCCCGTGCCGAATCCCCGTGGGAGCCCCGCTTCGGGGCGCGTTTGAGTAGCCCTTTTTGGCCCCCCGCGCCAACCCAAAACCGGCAGACACACGGCCCTCGCCGGTTAGGAATTACAGGCTATCCGCGCCGCTCAGTCCGGGCGGCCGGCAAGGCGTGCAGCCACCATCAGGAACATCGGCCGCTCGATCTCGCACGCAAGGCCCGGCCGTGCCGCGACCTGTTCGGGCGTGGGCGCGAATTCGCCCAGCCGCGCGATCGCGAAGCCCGCATCGATCAGCGTGTTCACCGTCGTGGCGATGGTCCGATGGTGCTTGAGCACGCCCTTGGCGAACCAGTCGGTGCGCCGCTCGCCCTCGCGCGAGTAGCCGCTGACGGGCCAGACCGGCGTGCCGGCGGCATCGGCCTGCCACGTGGCACCGGCCGCCGCCATGTAGACCGGATGCTCGATCGTGAAGACGAGATGCCCGCCCGGCACGAGGGCACGCCCGATCGCGCGCACGAGGCGGCCGAAGTCGGCGACGTAATGGAACGTGAGCGCGCTGAACGCCACCTCGAAGCTGCGTGCGGGAAGATCCAGCGCGTCGAGATCGGCGATGCGGTATTCAATCGCGGCATCCGTCGTCGTCGCCCGTGCGCGCGCGATCATGTTCTCCGACAGGTCGAGGCCGAGGACGGACGCCGCCCCGTTCTCGCGCATCCATCGGGAGACCCAGCCGAAACCGCAGCCGAGGTCGACCGCGCGCAGCCCCTTCATGTCGGGCAGCATCGCACGCACCACGGGCCACTCTGGCGCCCCGTCGAGCCCGTGCACCTGCCGCGGCAGCTGCCGGTAGCCTTCGAAGAATTCGGGATTGTCGTAGACGTTCTGGGCCACCTTCCACTCCCGTCATGCCCGGGCTTGTCCCGGGAATCCACGGCTTCGATGCCGTGACTCGCTGCCAAGTCGTGGACCCTCGGGACAAGCCCGGGGGTGACGGAAAAGGACCGTCAGATCCGCGCCGTTGCCGCCTCGAGCCAGCCGCGCGTCTGCTCGTCGACCAGCGGGCCGATTTCGGCGAGCACGCGCGCGTGGTAGGCGTCGAGCCAGTCGCGTTCGCCGGCGTCCAGCAGGTCGCGCGCCACGAGGGCACGGTCGATGGGGGCGAGCGTCAGCGTCTCGAACGCCAGCATCGGGCGTTCGGCGCCGGCGATCGGATCGGCCTCGCGCACGGCGACGAGATTCTCGATCCGGATGCCGTAGGCACCGGTCTTGTAGTAGCCGGGTTCGTTGGAAACGATCATGCCCGGCTGCAGCGCCACGCTGTTGGGCATCTTCGAGATGCGGTGCGGTCCCTCGTGGACCGAGAGATAGGCGCCCACGCCGTGCCCGGTGCCGTGGTCGTAGTCGAGGCCCGCCTGCCAGAGCGCGTGGCGCGCGAGCACGTCGAGCTGCGAGCCCGAGGTGCCCTTGGGAAAGCGCGCGCGCGCGATGGCGATGTGGCCCTTCAGCACGCGCGTGAAGCGGTCCTTCTGCTCGTCGGTCGGCCGACCGACGGCCATCGTGCGCGTCACGTCGGTCGTGCCGTCGGGATACTGCGCGCCGGAATCGAGCAGGTAGAGCATGTCGGGCTCGATGCGGCGCGAGGTCTCCGGCGTCGAGCGGTAGTGGACGATCGCCCCGTTGGGGCCGGCACCCGAAATCGTGTCGAAGCTCGTGTCGCGCAAGGGCCCGCCCGCGCGGCGGAACTCGAACAGCCGGTCGGAGACCGCGATCTCGTCCCACTTTCCCGTCGGCGCCTCGCGCGCGAACCACGCAAGGAAGCGTACGAGCGAGGCGCCGTCGCGCAGGTGCGCGGCGCGCGCGCCGGCAAGCTCGCGCTCGTTCTTGCACGCCTTGGGCAGCGCGCACGGGCACACGTCGCGCACGAGCACGGCGCCCGCCCCGGCAAGGCGCTGGTCGATCCAGGCTGCCGCGGTGAGCCTGTCGGTCAGCACGCGCGCACCCGCCTTGCCCAGCGCATCGAGGCCCGCGCCCAGTGCCGCCGGGTCGCGCACGTCCACGCTGTTGCCCAGATGCTGGCGCGTCTGCGCGGGCAGCTTGCGTTCGTCCATGTAGAGCTCGAGCGCGCTGTCCGCGTCCGCGCGCACCACGGCAAAGCCCAGCGCCAGCGGCGTGTGCGGCACGTCGCCGCCGCGGATGTTGAGGAGCCACGCAAGGCTGTCGGGCGCGCTGATCACCGCGGCGTCGAGCCCTTCTTCCTTGAGCTTCTTCACGAGATCGGCGCGCTTCTCGTGCATCGAGCGGCCCGCGAATTCGACCGGATGCGGTATCGCGGGCGAGACGGGTGCGGGCGGCTGGTCCTTCCAGACCGCGTCGACCGGGTTTTCGCCAAGCGCCACGAGTTCGGCGCCGGCCTTGGCGCAGGCCTGCCGCAGCCGTTCGGCGGAATCGCCGGAATGGAGCCACGGGTCGTAGCCGATGCGCCCGCCCTTGCCTGCGTTGCGCTGCAGCCATTCGTGCGGCGGCTCGTCGACGAGATGGCGGTACTCGAACAGCGTCCCGTCGACCTGCGTCTTCACCTGCAGCGTGTAGCGGCCGTCGACGAACATCGCCGCCTTGTCGGCCAGCACGATCGTGGCACCGGCCGAGCCGGTGAAACCGGTCAGCCAGGCAAGGCGCTCGGCGCGCGGACTGACATATTCGCCCTGATGTTCGTCGCCGCGCGGCAGCACGAAGCCGTCGAGCTTGCGGCGCGCGATTTCGGCGCGCAACGCATCGATGCGCGCGCGCGGCGGCTTCGGCTGCACTGCCGCCTGCGGACGAGCCGCGGCGATTTCCGCGGCCAGCGCGTCGAGCTGGGCGGCAAGTGCGTCCGAAATTTTCGGCGCGACGAGGATGTGCCAGGCACGCGCATCGAGTGCCGGCGGCGCGGCAAGCACGCCGGCCACAAGTTCGCGGATTTCGGCGGGCGAGCGGGTCGAGCCGGCCTTGGAAAGGAGCGTCTTCAGCGCGTCGTCGCCCTGATAGGTCTGGCGGCAGGCGGACTTGGCCGGGGAGGATTCATTCATAGGGCGGGCAGGATATCGGGTGGCCGGCGCAAGGCAGCCCTGCAAAATTTGGCAAGATTCGGGCAGATGCATGCGTAAAATGCATTGCTGCGGCGCAGTATTATCCCGTTTTTCACAGGGCTCGCGGGCCTACATTGCATTTGTTCGTTCGTGCACGATTGAACGGCCCGATTGGCGGGCCCCCGCGCCGAACGCGATGGAGAAGAGAATTATGTCCGCCACCCACGTTTCGCCCACCCTCTATGGCCGTGGTTCCGAGCAGGCCGACGGGTTCGGTGCGATCGGTGCCGGCCTCAAGAAGCTGTTCGCGCGCATCAAGAGCTGGAACGAGCGTCGCGCCACGTTCCTCGAGCTCGAGGCGCTCGACGACCGCATCCTGGCCGACATCGGTCTGACCCGCGGCGAGATCGCCCAGGTCGCCACCGGCCACTATGTGCGCAACCGCGAGGAAGGCTTCAAGCTGGCCGTCATGCCGGCTCCGGCCGCCAACGCGGCCCGCGAGGAAGCCCGCGCGGCCTGATCCGCCCCGCAATTCCGCGGCTTCCGCCGACGACAGAACGGCGGCCCGACCCCTCGGGCCGCCGTTTTCTTTTGGGCAAAACGCTGTAGCCTGCGTCGGCCATGGACGAGATCCTTTTCCGCCGCGCCACGCGCGCCGACCTTCCCGCCATCGTGCGCCTGCTGGCCGACGACGCGCTGGGCGCCGGCCGCGAGGATGCAGGCGAGCCCACCAACCGGGCCTACGTCGCCGCGTTCGAGGCGATGGACCGCGACCCCAACCAGTTCCTGCTGGTCGCCGACGCGCAAGGCACCGTCGCGGGCTGCATGCAGATCACCTACATCCCCGGCCTGTCGCGCAAGGGCATGTGGCGCGGCCAGATCGAGAGCGTGCGCGTGGCGCGCGAGCGGCGCGGCGACGGGCTTGGGCGGCGCATGTTCGAATTCGCCATCGCCGAATGCCGCCGGCGCGGCTGCGGGCTCGTCCAGCTCACGACCGATGCCGCGCGCAAGGACGCGCAGGGCTTCTACGACGCGCTGGGTTTCAGGCCCAGCCACGTGGGCATGAAGCTGGCGCTCTAGAAATCAGATCGTCGTTCCGTCGCGCATCGTGCAGACCGAGAGGTTCAGCACCATCGCCACGCCGCCCGCGCCGTCCGACAGCGGCAGCGACAGCCGTTCGACGCGCACGATGTCGTTGGGCGTGCGCGTGACGGGCGGGAGCGCACAGCTCCACGCCGCCCGCCCGCTCGCCACCACGCCTTCGAGGCTGCGGCCAAGTGCCGACTGCGCGAGGTCGGGAAAATCCTCGTCGAGATAGTGTCCGGTCGCATCGATGTTGCGCGCCTTGGTCACGCCCGTCCCGACCAGCCGGTAGCGGAAGCGCGCGCTTGCCGCGTCCCAGTCCGCGAGCCACAGGTTGGGCAGGAGGCGGGGAATGTCGACCGGATCGATGTCCGCGCGCCGCGGCGCATGGCCGACATTGGCGTAGACGCCGATCCAGTAATCCCACAGCGCGGCGATCTTCCAGTGGCGAGCCGCCGGAAACGGCGGCGCAGGCAGCAAGTCGGGGTTCAACGCCAGGTCCCGTTGCCCGCCACCGACAGGGAGCCTATTCTCCTTGTATGACGGTCGGACTTTCCAAGTCTGGCATCAGATTAATTAATAATCCATTAGGCCCGCCAGAGCCCGTCAGGCCGCCGCGGAAGTTCCAGTTTCCGCTTTCGCGACAAGGACTTCGATACGATCGAGCAGGGGTTCGAAATGGTCGAGCTCCGCCTCGACCTCGGCGTTTGTAGCCTGCAATCTGGCCAGCGTGTCGGCCGTCTGGGCCAGTGCGTGCTCCTTCTCGATGGCGTGCGCGGCGGCCGCCTCGAAGCGGCCCTGCGCCTCGGCGATCTGCGCCTCCGCGGCCTCGGCGCGCGCGCGCGCGTCGGCCAGCCGCGCCTCGAGTGCCGTCGCCGCCTCGCGCGAGGCGGCAAGCGCACTTTCAAGCCCTGCGCTCGTCTGCTTCGCGGCGGCAAGGTCGCCTTCGAGCGTGCCCGCGCGCGCCTGCGCGTCGAGCGCGCGCGCCTCGGCATCGGCCGCGGCACCGTGCGCGTCGGCAAGCTCGGCCTCGAGCGCCGCAAGCCGCGCCGCCGAAGCGCCCGCCTCGGTCTGCGCGCGCGAAAGACGGCCTTCGAGGTCGGCGATGCGCCTGGTCATCTCCTCGGCCTTGGCGATCCAGCTCTGCGTGGCGGCTTCCGCGCGCGCGCGCGAATCCTCGGCCGCCTTGGCTTCCTGGCGCGCGGTCTCGGCCGCCTCGCGCTCGCGCGCGAACAGCGCCTCGGCCGTGGCCTGCTTGGCCTTCGCCTCCTCCGCCGCCTGCACGAGGACGGGATCGACGATCGTGCGCGGGGGCGCGTTGCGGATCTCTTCGAGCTCGTCGTAGGCGCCGGCAAGCTCGTCGCCGAGATTGAGGGCCGCCAGCAGCATCAGGCGCGCATCGCCCGCCTGCCCGACCTGGGCGACGATCTCGCGCACCTTCTCGTCGACATAGCGGCCGATGTCCTGGACGCGATCCTCGCGCCCGTCGTCGCACACGATGGAATAGTCGCGCCCGTTGACGCGAACGACGATCTGGCTCATCGCCTTCTCCCTGCCGGCGCCGCGTTCAGGCGGCCCCGCCCTTCAGCTTCTCGATCGCCTTGTCGAGACGTGCCTCGACCTGGTCGGCAAGCGCGGACAGCGCGTCGTGGTCGGCCTTCAGCTTCGCAAGCGCGGCCTCCGCCGCTTCGGCGCGCGCGCGCAGCGCCGACTCGGATTTGACGCGCGCCTCGAGTGCGGATTCGAGACGCTGGACGGCGGCGGTAAGGCGTTCAAGCGAAGGCGAAGACATGGGTGTTGCGTGCTTTCCGGAAAAAAAGGCGAGTTGCGTTGCGATTGCGGCACCTTACGGGCCGAATCCGAGTCGCGACAACGACCTTGTCCGCAGTCCCCTGCCCCGGCACCGCCGGCAGGGTTGACGGGGGGCGCGCCGGCTTGCATGTTCCGCCCCGATTTTTCGCGTTTTCGCCAAGTCTCCCCAAGTCTCCAACGACAGTGAGCCGGATGAGCGCCGCAACCGAAACCGTCCCCACCGCCGCCCCGATCCCGCTCTCCGACAAGCAGAGCCCCGAGCACCGCCGGCTGGCCAACGCCATCCGCGCGCTCTCGATGGACGCGGTCGAGAAGGCGAAGTCGGGCCATCCCGGCATGCCGATGGGCATGGCGGATGTCGCGACCGTGCTGTGGGGCAGGCACCTGAAGTTCGATCCGACAGCGCCCGACTGGGCCGACCGCGACCGTTTCGTGCTGTCGGCGGGCCACGGCTCGATGCTGCTCTATTCGCTCCTGCACCTGACCGGCTACGCCGACATGACGATGGCGGAGATCGAGCGCTTCCGGCAGCTCGGCGCCAAGACCGCGGGCCATCCCGAATTCGGCCACGCCGCGGGCATCGAGACGACGACGGGCCCGCTGGGCCAGGGCATCGCCAACGCCGTGGGCATGGCGCTGGCCGAGCGCATGATGGCCGCGCGCTACGGCGAAGGCGTGGTCGACCACCACACCTACGTCATCGCGGGCGACGGCTGCCTCATGGAAGGCATCAGCCACGAGGCGATCTCGCTGGCGGGTCACCTGCGGCTTTCCAAGCTGATCGTGCTGTTCGACGACAATTCGATCTCGATCGACGGGCCCACGAACCTTGCCGTGGGCGACGACCAGGTGGCGCGCTTCAAGGCGTGCGGCTGGAACGCGGTTGCCATCGACGGGCACGATCCCGCCGCCATCGATGCCGCCATCGCCGCGGCGAAGACGAGCGACCGGCCCACGATGATCGCGTGCCGCACGACCATCGGCTACGGCGCGCCCACGAAGGCGGGCACGGCGGGCAGCCACGGCGCGCCGCTGGGCGCGGCCGAGATCGAGGCCACGCGCAAGCGCCTGGGCTGGGATTCGGCCCCCTTCCAGATCCCGGCCGACATCCTCGCGCAGTGGCGCGCGTTCGGCGAAGCCGGTGCGCCCAAGCGCGCCGCGTGGGAACGCCGCGTGGGCAAGCTCGAGCCCGCCCAGCGCGCGGAATTCCGCCGCGTGATCGACGGCAAGCTCCCCAAGGGCTGGGTCGAGGCGTGCGCGGCCTACAAGGAGAAGCTCTCCGCCGACAAGCCCGCGATCGCCACGCGCGTGGCCTCGCAGAACGCGCTCGACGTGCTCGTGGCAGCGGTGCCCGAACTCGTCGGCGGCTCGGCCGACCTGACGGGCTCGAACAACACCAAGGCGAAGACGCAGGGCGTGGTGAAGCCCGGCAGTTTCGCGGGCAGCTACATCCACTACGGCGTGCGCGAGCACGGCATGGCGGCTGCGATGAACGGCATCGCGCTGCATGGCGGGCTCATCCCCTACGGCGGCACGTTCTTCGTGTTCACGGATTACTGCCGCCCGTCGATCCGCCTTTCCGCGCTGATGAACCAGCGCGTCGTCTACGTGATGACGCACGATTCGATCGGCCTTGGCGAGGACGGGCCGACGCACCAGCCGGTCGAGCATCTGGCCGCCATGCGCGCGATGCCGAACGTCTGGACGATCCGCCCGGCCGACGCGGTCGAAACGCTGGAAGCCTGGCAGGTCGCCATCGGCCGCGCCGACGGCCCGAGCCTCCTGTGCCTCACGCGCCAGAACCTGCCCACCCAGCGCACCGCCTATACGGCCGACAACCTCGTGGCCAAGGGCGGCTACGTGCTGGCCGAGGCCGAAGGCGGCGAGCGTCAGGCCACGCTGATCGCCACCGGTTCGGAAGTCGCCATCGCGATGGACGCGCGCAAGCTGCTCGCCGCCGAAGGGATCAGGGCCGCGGTCGTGTCGATGCCCTGCACGCAGGCCTTCGACCGGCAGACCGCGAAGTACCGCAAGGAAGTGCTCGGCCCCTCGCGCTGCCCGCGCATCGTCGTCGAGGCCGGCCTCGAATTCGGCTGGGAGCGCTACATCGACGGCAAGGGCGCTTTCGTGGGCATGACGGGCTTCGGCGCGTCGGCGCCGGCTCCGGATCTCTACAAGCATTTCGGCATCACGCCCGAGGCGGTCGCCGCCGCGGCGAAGAAACTCGTCTGACGTCAGTCCCAAGGAGACAAACGAACATGGCTGTCAAAGTCGCAATCAACGGGTTCGGGCGCATCGGTCGCCTCGTGCTGCGCGCCATCGTCGAATCGGGCCGCCGCGACATCGAGGTGGTGGGCATCAACGACCTCGGCCCCGTGAAGTCGAACGCGCACCTGCTGAAGCACGATTCGGTGCACGGGCTGCTGTCGCAGGCGGTCACGACCGGCGACGACTGGATGGACGTGGGCCGCGGCAAGATCAAGGTCACGGCCGAACGCGACCCCGCCAAACTGCCGTGGAAGGAACTGGGCGCGGAACTGGTGATGGAGTGCACGGGCATCTTCACCAAGCGCGAGCAGGCCGCCAAGCACATCGAGGCAGGCGCCCGGAAGGTACTGGTCTCCGCCCCTGCCGACGGCGTCGACCTGACGGTTGTCTACGGCGTCAACCACGACAAGCTGAAGGCCGAACACACGATCGTGTCGAACGCGAGCTGCACGACGAACTGCCTTGCCCCGGTGGCGCTGGTCATGAACGAGGCCTTCGGCATCGAGAAGGGCTACATGACGACGATCCACGCCTACACGGGCGACCAGAACACCGTCGACACGCTGCACAAGGACCTGCGCCGCGCACGCGCGGCCGCCCTCTCGATGATCCCGACCTCGACGGGTGCCGCGAAGGCCGTGGGCCTCGTGCTGCCGGAACTGAAGGGCAAGCTCGACGGCACGTCGATCCGCGTGCCCACGCCCAACGTGTCGGTGATCGACTTCAAGTTCGTCGCCAAGCGCAACGTGACGATCGACGAGGTCAACAAGGCGATCCTCGCGGCGGCCGGCGGCAGGCTCAAGGGCATCCTCGAGACCACGACCGAGGAGCTCGTGTCGACCGACTTCAACCACAACCCGGCAAGCTCGACCGTCGATCTCACCCAGACGCAGGTGATCGAGGGCAACCTCGTGCGCGTGATGAGCTGGTACGACAACGAGTGGGGCTTCTCCAACCGCATGTCGGACACGGCGGCGGCGATGGCCAAGCTCGGCTGAGCCGGGCCCGGCTGCGAACGCAAACGCGAACAATTCTCGCGGAGCGCGACGAAGGGCCGGGGAAACCCGGCCCTTTTTCGTTACGCGACATGTCGTCGCCTTGTCCGCGCCATGAAGGGCTCGCATATCGCAGGGCGGGGAAAGGGGAACAACCATGTCGCTTTCGATCCGCAACGACGCGGCGGGCTACGGCGCCGCCGCACGCGCGCTCCACTGGCTCACGGCATTCGCCGTTCTGGGGGCATGGCTCGCGGGCCAGCTCGTCGACGCGTTCGGGCGCGACTGGGAGCCGGCCGTCGTCTTCACGCATGTCACGCTCGGCGTTTCGCTGGTGGCGCTGCTGGCGCTGCGGCTTGCCTGGCGCTTCGCCGATCCGCCGCCCGCGGCCGAGCCCTCGCGCTTCGACCCGTGGGCCGCGCGTGCGGCGAAGGCGGGCCACTGGCTGCTGCTGGCGCTGCTGGCGGGCGCGCTGTTCGTGGGCGTCGTCCACCAGTTCTCGCGCGGCAACGCGCTGCCGGTCTTCGGCCTGTTCGAGATCGCCTCGCCCTGGGAACGCGACCGCGCGCTGATGCGCTCGACCAAGGAAGTGCACGAGACTCTCGCCAACGCGCTGCTGATCGTGGCCCTTCTGCATGCCGCGGCCGCTCTGGCCCACCACTACGTGCTGAAGGACCGCACGCTGCTGCGGATGCTGCCCCGGCGGGCGTAAAGCGCCGGTTTGCGCCCCCGCGCCTTCCGGCGTAGGTTGCGCGCCCATGGAACCGGCGCGGATCAACGGGCTTGAGGACGGGCGGCGGCAGCTGGCCGCGGCACGGGAAGCGGGCGCGCGCGTGTCGCTGGCGAGCCTTGCCGACGGCGCGCTGTCGGGCGGGGCCGCGTGGTTCGCGGCGATCGAAGCCGAGCTTCGCGCCGAATTTCCCGACACGCTGGCCGAAATGGTTCTCGACTGCGGCGACTGCCCCGGTGCGGCACTGGGCGCGCTGCGCGCGGGCGTGAAGACCATCGCCTATGCCGGGCCCGACCGCGCGCGCATGCGCGCGGCGGCCGCAAGCGTCGGCGCGAAGCTCGCGGAGCCCGCCGGTGGCTGATCCCCTCGCAAGACCCGGCCCCGCGCCGTGGTGGCGGCCCGACCGCTTCGCGCGCAAGCTCGACAACCTGCGCGTCCGCCAGCGCGTGCTGCGCGCGGTGCGCGGCTTCTTCGAGAACGAGGGCTTCGACGAGGTCGAGACCCCGGTGCTTCAGGTGTCGCCCGGCCTCGAGCCGCACCTGATGGCCTTCCAGACCGTGCTGCGCGATCCGGGCGAACGGCTCACGCGCCGGCTCTACCTGCACACCAGCCCCGAATTCGCGATGAAGAAGCTGCTCGCGGCGGGGATGCCGAAGATCTGGCAGATCGCCCGCTGCTTCCGCAATTCCGAACGCTCGGCCACGCACCATCCCGAATTCGCGATGCTCGAATGGTATCGCGCGGAGGCGGACTACACGGCCCTGATGGCGGACTGCGAAGGCCTGCTGCGCGCGGCCGCGGCCGCGGCGGGCATCCAGAAATTCCAGCGCGGCGCCAATGCCTCGGACCCGTTCGCGCCCTTCGAGCGGCTGTCGGTGGCCGAGGCCTTCGCGCGCCACTGCGGGCTCGACCTCCTCGCCGCGTCGCCCGATCCGGCGCGCCCCGGCGACGAGGCCAACGCGCTCGACCGGCTCGCCGCCGCGGCGCGTCCGCTCGGCATGGTGCCGCACGCGGGCGACCGCTGGGACGATTTCTTCTTCCGCCTGTTCTTCGAGCATATCGAGCCCAAGCTCGGCATGGTGCGGCCCACGATCCTCTACGACTGGCCCATCGCGATGGCGGCCCTCGCGCGCCCCAAGCCGGGCGACGGCCGCGTGGCCGAGCGTTTCGAGCTTTACGTGTGCGGCGTGGAACTGGCCAACGCCTTCGGCGAGCTGACCGATGCGGCCGAACAGCGCCGCCGCTTCGAGGCCGACCAGGACCTCAAGGTGAAGCTCTATCGCGAGCGCTACCCGGTGGACGAGGATTTCCTTGCGGCGCTCGTCCACGGCCTGCCGCCGTCGGCGGGCATCGCGCTGGGCTTCGACCGGCTGGTGATGCTGGCGACGGGGGCGAGCCACATCGAGGACACGATCTGGGCACCCGTGGCGCCGGCGGGCTTCGACGATGCGGGGCGGCGCTGATGGACAGCGGCCGGCGCACGACGATCCGCACCGCAGGCGACCTCGCGCGCGAGGGACTTGCCGCGGACCCGGCGATCGAGGCGGTCGCGGCACGCTATGCGATCGCCGTCACGCCGCATGTGCTCGACCTCATCGACCGCGCCGACCCGGCCGATCCGCTCGCGCGCCAGTACGTGCCCGATGCCCGCGAACTGACCACGATGCCGGAGGAACGCGCCGACCCCATCGGCGACGACACGCACAGCCCCGTGAAGGGCATCGTCCACCGCTATCCGGACCGCGCGCTGCTGAAGCCCGCGCACGCCTGCGCGGTGTATTGCCGCTTCTGCTTCCGGCGCGAGATGGTGGGGCCCGGCGGCGAGGCGCTGGATGCGGCCGAGCTTGCCTGCGCGCTCGATTACATCCGCGCGACGCCGACGATCCGCGAGGTGATCCTCACCGGCGGCGATCCGCTGGTGCTGAGCGCAAGGCGGCTGGGCGATCTGGTGCGCGACATTGCCGCCATCGAACATGTCGACTGGATCCGCCTCCATACGCGCATCCCCGTGGCCGATCCGGCGCGCGTCACCGACGAGCTGGTGGGCGCCCTCAAGGCCGACAAGGCCGTGTGGGTTGCCGTCCACGTCAACCACGCCAACGAAATGTCGGCCGACGCGCGCGCGGCCTGCGCCAAGCTTGTGGACGCAGGCATCCCGCTCGTCGGCCAGACCGTGCTGCTGAAGGGTGTGAACGACGACGCGGCGACGCTCGACACGCTGTTCCGCACGCTCGTGAAGAACCGCATCAAGCCCTACTACCTGCACCACGGCGACCTCGCGCCCGGCACGGCACATTTCCGCACGACGATCGCGCAGGGCCAGACGCTGATGCGCGAACTGCGCGCCACCCTCTCCGGCCTTGCCCAACCCGTCTACGTCCTCGACATCCCCGGCGGTGCCGGCAAGGTGCCGGTGGGTCCGAATTATCTGGCTGACGAAGGTACGGTTGAAGATCCGCGCGGGCGGCGGCATTCGTATTCATCGAATTAACGGCGCCTCTATCCGTCATGGCCGGGCTTGTCCCGGCCATCCACGACTTGATCATCAGGCACGGCGGCTCACCCGTGGATGCCCGGAACAAGTCCGGGCATGACGGCAAGTGTAGGGCGGCGGATCGCAACCTCGGCCGCTAACATCTCTGCGCATGGAACATGGCGGCTTCGTCTACATCGTTACTAACCGCCCGAACGGAACGCTTTATCTCGGCGTGACGGCAAACCTGGCGCGGCGGACATGGGAGCACCGCGAAGGCACCATCGATGGTTTCACGAAGCGCCACGGCTTGAAGCGGCTCGTCCGGTTCGGGCGGCACGAAGATATTCGCGCCGCACTCCAACGCGAGAAGACAATGAAGCATTGGCCACGCGCATGGAAGGTCAGGACAATTCGCGCCCTGAACCCCGATTGGCGCGACTTGATTGAAGAGATTGTCTAGCCATATTCCATACAGAAGTATTTATAGTTGCATAAATTCCTTGAACAGCCTAAAGTCCTTTCATCGGCCAAACGCTTTCGGTCGTGCGCTCTTTGACAGGTGAATAAAAAGGTTACCAGACCGAACGCCCGTCGCCTGTTTCAACCCCTTGAAACGGCGACGGGTTCGGGCGGAAAAATACAATCGTCGCGAAAATCGCGCGGAGGTTACCTGCTTTTATTTTCAACGACTTAAATAGGTTACCGTAACCTATTATTTTCCGGCGAACTCGTCGGCACCGTTCGTATGCGAAAGCGCGTAGAGCCCGCGGACCGCGCCCGGCTTTGCCCCGGCCGCGACGAGCGCTGCGTCCGACAGTTCGCCCGCCGCCAGCGCCTCGAGCGCCGCGCGCTCGTAGCCGCAGGCAAGGAAGATCCAGTCGGCCGCCGCATCCCCGCCGCGGATCTTCTGTTCCTCCGTCGCCGCCAGCGTCGGCGTTTCGGTTGCCAGCAGGTGGCCCGCGGCGGTGCCGCGCCGCGCCGAGACGGTCTTCGCGAGATCGTGAAGAGTCTTTCGCAGATCCGCGTCCCGCCCGGCGGCGGGCGTCAGGCGCACGGTCAGCACGAAGCGCGAGAGGGCACCGCCTTCGCTCTCCAGCACATGCGCCTGGCTGCGCACCATGTTGCGGTGGTGGGGCATGAGCTTCGCGGACCACGGCGTGGGCGCGTTCAGCCTTGCGCGATAGGCCGGCGACACGAGCGTGTCGTAGCTTTCCATCTCGTAGAGGATGAAGAAGCCCTCGCCGCCGTCCGCGTCGGCCCAGCGCGAACCGCGCCGGAAGCCGGGGATCGCCATGCGCTCGGGGAAATGCTCGTGCGTGTGCCAATCCTCGAACTCGGCGCGCATGTCGGCCGCCATGTCCCACCACATGGCAAGCGCGCCGGTGCCCAGCAGCGCCATCCGCGTCAGGCCGGCATCTTCACGAACGCGGCGAGATCGCCCGCGAGGTCGGAGACCGCGGCTTCCCACAGCCGCTTGCCCGCCTCGATCGACGACAGGCCGGGGTTCGAGCCGATGCGCCCGTCGGGGAAGTTGCGGCGGTAGTCGTTGGCGTCGGTGAATTCGCCGCGCGGCGCCACCTCGGGGCTCATCTTCATGGGCTTCTGCGTTTCCGGGTAGACCGCCCAGGTGAGCGAGACTTCCGAAGGCGTGGCGTGGCTGCCTTCCTGGTCGCCGTAGAGTTCGCGGCTGATCGCCTTGACGCCGGCCGTCTCGTACCAGTTGCGCAGACGGCAGCGCACCGCCGGGCGGTTGGATGCGCGCATGAGCGAGGCTTCGGCATAGATCTCCGAGAACGCCGCGCTGAAGGGCGCGACGTTCCCGCCGTGGCCGTTGACGAAATAGAAATGCGTGAAGCCGTGGCGCGCGAGGCTTTCCACGTTGTCCTTCACGACGGCAATGAGCGTCGAGGGGCGCAAGGTCATCGAGCCGGGGAAACCCAGATGGTGCTGCGCCATGCCCACCGCGATGGTCGGGGCCACCAGCGTGCCCGTGCGCTCGCCCAGCTTGCGGCCCACGGCTTCCCCGCAGATCGCGTCGGTGCCCACGAGGCCGTTTGGCCCGTGCTGCTCGGTCGAGCCGATGGGGATGATGATCGCGGTCGACTTCTTCAGATACGCCTCGACCTCGGGCCAGGTCTGCAGATGGAGCAGCATCGGGGGACGATTCCTCGTTGTGCGGGAAGGGTTTGTGCGCCCCGTTATCGCGCCGTTCCGGCCCCTCGACAAGCCCCGTATGACCGGCTAGAAGCGCCTCGGTTTTTCGGGCGGCCATGCGCGCCGCGATTCCCGTCAGGAGCGTCCCTTGAAAGTCACCCAGAAGGTCAAGAAGATCCTCGCCAACTACGAGAGCGACAATCCCGGCACCAAGGCGAACCTCGCCCGCATCCTGATGACCGGCAAGCTCGCGGGCACCGGCAAGCTCGTCATCCTTCCGGTCGACCAGGGCTTCGAGCACGGCCCCGCGCGTTCCTTTGCGCCCAACCCCGACGCCTACGACCCGCACTACCACTACCAGCTCGCCATCGACGCGGGCTGCAACGCCTACGCCGCCCCGCTCGGCCCGCTGGAAGCCGGTGCGGACACGTTCGCGGGCGCCATCCCGACCATCCTCAAGATGAACTCGTCCAACAGCCTCGCCACGATCAAGGACCAGGCGGTGACGGCGTCCATCGGCGATGCGCTTCGTCTCGGCTGCTCGGCCATCGGCTTCACGATCTATCCGGGTGCGGAAGACCAGTTCGAGATGATGGAAGAGATCCGCGAACTCGCCGAGGAAGCGAAGTCGGTCGGTCTCGCGGTCGTCATGTGGTCCTATCCGCGCGGCGGCAAGCTCGACAAGGCGGGCGAGACCGCGCTCGACGTCACGGCCTATGCCGCCCACCTCGCCGCACTGCTGGGCGCGCACATCATCAAGGTGAAGCCGCCCACCAACGTGCTGTGGCAGCCGGAAGCCAAGGCCGCCTACGAGAAGGCGGGCGTGGACATCTCGACGCTCGCCAAGCGCATCGCGCATGTCATGCAGTCGTCGTTCAACGGCCGGCGCATCGTCGTGTTCTCGGGCGGCGAGGCGAAGGACGAGGCAACACTGCTGACGGAAATCCAGAGCCTGCGCGACGGCGGGGCCTCGGGCTCGATCGTCGGGCGCAACGCCTTCCAGCGCAAGCGCGAGGACGCGCTGGCGCTGCTGGGCAAGATCATCGACATCTACAAGAGCTGATCCCTTGGCGCAGTTCGCCACGCGCCTCTACCTGATCACGCCGCCGGATCTCGATCCGGCGGCGTTTTCGCCCCTGCTCGACGCGGCACTGGGGGCGGGCGACGTGGCGTGCGTGCAGCTTCGCCTCAAGAACGTGTCCGACGACGCGATCCGCCGGGCGACTGAAATCCTGATGCCGGTCGTCCACAAGCACGACGCGGCCTTCCTGATGAACGACCGCGCCGATCTCGCCAGGGAACTCGACTGCGACGGCGTCCATATCGGGCAGGAGGACGGCACGCTTGCCGATGCGCGAAGGCTGCTGGGCCGCGAGCGCATCGTGGGCGTCACCTGCCATGCCTCGCGCGATCTCGCCTTCGAGGCGGCCGAAGGCGGCGCCGACTACGTCGCCTTCGGCGCGTTCTTCCCGTCGACGACAAAGGCCGTCACCAAGGGCCACGCCGAACCGGACCTGATCGCCGACTGGTCGAGCCACATCACCGTTCCGTGCGTGGCCATCGGCGGCATCGCACCCGAGAACTGCGGCGCGCTCGTCGCCGCCGGTGCGGACTTCCTCGCCGTTTCCGGGGCCGTCTGGAACCATCCCCAGGGCCCCGCGGCAGCGGTAAAGGCCTTTGCCGCCGCGATAAAGGCGAACCTGCCGGTTTGATTGCGTTCGCAGGGTTAGCGACCTTGACAGGTGCGAGCCAGTTCAAGCCGAGAGCAAACGATGCAGACAGCGTTTTGAATTGACCAAGCCACACGTTCTTGATACGTTCACAACTACTTAAATGGGTATGAATTTGATATGGCAATCGAGAGATACCGATCATGGCGCGCTCCTCAAAGAAAAACTTTTTTGATGAAGCAACCCCCGCATCAAAAACAAAAGCGCGGATGGTCTGCGAATACTTCGAGGCATGGGCATCAGTAATTTGGAAAAAGACTTCAGATTGGGGGCTGAATGCGGACAAAAGGCTTGGCTATGTCGATCTTTACTGTGGTCCAGGAAAGTACAAGGACGGCACGGCATCGACGCCTCTACTTGTTTACGACCACATCCTAGAGACACCAGAACTTCGCCGACATCTTCAGATTCAATTCAATGACGGAGATTCCGAGAACCTTAGTGCGCTAATTTCGGCCATTGACGAACGAAACAAGCCCTTGCGACTTGACGAGCGACCTCGGCACAAGCCGATTTTTACTGACTTCGAACTCCAACGAGAAATGGAAGGATTGTTTAGCGATTTCTCAAGCGTACCCACCTTATTCTTTATTGACCCGTTCGGAGTAAAGGGACTGACACGAAAGCTTATTTCGTCCCTGATTCGAAATAAGGGCTCCGATTGCATTTTTTTCTTCAACTACAGCAAAGTGAATTGGCATTTAGAAGCTGAGCACTATGCCGCTCATATCGACGCAATATTTGGGCCGAGTTTTTCTGAGCGAATTCGTCAGGCCGTAAATAGGGGAAATCTGAGTGTCGGCCAGCGTGAAGATTTGATTGTCGGGACACTTCAGGACGCACTAGTTGACGTAGGCGCAATTAAGGTGGAGCCCTTCAAGTTTCTCGATGGCGACGGCAGCAAGACGTCCCATTTTCTTTTTCTTGCTACCAAGTCACCGAAAGGTGAGGAAATTTGGAAACGCATTGGCAATCGAAATAGTACCTATTCAAATCAGGGGATTCCTCAGTTTGTATTTAGCTCCGTTTTCGATAAGGCAAAGTCCGACCTATTTCAGCCGTTTCTCCCCCTTGGCGTTGGTGATTTGGATGATTTGGAACGCCGTATTATCGCAAAATATGCGGAAGGCACTCAGATTAAGGTTGGACAGTGTGTTCAGGAATTTCAGCGCGGCTCGAACATCATGCCGGGAAACGTAAAGAAAGCGCTCCTAAACTTAGAGCGGGATGGGTTGATTACGCTTGGCGGAGGTAGGCGCTCAAGAACTCGAATTCAGTTAGCTGATGACATTGTCATCTCATTCGTTAGAGATAAGCAGGACAATGGCTGATCAATCTTCAATCGAATGGACCGAAGCGACGTGGAACCCGGTGGCGGGATGTTCAATCCTCTCGCCGGGCTGCACGAATTGTTACGCCATGCGAATGGCCGCCCGCCTCGCAGCAATGGGACAGGACAAATACGCCGGCCTCACGCGCAAGTCCGGCGGCCGCGCCAAGTGGACCGGCAAGATCAGGCTCGACGAGGCGTCGCTCGAACTGCCGAAGAAGTGGAAGCGCGGGCGCCTTATCTTCGTCAACAGCATGTCCGACCTGTTTCACAAGGACGTGCCGGCCGAGTTCGTCGAGCGCGTGTTCCGTGCGATGGCCGACGCCCCGCAGCACACGTTCCAGGTTCTCACCAAGCGGCCGGAGCGGCTGGTCGAGCTGTCGGCCCGGCTGCCGTGGCCGCCTCATGTGTGGATGGGCGTCAGCGTCGAGAATGCGGACTATGTCGAGCGCATCGACCTGCTCCGCCGGTCGGGCGCACGGGTCAAGTTCCTCAGCCTCGAGCCGCTGCTGGGGCCGCTCGACGATCTCGATCTGACCGGAATCCATTGGGTCATCGCGGGCGGCGAGAGCGGTCCGGGCTGCCGGCCGGTCGAAAAAGACTGGGTCCGGTCGATCAGGGACCAGTGCAAAGAGGCCGGCGTCGCCTTCCATTTCAAGCAATGGGGCGGCCTCAACAAGAAGCGGGCGGGCCGCCGGCTCGACGGGCGGACGTGGGATCAATTGCCTGCCCAGCCCTCGATGGCCATTGCCGCCGAATAGGCCCTTCCGGCGTCAGGATCGGCCCTGCGTTAACGATTTACATTCGGCGGCCCGCGGGCTAGCTTCCCCGCCGCTTTCGGGGGGCCCCGCCGGGCCGCCCCCTCAACGGGATTCGGGATTTCAAATGAAGATCATCGGCAGCGCGATCCGTCAGGGCAACGTCATCGAAGTCGACGGCAAGATGTGGCGCGTCATCAAGCACAACATCGTCAGCCCCGGAAAGGGCGGCGCCTTCAACCAGATCGAAGTGCGCGACGTGAAGACGGGCACGAAGTCGAACATGAAGTTCCGCTCGGACGAGACGTGCGAGCTGCTGCGCGTCGAGGAGAAGGAGCTCCAGTACCTCTTCAAGGACGGCGACCAGTACACGTTCATGGACAACCAGTCCTACGAGCAGCTGACCATCCCCGAGGAGCTGATCGGCGAGCCGGCCGCGTTCCTCACCGACAACATGCAGGTCTCCATGCAGTTCATCGAGGGCACGCCCGTGGGCGTCCAGCTGCCCGTCACGACGATCTGCACGATCGTCGAGGCCGACGCCGTCGTGAAGGGCCAGACCGCGGCCTCCTCGTACAAGCCCGCGATCCTCGACAACGGCGTGAAGATCGGCGTGCCGCCCTTCGTCGCGTCGGGCGAGCGCGTGGTCGTCAACATCGCCGAGCGCGCCTACGTGGAGCGGGCCAAGGACTGATCGGGTCCGAGGCTCCTCCCATGCGCACCACCGCCCGCTCCGCCCTCTACACCGTCATGGAACGCGCCGCCCGCAAGGCCGGCCGCGGGCTGGCGCGCGATTTCGGCGAGGTCGAGAACCTGCAGGTCTCGGTCAAGAGCCCGAGCGATTTCGTGTCGACCGCCGATCTCGGCGCGGAGAAGACGATCCGCGCCGAGCTCGAACGCGCGCGGCCGACCTTCTCCTTCCTCATGGAGGAAGGCGGCAAGATCGTCGGCAAGGATCCCGACAGCGTGTGGATCGTCGACCCGCTCGACGGCACGACCAACTTCCTGCATTCGATCCCGCACTTCGCGATCTCGATGGCGCTCGTCCAGAAGGGCGACCTGATCGCGGGCATGATCTACAACCCCGTGGCCGACGAGATGTACTGGGCCGAGAAGGGCCGCGGCGCGTTCCTCAACGACCGCCGCCTGCGCGTGTCGGGCCGGCGCGACATGGGCGAAGCGCTGATCGGCACGGGCATTCCCTTCCGCGGGCGCGGCGACCATCCGCACTACCTCAAGCTCCTCGAAGCGACGATGGGCCATGTCGCCGGCATCCGCCGCGCGGGTGCCGCGGCGCTCGACCTTGCCTATGTCGCGGCCGGGCGACTCGACGGCTTCTTCGAGATCGGCCTCAACAAATGGGACATCGCGGCGGGCATCCTGCTCATCAAGGAAGCCGGCGGCTTCGTTGGCGATCTCGACGGCGACTCGGACCCGATGGAGACCGGCAACATCGTTGCCGGCAACGCCAGGCTCTACGAACCGCTGGGAAAGCTGCTGCGCGCGGCCGGCGGGTCGGGAAAATAAGGCTGGATGTGCTCCGATTCCGCCGCCGCGAAAGGCGGTTGTTCGCTGCCGCCGCCTCGGGCTAATGTCGTGCCCGCCATGAAGAAAGCGCTTCTTTCGGCCACCGCCCTCGTCCTCCTCGCCGCCGCCGCCGTTCCGGCCGCGGCGCAGCAGCAGCTGCGCCAGCCGCGCGCGAGCGTGGAGGTGGACTGGTCGGTGCTCGACGAACTCAACGCGCCGCCTGCCGGTGCCGTGACCCTGCGCGCGCCGCGCGGCGTGGCCACGCATGCCGGCCCGCGCACGCCGGCGGCCCCGCTTGCCGCCGCCGGTGCCTCGCCCGTCCAGCGCGCGCCGCTCGTTCCGCCGGCCTCGCCGTCGGCAACCGCGTCGGCCGCACCCGCCTTCACGCCGCCGCCACCGCCGCCGAGCTATGCGCCGCCGCCGGCGCCGCCCGCACCTGCGGCTTCCGCGACCCTTCCGCCGCCACCCCCGCCCCCGCCGCCCGCCGCCGCAAGCGCGCCACGCGCGCCCGACGCGAAGGCATCCGCACCGCCCGCCGCGGCGGCACCGCGCGCCGTCGCACCGCCGCCCGCACCCGCGGCCCAGACGATGGCAAGCGCCCCGCCGCCGCCACCGCCGCCTTCGGTGATGCAGTCGCCGCAGCCGCTTCCCTCGGCACCGGCCGCGCCAGCAAGCGCCGCAGCACCCCCGCCGCCGCCCGCAGCAAGTGCGCCCGCACCTGCCCCCGCGCCCGCCGCAGCACCGGCACCTGCACCGGCACCGCCACAGGCTGCCGCGGCGCCCGCCGCCGCGCGCGCCGCCGGCGATCCGCTGGCACGCCTGTCGTTCGGGGCGGGTTCGGCGGAGATCGATGCCGCCGGCAAGACAGCGCTTGGTCCCGTCGTAGCCGAACTGAAGGGCGATTCGAGTGCGCGTCTCCAGCTGCAGGCCTATGCCAGCGGCGGCGACGACTCGGGCGGACAGGCCCGGCGCCTCTCGCTGTCGCGCGCGCTTGCCGTGCGCGCGCAGCTGATCGAGCAGGGCATCGCCTCGACCCGAATGGACGTCCGCGCGCTGGGCCGCACCAACGACGGTCCGCCCGACCGCGTGGACATCGTTCTCGTACGCCGCTGAACCGACGCCGAAAGGAGCGGACCGGATGGATGCGACGATCGCACGCCCGACCCGATTCCTGATCCGCACGCTGCTGTTCCTCGCCGCGGTGGGCGCGGTGTGCTGGTTCCTCAAGGATGGCATCGTCGAGGCGTTCCAGCACCACCTCGCGCTCAACAGCGTGATCCTCGCCGTTCTCGCGATCGGCATCATTTTCAACGCGCGCCAGATCGTCTCGCTCAACGCCGAGATCGCGTGGATCGACAAGTTCCGCGCAAACCGCCCATCGCTGTCGAACGAGAAGCCGCCGCGCCTGCTCGCCCCCATGGTGAAGATGCTCGGCGAGCGGACCGGCCGCTTCAGCCTGTCGCCGGTCTCGATGCGCTCGCTGCTCGACTCGATCGGCAGCCGCATGGACGAGAGCCGCGACCTGTCGCGCTATTTCGTCGGCCTCCTGATCTTCCTTGGCCTGCTCGGCACGTTCTGGGGCCTGCTGCAGACCGTCTCCGCCGTCAGCGGTGTCATCGCCACGCTGTCGGCCTCGACCGACGTGGGCGCACTGTTCGCCGACCTGCAGAACGGCCTCAAGGCGCCGCTCGCGGGCATGGGCACGGCCTTCGGCACCTCGCTGTTCGGCCTTGCCAGCTCGATCGTTCTCGGCTTCTGCGACCTCCAGGCCGGCCAGGCGCAGAACCGTTTCTACAACGATCTCGAGGACTGGCTTTCGGCGCAGACGCGCCTTTCGTCGGGCGCCATCGGCAGCGGCGAGGGCGGCGATACCGTGCCCGCCTATATACAGGCGCTGCTCGAGACGACCGCCGACAATCTCGAGAACCTCCAGCGCACGATCGCGCGCTCGGAGGAAGGCCGCAACGCCGCCAACCAGGCCAACATGGCGCTGGCCGACCGGCTGGGCTCGCTGGCCGACCAGATGAAGACCGAGCAGCAGCTGCTGCTGAAGCTGGCCGAAGGGCAGGTCGAGCTGCGCAACGCCATCTCGAAGCTTGCCGACGTGCCGCGCGGCGGCGGCGGCGGCATCGACGAGGCCTCGCGCATGCACATCCGCAACATGGATGCCGCGCTCTCGCGCATGGTCGAGGAAACCTCGACAGGCCGCCTGCAGCTGACCCAGGACATCCGCAACGAGATCCGCCTGCTGGCGCGCACGATCGCCAACCTCGCCGAAGAGCCGAGGAGCTAGGCTGTGCGCGGCGGCAACCGTCGTCACGTCCGCACAATCGACGTCTGGCCGGGTTTCGTCGACGCGCTGGCCACGCTCGTCATCGCCGTCGTCTTCGTGATGATGGTCTTTGCGGTCTTCCAGTTCTACCTGAAGGACGTCATTGCCGGCCGCGACGACCAGCTCGCCCGCGCCTCCGCACGTCTGGCCGAGCTTGCCAGCTCCCTCTCGATGGCCGAACGCGAGAAGACCGACCTCGACGCGCGGCTCAGGAGCCTGATTTCCGAGATGCAGGCCACGCTCGCCGACAACGAACGCCTGCGAAGCGATGCGGAAGCCGCGAAGACACTGTCGGCCGAACGCGCAAAGCAGCTCGAGGACGCCAACAGGACGATCTCCGCCGACCGCGAGAAGATCGAGGCGCAGCTGCGCGACCTCGAAGCGCTCGCGGCCCTGCGGGCGGACCTCGAGAAGCGCCTTTCCACGGCGGAGGACAGCGCGAAGAGCGAGAAGCAGATCTCGACCCAGGCGCAGGCGCAGGTGGCGCTGCTCAACCGGCAGACCGCCGAACTGCGCGAGCAGCTCCGCCGCATCGAGGCCCTGCTCGCCGAATCCGAGCGCAAGACCGCCGAATCGCAGGCGCAGGTGGCCGATCTCGGCCGCCGGCTCAACCTTGCGCTCGCCGGCCGCGTCGAGGATCTCCAGCGGTTCCGTTCGGAGTTCTTCGGACGCCTGCGCCAGGTGCTCGGCAACCGGCAGGAGATCCGCGTCGTCGGCGACCGGTTCGTATTCCAGTCCGAGGTCCTGTTCGCCTCGGGCGCCGCCACCATCGAGCTTGAGGGCGGCAAGCAGCTGCAGAAGCTTGCCGAGGTGCTGCGCGAGGTCACCGCGAAGATCCCGAAGGACATCGATTGGGTCCTCCAGGTCACCGGCCATACCGACCGGCGGCCCATCGCCACGCGGGAGTTCCCCTCCAACTGGGAACTGTCGTCGGCGCGCGCGATCTCCGTCGTGCGCTTCCTCATCGCCAACGGCCTGCCGGCCGACCGTCTCCAGGCCGCCGGCATGGCCGAATTCCAGCCCATCGACGACCGCGACGACGAAGCGGGATGGCGCCGGAACCGGCGGATCGAGCTCAAGCTCACGAACCGATAGTCAAATGCGCGACTGGACCGGCGCGCGGGGCTGCCCCGTCAGCAGCCGCCGCCGGCAAGGACGGACTGGCCGCACTGCCCGGCAAGCAGGCCGGCAATTCCGCCGGAGCCGGCGCGCGTTGTCACCAGCCGATGCGAGGCCGCTTCGCCGCCCGCCACGACGGCAAGGTACTTGAGATAATTCTGTGCGCGTTCGAGCCGGTCGCGGCCCTGCGTGCGTGCCTCGCAATCGCGATCGGTGGATGCGGTGTCACGCTCGTCGACCAGATAGACGACCTCGAGCCCCGCATACCGGCGCGCGAGATCCGCCCCGATCGTGCCGTAGGCGTAGACCGCCGGAACCGAAAGGCCATAGGGCCAGAGATTGAATCCGGGGCATTTCTCGCGCTCGAACGGTTCGAAGGGCGATTCGCCCCGGCTCGGGCGACGCTCGTCGAAATAGACGAACGAGTCCGCATTCGCGACGACGAAGCGAACCTTGATCCCTGCCCCCGCCGCGGCGCCGAGCCCCTTGGCCACCGCCGCATAGAGCTGGACGGTCCGGGCGCTGCGCCCGTATCCGACGAGACGGATCTCCGCAAGGTCGGGGAAGGTCGCGCGGTCGGCGAGATAGAGGATCACCGCATCAAGCACCGTGAAGCTCGACACGATCGGCCCCGTATCGCGCAGATTGGCGGGCCGCGACATCCCGCCCTCGATCCAGCCCTCGATCGTCCAGCGCGCGAACTCGGGGCCCAGACCGTGCTTCTCGGCGTCCTGGGCGGCGATGAACTGGGGCACGACGATCATCGTTTCCGCGCCCTCGCCGACGGCCTTCTTCAGCGTGTCGAAGACGAGCCCGGCGTTGCGGGCCGGATCCTGGATGCCGACCACGACGCGCTTCACGCCCGAATGGACGCCGACCAGCTTCTTCTCCGAGAACATCGGCAGCAGCGCTGCCTGGCCGCCCTCGAGCGGCACCGCGAAATCCTGATCGGACATCCGGTCGATCGCCTTCAGCAGCAGCGGGCTCGGCCCGCGCAGCGGCTCGTCGGAGCCGCACGCGGCGACGAGCATGGCCGTCAAGGCGAACAGGCATGCGGCAGCGGCCCTCATCGTCCGACTCCTTCCAGCGACACGCCCTCTGCCGAGGCAACGTCGAACTGCAACGCCGCGAGCCGCGCATAGAGCCCGCCCTCGGCAACGAGGCGCGCATGGGGACCTTCGGCGATCTTCCGTCCCCGGTCGAGCACGATCAGGCGATCGGCGCGAACGACGGTCGCCAGACGGTGCGCGATGGCAAGAACGGTCCGGCTGCGGCCAAGCGCCTCAAGGGCGGCCTGCACGTACCTTTCGCTTTCGGCATCCAGCGCGCTGGTCGCCTCGTCGAGCAGCAGCAGGGCCGGATCGCGCACCAGTGCACGGGCAATCGCGATGCGCTGGCGTTGCCCGCCGGACAGGCGCACGCCGCGTTCGCCCAGAAACGTGTTCCAGCCCTGTGGCAGCCGTTCGGCGAATTCATCGACATAGGCCGCACGCGCCGCCGCGCGAACGTCGGCGTCGCTGGCGCCGACCCGGCCGTAGCGGATGTTTTCGATCACGTCAGCGGCAAAGATCGTGGGCTCCTGCGGAACGAGGCCGATCCGCGTGCGCGCATCCGCCGGATCGGCCCGGCGCAGGTCGATGCCATCCAGACGCACCGTTCCGGCCTGCGGATCGTAGAAGCGCAGGAGCAGCTGGTAGACGGTCGTCTTGCCTGCGCCCGACGGGCCCACGATCGCGACCGTTTCGCCGGGTTCGACCGCAAAGGACAGGCCATCCAGCGCCGCACGTTCGGGCGCGCTCGGATAGCGGAACGTCACGTTCTCGAACGCGACGGCGCCGCGCGCGGGCGACGGGAACTTCGCGGGCACGGCCGGTGGGCGAATGTCGGGAACGGCGTCGAGCAGCTCGAACAGCCGCTCCGAGGCGCCGGCGGCGCGCTGCAGGTCGGCCATGAATTCACTGATGGCGCCGACCGAACTGGCGACGACAACCGCATAGAATACGAACGCGCTGAGCTGGCCGACGGTGATTTCGCCACGCATGGCGCCGTGGCCGCCGACCCAGAGGACGAAGCCGACGGCGCCGAACACGAGCAGCATGACCAGTGCGATCAGCGCGGACCGGGCTCGCGCGCGGCGCGCGTTCGCGCCGAATGCCTCTTCAACGCGACTGTCGAAACGTGCGCCGTCCTCGGCTTCGCGGTTGAACGCCTGGACCGTCCGCACGGCGTTGAGCGTCTCGTCGATGTCGGCGCCGACGTCGCCAAGACGGTCCTGGCTTTCGCGTGAAAGCCGGCGCACCCGCCGGCCGAAGATGACGATCGGCGCCACGACGAGCGGCACGACCGCGAGCGTGATCGCGGCGAGGTCCGGGGCGGTGATCGCCATCATCGTGGCTCCGCCCAGCATCAGCAGGACGTTTCGCAGCGCCATAGACGCGGTCGAGCCTACGATCGTCTGGACCGCCGTGGTGTCGGCTGTCAGGCGCGAAAGCACCTCGCCGGTGCGGGTCGTCTCGAAATAGGCCGGCGAAAGGCGCAGCGTGCGCGCGAACACGGCCTTGCGCAGATCGGCGGTGACGCGCTCGCCGAGCCAAGTGACAAGGTAGGAGCGCGCGTAAGTGGCGCAGGCCAGCAGCACGACGAAGCCCACGAGCCCCCAAAGTGCTCGATCGAGCAATGCCGCATTGCCGCTGGCGAAGCCTGCGTCGACGAGCCAGCGCAGCGCCGTCCCGAGCCCGAGGACGGACCCCGCCGCCACGGTCAGTGCGACCGCAGCTCCGGCCATGCGCCATCGGTACGGCAGCAGGAACCCGCCCAGCCGCGCAAGGACGCCGAAATTCCGGCTGCCCGACCGTTCGTCCACCTGCTTTTCCGCGCCGCGCGCCATCTGCCGTCTCAGCTGCCGAGATTCACGGGATGACCACAGGCCGCGGCCAGATCGGCCGCAAGCCGCACCTCGAGCCTGTCCGGCCCGCGTGTCGACCGCCAGACCGCCGCCGCTTCGTCCCAGGCATAATGCGAGGCGCCCGACACCGGCGAGGACAGCCACACCTGACGTGTCGGCGCATGCTTGTTGAGGACGAATTGCCCGGCCTTGTCGAGATCGAGCGTCAGGACGCCGCCCCGCAGCTCGATGTCCGGATCGTCCCCCTCGAGGGCCGCTTCCAGCGCATCGAGCAGCCGCGTCAATGTCCGGTCGGCCCGGTCGGCAAATTCGCGCTCGTCCATTTCCGGCAAATCTCTCGGAAAATTCAATGTGTTCGGCGCTTTAGCACGCCCCAAGCCAAAGGTCGAGGGGGCATGCCCCGTCATCTTGCATGCCTGCCCGCAAGCCTGTATAAGCCCCGCTTCCTGCCAGGGCGCCGTTAGGGCCGCCGGGCGGCGGATATCGAACTTCCGGAGCGCGGTCCATGAAGCCCCAGATCCACCCCGACTACCACGAAATCACTGTCGTCATGACCGACGGCACCCAGTTCAAGACGCGCTCGACGATGGGCAAGGCCGGCGACACGCTGCGCCTCGACATCGACCCGAAGACGCACCCGGCATGGACCGGCCAGCAGCGCATGCTCGACACGGGCGGCCAGGTTGCCAAGTTCAACAAGCGCTTCGCCGGCATCGGCCTCAAGGCGCCGGGCGCCGACAAGGCGGCTGCAAAGCCCGCCCCGGCCAAGGCGGCGGCAAAGAAGTAACCGTTCCCGACTTCGGGAACCGGCGACGGGCGCCTCCGCAAGGAAGCGCCCGTTTCGTTTTCGGGGCGACGACAGGCGTCAGACGCCGAGTTGGCTGTCCAGGCGCGACACGCGCTCGAAGAGCCTGCGGCTCTGCCGCATCAGGTCCCCGAGCTTGACACTCGAGCGCGACACGCGCGCGTCCGTATCGGCCAGGCACAGCGTCTGGGCGCCAAGACGATAGCGCTCGTCGCGCACTTCCTCGCGGCTGATCTCGCCGGCGGCGACGGCCTTCTGCGCCAGCAGCCAGGCCATGACCTGCGCCAGCCGCGTGGTCAGACGCATCGCTTCGCAGTTCATGTGGAGGCGTTCGCCCGGATCGGCCTGGAATGCCTCGCCGGGCTGGACGTTGGCGACATAATGGCGCGCCGACAGCAGCAGGCTCATCGTCTCGTCGAACGTGCGCCCGAAAAACGGGGAGACGGGATCGGCAGATGGGTTCGACTCGGAAAGCGTCACGCTCGCTCCTCCTCGCCGCATAAGTTTCCGTGCCGATCCGAAAAAACGCAAATGGCAATTTAGCGGCGGGGTCCGGGGCTTGAACGCGCCCGCCGAATGCCCAAATCCCGTGTGTCCGCCGGTGCCCATCCGGGGCCGGCGGCGCTAACCGACGTCCCATCGCTCAGAGGAGGATAGGATTATGAATCACTTCGACTTTTCGCCCCTTTTCCGCTCCACCATCGGCTTCGACCGGCTCTCGCGCATGATCGACGAGTCGCTGCGTGTCGCCGAACAGGGCGGCTACCCGCCGTACAACATCGAGAAGACCGGCGAGAACAACTACCGCATCGCCATGGCCGTCGCGGGCTTTGCCGCCGACGAAATCGATCTCGTCCAGCAGGAGAACACGCTCGTGATCTCCGGGGCCAAGAAGGAGGCCGACGAGGCCGGCGCGTACCTGCACCGCGGCATCGCCCAGCGCAGCTTCGAGCGCCGCTTCCAGCTTGCGGACTTCATCCGCGTGTCTGGTGCGCGCCTCGAGAATGGCCTGCTGCATGTCGATCTGGTCCGCGAAGTGCCCGAGGCGATGAAGCCGCGCCGCATTTCGATCGAGACCGCCGCCAAGCCGCGGGCGATCGAAGCCAAGGCCGCCTGAGCGCCCGAGTTCGGGCAACCTGAAGCGATACCCGCCCGGCGCCACGCGCCGCGGCGGGTATTCGCGCTTCAGGCGCGGAAATGCGCCTTGATGCGCTGGCGGGTGTGCGCGTCGGCGCAGGTGTACTTCGCGCCGATCAGCCCGTCGTTCGCCCGCACGATTTCGAGCTCCGCCTCGAAACCCATCGACAGGTAACCGTTGCGCAGCATGACCGTGGCCTTCATGTGTTGGCCCGGTTGCGCAAGACCGTTGAAGGGGCCGAACAGGAGTCCTGTTTCGCTCCAGTTGCGCAGCGGCACGCGCTGTCCGGCGACGATGACGCGATCCTCCGGGCCCGCGACCATGCGCGGCGAGATGCGCCTTTCGCCGGCGGCGGCGAGGTCGGCGAAAGCCGTCGCCGCGATCTCGCGGAAGCGCTGGCGACGGTTATCCGGAAGCTGGGAAGACGAGACCGCCTGAGAGACCTGCGCGGCAAGCGCGCGCTTCTCGTCGTGCGCCATGCCGGGCACATAGAAATCCGACTTGAATTCCGGATTTTCAACCAAGGAATCGATCATCGCGACGAGGTAGCGCCGTGCATTCGGATCCTCGATGTCGGCGTGAAGGCCCAACAGCACCAGAAGCTTCCGGCCGATGCCGACCTCGCGCCCGATGATCGGCTCGAGACTTTCCGGCGCCGTCAGGCGCGTGAGCCGCCGAGAAAGATTCTCCTTCAGATCGGTATCGGCATCGAGCAGCGGCAGGCCGGCGATCTTGCGGCGCAGGTCGCGCGTCGCCTTGAGTTCCTGGGTCGGATCCCGCTTGTCGAGCGACGCCGGGCCGGTGACCGCCCCGTTCAGGATCTCGACAACAGCGCGTCCGATAAACGGCAGATCGCGCCCCTTCGCCGTGGCGACGAGGCCGGTGGTGAACGTGGACACGCCGCCGCGGAGGGAATCGGTATCACCGGCGAGCGCAAGGCAGGCCCGGACGAGTGCCGTGAGATTGTCGACAGGCGCCAGCAGGCCGGCACAGGCGGCCTTCGTGCGCAGCAGTTCGGCGATCGTCTGGTCGAGCAGCGCAACGGTCGCCGGATGGCGCACCGCACCGAGCAGTTCAAGACAGCGCTGACCGCGCATCACCCATGTGCCCGGCCCCATCGGCGCGAGCACGGCGGCCAGCGCCACGCCAGCCCGGACGGGACCGAGAGCCGCATCGCTGGCGGCAAGGCGATCGAGCGCCGAAGCGTCCGCAACCTGCGCGTCGGGCAGGCCCTTGGCCTCCCCTTCGACCAGCCGCATGGCACCATCGACGAGTTCGAGCGTCTGGCGAACCCGTTCGGTCACCGGATTTTTCAGCTGCCTGCCCTGCAGGATCGCGACGCGCTGGATGTACTCTTGGAATTTCGTTCCTGAATTCAATATCTTGCGGTGCTCACGCGGATCGAATGCAAGCTCGGTCGCGGTAATCCGCGCCTGCTCCAGATACGGCGCCGCCACTCGGAAGAGCGTTTCACGCGCTTCCGGCCCGACGGCTTCAATGGGGGTTGTACAGAACATCGACAGATCCAGCCTTGCAACCAGACCGGAAACCTACCCGCCGATGGTAAATAATTCATGTGTAAGCGCAAAGGCAGCTCAGGCCCTGAAATGGGCCTTGATCCGCTGGCGGGCCTGCGGATCGGCACAGTTGTACTTCGCCCCCACCAGCCCGTCGACCTGGCGGACGATCTCCAACTCCGCCTCGAAGCCCATCGCGATATAGGCGTTCCGCAGCATGACGGTGGCCCGCATACGCTGGCCCGGAGCGATGAGGCCGTTATAGGGACCGAACATCAGCCCGGTCTCGCTCCAGTTGCGCAGAGGCACGCGCACGCCGCCGATCTGGATCCGGTCCTCGGGGCCGGCGATCATCCGCGGCGAGATCCTGCGGTCTCCGGACTCGCCCAGATACGCGAATGTCGTCGTCACGATGGCCTGATAGCGCTGCCGCTTGATGTCGATGAGATCGGCATTGGTAATCGCCTGCGCGACCTGGGCGACCAGCGCGCGCTTTTCGTCATGGCTGGAGCCGGGCACGAAGAATTCGTCCTTGAACTCGCGCGAGTCGACCAGCAGATCGAGATGCGTGACGAGGTGCTTTCGCGCACCCGGATCGCCGATCTCGCAATGCAGGCCCAGCAGAAGAATGGCCTTTCGGCCGGCGCCGATCTCGCGCGCAACCAGCGGCTCGAGAAGTTCCGGAGCAACGAGGCGCGACATCCGCCGGGCGAGAATATCCTGCAGTTCCTGGTCGGCAAGCAGCCGCGGTAGCTTCGTGATGCGGTCGCGCATGCTGCGCGTCTGCTTTATCTCCTGCGTGGGATCGCGCTTCGCGATCGATGCCGGGCTCGCAAGGACGCCCTTGAGGACTTCGACCGCCGCCTGAACGGTGCGCGGCGTCGCGCGCCTTTTCTGGCGTGCAACTAGCGCAAGGATGAAGGGGGGCGTATTGGCGGCCGTGCCGGCCTCGTCGTCGCCCGCGATCATCAGGCAGGCGCGGACGACCAGCGCAAGATTCTCGGGCGAGCCGATCAGCGTCGCGGCAGACGCCTTGATCCGGACGAGTTCAGCCAGTGTCTGGTCAATGATGTCGATCGCCGCAGGCTGGGTCAGGCTGTCGAAAAGTGTCAGACAGCGGTTTGCCTTGCCCACCCAGTCGCCCGCTCCCGCCGTCGCGAGCGTCGCGGCGATCGCCACACCCGCCCGGATCGGGCCATAGGTCGGATCGCTGGCAGCCAGTCGGTCGATCGTTGCGGCATCGATCTCCATCGGCGCCGGAATTTCCCGCGCGGTCTGCTCGACCAGGCGCATCGCCTCGTCGACGATGTCGATGATCTGCCGGACACGCTCGGTGACCGGGTTCTTCATCATCTGGCCCTGCAGGATCGCGACGCGCTGCACGAACTCCTGGAAACGCATGCCGGCATTCAGAAGGCGGCGCTGTTCACGCGGATCGAAGGCAAGTTCCGTCGCCGTCAGGCGGGCATGGTCGAGATGGGGTTGTGCAACGCGGAACAGGGTCTCGCGTGCCGGCGCGTCGAGGGCCTCAAGGGCGTTGATGCAGAACATACCGGTTCTCCACGGCAAATTTCGCCGCGACCATACCGGTTAGCGATCAAAAGCATAGACAATTTTACGAGGAAATTTCCTGTATACACAATTTTTGGAGAGACAATCGTATGCCGTCGGGAATCCCGGCAGGCCTTTGATCTTCGCGTCTGACGAAGACGTGGACGAAATGCCCTTCGGCGGCGGCCAGGGCCTCGCCGGCCTTGAAAAGTCCGATTTCGTAGCGCACCGAGCTTTTTCCGATACGTCCTACGCGAAGCCCCGCCTCGACGGTCTCGGGAAAGGCTAGCGACACATGGAAGCGGCACATCGTCTCGACGGCGACTCCGATCACTTCCGCACGATGTATGTCGAGACCGCCCGCCTCGATGAGATACGCGTTGATGACCGTGTCGAAATAGCTGTAGTAAACGACATTGTTGACGTGGCCGTAGAGGTCGTTGTCCATCCATCGCGTCGCGATGGCGCGGAAATGTGGATAGTCGGCGCGCGCGGATCGAATTTTCCGCGAAACTTCCATCGTCAGCATGCCTCGGCCAATGCCGCGAGTGTCTCGTCCGGCGCCTCGATCATCGCCATGTGCCCGGCATTGCCGATCGTGACATGGCGGCCCCCCGGTATCGCGTCGGCAAGTGCACGGCCGCCGGATGCCGGCGTCATCCGGTCCGCGGCGCCAAGCACGGCCAACGTCGGGCAACGTACGGCCTTGGCCGCCTCGCCGGCACCGTCATAGGCGTCGCACGCGGCCAGATCATTGGCGAGCACCCCCGACCGTGCCCGCTCCAGCAGCCGCGTGCCGCCGCCGACCATCCATGTCCCCGGCGCACGCGCGCCACCAAGCTGCGCCCGTCGGCCAAAGGCCCAGTCGGCGATCATGGCGACAGCCGACGGATCATCGTGGCGCGCCGCCTCGAGCAGCTTCGGGTGCACGGGCATGCGCATCGCGGCACCCAGCAGGGCCAGCGCGCGCACGCGGCCCGGATGGCGGTGGGCCGTCTCGAGCGCGACCAGCGCGCCCATCGAATGTCCGACGATCGCCGCGCGCTTCGCGCCCGTCGCCTCAAGGGCTGCGTCAAGGAAATCCGCCATCGCATCGATACGCGCAAGCGCCGTTCCTTGCGAGCGGCCGTGGCCGGGCAGGTCGAAGGCCAGCGCGTTGCGGCCATGGTGGGCAAACCAGCGGGTCTGCAGCGTCCAAACGGTGTGGTCCATGCCGGCCCCGTGGACGAAGGCGACGGTCGGAAGCGCCGGATCGAACGGCCGGCCGCCGGTCGCCGCATAGATGCGCATGCCCGCGACAACGAGTTCCATGCACTAGCCCTTCGCCGCGGCGCGAAGGCCCGCGGTCAGGTCCTCGACGAGGTCGGCCGCATCCTCGAGGCCGACGGAAAGCCGGATCATCTCCTCGCCGATACCGGCAGCCTTGAGCGAGGCGGCGTCCATCTGCTGGTGCGTGGTCGAAGCGGGATGGATCACGAGGGACTTCGCGTCGCCGACATTCGCGAGATGGCTGAAAAGCCGCAGACCTTCGATGAAGCGCCGGCCGGCAGCGCGCCCGCCCCTGATCCCGAAGCTGACGATCGATCCGGCCCCCTTCGGCAGCAGGCGGCGCGCGAGCGCATGGTCCGGGTGCGAGGGAAGGTCCGGATGGTTGACCCATGCGACTTCCGGCGCCGCCGCGAGAAACTCCGCAACTTTGCGCGCGTTCTCGACATGCCGCGCCATGCGCAGCGGCAACGTCTCGAGTCCCTGCAGCAGGTGGAACGCGTTCGTGGGCGACAGACACGCGCCGAAGTCGCGCAGTCCTTCGGCCCGCGCACGCATCAGGAAGGCCGCCGGCCCGAACTCCTCCGCGAAGTCCAGGCCGTGATAGCCGGCATAGGGCTCGGTCAGGGTCGGGAACCGGCCAGACGCCTCCCAGTCGAACGTGCCCGCATCGACCAGCACACCGCCGATCGAGGTCCCGTGGCCGCCCATCCATTTCGTCGCCGAGTGCATCACGATGTCGGCGCCGTGATCGAAAGCCCGGAACAGGTAGGGCGTGCAGAACGTGCAGTCGAGCATCAGCGGAAGCCCGGCCGCGTGCGCAACCTTCGCCACTGCCGGCACGTCAAGCACTTCGAGGCCGGGATTGCCGAGAACCTCGCCGAAGACAAGGCGCGTTTCGGGCCGGACGGCGGCGGCGAACGCAGCCGGGTCGCGCGGGTCCACGAATGTCGCCGAAATGCCAAAGCGCGGCAGCGTGTGCGCGAACATGTTGTGCGAGCCGCCATAGATCGACGCCGAACTGACGATGTGCCCGCCCGCACCCATCAACGTCGCCACGGCAAGATGCAGCGCTGCCTGGCCCGAGGCGGTCGCGAGAGCGCCCACGCCGCCTTCGAGCGCGGCCACGCGCTCCTCGAAGACGGCGACGGTCGGATTCGAGATTCGGCTGTAGATGTGGCCGGCGCGCTCGAGATTGAACAGCGACGCCGCCGAATCGACATCCGGGAATACGTAGGACGTCGTCTGATAAATCGGCACGGCGCGCGCGCCCGTTGCCGCATCCGGCTGCTGGCCGGCATGGAGAGAAAGTGTATCGAACCGCGGGAATCGTCCGCTCATGCGTTCCCCCGAAAAACAGAACCGCCCGAGCGCATCTTCGGCGTCAATCGGGCGGTTCCTTATTCAAGCAGCGCGTCCCTGTTCAACCCGCAGCTTGGGCCAGACCCTAACCACCGGCCCCGCCGCGCGTCAATTGTCGAATTGAGCAAGGAAGGGGAGGACCATTCGCTTCATTCATACTACTGTAGAGTATAAATCTTTCTGCGATTGCATCCTAAGCGGTCTTCTGGCATTACGACCCGGACCTCGGTTGGCCGGAGAACCGCCGGTGACATACACACCCCCCACGATCCAGGTCGCCGGCCTCGACAGCGCAGAAGCGATCGAGAGCGAGGCATCTGCCAGGCCGCACAATGTCGCGGCGGCGATCCTGTGTATCTTCATGATCTGCGCCGTCATGGGAACGGCGACATGGATCCACGGCCGGGAACGCACGTTCGGGGAGGCGTTCTCGGAATTCCGCGCCGCCACGATCGAGCGCAGCCTGCTCTCGGGCGACACGTTCCTTGCCCAGCTCGTGGCGCGCGCCGATCTGCTCATGGTCCCGGTGATGCGCCTCCTCGACGGGCGCGCGCCCGATGCGGTCTCGCCCGACCGCCTCGCCGCCGCCATGTGGGTTCCGCCCGAGCACGCCGCCGACGGCGTGTCGATCGACGTCTGGCATGCGGACGGGCGGCACGCGCTTGATCCGGAACGCGAAGGCGCAGGCACGGAGGAATTCTTCACCCATCATGTCGGCGCGGGCCGGTTTGCCGCGCGGCGTGCGCTCGTCGCCGATCCGCACCGCAATGCGGTCCTTTCGCTGGGCTCCGTGGGTGGTCGGGCGGCACTCGTCGTCTCGCGGACGATAACGGGCGCGGATGGCGACACGCGTGCGGTCGTCGCGGTCAGCATCCCCGCAACGGTCCTGACGGACTATCTGATGACGCTGCGCCAGCGCGCCAGCGACCGCGTCGCGGTCTTCCGGAACGATGGCAGCCTCATCGCGCAGTATCCGGCCGAGGCGGCCGTCGGCATCGTCGATATACCGTCGGTCGATCTCTGGCGGCGCTATCCGGCCGCCAGCTTCGGGCGGATCCGGCAGACCCTGTCGGCGGCGGGCACCGACGCCATCACGGTCTTCCTGGGCCTGCAGCCGCTGCCGCTCGTCCTTGTCTATACGGCCGAGTTCCGGCCCGTCGCGCAGGAAGCCCTGCGGATCTATTGGCCGGTCCTCGCCATCGCGCTCGTGACTCTCGTCGTTGCGGTCGGCTATGCGTGGACGTCGACGCGCTATGCGAACGCGCTTGCGCGCGCCAACGCCGAACTGGCCAGCGCCAAGGCCCGCCTCCAGTTCGAATCCGACGAGCGCGGCATCTTCATCGCCAACATGAATCACGAATTGCGCACGCCGCTCAATGCCATCGTCGGATTCGCGCAGATTCTCGCGGACGCCACCTT
>JAEUKX010000012.1 GCA_016794025.1 Rhodospirillales bacterium | reverse complement strand
CGCAGGTGCGCGGGCTGGTTCTCCTCGTGGTTGGTCGCCGACAGGAACACCGAGGAGAGCCGGTCGAACGACACCTTGCCGTCGGGCTTCGGGTAGGCGATGGGCGTGGACGCCGCGGCGGGCCGCAGCGACTGGTTGTCGGCATGGTGGCCGAACGTCCACGGCGCCTTGCCGCGGAAGAGGTACGTGTCGATCGCGGCATGCGCGAGGCCGACCCACAGCCCCTTCGTGAAGGCCGGGCGGATGTTGCGCACGCGGTGAAGTTCGTCCCACACCCACGACGCCTTGAGCTTTTCGGGATAGGCGTCGAGCGTGCCCACGCGCCCCTCGGTCTTGCCGAGCGCTTCGAACAGCGCCTCGGCGCACAGCATGCCCGACTTCATCGCCGTGTGACTGCCCTTGATCTTGGGCACGTTCACGAAGCCGGCCGAGCAGCCCACGATGGCGCCGCCGGGGAAGACGAGCCTGGGGATCGACTGGAAGCCGCCCTCGTTGATGGCGCGCGCGCCATAGGCGATGCGCCGCCCGCCCTCGAAGGTGGGGCGGATGGCGGGGTGCGTCTTGAAGCGCTGGAATTCCTCGAACGGCGACAGGAACGGGTTGCGGTAGTCGAGCCCCACGACATAGCCCACCGCCACCTGGTTGTTCTCGAGATGGTAGAGGAACGAGCCGCCGTAGGTTTCCGTGTCGAGCGGCCAGCCGACCGTGTGCACGACGCGGCCCGCATGGTGCTTCGCCGGATCGATCTCCCACAGTTCCTTGATGCCGATGCCGAAGGTCTGGGGCTCGACGCCCTCGCGCAGCCCGAACTTCGCGAACAGCGTCTTGGAAAGCGAGCCGCGCACGCCTTCGGCGAACACGGTCGCGCGGCCGTGGATCTCCACGCCCGGCGTGAAGTTCGCGGTCGGCTGCCCGTCCTTGCCGATCCCCATGTCGCCCGTGGCCACGCCCGAGACCGCGCCATCCTCGGCGTACAGCACCTCGGCCGCGGCGAAGCCCGCGAAGATCTCGACGCCCAGCGCCTCGGCCTGCTGGCCAAGCCAGCGGCACAGGTTGCCGAGGCTTGCGATGTAGTTGCCTTCGTTGTGCATCTGCGGTGGCGTGGGCAGGCGGAACGCGCGCTTCGCCGTCAGGAACAGGAAGCGGTCCTCTTCGACGGGCGTATTCAGCGGCGCGCCGTTTTCCTTCCAGTCCGGCAGCAGCTCGTCGAGCGCGCGCGGCTCGACGACCGCCCCCGACAGGATGTGGGCGCCCACCTCCGAGCCCTTCTCGAGCACGCAGACCGAAAGCTCGCGGCCCGCATCGTTGGCCAGCTGCTTCAGCCGGATCGCCGTGCCGAGGCCCGCCGGGCCCGCGCCGACGATGACGACATCGTAATCCATCCGTTCGCGGTCGGTGCGCTGGCTCATGGCTTCCTGTGGGCTCCTTCGGATCCGGCCAGAACCTCTTACTCGATCCCCGCCCCCGCGTGGTAGCCTCCCCGCCCGATGGACGATCTGGCCACCCTGCGCTGGCTGGTCGAGATCGGGGCCGACGAGGCGATCCTCGACACCCCGCTCGACCGCTTCTCGGCACCGCCGCCGCCCGCCCCGGCCGCGCGGCCGGCGGCAAAGCCCGTCGCCGTCCCGTCGGTGCCGGTCGCCGCCGCCCCGGCCGTCATGGCCGCGCCGCAGCCGGCGGCCCAGGCGGTCGTCTCGGCCCGCGAAGCCGCCGCCGCCGCCCGCACGCTCGACGAGCTCAAGGCGGCCCTCGCCGCCTTCGACGGCTGCGCGCTGAAGGCGACGGCGACAAATCTCGTCTTCTGCGACGGCAACCCGGCCGCCAAGGTCATGCTCGTGGGCGAGGCCCCCGGCGCCGACGAGGACCGGCAGGGCAAACCCTTCGTCGGGGTGTCGGGCCAGCTCCTCGACCGGATGCTCGCCGCCATCGGGCTCGACAGGACGAGCGTCTACATCACGAACGTGATCCCCTGGCGCCCGCCGGCCAACCGGACGCCGAGCGCTGCCGAGCTTGCCGCCTGCCTGCCCTTCGTGCAGCGGCACATCGCGCTGGCAAACCCGCAAATCCTTGTTCTGGTTGGCGGAATTTCGGCCAAGGCGCTGCTCGACACGAGCGAGGGGATCATGCGCCTGCGCGGCAAATGGCGGACCTACCGCACCCCCGACATGCCGGCCGAGATCCCTGTGTTGCCGACGTATCACCCCGCCTATTTGTTGCGCCAGCCGGCCCAAAAAAGGGATTCGTGGCGGGATTTATTGTCGATCAAACAAAAGATCAGAGACAATATAAATAACTGACCAAGTAAATAGTTCGCTCTAATCTTTGAACTAAATATGTGGAAAACTTGATATTTCTGCTTGCCAGCAGTGGAAATATTCGACTATCTCTTCGCCCGCAATGCGGAACCCATTCATCTATATTTCCCGGTTCGCATATTTTTTCGGCATCGGCCTGTGCGGCCTGTCGGCGGTATCTGCCTATTCTTCCGCCCGCGCCCAAGGACTTATCGAAACCCTCATGGCGGCGGCCGACCGGATCGAGACGGCGGCCCTGCCGGGGCTCAACGTCCCCTTCGACCGGACGGCGGAACTTCCCCAGCCGCTGGCCACGTCGGACATCCGGGCCTATCGCCTCGCCTTCCAGCTCCAGCACCGCGGCGCCTATGGCGAGGCGGACACGATGCTGCGCGCGGTCAAGAACCGCCTTCTTGTCGGCCACGTGCTCGCCGACCGGTATCTCGGACCCAAATACCGCACCCGCCCTGACGAGCTGGCCGCCTGGCTCAAGGAATTCGCCGACCTGCCGGACGCGCGCGCGATCTACGCGCTGGCCGTGCGCAAGCAGGGCGGCCGCGCGACCGGCTTGACGCGGCCGCGCGACGTGGCCTCGTTCGCCGAGCGCGCGTCGGCGGACGATCTCGGCCCGTCGCTCAACCGGCCGATCCCGCCGGGGCGGTCCGGCGGCAGCCACGCCGCGGGGATGCGCAACCGGCTGCGCGACCTTCTGTCGGACGGCAAGTTCGAGGCGGCCGAAAGGATCCTCGTCGCGCGCGACACCGCGCAGGTGCTTTCGGCCGGCGAGATCGACCATTTCAAGGCGATGCTTGCGGCAGGCTGGTTCGCGCGCGGCGACGACGCGCAGGCGATCGAGTTCGCCGGACCGGCGGCCGCGCGCTCGGGCACGCTCGTGCCGCGCGCAAACTGGATCGCGGGCCTCGCGCGCTTCCGGCAGGGCGATTTCGACCGCGCGGCGCGCCACTTCGAGGCGCTGGCGAAAATGCCGCAGGGCGACCCGTGGGACATCGCCGCGGGCGCCTTCTGGGCGGCGCGCACGCACCTGCGCGCCCGCCGTCCGGACGTCTATAACTTCTGGCTCGGCCAGGCGGCCGAGTATCCGCGCACGTTCTACGGCCTGCTCGCCGCGCGCGCGCTCGACATCGACCCCGGCCTCAACTGGAATCCGCCAGCGCTCGCCGAAACCGAACTCGACCAGCTCATGCGCTTTCCGGGCGCGGTGCGCGTGTTCGCGCTGCTGCAGGTCGGGCAGGACCGCCGTGCCGAGGCGGAACTGCGCCGCGTCTATGCGCAGAGCGGGCCCGGCGTGATGCGCGCGATCCTTGCGGTCGCGATGCGCGGCAACATGTCGGGCCTGTCAATGCGTCTGGCCCGCGAGATCGCCGACCTCGACGGGCTGCGCTACGACGGCGCGTTCTATCCGATCCCGAACTGGGCACCGATCGGCGGCTACGACGTCGACCCGGCGCTGGTCTTCGCGTTCATGCGCGTCGAATCGGCCTTCAATCCGGCCGCGATCAGCCCGGCGGGCGCGCGCGGCCTCATGCAGCTCATGCCGGCGACGGCAGCAGCGATGGACAGCCGCACGTTCCGTGGCCGCCTCGACCTGCTGCTCGAGCCGGATGTCAACGTCACGCTCGGCCAGCGCTACCTGCGCCACCTTCTCGACGAACCGCTGGTCAGCGGCGAACTCGTCCGGCTGGCCGCGGCCTACAACGGCGGGATCGGCAACCTCCAGCGCTGGAAGCGCCTGCAGGACAGCCGCGGCGAAAAGCGCGAGGACGCGCTTCTGTTCATCGAAAGCCTGCCGTCGGCCGAGACGCGCCATTTCATCGCGCGCGTCCTCTATTCCTACTGGATGTACACCGAGCGCCTGGGCCAGCCCAATCCGTCGCTCGAACAGCTCGCGCAGGGCGAATGGCCGCTCTATACGCAGCCCGGCACGCTCGCCGCGCGCGCGAGTGCGCCCGTCCAGCTGACGTCGATCCAGCCGCCGCCGGAACCGCCGCTGCCCGCCCCGCGCGGCGAGCCGGTCGTTGCCGCGATGGCCCTGCCCCCGACGCCGGGACCGGGCCTGCCCGCCGCACCCGAGCGCGCGCCGCGCGAAGACACCTCGGCCGCGGCGATCCTGCCGCCGGGCCTTGCGCTTCCTGCGGCGCCGGTTCCAGCACCACGCGGCACGACGACCGTTGCGGCGGCCGGACCTGTTCCGGCACTCTCGACGCTGCCGGAACCGCCAAGCCCCGCTCCCCGCCGCGAGGGTCGCGCCCGGCGCTAGACGAGCGAAGCCCGAGGCGCACCATGCCGAAGATCGACGAGAGCCGGCCCTTCCTTCCCTGCAACATCGCCGTCCTGACGGTGTCGGATACGCGCGATGCCGCGAGCGACCGGTCGGGCAACGCGCTTGCCGAGATGATCGTGCGCGACGGACACAAGGTCGCCGCCCGCACGATCGTGCGCGACGAGACCGACGCCATCCAGCGCCAGCTGCGCGCGTGGATCGCCGATCCGCAGATCGATGTCGTCATTTCGACCGGCGGCACGGGTGTCACCGGACGCGACGTCACGCCGGAAGCCTTCGAGCCGCTCTACGAGAAGAAGATCGACGGCTTCGGCGAGATGTTCCGGATGATCAGCTTCGGCAAGGTCGGCACCTCCGCGCTGCAAAGCCGCGCCACCGGCGGCGTGGCGGGCGGGACATACCTTTTTGCACTTCCGGGCTCGCCCTCGGCCTGCCGCGACGGCTGGGACGAGATCCTGAAATGGCAGCTCGACAACCGTCACCGGCCCTGCAACCTCGTCGAACTGATGCCCCGCCTGCAGGAACATCTGGCCACGAAGCCCAAGGCCACGGTCTAGGCGCGTCAGGCGATCGCGAAGAAATGCGCGTCGAGGCGGTGGACGATCTCGAATTCCGCCGGGGCGATGCGCGCAAGCAGCTCGGCGTGCCGCGCGTCGAAGGCATCGACCTCGCCGGCATCGAGGGCCGCGCCCATGCCGCGGCACGCGCGCATGCGGCCGCGCCAGCTTTCGGCGGTGAAGCGGATCGGGGCGTCGAACCAGAACATCGCGCGCAGCGCGAGGCCGCGTTCGGCCGCCCAGGCGGGCACCGGCGGTATCGTGCCCGGCCAGTCCGCCCCCTTCCAGGCGGGATTGAATTCGAGCACAAGCGCCTCGCTTGCCGCCGCGATCGGGTTCGCGCGCGGCAGCCAGCTGAAATGGCTCGTGACGAGCGTTCCGCCGGGCACAAGCACACGGCGCAGTTCGGCAAGCGTGCGGTCCGGATCGAAATAGAGCCAGCACTGGTTGGCCGTTGCCGCGACGAACGAACCCGGCGCGAAGGGCACGGCCTCGGCCGGGGCGACGGCGAAATGCGCCGCAAGCCCCTCGTCCGCGGCAAGACGGCGCGCCACCGCAACCTGCCCCGGCGCGATGTCGATGCCCGTCGCGACCGCACCCTGGCGCGCGAACTGCCGGGCCAGCAGGCCCGTTCCCGTCGCAAGATCGAGGATGCGCTGGCCGGGCCGCCCCACGCCGAGCGCCGCCAGCCTCAGGAAAAATTCCGGCGGCGGGCCCGGCCGGTGCCGGGCATAGTCGTCACTCGTCCGGCTCCAGTCGATGGTACGGCCCGGATCGACGTTCGAAATTCCGTGCATGTGCGCGATCCTCGCCCGGATGCAACGCAATCGCCAAGGGCGATGAATTCATAGTAGAAATTGTGCCGATGACAGTTCCAAGCCCCGCCGCGATCCACGCCGCCCTGCGCGCCCTGCCGCGTTTCGCCGAAACGACCGAAGACGCGCTTTCCGTCCTTGAACGCAAGGGGCTGGCACACGCCCATTTCCGTGTCCGTGGGGGCCGCGCGATCGTCCGCGTGCCGCTTTCGGCCTATGGCAGCCTCGACCCCGCGCAGAGCCTTGCGCGCGAGGCCGAATGCTTCACCCGTGCGCAAGCGTCCGACGCCACGCCGCGCCTGCTGGGCATCCTGCCCGTTGGCGGCGACCTGCCGTTCGGTGCGCTCGTCGTCGACGACATTCCCGGTGCCGCACCGCGCCTGCCGGGCGAACTGCCGAGCATGGCGAACGCCCTTGCCGCGATCCACAAGCTGAAGCTGCCGCCGCCCGAACAGCGCGACCCCATCGAGACGCCGGCCGACCCGATCGGCGACGTGGTCGCGGCCATCGACGCGAACCTGAAGCTTGCCGACCGCGCCAATCTCGATCCCAAGGTCAAGCTTGCCTTCGGCCACGAGATCGCCTGGGCACGCGACTTCGCGCAGACGAACGCGAAGAAGGTGGCCGGCCTGACGCGCGCGCTGTGCGTGGTCGACGCCCATCCCGGCAATTTCGTCGCCGCACCGGGCGCCAGGGCCTATGCGGTCGATCTGGAGAAATGCATCTACGGGCTGCCGGGGCTCGACGTCGTCCACGCGATCATCCTGCCGTCGACGAGCTGGGATCCGGACTGCGCGGCCACCCTCGATTCCGGCCAGATCGACGGCTTCTTCCGGCTGTGGGCAAGCAAGGTGGGCGATCCCATCGCGCGCGAGACTGCGGCACTGCTGCGGCCGTTCCGCCGGCTGGTCTGGCTGCGCACGACAAGCGTGTTCCTGCGCTTCAAGGTCGAAGGCCAGCACAAGGCGCTCGATCCGCGACCGGCCGAACACGCCCAGCGCGCGATCGACGCGGCGCTCGATCCGGCGACCGTCGCCGCCCAGCGCAAGGCGTGGAGCTGACGCTCAGCCGATCCGGCCGAGGCGCGTTCCGTTGTGGAAGACTTCCGCGCGCGTCACGTCCGCGGGGCGCGGATCCTCGATCCAGCGCTGCTCGGTCACGCCGGCCGACTCGACGAGACTGACGAGCCAGATGCCGGCCTCGAAATCGACCGACATGATCGTGACCGGCCGCCCGTTGAGCCGCGCGAAATGCTCGACCGCGGCCGTCACGGCCTGGTCGGTGTAGCGCGGGGCGGAAGGCGCGGTCTTGTGCAGGGCGGTCATCGCCGGGAGGGCTCCATCGCGGAGCAGCCGGGATAGTCGATTGCGGTGTCCGCGTCCAGCCGCGGGGCCATGAAGTTCTTGATATGTTCTGCATGACGGCGTAGCGTGCCGGGCATGGTCGACAGCCTGCCGGACCGCGCCCGCAAGGGCCGCGGCGCGATCTCGAACACGACGGGACGCTTCGAGCGGCAGGCCCGCGTGGCGATCGACGACGGCTGGGAGCGGCCGGACGAGGCCTGCGACCTGCCGCCGCTGCGCACCCATGTCGCGCGCGATGCCACGCGCACGATCATCGCGCGCAACGAATCGCCTGACATCCCCTTCGCGCAGTCGATCAATCCCTACCGGGGCTGCGAGCACGGCTGCGTCTACTGCTATGCCCGGCCGAGCCACGCCTATCTGGGCCTGTCGCCGGGGCTCGACTTCGAGACGAAGCTGTTCGCCAAGCCCGACGCGGCGAAGCTGCTCGATGCCGAACTGCGCCGGCCCGGCTACAGGCCGATGGCGATCGCACTGGGTTCCAACACCGATCCCTACCAGCCCGTCGAACGCGAGCACCGCATCACGCGCCAGGTGCTCGAGACGCTGCGCGACTTCGGCCACCCCTTCTCGATCGTCACCAAGTCCGCCCTGGTGCTGCGCGATCTCGACATCATCGGCCCCATGGCGGCGCGAAACCTCGCGCACGTGTTCGTCTCGGTGACCACGCTCGACCGCGACCTTGCCCGCGCGATGGAGCCGCGCGCGTCCACCCCGCAGCGTCGGCTCGACGCCATCCGCGGGCTTGCCGCCGCCGGCGTCAAGGTGGGCGTGATGGCCGCCCCGATGATCCCGGCGCTCAACGACGCGGAAATGGAATCGATCCTCGAGGCGGCGGCGGCGGCCGGCGCCACGAGCGCCGGCTACACGCTGCTGCGCCTGCCGCTGGAACTGAAGGAGCTGTTCGAGGAGTGGCTGGCCGAGCATGTGCCCCTCAAGCGCAGCCACGTCCTCTCGCTCGTGCGCGACATCCGCGGCGGCGCGCTCAACCACGCCGAATTCGGCAAGCGCTTCACGGGCGAAGGCGCCTACGCGCAGCTCGTCTCGAAGCGCTTCCGCGCGGCGCGCGCGCGCCACGGGCTCGACCGCAACGACTGGTCGCTCGACCTTTCGCAGTTCCGCCCGCCGCCGAAGGCCGGCGACCAGATGGCGCTGTTCTAGCCGCGCGCCTTGAAGCGGTAGGGGTGCGCCGGATAGACGCCGATGATGCGCACCATGTCCGAGAAGAAGCCGAGTTCCTCCAGCGCCAGCGCCAGCGCGCGTTCGGAGGGGTGGCCCTCGACGTCGGCGTAGAACTGCGTGGCGGTGAAACGGCCGCCCATCATGTAGCTTTCGAGCTTCGTCATGTTGACGCCGTTGGTGGCAAACCCGCCCATCGCCTTGTAGAGCGCCGCCGGGCGGTTCTTCACGCGGAAGACGAACGTCGTGACCGCAGGCCCCTTGCGCGGGTCGGCGATGACGGACTTCTTCGACAGGATGACGAAGCGCGTGGTGTTGTGCTCGGCGTCCTCGAGATCCTTCCTCAGCGACTTGAGGCCGTAGATCTCGCCCGCGAGCGAGGAGGCGATGGCCGCGCGCGTGGGGTCGTTCGCGCGCGCGATCTCGGCCGCCGAACCGGCGGTGTCGGCGCCGACCACGCGCTTCAGCCCCAGCTTCTTCATCGTCTCGCGGCACTGGTCGAGCGCCTGGACGTGGCTCTGGACGGTCCGGATCGAGGCGAGCGTGGCGCCCTTGGGCGCGAGAAGGTGGTGGTTCACGCGCTGGAAATGTTCGCCCACGATATGCAGGCCCGCTTCCGGGATCAGGTGATGGATCTCGGCCACGCGGCCGGCGACCGAATTCTCGATCGGGATCATCGCCAGGGCTGCCCGGCCGCGGCGCACGGCGTCAAACGCGTCCTCGAAGCTGGCGCAGGGCAGCGGCTCGAACTCGGGCCGCGCGGCGCGGCAGGCAAGGTGCGAATAGGCGCCGGGGACACCCTGGAAGGCGACGCGGGCAGACGGACGGCGGACTGGCATTCGTGTAAACCTTTCTGGCGACGGCCGGACGGGCCGGGCGCGGGAGTATCGAGGCGCCGTCCGGGACCGTCAACCGGCCGGCTGCGGCGTCCTGTCGCAGGGGGACGGCCGGCCGGAACCGCAAGGGGTTGCGCGACCCGCCTGCGGCATTTAGATTGCGCGGATTCCGGCCGGCCCTGCCGGCATGCCAGACGAGACAGAGCGGGACCATGAACGCTTACGAACTCAACAAGATATTCGGCGCCGTCGTTTCCTCGGTGCTGGCGGTCACGGTCATCGGCTTCATCGCCAACATGCTGGTCCATCCCCACCACCTCGAAAAGGCGGTGATCGACATCAAGGTGGCCGAGGAGGCCGCGGGCCCGGCGGCGGCGGCGGCTCCGGCCGCACTCGACCCGATCTCGCCGCTGCTCGCCAGCGCGAACGCGGACGCCGGCAAGGCCGTCACGAAGAACTGCACGTCGTGCCACACGTTCGACAAGGGCGGCAAAAACGGCGTGGGTCCCAACCTGTGGGGCATCGTGGGCAACAAGCGCGCGCACGCCGAAGGCTTCGGCTATTCGCCGGCCATGCAGGCGGCGGGCGGCACGTGGGATTACGAGCACATCAACCAGTTCCTCGCGAACCCGAAGGCGGCCGTCGCGGGCACGCGCATGGCGTTCGCGGGCCTGAAGCGTGCGGAAGACCGCGCGAACCTCATCGCCTACCTGCGCACGCTCTCCGACAGCCCCGTTCCGCTGCCGTAAGGCGGCGGCGCACCCCGTTCCCGCGGGGTGCGGCAAGCGCAACACCCCTCGGAAGAAGGCGGGCATGGCCGACCAGCAGTTCAACGTATGCGTCTTGGCGCTCGGCGGCGTGCAGGTCGTCGTCGTGCACGTGGACGCGGCGTCGTGCTCGACGACCGAAATGCAGGCCCGCTCGATGAAGTTCTTCCAGGCGCGCTTCGAGGGCAAGCAGGTCGTGCTGATGCATGTCGACCTGATGCGCAAGCCCGTGTTCATCGGCCCGGCCCACATCGTGCAGGCGCTGCGCGGCAAGGGCCTTTCGGAATTCAAATGGCAGAAGGCGGTCGTCCGCTGACGCGGGACGTTCCCGCCCGGCGCCCGGCCCCGCAGACCGGAGACGTCGAGCGATGAAGAAACTGCCCCGCCGCTACTGGCACGAGATGACTTCGCCTGATTTCGCCGCCCTCGACAAGGAGCGGACGATCGCGGTGCTGCCGGTGGGCGCCATCGAACAGCATGGCCCGCATCTGCCCGTCTATGTCGATGCCTGCATCAATGCCGGCATTGTCGCGCGCACGATCGAGCTGATGCCAGACGACCTGCCCGTGACCTTCCTTCCGCCCATGCCGGTGGGCAAGTCGAACGAGCATATCTCCTTCCCCGGCACGCTGACCCTGTCGGCGGAGACGCTGACGCGGCTATGGACGGAGATCGGCGAATCGGTCGCGCGCGCGGGCATCCGCAAGTTCGTCATCTTCAACAGCCACGGCGGCCAGCCGCAGGTGGCCGAGATCGTCTGCCGCGACCTGCGCGTTCGCCACAAGATGCTCGCCGTGACGATCAACACCTACGGGCTGGGCAAGCCGCCGGGCGTCTTCTCCGACGCCGAGCTGCGCTTCGGCATCCACGCCGGCGCCAGCGAGACGTCCGTGATGATGCATCTTCGCGGCGATCTCGTCCGCGAGGAGGAGCGGCGCAACTTCGAGCCGCTGACCCAGCGCATCGCCAAGGAAAGTCCCATCCTCGCCGGCGAGGGGCGCATCGCCTTCGCGTGGGAAATCCAGGATCTCAACCCCGCCGGGGCGTGCGGCAACGCGCTCGATGCCGACGCCGAGAAGGGACGCAAGGTCGTCGACCACGCGGCGCGCCGATTCGTGCAGGCGCTTGCCGAAATCGATCGCTATCCGCTGTCGAACATCGTCGTCCGGGACTGATTATCCACACCCCGAATGGCTCGTTGCCGTTTTGCGGCCCCGCCGTATAGTCGCCTGCGAAGGCACGCGGAATCGGCCGCGCGCACGCCCATGGTACGGGAATTGCTGACCCAAGACGGCGTTTCCCTTCCTTCGCGTTGAACCGCACGACAAGGAGCAAGCCCATGAGTCGCAATCGAATTTCGCGCCGCCAGTCGCTGGGACTGCTCGGCGCCGCCACCGCCGCAGCGGTGCTTCCCGCACCGTCCCTGCGCGCGCAGACTCTGGACAAGTTCTCGTACCAGACGAACTGGCGCGCCCAGGCCGAGCACGGGGGCTTCTATCAGGCCGTCGCCACGGGCATCTACAAGAAGTACGGCATCGACGCCGACATCCGCATGGGCGGCCCGCAGCAGGATCCCAATACGCTGCTGGTCGGCGGGCGCGTCGACGCAATCATGTCGAGCTCGTTTGCCGGCTTCAATTACGCGCGCGAAGGCCTGCCCTTCGTCGTGGTCGCCTCGATCATGCAGAAGGATCCGCAGGTCCTGATCTCGCATCCGGCGATGGGCAACGACACGCTGCCCGCGCTCAAGGGCAAGCCGATCCTCATCGGTGCCGGCGGCCGTTCGTCGTACTGGCCGTGGCTCAAGGCGAAGTTCGGCTTCACCGACGAGCAGGCCCGCCCCTACACGTTCAACATGGCGCCGTTCCTGGCCGACAAGACGCTTTCCCAGCAGGGCTTCCTGACGAGCGAGGTCTTCGCCATCGAGCAGGCCGGCGTGAAGCCGGTCGTCCACCTGCTCGCCGACTACGGCTTCGACAACTACCAGACGACGATCAATACCTCGTGGAAGCTCGTCAACGAGAAGGCCGATCTCGTCCAGCGCTTCGTCAGCGCCTCGATCGAGGGCTGGTATTCGTACCTGAACGGCGATCCGGCGCCGGCCAACGCGCTCATCAAGCGCGACAACCCGGACATGGACGACACGAAGATCAACTACGCCCACAAGGCGATGAAGGACAAGGGCATCATCGACTCGGGCGATTCGAAGAAGCTTGGCATCGGCTGCATGACCGACGCCCGCTGGAAGGGCTTCTACGAGCAGATGGTCGCCGCCGGCGCCCAGCCCGCCGGGCTCGACCTGTCGAAGGCCTATTCGCTCAAGTTCGTGAACAAGCGCGTCGGGATGGGATGACGGACGTCGACTCTTCCGCCGTCGCCGCCGCAGAGCGACCGGCCGGGCAAACCGCCCGGCCGGTCGTGCGCTGCCGGGGCGTGGCCAAGCTCTTCTCCAACGGCACGCTGGCGCTCCAGAACGTCGATCTCGACATCGGCCGCCACCAGTTCGTCTCGCTCCTCGGGCCGTCGGGCTGCGGCAAGTCCACGCTGCTGCGCCTGATCGCGGGCCTCGGCGAGGCCTCCGCCGGCACGATCGAGTGGCCCGACGCCCAGCACGATGCCGCGGGTGCGGCACTGCCGCGCCTGTCGTTCGTGTTCCAGGAGCCCACGCTGATGCCGTGGGCGAGCGCCATCCGAAACGTCATGCTGCCGCTGACGCTGGCCGGCACGGCGAACGAGGAAGGACGCGCCCGCGCCGCCGAGGCGCTGCGCATGGTCGGGCTCGCGGCTTTCGAGAACGCCTATCCGCGCGAGCTTTCCGGCGGCATGAAGATGCGCGTGTCCATCGCGCGCGCGCTCGTCACGCGGCCCGAGGTGCTGCTGATGGACGAGCCGTTCGCGGCACTGGACGAGATCACGCGCTTCAAGCTGAACAACGACCTGCTCGAGCTGTGGCACGCCTCGAACTTCACGGTCGTGTTCGTCACGCATTCGGTCTTCGAAAGCGTGTTCCTGTCGCAGCGCATCGTCACGATGGCGGCACGTCCGGGCCGCGTCATCGCCGACATGGACGTGACCGCGCCCTATCCGCGCGCGGCCGACTACCGCACCTCCCCCCTCTACAACGCCCACTGCAAGCGCGCCTCCGAGGCGCTCGAGCGCGCCATGGGCCATGCGATCGGGGCGCATTGAGATGTCTGATACCGCCTCGCCTCCCGTCATCACCATCGGCGACGACGCACCGCCCGTCGTGCTGCAGGAGCGGCGCATCCTGGGCGTTGCGGCCTCCACCTGGCCCAAGGTGCTGATGCCGCTTTTCGTCGGCCTGCTGACGCTGGCGGTGTGGGAATTCCTCGTCCGCCGCAACGCCATCCCGCCCTATATCCTGCCCGGCCCGCTGCTGATCGCGCAGACGATGGTGACCGACTGGGGCACGCTTTCGGGTTCGCTGTGGATCACGCTGTCGATCAGCCTTGCGGCACTCAGCGTGGCGGTGCTGCTCGGCGTATCGCTGTCGGTCCTGTTCGCGCAGTCGAAATGGGTCGAGCTTTCGTTCTTCCCCTACGCCGTGATCCTGCAGGTGACGCCCATCGTGGCGATAGCCCCGCTGATCATCATCTGGGTCAACGACGTGAAGCTGTCGCTGCTCATCTGCGCGTGGATCGTCGCGTTCTTCCCGATCCTGTCGAACACGACGCTCGGCCTCAATTCGGCCGACCACAACCTCCTCAACCTCTTCCAGCTCTACAAGGCGACGCGCTTCCAGACCCTGCGCTACCTGCGCCTGCCGTCCGCCCTCCCCTATTTCCTCGGCGGGCTCAAGATCTCGGGCGGGCTGTCGCTGATCGGCGCGGTGGTGGCGGAATTCGTGGCGGGAACCGGCGGCAGCCAATCCGGACTGGCGTACCGCATCCTCGAATCGGGCTACCAGCTGCGCATCCCGCGTATGTTTGCCGCACTGTTCATGATCTCGATCTCGGGTATCGTGATCTTCCTGTGCCTGTCGATGCTGTCGCACCTTGTGCTGCGGCGCTGGCACGAAAGCGCGCTGAAGCGGGAAAACTGAGATGACCGCCGGATTTTTCGAGGCGCCGCGCGCGGCGGAATTCGCGCTGCGCAACGTGCGTGTGCCGGCGACCCTGGCACCGGGCGCCGTCGCACCCGCCACGCAAGACGGGCATCTCGATGTCGACATCGCCATCGCCTCGGGGCGCATCGCCGACATCGTTCCGGCCGGCACGATTGATGTCGCGCGCGGGCCCGACCTTCGCCGGTCGGTCGTGTGGCCGACCTTCGCGGATGTCCACACCCATCTCGACAAGGGCCATATCTGGCCGCGCGCGGCGAACCCGGACGGAACCTTCTTCGGCGCACTGACGACCGTGATGGCCGACCGGCAGGCGAACTGGAATGCCGCCGACATCGAGGCGCGCTTCGATTTCGCGCTGCGCTGCGCCTATGCGCACGGCGTCAGCGCCGTGCGCACGCATCTCGACAGCTTCTCCCCGCAGGCCGAAATCTCGTGGCCCGTGTTCGCCAAGCTGCGCGACAGGTGGGAAGGCCGCATCGCGCTGCAGGCGTCCTCGATCCTCGCGATGGATCCTTTCGCGACGGGCGAGGGCGACCGGCTTGCCGATCTCGTGGCGCGGCACGGCGGCCAGCTCGGCTGCGTCACGCGCCTTGCCGGCGAAGACCATGTGGGCGTGCCCGCCAATTTCGACGACTACATGACGCGCGTCTTCGAGCTGGCCGAGGCGCGCGGGCTCGATCTCGACCTGCACGTGGACGAGTCGGGCGACCCCGAGGCGCGCACGATGATCCGCATCGCGCGCATGGCGGCGAAGCGGAAGTTCAAGGGCGCGATCCTGATGGGCCACTGCTGTTCGCTCGCCGTCCAGCCGGACGAGGCGATCGAGGCGACGCTTGCGGCCTGCGCCGAGGCACGCATCGACGTCGTCAGCCTGCCGATGTGCAACATGTACCTGCAGGGACGCGAAGGCGGCCGCACGCCGCGCTGGCGCGGCGTCACGCTCCTGCACGAGATGAAAGCGCGCGGCATGCGCGTGGCGGTGGCGGGGGACAACGTGCGCGACCCGTTCTACGCCTACGGCGACCACGACATGCTGGAGACGTTCGTCCAGGCCGTGCGCATCCTCCAGCTCGACCATCCGATGGGCGACTGGCCGCAGGCGGCGACGACGACGCCTGCCGACATCATGAAGCTCCCCGCGACGGGCCGCATCGCGCGCGGGAACCCCGCCGACCTGATCGTGATGCGCGCACGCAGCCATTCCGAGCTCCTGTCGCGGCGCCAGTCGGACCGCGTCGTGCTGCGCGACGGCATGGCCATCGACACGACCCTGCCGGACTACCGGGAACTCGACGCGATCGTGGGGATGAAATGACGGAAACGCTTTCCGGCAACGACATCGCCGGCCTCCGGCGCACGCTTGCGGGCGTCGACGTGATCGACGATCCGCAGCTCGTGCGCCTCAAGAGCCGCGACTTCTTCTGGTACAGCCCGATCCTGAAGGCCGAGCTCAACAGGAAGTCGGCCGAGCTGATCGTCGTGCCGAAGGACCAGGACGAAGCGCTGCGCACCATCGGCGCGTGCGCGCAGCATCGGGTCCCCCTGGTCGTGCGCGGCGGCGGGACCGGCAATTACGGCCAGCTCGTGCCGCTCTCCGGCGGCGTCATCCTCGATACCGCGAAGCTGAACCGCACGGTCTTCCTGAAGCCCGGTGCGGGCCGGTTCGAATCGGGCACGAACCTGATCGAGGTCGACCGGCAGGCGCGCGCGATCGGCTGGGAAATGCGCATGCATCCCTCGACCAAGCGAATGTCCTCGATCGGCGGCTTCGTCTGCGGCGGTGCCGCGGGCATCGGTTCGGTCATGACGGGCCAGCTGCGCGACTGGGGATCGATCCCCGGCGTGCGCGTGGCGACATGCGAGCCGAAGCCGCGCGTGTTCGATTTCCGCGGCCGCGACGTCGCGGCGGCAACGCACGCCTACGGCACGACCGGGGTGGTGCTCGAGGTCGAGATGTCCCTCGCCCCGGCCTATCCGTGGTTCGATGCGGTCGTGGCCTTCGCGGACTTCATGGATGCCGCGCGCTTCGGCCAGGCGCTGGGGGAATCCGACGGCATCATCAAGAAGGAAGCGGCCGTCATCGCGTGGCCGATCCCGATGTGGTTCAAGGCGCTGAAAGCCGAATGCCCCGAGGGCAAGCATGTCGCGATCTGCATGGTGGCCCAGTCCGAGAAGGCGGCGTTCGAACGGCTCGCGGCGGTCCACAACGGCACGCTGACGGCGTGGCGGCCGACGCCGGACGAAACGCAGTCCGACACCACGCCGCTCTACGAATACTGCTGGAACCATACGACGCTGCAGGCGCTCAAGGTCGACAAGGGCGTGACGTACCTGCAAACCGTGTTTCCCATCGGGCGGAACCTCGAAGTGGCCGAGAAGATGTACCGCCACTATGGCGACGAGGTGATGCTGCATCTGGAGTTCCAGCGCCGCTTCGGGCGCGTGAACTGCTCGGCGCTGCAGGTCGTGCGCTGGACGGGCAAGGAGCGGCTCACCGAGATCATCCGCCATCACGAGGCGGAAGGCTGCATCATCCCCAACCCGCACAGCTACATCCTGGAAGACAAGGGCCCGAAGGTCATCGCCGGCGACCGCCAGCTCGAATTCAAGCGGCAGTCCGACCCGTTCGGTCTGCTCAATCCCGGCAAGATGACGCGCTGGAGCCCGCAATGACGATCTGGACCGATCCGCCCGCCCCGGCCCCGCACGCGGCCGACTGGGCCGCCTTCAAGGCCGCCATCGCGCCGGTGGAGACGATCGACGAGCAGTCGCTCGTGCGCCAGAAGTCGCGCGATTTCTACTGGTACTCGCCGATCCTGAAGCGGCAGCTCAATAAGCACTTCGGCGACCTTCTCGTGCTGCCGAAGGACGAGGCGGAAGTCATCAAGGTCGCGGCCGCCTGCGCGCGCATGCGCATCCCGCTCACCGTGCGGGGCGCAGGCACGGGCAATTACGGGCAGGCGATGCCGCTGGCCGGCGGCGTCATCCTCGACATGACGAAGATGGACAAGATCGTGTCGCTGGAAGGCGGTGCCCTTCGCGTGCAGCCGGGGCTGAAGCTGATCGATCTCGAAGCTGAGACGATCCCGCAGGGCTGGGAGCTGCGCTTCCACCCCTCCACCCGCCGCACGGCCACCATCGGCGGCTTCATCGCCGGCGGCTCGGGCGGCATCGGCTCGATCGGCTACGGCACGCTGCGCGATCGCGGCACGGTGCGGGCCCTTCGCGTCGTCACGGTCGAGGAAAACCCGCGCACGATCGTGCTGGAGGGCGACGACGTGCAGAAGGTCGTCCACGCCTACGGCACCAACGGCATCGTCACCGAACTGGATATCGCCATGGCGCGCACCTGGCCGTGGGCCGAGTGCATCGCAAGCTTCAAGAACCTGATGGACGCGGTGCGCTTCGCGCAGGCCGTGGGCGAATCCGACGGGCTCATCAAGAAGGAGCTGGCGGTCGTCGACTGGGGAGCCGCCAGGTATTTCAAGCCGCTGATGGGCCACCTGCGCGAGGGCGAGGCGATCGTCATCGTCGTGCTGGCCGACGCGGGCCTGGAAGCGCTGCGCGACCTCGCGGGCGACCACAACGGATCGTGCGTGTTCGAGCGCATGGGGGCCGAAGGCGACGAGACGATCCCGCCGCTCTACGAATTCACCTGGAACCACACGACGCTGCAGGCGCTCAAGGTCGACAAGACGGTGACCTACCTGCAGACACTCTTCCCGCCGCCCGACCACGTGGCGCTGGTCGAGAAGATGTGGAAGGCGTTCGGCGACGAGGTCGTGATCCATCTCGAATTCGCGCGCATGTCGGGCCGCGTGGGCTGCTTCGGCCTGCAGGTGGTGCGCTACACGACGCCCGAACGGCTGAAGGAGATCATCGATTTCCACAACGCCAACGGCTGCCCGATCTTCGATCCGCACACGTTCCTGCTGGAAGACGGCGGCATGCGCGTGGTGGACGAGGCGCAGTACGAATTCAAGCGCGCGGCCGATCCGCACGGCCTGCTGAACCCGTTCAAGATGCGCGCCTGGGAAGAACGCACGCCCACCGGCGGAAAGTGGGCCGAGGTGCGTTTCTAGAAGCGCCCGAAAGCGTTGCGGATCTTCGCAAGGAACCGCGCGCGTGTTTCCGGGGTCGACGAATCCATGCGATCGTGCGCAAGCCACGTGAATCGGCAGCCGCGCCCGCAAACCGCGCGCACGCCGCGCGACAGGAACATGCGGCCCGGATGGCCCATGAACCACGCGAACCACCACGGCGCCCCCATCGTGGTGACGGCGGCGACGTGGCGCACGCCCGTCAGCAGCGGGCGGATGACCCCGCCATTGATGTCGAAAACGACCCCCGGCGCCCACACGCGGTCGAACCAGCCCTTGAGCATCGCGGGCATGCCGTACCACCAGGTCGGATAGACGAAGACCAGCGCCTCGGCCCGCAGGAGCCGTTCGATCTGGTCCTCGATGCCCTGCCGGTTGACGGCCGGATCGTTGTAGCGGCCGCGCTCGTCGGCATCCATGACGGGCCTGAAGCCCTCGGCATAGAGATCGAGAAGATCGACCGCATGTCCGCGTGCGGCGAGCGTCGTGCAGACCGCGTCGCGCAGGGCGGCGGCGTAGGAGTCCGCGCGCGGATGGCAGTAGACGACGAGGATTTTCATGCCAGCGCCTGCAGCGTGGCCCGCACCTTGGCGAGGAACGTCGCGCGGGTCGCGTCGGTCGACCGGTTCATGTCGTAGTGCGCGATGAAACGGATCTTCGCGCGGCCCGCGGTGACGAGGCGGAAATAGCGCACGATGTTCTTGCGCGGCGGATTGCCCATCAGGAAGGTGGCCACCCACCACGGCCGCCCGTAGGTGGAGATGCCGACGACATGGCGGATGTGCTTGAGGTTCGGGCGCGCGATGCCGTCGGCGCCCAGCACGAAAGAGACGCCGGGCAGCATCACCCGGTCGAACCAGCCCTTGAGCATGGCCGGCAGCCCGTAGGTCCAGGTCGGATAGACGAAGACGAGCGCCTCGGCCCACAGGAGCTGGTCGACATATTTCGCGACGCCCGCTCGGTTCTTCGCGAGGTCGTGATAGTCGAGCCGGTCGGCGCGCGACAGGACGGGATTGAAATTCTCGGCATAGAGGTCGAGATCGGCCACCTCGTGACCGGCCGCGCGCAGCGTGTCGAGGGCGGCGCTATGGATGGCGGCGTTGTAGCTGCTCTCGACCGGATGGCAGTAGACGACCAGAACCTTCATGGACCCGCGCGCGAGGTTGGGAACTTGCAGACCCGCGCGACAAAGCACGCGACGTGCCAAATCTCTTGCCCGTTTGGCCGCGACATTGCAACGATCCCCGGCCGACATACACCGCTACCGGGGTCCCTCATGCTCGTCACGCGACAAAAGGTCCTGCGCCGCTTCTGGTATCCCGTCCTGCCGTCCGATGCACTCGGCGGCGAACCGGCGGGCTTCACGCTGCTGGGCACGCCGATCGTGCTGTGGCGCGATGCCGGCGGCGCGCCCGCCGCGACGATCGACCGCTGCTGTCACCGCACGGCGAAGCTCTCGCGCGGCTTCTGCGAGGGCGGGCGCGTGATCTGCGGCTATCACGGGTGGGAATTCGACCGCACGGGCGCCTGCGTGCGAATCCCCCAGCACAAGGACCCTGCGCGCGCGCCGAAGTTCCGGATCGAGGCCTATCGCGCGGCCGAGCGATACGGCTATGTGTGGGTGGCGCTGGACGAGCCGATGTTCGACATTCCCGCGATTCCCGAGGCCGACGACCCCGCCTTCCGCCGCATCCCCGAGTTCTACGAGGTCTGGAACGCCGGCGCGCTGCGGGTCATGGAGAATTCGTTCGACAACGCGCATTTCACGTTCGTCCACCGGTCGAGCTTCGGCGACCCGAACCCCGCGCCGTCCGAGATGAGCTACACGGATTTTCCGTGGGGATTCGAGACGCACTCCGTCGTCCATGTGAAGAACCCCGACCTGCAGAAGAAGAATCTCGGCCTTGCCGGCGACATGACCTTGCGCGACAACACGCGCACCTGGTACATGCCGTTCTTCCGCAAGCTGCGCATCCGCTACCCGAACGGTCTCGTCCACGTGATCCTGACGGGCGCCACCCCCATCGACGACCGCACGAGCCAGATCGTCCAGTTCGTCTACCGCAACGACACCGAGGCCGACACGCCCGCCGCCTCGGTCGTGGCCTTCGACCGGCAGGTGACCGCCGAAGATCGCGCGGTGCTCGAATCGACCGATCCGGACGTGCCGCTCGACCGCGCCTCGGGCGAGGAATTCCACATGCCTTCGGACAAGCCCGGCCTTCTCATGCGCCAGCGTCTGGCCGAGCTGCTGGCGGCGGTCGGGGAAGCCGAAATCCGGGCGTAACCTTCCCGGCAGTGCCCGCGAATCCCCTGTACCGGCACCCCGGAGAATGGGGGTGTCCCCTTGTGACGGAGAATCCGCCATGGAAGTCGTAAACGGTATCCCGTGCTTCAACTGCACCGACGTCGAGCGGGCAAAAAAGTCCGCTTATCAAGACGTTACGAACCCGACCGACATCGCCAGCCAGTCCGCACAGGACGTGTCGCGGCAGTTTTCGGCCGCCAACAGTCCGCTCGATCTGGGCGATCGCGGCCGCGTCTTCAACTTCGCCACGTAGTCCCCGCCGAACCGTCCAGAATTTCCGTTTCCGGCGCGCGGCTTGTGCAATGCTCCCGCGCGATGGATTCCGACGACTGGTCCAACCTTCTGGCACTTGCACAGGCCGGCGACGCGCCCGCCTACCGGCGTTTCCTGTCGGAAGCGGCGGGCTTCCTGCGCGCGATCATCGCCCGCACGGGCATTCCGCAGGACCAGATCGAGGACGTGGTGCAGGAAACGCTGATCAGCGTCCACGCGATCCGCCATACCTACGACCCGACCCGGCCCGTCCGCCCGTGGCTCACCGCCATCGCGCGGCGCCGGGCAATCGACTGGCGCCGCCGGCGCAATTCGGCCCGCGCCCACGAAGTGGCCCTCGACGACGCCGGGCATGAAACCTTTGCCGATCCCGACGCGAACAGGGACAAGGACAAGGCCGAGGCCGCCGCCGCGATCCGGCGCTGGCTGGCCGAACTGCCGCCGGGCCAGCGCCAGGCGGTCGAACTGCTGAAACTCCGCGAGCTGAGCCTGAACGAGGCGGCCGCGGTCTCCGGCCAGTCGGTCGGGGCGTTGAAGGTGGCCACACACCGCGCAATGATCACGCTGCGCAAACTCTGGAAACGCGACGAGCCGGCATGAAGGACGGAACCGAAAAACTGATCGGCGCATTGAGCGAGGCGGTCGTCCCGGTCGAACGGCTTCCGTCCCCGGCGATGCGTGCGGCGCAATGGCTCGGTTTTGCGGTGCTGTTCGTCGGCGCGCTGGTGGTGCTGCGCGGCTATCGCGCGGACATCGGCGCGCGCCTGTCGGACGTCGAATTCGCAATCCCCTGGGCGGCCTCGCTGTTCGTCGCCGTGACGGCGGCGGTTGCGGCCTTCTACATGACCGTGCCCGGAACGCCGCGCTGGATCGTGGCCCTGCCGCTGGCGCCGCTGGCGGTGTGGCTGGCGACGCTGGGTGCGGGGTGCGTGCGCGAACTATCCGAGCAGGGCCTTGCCGTGCTCGGCGTCAGCCTCGACTGCATCGAGTTCATCAGTCTGACGAGCGTGCCGCTGGCGGCCGTGCTTGTGTGGATGCTGCGGCGCGCGGCACCGCTCGCCCCCTCGGGCACGTTCGCGATGGGGGCACTTGCCGCCGCGGCGGCCGGTTCGGCCGGCCTCGAGCTCTATCACCATATCGACACCTCGACCGAGGCACTGGTCTGGCATGTGGGCACGGTCGGCGTCGTGACGCTGATCGGCCTGTCGAGCGGGCGCCGCGCGCTCGCCGTCGCGTCCGTCAACGACTGAAAATCAGTCTTCGGCCAGCGCGCGCTTCAGGTGGTCGGCCGCCTGCCCAAGTGCCATGCGCGCCGAGGCGGATACCGAAGAAAGGTGGCAGAAGCCGTGATTGGCGTGCGGGAATTCCGCATAGGCCGTGGTCACGCCCGCGCCCACCAGCACGTCGCGCATGCGCCGGCTGTCGTCGCGCAGCGGATCAAGCCCGGCAGCCATCAGGTAGGGGCGGCGCAGCGTGCGCAGCTGTTCCTCGTTCGCGCGCGCCGGCGACAGCGAATAGCCGCGCCGCGCCCCCACGTCCGGGCAGTAGAGATCCCAGAACACCGACATGCCGGCCCGCGACAGGCCGAAGCGCCCGTCCCCGCGCATGAGGTACGAGACGCTGTCGAGGTTCGAGTCGAACACGCCGTAAAGCGAGGCGAACGCCGCGGGGGCCGGCTGGCCGGCTGCACCGACCGTCATCGCCAGCGCTGCCGCAAGGTTGGCGCCGGCCGAATCGCCGGCGACCGCGAAGCGGCGCACGCCGAGCGTGGCGGCGTTCGCCTGCAGCCACTGCCACGTGTCGAGCGCATCGAGAAGTGCGGCAGGATAGGGATGCTCAGGCGCCTTGCGGTAGCCGATGCCAAGGAAACGCTGGCCCGAGAGCTGCGCCAGCATGCGCGTGAGCCGGTCGTGCGTGTCGAGGCTGCCGACCACCCAGCCGCCGCCATGCAGGTAGAGCACGAGCCCGTCGCCCGCCCCCTGCGGCACGTAGAGCCGCGCGTCGATCGAGCGATCGGGAAAGTCGAGACGGAAGTTCCGCGTCTCGGCCATGACGGGGCCGCCCTCGTTCCACGGCCGGCGGCGGCGCTCCTGCTCGGCGCGCGCGGCGGCCGGATCGCCCGGCAGATGCGTGGGTGCGGGCCCGAACCGCTCGAGATCGAGGGCCGCTGCCGCCGCGATTTCGGGTTCCATCTCGACATTCCCGCTCATTGCGCCGCCCTCGCCTTCGCGTCCTCGGCGGCGCGGAACACCGCCAGTGCCGCCGGCACCGCTTGGCCCGCCGCGATCTTCGCGCCATGGACAAGCAGCACGCTTTCAAGGGCCGCCAGCGTCGTCAGCACGCAGTCCTTGCGCGCGTTGTAGCCCATCGTGCCGATGCGCCAGATCTTCCCGGCGAGCGGGCCGAAGCTCGTCCCGATCTCGATGCCGAAATCGGCGAGCAGGCTGGCGCGCACGCTCTCGCCGGCCACGTTGTCGGGAATGAACACGCCCGCCACGTTCGCCATCTTGTGCGCGCGTTCGCCGAACAGGCGCAGGCCCATCGCCTCGAGCCCCTCGGCCATCGCTTCGCCGGCTACCCTGTGGCGGCCGATGGCGGCATCCATGCCCTCGTCCACGAGGATGCGCGCGCATTCGCGCGCGCCGTAGAGCATCGTCGTCGCCTCGGTATGGTGGTTGAGGCGCTTCTCGCTCCAGTAATCCATGATCATCGCGAGATCGAAATAGTTCGAGCGGATGCGCGCACCGGGTCCGCGGCGGTCGGCCGGCGTGGCGATGCCGGACTCGACATGGCGGCGGCGGACGATCGCCTTCTCCGCGCGCGGCCCGATCGTGATCGGCGAGGAACCGGACGGTCCGGCAAGGCACTTCTGAAGGCCCGCGGAAACGACGTCGAGCTGCCAGTCGTCGGTGCGCAGCTCGTTGCCGCCAAGCGAGGCGGTCGTGTCGACATAGACGAGCGCATCGTACCGGCGCGCGATGGCGCCGATCTCGGCCAGCGGCTGGCACATCGTGGTCGAGGTGTCGCCCTGGCAGATCGCGATCACCTTCGGCCGGTGCTTGCGGACCGCGTCCTCGACCTGCCCCGGATCGAAGACCCGGCCCCACTCCGTCTCGATCTCGACGACGTCCCCCTCGCAGCGGCGCGCGATCTCGGACAGCAGGTGCCCGAACCGCCCGAAGATCGGCACGAGGACCCTGTCGCCCGGCTCGATCATCGAGACGAGGGCCGCCTCGATGCCGCCGCGCGCGGTCGCGTCGACGAGAAGCGTCCAGCGGTTGGCCGTGCGAAAAACCTCGCGGTAGAGCGCCATCGTCTCGCCCATCAGCGCGGTCATCGACGGATCGAACTGGCCGACCAGCGGTGTCGCCATCGCGCGCAGCACGCGCGGATCGGCGTTGATAGGGCCGGGCCCCATCAGCAGCCGGGCAGGCGGGTTCAGGTCGGGCGCGGCTTGCATCGGCAGGCACCGGGTAAAGGATTGGTCCGGGCCGGTTTTCCCGCGAATTCGGCCGCCGCGCAAGCCCCTGCCCGGCTTTTGCGTGCGGTGGCCGACCCGTGCTAGTTCTCCGGCTTCCCGAACGACCCGGATCCCGCATGCTCGACCGCAATTTCGTCCTCGCCAACGCCGACGCCGTCGCCCTCAACTGCAAGAATCGCGGGGTCGATCTCGACATCGCCCGCTTCGTGGAGATCGAGACCGAACGCCGCAAGACCGACCAGGCGCTGCAGGATGCCCAGCGCACGTCGAACGCGCTGGCGTCCGCCAAGGATCTTTCGGTCGACCAGAAGCGCGAGAAGGGCCGCGAGCTGCGCGAACTGCGCGAGAGCCTGAAGGCCAAGCTCGACACGCTGCAGGCCGATGCCGACGCGCTGCTCCTGCGCGTGCCCAACATGACGCACCCCGACTCGCCCGTGGGCCGCGACGACAAGGACAACAAGGAGATCGACCGCAACGCGGTGCCGATCCCGACATACGCCTTTCCGGTGCGCGACCACGTGGCGCTGGGCGAACTGCACGGCATCCTCGACACCGAGGGCGGCAGCAAGGTCGCCGGGCCCGGCTTCTACTTCCTCAAGGGCGACGGCGCGCGGCTGGAACTGGCGCTGCAGAATTTCGCGGTCGAGTTCCTCGCCAAGCGCGGCTACGTGCCCCACATCACGCCCGACCTCGCGCGCGATTCGGTCATGCAGGGCACCGGCTTCACCCCGCGCGGCAACGAGACCAACACCTACCGCATCGAGGGCGAGGACCTCTCGCTCATCGCCACGTCCGAGATCACGCTGTGCGGCCTCTACCAGGACACGATCCTCGACGAGGCGGATCTGCCCATCCGCATCGCCGGCGTGTCGCACTGCTTCCGCACCGAACGCGCGGCCGGCCGCGCGACGCGCGGGCTCTACCGCGTGCACCAGTTCACCAAGGTCGAGATGGTGGTCATCGCCACGCCCGACCAGTCCGAGGAGATCCACAGGGAACTGCTCGCCAACGAGCGAGCCGTCTTCGACGCGCTGGAACTGCCCTACCGCGTGCTCGACATCTGCACGGGCGATCTGGGCGGGGCGGCCTACCGCAAGTACGACCTCGAGGCCTGGATGCCGGGCCGCGGCAACGGCGGCGAGTTCGGCGAGGTCACGAGCACGTCCAACTGCACGGATTTCCAGGCCCGTCGCCTCAATATCCGCTATCGCCGCGGGCCCAAGGACAAGCCGAACTTCGTGCACACGCTCAATGGCACGGGCATCGCGCTGGGGCGCGCGATGGTCGCCATCCTCGAAAACAACCAGGAAGCCGACGGCAGCGTGCGCCTGCCCAAGGTGCTGCACGCGTTCATGGGGCAGGACCGCCTCGTGCCGCGCGCGCCGAAGGCCTGAGCGCGGTGGCGGGCGGCATCGCCCGTCTGCGCGATTTCGTGACCGCCGCCACGGCGGCCATGGGGCCGCGCGGGCTGGACGAAGCCGACGCCCACCGGACGATCGCACCGCTGCTGCGCGAGCTTGTCGCGCATGACGACTGGCTGCCCGCGGAGTTCGCGGCGCCGCACCCGCAATACTATCAGCAGTATCTTCTCCACTGCGATCCGGCCGAGCGCTTCTCGGTCGTCAGCTTCGTCTGGGGGCCGGGGCAGGCCACACCCGTCCACGACCACACCGTATGGGGCATCATCGGCATCCTGCGCGGGGCCGAGCGCTGCCGTTTCTTCGCGCGCACAGCCGACGGCCGTCTCGCGGCACAGGATGAAACCGTCCTCGGGACCGGTGCCGTCAGCGCGCTGGGTCCGCTTTCGGGCGACATCCATCGCGTGGCCAACGCGCACGACGACCGCGTGTCCGTGGCGATCCATGTCTATGGCGGCAATATCGGCGCGGTCGCGCGCCACGTCTTTGATCCGCAGACCGGTGCCGCGAAGGATTTCGTGTCGGGCTATGCCGCCGCGACGGTGCCCAATCTCTGGGACCGGTCGCAGGAAACGCGCGCGAGGCTCGGCTGACGAAGGCGCCTGCCCTCCTCGGCGTCACGCTCTGCGCCTTTGCCAGCGCCACGACGCTGCGCGCGGTCGACCCGCTATTGCCGCAGCTCGCGGCCGAGTTCGGGACGCTGCCCGGAGCCGTCGCGATCCTCATCACCGTCTACACGATCGCCTATGGCGGCGTGCAGTTCGTGTCGGGGCGCATCGGCGACCGGTTCGGCAAGCAGCGCGTGATCGCGGCGGCCACACTGGGTGCGGCGGCCATGACGTTCGCCTGCGCGCTGGCGCCGGGGCTTGATTCGCTGCTTGGCCTGCGCGCGCTGGCGGGTGCCTGCGCCGGCGGCATCATCCCGCTTGCCATCGCCTATGTCGGCGACACGGTCGCCTACGAGAACCGCCAGCAGGCGCTCGCCCGCCTTGTCTCCACCCAGATCCTCGGCACGATCGCGGGGCAGGTCGGCTCGGGGATCGTGGGTGCCGCGGTCGGCTGGCGCGGCGTCCTGATGATCCTTGCGACGCTGTTCGCGCTGGGCGGGATGGCGCTGGCCGTATCGCTGCGCGGATCGGCGGCGCCTTCGGCACCGGCCAGCCGCGCGGGTGCGGGCTATGGCTGGATCGGCAGCCCGCGCGCGCGCATGGTGCTCTCGACGGTGCTGGTCGAGGGCGTGTTCTTCTACGCCGGTCTTGCCTTCGTCGCGTCCGACCTGCAGGCGCGCATGGAGATCCCGCTGGCCCAGGCGGGGCTGGCGCTGCTGTGCTTCGGGCTTGGCGGACTTGCCTTCTCGCTCACCTTCGGCCGGCTCATGGCGGGGCTGCCGCGCGGCCGCACGCCGCTGCTGGGCGGACTTTCGCTGGCCGCGGGCTTCGCGGGGCTGTCGCTGGCCCAGAGCGTGCCGGTGGCCGCCCTGGCCCTGCTGCCGGTCGGCTGGGGTTTCTATGCCATGCATTCCACGCTGCAGACCGAGGCCACGCAGATGCTGCCCGAGGCGCGCGGCCATGCGGTTGCGACCTTCGCGGCGACGTTCTTCTGCGGGCAGGCGCTGGGCGTGCTGCTGGCGGGCTACGTCTTCGACCGGATCGGCGGCCCGCCGATCTTCGCGGCGAGCGCGTGCATGCTGGCGGTCCTCGGTATCCGCTTCGCGCGCGCGCTGGCGCGCGACTACCGCCCCGCCTGAGGCCGGCAGGCGGCAAGATGCCGCCGCGCCGCGGCACTGGGCAAAAGCCGCACCGTTCCGTCGGGTGCGAGGCTGCGTTCGACGAAGCCGCGCTCGACGGCTTCCTCCCACACGGGCAGGCGCGGGCACGAAGTGCGCCAGGCGGCCATCGTTTCGGGATAGTCGCGCGGGCGTTCGCCAAGCCAGGCCACGAAGTCGAGCACCAGCGCCTCGACGGGGTCGGTGCCGCTCATGCGGGCATCGCCATCAGGCGCAGGCCGTTGACGACGTAGAAGGCCGAGAGCGCGTAGATGATCCGCCGCGACCAGCGGATGAAGAATGTCTCGCCCATCTTCTCCAGCGGCTTGCGCGCAAGCGTCGTGCCGATGGCGGCCGAGACGACCGCCAGCCCGGCGACGAGCGGATCGAGCGTGCCCGACGCATCGACGATCGCGCCGAAATAGAGAAGCTTCACCGCGTGGCCGAAGCATTGGCACACCGCCTTGGTTGCGACCTTCCCGCGCCGGTCGAACGAGCCGCCCAGGAAGAAAGCGTCGAGCAGCGGGCCCGAAACGCCGGTCGTCAGCATCAGCGCCATGCACACGATACCCACCACGACGCCGTCGATCCGCCGGTCGGGATTCGGGCGGCGATGTTCGGGTACGAGGTAGACCGTGAATGGAACGATGCCGATCAGCAGCATGGCGAGCGGTGCGGGCGGGATGTAGCGCCAGATCGACCACACCGCGAGCGTGGCAAGCGCACCCATCATGTAGTTGAACGCGACCGGGAAGCGCGCGAAGCGGATCCACAGCAGGCCGCGCCACCCGTTCGAGGCGATCTGCGTGACGGCGTGCAGCGCCATGGCGGCCGGCACGGGCAGCATGGCGAGCAGCACGCCCACGAGCACGATGCCCCCCGCCATGCCGAAAAGCCCCGACAGGAAGGACGTGCCGACGATCACGGCACACAGGAACGCGATTTCGATTCCGGACATGGGGCGGGATCGTGCGCCCGTTGCGCGTGCGCCGCAAACCGAGATAGCTTGGCCTTACCAATAGTTTTCCTGAGGGTATGATGCGCCGCCTTCCCTTCCTCAACGGCATCCGGGCGTTCGAGGCGGCGGCCCGCCGCGGCGGGTTCGCGGCGGCGGCGGCCGAACTCGGCGTCACGGCGGCGGCCGTCAGCCGCCTTGTCCGGCTTCTCGAACAGCGGCTCGGCGTGACGCTTTTCGAGCGCGCGGCCAACCGGCTGGCGCTGACCGGGGCGGGCCGCGTCTATCGCGACGGGCTCACGCCGATCTTCGACCAGCTCGCCACCCTAACCGAACAGATGGCTGGGCGGGACGATTCGCGCACCCTGACCGTCGGTGTGGGATCGACCTTCGCGATCCGCTGGCTGATCCCGCGGCTTGCCGATTTCCGCCGCCGGGCACCCGAGATCGACGTGCGCGTGGCAACCGGCGGCTTCACGGTTCCCTATCGCGAGGACTGGACCTGCGGCATCAGCCTCGGGACCGGCGAATGGCCGGGCTTCGCGGTGCTGAAGCTGTTCGATGCCGACCTGCTGCCGGTGTGCGCACCGCACTTCCAGCCGCGGCCGAAGACACCGGCCGATCTTTCCGCGCGCTCGCTGCTGCGCGTGGCACATGCGCCGGAGGACTGGCCGCGCTGGCTGGAAGCCGCGAACGCCCCGCGCCTGCGCGCGGCCGGCACGACGTTCGACAACTACGGCCTCGCGATCCAGGCGGCGTGCGACGGGCTTGGCGTTGCGGTCGGCATCCGGCCCTATGTCGACGACGAGATCCGCACCGGCCGCCTCGTCTCGCCCTTCGGGCCGAGCGTTCCGGCCGGGCGCAGCTGGTACGTCTATTATCCACCCGGGCGCGAGAAGGAGCCCGCCTTCGCCGCATTCGCGCAGTGGATCGTCGAGGCGGCGCGCGCACCCGGCGGTTCGGGCGCGCCTACGCCCGGCCCGGCCCCCCGCACCACGTCGCGTGCATCGGCTTCGCGCCGTCGCAAGTCCTAGCGCCGCGCCACCGGCTTCACGAGCAGGAAGTGGAGGGCCGCCCCGCCGATGGCGAGCACGAGGATCGTCTGGCACATCGGCCCCGGCGTTCCGTCGGCACGTGCGGCCACGACCATGCCCGCGACGGCCCCGACGGCGAACTGCGCGAAGCCCGACAGTGCCGAGGCCGCGCCCGCGATCTGCGGATGATCGGCAAGCGCGCCCGCCATCGCGTTGGCGCCGACAAGGCCCATGCAGGACAGGAACAGGAACAGCGGCACGACCACCCCGGCGAGGCCATAAGCACCCGATCCGCCGAAGACGACGAGCGCCAGCGCGAAGACGACCGAGGCGACAAGGCCGATGCGCAGCACGCGGTCGCTGCCCAGCCGCAGCACGAACCGGCTGTTGAGGTAGCTCGACCCCATCATGCCGGCCACGTTGAGACCGAAAAGAAGACTGAACATGTCCGGCCCGACGCCGAACAGCTCGATATAGATGAACGGCGTGCCGGAGATGTAGGCGAACATCGCGCCGAGCATGCCCGCACCTGCCGCGACATACCCCAGATAGCGCCGGTCATTGAACAGCACGAGATAGGCACCCGCCACCGACCCGAAGGCGGCCGACCGCCGCCGCGCGACAGGCAGCGTTTCGGGCTGGCGCGCGAGCGGAACGAGCGACACCAGCGCAAGTGCGGCCAGCACGAGAAAAACCATGCGCCAGTCCGCGACCTTCAGGATCTGGCTGCCGACGATCGGCGCGAACATCGGCGCCGCCCCCATCACGAGCATCATCAGCGACAGGACGCTGGCACTCCTGTCGCGGTCGAACACGTCGCGCACCATCGCACGTGCCAGCACGGTCACCGATGCCGCACCGAACGCCTCGACCACGCGCCAGGCCGCAAGGACAAGCGCATCGCCGGCGGCCCAGCAGCCGATGCTGCCCACGACGAACAGGAGGAGACCGGCAAGCGAGGGCACGCGCCGGCCGAAGCGGTCGCCCGCAGGACCCCAGACGAGCTGACCCGCGGCGAAGGCCAGGAAGAAGCCGGACAACGAGAGCTGCACCTGGTCCTGGTCGGCGCCCAGCGAGCGGCCGATCGACGGCAGCGCGGGGAGATACATGTCGACGGCCATCGGCGTGATCGCGAGCAGCAGGCCCAGCGTGGCCACGAACGTGCCGTCGCCGCGCCAGCCTTCCGGGCGCGGGCCGCCTTTCAGGCCGTCAAGCATGCGCGGGTTTCAGCGATCGCCGGGATAGGACTCGAGCGGCGCGTGCTGCGGCGGCTGGGGAAGCTGCTGGTGCAGCGGCACGCGCACACCCGGCTCGATGCCCGCAAGCTCGGGCATGTCCCTGCGCGCACCCGCGACATAGAGCGCACCCGCCACGACTGAAACTGCGACGATCCACGCGGCGACGATAGCACGAAAATCCATGGGGGGTTTCTTCGCTCCGAATTGGCCGGAGGGGTGAATTGGCGAGGCCGGTGCCGCGCGGCAACCTCGTGCGCGCGGGCATCAGGCATGCGAAAGGAACGGGGCTGAAACCGGCGGTAACACGCGGCGGACCCGCGCGGCCTTGAAACACCGGCCATGTCCGGCCGAGAATGCGCCGATGCCCGATGCTGACGACGACGGCCGCGCGCTGAGGCGCGCCACGCGGATCGTGCCGCTCATCGCGGCGACCGCGCTGTTCATCGAGAACCTGAACTCGACCGTGCTGGCGACCGCGCTGGTGACCGTGGCCGGCGATTTCGGCGTCGACCCGGTCGTGCTCAAGCTGGCGCTGACGTCCTATCTGGTCTCGCTCGCCGTATTCGTTCCCGCCTCGGGCTGGATCGCCGACCGGTTCGGCACGCGCACCGTGTTCTGCTGGGCGATGGCGGTCTTCGCGCTGGGGTCGGCGGGCTGCGCGCTTTCGAGCGGTCTCGGCACGCTGGTCGCCGCGCGCGTCGTGCAGGGTGCGGGCGGCGCCATGATGATCCCGGTCGCGCGGCTCGTGGTGCTGCGCAGCGTTCCAAAGGCCGAGCTTGTCGGCGCGCTCGCCATCCTGTCGATGCCCTCGCTCGTCGGGCCGATCATCGGCCCGCCGGTGGGCGGGTTCTTCGCGACCTACTTCACCTGGCACTGGATCTTCTGGATCAACCTGCCGCTCGCGGCGGCGGGAATCCTGCTTGCCCGCCGGCTGCTGCCGCAGATCCGCCAGGAGACCGAGTCGGTCTTCGACCTGCGCGGCTTCCTGATGATCGGGCCCGCGCTTGCGATGACGATCACGGGGGCGACGCTGCTCGGCCTCGACCGGATCCCGGCCGGCACGGCGCTGGCGGTGTGCGCGGCCGGCCTCGTGCTCGTCGCGGTCTACTGCCGCCACGCGCTGTCGATCCAGGCCCCCGTCATCGACCTGCGGCTGCTGCGCGCGACGACGTTCCGCGTGGGCGTGATCGGCGGCTTCCTCTTCCGCGTCGGCGCCGGCGCCACGCCGTTCCTTCTGCCGCTGCTGCTGCAGGTCGCCTTCGGCATGTCGGCCTTCGCAAGCGGCACGCTGACCTTCGCGACGGGCGTGGGCGCCTTCTCGATGAAGCTCGTGGCGCCATATATCCTGCGCGTGGCGGGGTTCCGCAACGTGCTCGTGTTCAACGGCGTCGTGGCGGGCGCCTTCGTTGCCGCACCGGCGCTGTTCTGGATGGGCATGCCGACGGCCGCGATCCTCGGCGTGCTGCTGGCAGGCGGCTTCTCGCGTTCGCTGCAGTTCACCAGCTCGAACGTCGTCCTCTATGCCGACATCGCGCCGCAGGACATGGGCCGCGCGACGACCTTCATGGCCGTGCTGCAGGAACTTTCCGGCTCGATCGGCATCGCCTTCGCGGCCCTCGTCCTCGACTGGGCGGCGGCACTTTCGCCCGACGGGCGGCTCGGCACGGCGGAGTTCGGCTACGCCTTCTGGCTCGTGGGTCTCATCGCCGGGTTGTCGAGCCTCGCCTTCGCCGCGATGCCGAAGGAGGCGGGCGCCGCCCTCGTGCAGGCGAGGAAACCGGCCGAGTAAGTCTCAGATGTGCGCGCGGGCGCGCCACCAGCGTGCAACGGCCGGCGCCAGCACGGCGATGAGTGCACAGGCGAGCAGGACGGCCGAGATCGGCCGCGTCACGAAGATCCCGAGGCTGCCGTGCGAGAGCGTCATCGACTGGCGCATCGAATTCTCGAAGATCGATCCCAGCACGAGCCCCAGGATCATCGGTGCGGCCGGCCATTCGTAGCGCATCATCGCCCAGCCGAGCGCGCCGAAACCCACGAGCATCCACACGTCCTCGATCGAGTTCGCCTGCGAATAGACGCCCGCCACGCACAGCGCGAGGATCGGCGGATAGAGCCACGAATACGGCACGCGCAGGAGCTGGGCGAAGAGACCGGCCAGCGGCAGGTTCATCACCAGCAGGAACACGTTGCCGATATACATGCTCGCGATCACGGTCCAGACGAGCTGGGCATTCTTGTCGAACAGCTCGGGCCCCGGCCGGATGCCGAACATGATGAGCGCGCCGAGGATGATGGCGGTCGTCCCCGACCCCGGCACGCCAAGGGCAAGCATGGGCACCATCGCGCCCGCGGCCGCCGCGTTGTTCGAGGATTCGGGTCCCGCCACGCCCTCGATCGCGCCCTTGCCGAAGCGCGAGGGATCCTTGGCGAGCTTCTTTTCCGTGATGTAGGCGACGAACGAGGCGATCGTGGCGCCCGTTGCGGGCAGCACGCCGACGACGAATCCGATGAGGCTGCCGCGCAGGATTGGCATGCGGCTCTGCTTCCATTCCGCGCGCGAGGGAAGCAGGTTGGCGATCTTCGTGATCGGGCGCTGGGTCGCCATGCCCGCACTCGACAGGACTTCCGCCACGCCGAACAGCGCCACCGACAGCACGATGAAGCCCACGCCGTCGAGCAGCCACACGCGATCGAACGCGAAACGGGCGACGCCCGTCTGCTGGTCGATGCCGATCGTGCTCAGGAGCAGGCCGAACACGCCCGCCGCCAGCCCCTTCAGGACCGAACCGCCGACTGCGGCAAGCGCCGTCAGGCCCAGCACGACGAGCGAGAAATACTCCGGCGGGCCGAAGGCCAGCGCCATGCGCGCCAGCGGCGGCGCCAGCAGCATGAGCCCGATCGTCGAAAGCGTGCCCGCGATGAACGAGCCGATCGCCGCGATGCCCAGCGCCACGCCGGCCTTGCCCTGCAGCGCCATCTGGTAGCCGTCGATACTTGTCATCACGCTCGACGGTTCGCCCGGCACGCTGATCAGCACCGAGGTCAGCGTGCCGCCATACTGCGCGCCGTAGTAGATGCCCGCGAACAGGATGATCGCCGATGTCGGGTCGGCCCCGAAGGTCAGCGGCAGCAGCAGCGCGATTGCCGCCGAGGGTCCGATGCCGGGCAGCGCGCCCACGAGCTGGCCCGCGAAGACGCCGGCCAGGCACATCAGCATGTTCCACGGCGTCAGCGCACCCGCCAGCCCCGTCGCAAGCTCCTGGATGACCGACATGCCTAGAACCCCCAGGGACCGGCGGGGAACGGCACGCCCAGCCAGGTGCGGAACACGACGGTGAGCACGAGTGCCGAGGCCGCCGAAACGGCCACGGAGGAAACGAGCGGCAGCCGCTCGACGACGCGGAACAGGAAGAGCATCGACAGGAACATCGCGGCAAAGAAGCCCGCACTCTCGATCCCCGCCACGCCCGCCGCGAGCGCCAGCAGGATGAGCAGCGGGCGCCCCATCGGGGCCTCCCGCCGCTCGTCCGTCGCGTCGCCGGCCGGCGCGGCGTCGGCGAACGTCGCGGCGATGCCGAGGATCGCCAGAAGCGCCCCGTAGGTCAGCGGCAGGAACCCCGTTGCGGGCGCGAACCCGTCCCACATCGGAAGTCCTGCCGCCACGGCGGCCCAGAACAGCCCGGTGCCGGCGAAGACGGCACCGAGAACCAGTTCGCCTGCGGGAATCTTCAGCCGCATCGCTCAGGCCGGCTTGCCGAGGAGATCGCGATAGAGCTTCTCCTGGTCGGCGAGGAACTTCACGAACGCATCGCCGGGGATCGGCGCCTCCGACGCGATGTTCTCGGCGATATAGGCCTTGAACGCGGGCGCGGCGACGACCTTTGCGAACACGCCCTCCCAGTACTTCGCGGGGGCATCGGGCGTGCCCTTGGGCGTGGCCATACCGCGCCACATCTGGAACGCGGGCGTCTGGATGCCCTGCTCCTTCATGGTCGGCACGTCGGGCAGTGCCGTGAAGCGCTGCTCGCGGAACACGCCAAGCGCCCGCACGGCCTTCGACTGGAGATGGCCCATGAACTCCAGCGGATTGCCCATGCACGCCTGCACGTGGCCGCCGAGAAGCTGGGTAAGCGCCTCGCCGCCGCTGTTGAAGTTGAGCGCGTTGTACTCGACCCCCGTCGCCTTCGAGAAGATCGTGATCGCCATCACGTCGGTCGTGCCGCCGGTGGCGAAGGCGAGCGACTTCGGCGGCTTCGTCTTCGCGTCGGCGACGAACGCCTTGGCGTCCTTCCACGGCGCGTCGCCGCGCACGAACAGCAGGAAGTCGTCGAGCATGACGTTCATCACCGGCCGCACTTCCGACAGCGTCTTGGCGGCCGGGTTGAGGATCGGGGTGATCTGCGTCGTCCCGTTGACGAGGATGATCGTGTGCGGATCGGCGGCCTTGCGCGCCGAGACGTAGCCGATGCCCGTCGCACCGCCGCCGCCGGGACGATTGTTGAGCGCGATCGGGACCGGCACGAGCTTGTCCTCGACGATGATCTTGTGGATGACGCGGGCCAGCAGGTCGGCCCCGCCGCCCACGCCGAAGGGCACGACGAATTCGACCTCGCGGGTCGGCTGCCAGCCGGCCTGGGCATGGGCACCGCCGAACGTGGCGGCGACGGGGGCGGCGGATGCCGCAAGAAGCAGAGATCGGCGCGTGAGCAACATCGGTATCTCCCTTTTCCTGTGTTGTTTTCTTTTGGCTCGAAAGCGGGAAGAACCGGCCCCGGCGGGCCGGCAGCCGGTCAGGGCGGGATGGCGTCGAGACCGTAGGTCTCGTTGCCGACCCCCGTGACCGTCGAGACGATCTTTCCGGACTTGAGGTCGAGCAACCAGACTAGGCTGCTGCGCGTGCCCGACTTGGCGCCGCCCACGACACAGGCATAGCGGCCCGCGGCGATCGTGATGCCGCGCGGGCGCGGTTCGGCGCCACCGGGTGCGGTGGGATAGATGCGCTGCACCTCGGCCGGCCGGCCTGCCAGCGCCTGCGCCACGTCGACGATCGAGATCGCGTTCGCGCGGAAGCAGGAGGCGACGATGTGCCGGCCGTCGGGCGTGAACGCGACCGCAAAGGGGCGCGTGGCCTTCGTCGCGTCGTCGGCGCCCACGCGCACGCGGGCCACCTCCGCGTCCGCCCGGCCCTCGGCCGCGCGCGCCACGTCGATGATCGAGATCGTGCGGCCTTCGTACGGCTCCGACATGCTTTCGCGCGCGGCGACCGCGACAAGGCGTCCGTCCGGGCTGACGGCGAGGCCGAAGGGGCCCGTCTCGACCGGAACGCGCGCGATCTCGGCGTCCGGATCGCCCGCGAAGGCCGCCGCGAGATCGATCACCGACACGTCGCTGATCCCGCCATTGCCGACGAACGCATAGCCGCCGCGATAGGCCGACACGGCGATGCCCGTCGGGTTCGGGTAGCGGCCGAAGCTCGGGTGCGGACTGTCGTGCCGGCTGGGGCCGGGTGCGGGATGACCGGGCGTCTCGCGCAGCGGGATGCGGCGCACGACGCGCCGGCTCGTCACGTCGATGGCGGTGATCTCGTCGCCGCCGTCTTCGCTGCCTTCCGCCTCGCCGCAGTTGACGAGAAGCGTCTGCCCGTCGGGCGACAGCGCGCAGCCGACCGGGCCGGTCCGGCCGGTCGGCACGAACGCGGCGACCGCATCGAGCGTGCCGTCGCAGGCCGGGTCGCGCGCCTTGACGAGATCGACGACCGTGACGAGGCCCGGATGCCCGTGCTGGTAGCCTGCCGCTGCCGTCGGCGTCGCGGCACCGGAATGGTTGACGACATAGGCAAGACGCCCCTGCCTGTCGACGAGGATAGAGACCGGCTGGCCGCTTGCGGGCGCATCGGGCTTGCCGTCGCCGTCCGTGTCGACGTCAGGCGTGACGCGCGGCCGGGCGACGATCGCCCGGTCGGACAGGTCGTTCTCCGGTGCCAGTGCGCGGGCCACATCGACGATCGCAACGTTGTTGTCCCATCGTCCGCTGACGATGAGGTGCCCCAGTCCACGATCCATCGGCCGGCTTTCCTCGGGGGGAGTTCTTCGTTCTTTTGGGTAATCCTATTTCTTTGATCCCGGCGTGGCAATGCCCGTCCGCACGAAGCGCTTCAGGGCGAAAGAAGCTTCAGTCCGAACACGCCGGCCAGGATGAGCATCACGCAGCCGATTCGCAGGAAATCGGCGCTCTCGCCGAACAGGAGAACGCCCGCAATGAAGACGCCCGCGGTACCCGCACCCGTCCAGACCGCATAGGCGGTGCCGAGCGGCAGCTCGCGCGTCGCAAGCCCGAGGAACACGACGCTTGCCGCCATCGCGCCGACCGTCGCCGCCCACACGACGCCACCGCCGTCGGCCATCGCCTTCTTGAGGCCGACCGCCCAGCCGACCTCGAACAGCGCCGCCAGCGCAAGCCACACCCACGCCATCGCCGCCTCTCAGGCGCCGGCCGGCTCGAGCATGACCGAATCGAGGAAGCGCGAGATGCGCGCGAGCCCCTCGTCGGAAAGCTCGACGAAGGCGCGGCGGCGGTCGGTCGGATCCGGCACGCGGCGGACAAGCTCGCGCGCCACCAGATCGTCGATGCGGCGCAGCGCCGTCGTCTGCGGGATGCCGGAGGACAGGCACAGACTCGAGATCGACACGCGCTGGCCCGTGCAGTGCGACTGGTAAAGCTCCAGCAGCATGAACCACAGCGCCTCGTCGAACTCGGCCACGGGCAGATGCACGTCGCGCTGCTTGCGGATCGACATGAAGTGGTTCGTCTTGCGAAGCCGGTCGGCGGCAGCACCCGTCACGGCCGGCGCGGGCGGCACGGGGCGTTCGGCGCCGCCGGCCCCCTTGCCCGTGAGGATGAAGCTGCGGAACCGCTCGACCACCTGCGCCAGGTCGCGGGCCGCCGCCGTATCCAGCGCGCGCTCGGCGCTTTCCTCGCGGTAGTCGTCGGCCGCCCGCCGGATGGCCGCCAGCATCTCCGATGGCTCGATCGGCTTGCGCAGGAACTCCACCGCGCCCAGCCTCAATGCATCCACCGCCGTGTTGAGGTCGGCGTAGCCCGTGCAGAAGATGATCCGCGCGCGGCGCCCGCGTTCGCCGATCGCGCGCACGGCGCGCACGAACTCGATCCCCGACCGGCGCGGCATGCGCACGTCCGTGACGATCACGCCGATGCGCGGATCGGCGGAAAACCGGTCGATCGCGGCGGCGGCGTCGTGCGCCGCGTGCGCGACGAGCCCGGCGCGGCCGACGAGCGCCACGAGTTCCGCGGCGATTTCCGGCTCGTCGTCGACGACGAGGATTGCGGGATCGTCATTCATGCGTTGCCACCGTCGGGTTCCATCGGTTACTGCGCCGCCCCGGCAAGACCCGCCGGCGCGTCCGTGCGCAGGGTGAATTCCACGCGCGCGCCGCGCTCGGCGTTCCGGATCAGGATGTCGCCGCCGAAATTCTGCACGATGGTGCGGCAGATCGGAAGCCCCAGTCCGGTGCCGCGGCCGGGCGCCTTGGTCGTGAAGAAGGGCTCGAAGGCGCGCGCCGCCGCTTCGCCCGACAGGCCCGGCCCGCTGTCGGTGACCGAAACGCGCACGGCCGCGCCGTCCTCGGCCGGCTGCGCCTCGATCGTCACGAGGCCCGCAGGGCCCGCCAGTCCGATTTCCGGTGCGGAAACGATCGCGTCGCGCGCATTGAGAAGAAGGTTCACAAGAAGCTGCTCGAAGAGCAGCCGGTCGCCGCGCAAGTGGCAGGCCGGGTCGATCCGGGTGTCGACGCGGACGCCGTCGATGCGCAACTGGTCGGCGACGAACTCCTCTGCCGCGCGCACGGCGTCGAGGATGCGGAAGCGCGAATTCTCGGCATCCGGCGCGCCCGCGATGTAGCGGCGCAGCCGGTCGAGAATGCCCGCCGCGCGGGCGACCTGCGCCTCGATCCGCGCGAGCCTGCCGTCGGCTTCGCGCAGGTCGCCGCCTTCGGCGATCTGCCGGCGCGCGTTGGAGCAGGCGAGCGCGATCACGTTGAGCGGCTGGTTGAGCTCGTGGACGATCGAGGCCGCGATCTCGCCCAGCGAGGACAGCTTGTCGCCGCGGATCGCCATCATCTCGCTGCGGCGGCGGTCGGTGACGTCGATGCCGATGCCGATGAAGGGCGGGATGTCGTCGCCCATGTGCTCGTCGAAGGTCCACACCCACAGCAGCGAGCGCTGGCGCCCGCGCGCGTCGATCATGTCCTGCTCGAAGGAGGCCGGCGCCTCGACCGAGGCGCGCACGCGCTCGACGAAAAGTTCGCGCCCGCCCGGCGTGGGAAAGCGGAAGGCCGAGCCGAGATCGGTGGCACCCGGCCCCGACGCGGCGGCCGAGAATCCTGCGGCGCGCGAGTTCGCGAACCGGATCCAGCCGCCCGGATCGACGGCCAGCAGCAGCGCGTCCGACCGGTCCAGCAGGCCGCCGATGACCGACATGCGCCGCGACAGCTCGTCGACGACCTTGCGCGCCGTTGCCGAATCGTTGCGCCGCTTGAGGACGAAGACGACCGCCAGCGCGCACAGCCCGGTGAGGAATGTCGACGCCCAGGCGACCTGCCGAAGGAACGTGACGCCCGCCTTCAGCACCGGCGAATCGCCCTCGGCCGACACCGCGACATAGACGAGGAGATCGTAGTCGTCGAGCGTCGAGAAGGCGAAGAAGCGGTCGATCCCGTCGCTGAGGCCGCGCGCGCGGCCGGTGCCCGCGCCCTCGCGCAGCATGCGTTCGAAGACCGGGTAGCCGGCGTAGGAACCGCCCGGCAGTGCCACGGGGCCCGACCGCATGCGGATTCCGCCGTCGCGGCCGATCAGCCCGATCACGTCCTGCGGGCGCATGCGCGTGCGCGCGAAGAACTGGCCGTAATATTCCGCGTCGAGCGACACGCAAACGACGCCGAGGAACGCGCCGTCCGGGCCCACGATGCGCCGCGAGAGCTGCATCGAGGCTGCGGCGGGTCCGCCGGCTTCCGGCACGCTCAGATAGGGCCGGTCCTCGCGCGCGTTCATGTGGAAACGCACATGCGGCCGGCCCGAGATATCGCTGCCCACGCTCGACTGGTCGCCCGAAACGGCGACCACGCGGCCGGCGGCGTCGACGATGCCGTACTGGACGGCGATGGAGTTGCGCGCGTAGGTCGCCTCGCGCCACGGCGCGAGGTCGGTTCCCACCCTGCCCGACACGTAGGCATCGCGCAGGTTGAGAAGGTCCTGATCGAAATTCGCGAGCGTCTGGCTGATGAAGGAGTCGATCAGCCCGGAATAGACCTGCGCCTGGTCCTGCGCCTGGCGTTCGGCCGTCGCCTCGATCTGGCGCGTCGTCGCGAGGACGAAGAACCAGACGAAACCGATGAGTGCCAGCCAGAGCGCCAGCACGAGCAGATACTGCGTCCAGCCCTGCCAGTGGATGCGCGCCACCCGGCCGGCGCCGGGTCCTGTCTGGGGAAAGGGAAGAGCCATGGCCGCAAGGATACCGGCCGCACGGCCCGGCTACCACCGGTTAGCTTTGCTCACCGGACGGTTCAGAAATGCTCGTTTGCCCGCGTCCGCGCGGTTGCGGGATGCTGCGAGGGTGCCGGCGGGTATTCCCCGATGCCGGCCCAACGGAGACGAAAGATGGCTGTCGTCAGGATCTTCCCGACCCCCCGCCCCGCCGCGCACGCCGGCGAGCCGCGCCTTGCCGACCTCATCGACGATCCCGTGGCGCAGGTCATGATGCGCCGCGACGGGGTGACGCGCGACGGCCTCCTTGCCCTGATGGGCGGGCTGCGGCCGTGCATTTCCAACCCTGCCTGCGGCAGCGCCTGACCCGCGGTCAGCCGGGCCAGGTCTGCCCGCCGCCGTCCACCCGCAGCACCTGCCCCGAAACGAACGCACCCAGGGGACCGGCGAAGAATTCGACCACGCGCGCGACCTCGTCGACCGTCGCGATCCGGTCGAGCGTGCCCGCCTCGACGAGCCGCGCGCCGTCGACCGCGCGCGTGGCAAGGAAGCGTTCGGTGCGCGTGTCGCCAGGTGCAATGACGTTCACGGTGACGTCGTAGGGCCTGAGCTGGTCGGCAAGGCAGCGCGAATAGGCCAGCGCACCGGCCTTGGCGGTCGCGTAGACGGCCGAGAACGAGCGGCCCTTGAACGCCGCGACCGAGCCGATCGTCACGATCCGGCCGCGCTTTCGCGCCATCATCCCGCGCGCCGCGGCCTGGCATACGAAGATCGTCGACAGCAGGTTGCGGTCGAGGACGGCGCGCACGTCCTCCTCGCGGATGTTCACGACGTCGTTGGGGTCGGGCTTGCCGCCGCGCGCCGCGATGTCGCCGCCGGCATTGTGGACGAGGATGCCAAGCGGCCCCAGGGCCGCCTCGGCATCCGCCACCACCCGGCCGACCGCCGCCGCATCCGTCAGGTCGGCAAGGAGCTTCACCGTTCGCACGCCATGCCGCTCGCCGATCTCGCGTGCCACATCCGTCAGCGTCGTCGACCCGCCGCCATATTCGGACGGCCCGTTTTCGCGCATCCCGTGCACGGCGATGTCGCAGCCCAGCGCCGCCAGCTTCTCGGCGAACGCGCGGCCCAGCCCGCGGCCGGCGCCCGTCACCAGCGCCACCTGTCCTGAAAGTATGCGATCTGCCACGTCAGCGTCCTCCCCCTTTTCCCGGCCGCCACACTAGCAGACGCCCGCAACGGAACTTGAAGCGGTTTCAAACCGAACTCGCTTTGCACGGCCGGGCGAGTTGGAGTACAGGGCAAACTGGCGCGCCGTCCGCGAAGGGCGGCGCCGCGAAGGAAGGAAAGCACCCATGGCTTCGAGCAAGCACCCCGAGACGATCGCGCTGCACGCCGGCTACCGCGCCGACCCCACGACGACATCGGTCGCCGTGCCGATCTACCAGACGACGTCCTACCAGTTCAATTCGACCGAGCACGCGGCGAACCTGTTCGCGCTCAAGGAACTGGGCAACATCTATACGCGCATCATGAACCCCACGCAGGCCGTGCTCGAGGAGCGCATCGCGGCCCTCGAGGGCGGCGTGGCGGCCCTCGCCCTGTCCTCGGGGCAGGCGGCCTCGCTGTTCGCGGTGCAGAACATCTGCCATGCGGGCGACAATTTCGTGTGCTCGACCGACATCTACGGCGGCACGTGGAACCTGTTCGCCAACACGATGAAGACGATGGGCATCGAGTGCCGCTTCGTCGACCCGGCCGATCCGGAGAATTTCCGTCGCGCCACCGACGCGCGCACGCGCTGCTACTACGGCGAGACGTTGCCCAACCCCAAGCTCGCCGTCTTCCCGATCGCCGAAGTGGCGAAGATCGGCCGCGAACTGGGCGTGCCGCTGATCGTCGACAACACGGCCGCCCCGATCCTGTGCCGGCCGATCGAGCACGGTGCGGCGATCACGATGCACTCGACGACGAAGTATATCGGCGGCCACGGCACGTCGATCGGCGGCATCATCGTGGACGGCGGCAATTTCGACTGGGAGAAGCACGCGCAGCGCTTCCCCATGCTGAACACGCCCGATCCCAGCTATCACGGTGCCGTGTGGACGCAGGCGGTCAAGCCGCTGGGGCCCATCGCGTACATCATCAAGGCGCGCGTCACGCTGCTGCGCGACATCGGTGCCGCCATGTCGCCCTTCAACGCGTTCATGTTCATCCAGGGGCTGGAGACGCTGGCGCTGCGCGTGCGCCAGCAGGCGGCGAACGCGATCCGGGTGGCGGAATATCTTTCCAAGCACCCGAAGATCGCGCGGACGATCTTCCCCGGCCTGCAGACGGGCGAGCTGAAGCGCCGCGCCGACGCGCACCTGAAGGGCGGGTACGGCGCGCTCGTCGGGTTCGAGCTGAAGGGCGGACGCGAGGCGGGCCGCAAGTTCATCGACAGCCTGAAGATGTTCTACCACGTGGCCAATATCGGCGACGTGCGCTCGCTTGCCATCCATCCGGCGACGACCACGCATTCGCAGCTGACCGCCGAAGAGCAGCTCAAGACCGGCGTCAGCGACGGCTATGTGCGCCTGTCGATCGGCATCGAGCACATCGACGACATCCTCGCCGACCTCGATCAGGCGCTGGCGGCCCTCTAGGCACCGGCGATGGCGATGGACGGGGCCGCCCGCGCGCGCTTCCTGAAGCGGCTCGGGCGGCCCTTTCCGGGCGAGGATCTCTTCGATTCGGTTCCCGACACGGTCTATTTCGTGAAGGACGCCGACGGCCGCTACGTCGCGGTCAACCGGACGCTTGCCGAGCGCACGGGGTTTTCCACGAAGGAAGAACTGATCGGGCGCACCGCGCGCGAGGTCTTTCCCGGCCTGCTGGGCGAGCGCATCGCCGAGCAGGACCGCGCCGTGCTGGCCGACGGGCGACCGATCCACGCGCGGCTCGAACTGCACCTCTATCCCGGCGGCACGCAAGGCTGGTGCCTGACCTGGAAGGAGCCGATCCACGGGACCGACGGGCGCATCGTCGGCCTGTCGGGCATCTCGCGCGACCTGCAGTCGCCCGCGGGCCCGGCGCGCGAGATGGCGGATGTCGCGCGGGCGCTCGACCATGTGCGGCGGCACGTCGACACGGCACTTCGCGCGGGCGACCTGGCGCGCCGCGCCGGGCTCTCGGCCTACCAGCTCGACCAGCGCATCCGCGCGCTGTTCGGCATTTCCACGCGCCAGTACATCGTGCGCACGCGCATGGATCTTGCCTGCACGCGCCTGCGCGGATCGGATGCCGCCATCGGCGAGGTGGCGCTCGACTGCGGCTATGCCGACCAGGCCGCGTTCGCCCGGCAGTTCCACCGGTCGGTGGGCCTGACGCCGCGCCAGTACCGCAGGCTTGCCCGCGCGCACCCCGCGGACTGACCGGCCCGAATTGTGCCGATTTTCGAGTTCCGCCTCGCGATCCCGACAAGATCGCGGGCGCCGGGCGTGGCATAGTGCGCGGCGATACCGGCCCGATCCCGCCACGAGGTTGCCATGTCCGACAGCGTCTTCCGGGGAACCATCCCCGCCCTGATGACCCCCTGCACGCCCGACCGGCGGCCCGATTTCGCGGCCCTCGTGCGCAAGGGCAAGGAGCTTGTCGCCGCCGGCATGTCCGGCGTCGTCTATTGCGGTTCGATGGGCGACTGGCCGCTGCTCGACGACGAGCAGCGCATGGAAGGGGCGGCCGCACTTGCCAGGGCCGGCGTGCCGCTCGTCGTGGGCACGGGCGCGCAGAACCCGCGCCGCGCCGCGGCCCTTGCCGCGCACGCGCGCAAGATCGGCGCAAAGGGCCTGATGGTGATCCCGCGCGTGCTTTCGCGCGGACCCTCGGTCGCGGCGCAGCGCGCGCATTTCGAGGCGATCCTCGAGGCAGGCGAAGGCGTGCCGGCGGTCATCTACAACAGCCCCTATTACGGCTACGAGACGCGCGCCGACCTGTTCTTCGAGCTGCGCCGCAAGCACGCCAACCTCGTGGGCTTCAAGGAATTCGGCGGCGCCAAGTCGCTGAGCTACGCGGCCGAGCACATCACCGGGGCCGATCCGTCGCTGATGCTGCTGGTCGGCGTCGATACGCAGGTCTTCCACGGCTACGTCAATTGCGGGGCCGTGGGCGCCATCACGGGCATCGGCAACGTGCTGCCGGGGCCCGTGCTGGAACTCGTCGCCCTCTGCACGAAGGCGGCCGCGGGCGATGCGCTCGCGCGCCGGCGCGCGCGCGAGCTCGAGCAGGCGCTGATGGTGCTCTCCACGTTCGACGAGGGGCCGGACCTGGTGCTGTTCTACAAGTACCTGATGGTGCTCGAGGGCAATCCGGAATACGCGCTGAACCTCGACCCGAACGACGCGCTTTCGCCGAGCCAGCAGCATTTCGCGCGCACGCAGTTGAAGCTCTTCAAGGACTGGTACAAGAACTGGTCGGCGGCGGGCTAGGCCATGCGCGTCATCGATTCGCATACCGAAGGCGAGCCCACCCGCGTCATCGTCGAGGGCGGGCCGCCGCTGGGCGACGGCCCGCTCGCCGCGCGGCGCGCCCGCTTCCGCGACGAATTCGACACCTGGCGCAGCTTCGCGGTCAACGAGCCGCGCGGCTACGACGCGCTCGTGGGGGCGCTGCTGTGCGAACCCGTCGACCGCACGTGCGCCGCGGGCGTCATCTTCTTCAACAATGTCGGCTATCTGGGCATGTGCGGCCACGGCACGATCGGCCTTGCCGTGACGCTCGCGCACATGGGCCGCATCGGGCCGGGCGCGCATCGTTTCGAGACGCCCGTCGGCGTCGTGGGCGTGGAGCTCAAGGGCCGCAACGAGGTGACGATCGAGAACGTCGCGAGCTACCGGCACCTTGCCGACGTGGCCGTGGACGTGCCCGGTCTTGGCCGCGTTTCGGGCGACGTGGCGTGGGGCGGCAACTGGTTCTTCCTTGCGAAGTCGACGCCGCATGAACTTCTCCTCGGCAATGTCGGCGTGCTGACGCGCGCGGCCGAAGCCGTGGGCAAGGCGCTGGCCGATGCCGGCATCACGGGCGCCGACGGCGCGCCGGTCGACCATATCGAGTTCTTCGGGCCCGCCGGCGCGCCGGGCGGCGACAGCCGCAATTTCGTGCTGTGCCCCGGCGGCGCCTATGACCGCTCGCCCTGCGGGACGGGAACAAGCGCCAAGGTCGCCTGCCTTGCCGCGGCGGGCAAGCTGGCGCCGGGCGCGGACTGGGTGCAGGAAAGCATCGTCGGCAGCCGCTTCACGGCGCGCTATCGTCTCGACGCGGAAGGCCGCGTCGTGCCCAGCATCACGGGGCGGGCCTATGTCGTGGGCGAGGCGACGCTGCTGCGCGACGCCGAGGATCCCTTCAAGGACGGCATGCGGACAGGTTGAGGGCAGAATATGCGCGTTGCGGTGATCGGGGGCGGTATCGTCGGTGCGGCAGTGGCGCATGCGCTGCTGGACGAGGGACACACGGTCGACCTCGTCGACAAGGACGGCTCGGCAAGTGCGGCGGCGCGCGGCAACGCGGGCTGGATCGCGCATCTCGACATCCAGCCGCTCGCCTCGCCCAAGGTGTGGCGCCATCTGCCGGCCTGGGCGCTTGATCCGCTGGGGCCGCTGTCGATCGCGCCGGCCCACCTTCCCAGGCTGCTGCCGTGGCTCGCGCGCTTCGTTTCCGCCTCGCGGCCCTCGCGCATCGAGGCCAATTCGAAGGCGATCCAGGCGATCCAGCGCCTGTCGATGCCGGCGTGGGAGCGCCGCTTCGCGGCACTGGATCTCGGCGGGCTCGTGCGCCGGCGCGGCATCCTCGACGTGTGGACCGATCCGGCCGCGTTCGCCGCCAGTGCGGCGCTCCACAAACGCATGGACGCGCTCGGCATCCCGCTCGAACGGCTCGACAATGCGGGCGTGCGCCGCATCGAGCCCGCCTTCGGCGCGGCGATCGCGGGCGGCGTCCTGTTCCCGACGGGCGCGCATGTGGCCGATCCGGCCATCGTGCTGGGAAAATTGCGCGAGCTTGCCGCCCTCCGGCAGGCGCGGCTGGTCGACGGCAAGGCTGCGCGCGTGGCACCATCCGGCGACGGGCTTTCGATCACGCTGGCTTCGGGCGAGACGCTGACGGCCGAGCGCGTGGTGATTTCCGCGGGCGCATGGTCGCGCGAGCTGGCGCGCCAGTTCGGCGACGACGTGCCGCTCGACACCGAGCGCGGCTACAACATCACGCTTGCGCCCGGCGCGCTCGGCCTGACGCGGCCGGTGATGCATGTGGGGCTCGGCATCGCGACAAGCCCGCTCGACACGGGCGACCGCATCGGCGGCAGCGTGGAGTTCGCGGGCCTCGACGCGCCGCCGAACTGGAAGCGCGTCGACGCGATCCTCGCGCGGCTCAAGCGCACGCTGCCCGACGCGAAGCCCGGCGAGGGCACGCGCTGGATGGGCTTCCGCCCCTCCTTCCCCGACAGCCGGCCCGTCATCGGCCGCTCGCGCGACGACGGCCGCGTGTTCTATGCGTTCGGGCACGGCCACCACGGACTGACGCAGGCCGCCGCCACGGCCGAAATCGTCGCCGCCCTCGTCGCGGGGCGCACGCCGCCCATCGACGCCGCCCCCTATTCGCCCGCGCGGTTCTAGGTTTCGGCCAGCGCGGCGTCGATCGCGTCGCCCAGCGTGCGCGCGGCAAACGCGATTTCCCCGGGCGTCGACACGTAGGGCGGGGCCAGGATGATGTGGTCGCCCTGCCGCCCGTCGATCGTGCCGCCCATCGAATAACAGAGCAGCCCGCGCGCGAAGGCCTGCCGCTTCACCTTCGCGTGAAGCTGGCGGCCGGGATCGAAGGGCGCCTTGTCCGTGCGCGCGGCGACAAGTTCGACCGCCCGGAAAAGGCCGCGCCCGCGGATGTCGCCGACATGCGCGTGGTTGCCCAGCCGTTCGGTCAAGGCCTGTTCGAGTTCGGCGCCGCGCGCGCGCACGGCGTCGAGCAGGTTTTCCTCGCGGATCGTCTCCTGCACCGCCAGCGCCGCGGCACAGGCGATGGGGTGGCCCAGATACGTGTGGCCGTGCATGAAGCTGCCCGACCCGTCCGCGATCGCCCGCGCGACGTCCGGCGCGATCAGGATGGCGCCGATAGGCTGCGCGCCGCCGCCCAGCCCCTTGGCGATCGCGACGATGTCGGGGCGCGCATTCTCGGTCTCGTAGGCGAACAGCGTGCCGCACCGGCCCATGCCGCACATCACCTCGTCGAGGATGAGGAGGATGCCGTGGCGCTTGCACAGCGCATCGACGCGCGCGAGATAGCCGGGCACGGGCACCGTGCAGCCCTGCGTGGCGCCGCCCACGGTTTCCGCGACGAACGCGATCACGGTTTCGGGCCCCAGCTCGGCGAACTTCGCCTCGAGCTCGGCCGCCAGCCTTTCGCCGTAGGCCTCCTCGCTCTCCCCGTCCTTCCGGTCGCGATAGGGGTAGCAGGGCGCGACGAGGTGGGTCTCGGCCAGCAGGGGCGCGAACATCTCGCGGCGCAGCGCGTTGCCACCCACGCCCAGCGCCCCCAGCGTGTTGCCGTGGTAGCTCTGGCGCCTCGCGACGAAATGGCGGCGCTGCTTCTGCCCGGTCTCGACGAAATACTGGCGCGCGAGCTTGAGGGCGGCCTCCATCGCCTCGGAACCGCCGGAGACGAAATAGGCCTTCGCCATCGGCGAGGGCGCTGCCTCGACGAGCAGCGCGCCCAGCTTTTCCATCGGCTCGTTTGTGAAGAACGATGTGTGCGCGTAATCGAGCAGGTCGACCTGCCGGTGCAGGGCCGCGCGCACGCGCGGGTGCCCGTGGCCAAGGCAGCTTACGGCCGCCCCGCCCGACCCGTCGAAATAGCGCCGCCCCGTGGCGTCGACGAGGTAGTTCCCCTCGCCGCGCACGGCCAAGGGCGGCGCGGTACGGCCGCGATGGAGGATGCGCGAAGTGCCGTCGGTCATGTCCTGCTCCCGGCGCGCAGTGTCGCGATGCGCCCGCAGGCGGTCAAGCCGCGCCGTCTGCGGGACCGGTCAGGTGATGTCGAAATGCGAGACGTTGAGGATGATCCGCACGTCCGTGCCGCCGTCCGTGAAAGGCAGCAGGATGCGCGCGTAGCGGCGGTAGTCGCGATGCATCCAGAAAAGGCTGCGTTCGACATAGTGCGGCTGTCCCGTCCGCACGACGCCGTCGTATTCCGGCTGGATCGTCGCGTTGTGGCGGCCGTGGAACATCGCCATGTCGAGCCCGGTCATCTCGCGGCCGTGGATCTCGACCATCTGCGTTCCGGCAAGGCGGCAGCGGTAGCCCCCGGCCGGGAGCACGTCCCACATGACGACATGCGGCATGATGTCGGCGATGGCGACCGGGTCGAACTGCGCGCGGTCGGGCAGCGCGCCCGCGCCGCGAAGCCGCTGCCAATAGTCGAGCGCGCGCAGGAGCCGCGCGCTCTTGATCTCGGCGGGGTCGAACGGCAGTCGGAGGGCAGCGGCGGGCAGCGCCATGGCACGACATATATAGTGCACATGGACGCACTTTGCAGGGCCCGGCCCGTGCGACCGCCGAAGCCTTTTCTGCCAAGGGGTTGCCGCGCCTAGTCCGGCAAGGGCAGCTTGCGCGGCGGCCGCGCGAAGACGCGCCGGACCATCGGCATGAAGGTCTCGAGCGGTGCCTCGCGGTAGTCCGGGTCGATCGCGCACTGGTCGTATTTCGCCACGAATTCGGCCGTCATCGCGAAATGCGGATGCCCGCGCCACTTGTCGCGCGCGTGCCGGTCGGCCTCGGGATGGCCGTGATAGTGGATCGCCTGGAAATACTGGTGGTGCGCCAGCATCCACACCAGATCGTCGCCCACATGGGGCGCCATGAGCTGGGCGGCGAAGGCGCCGTGCGTGGCGTTGCAGGCGACAAAGCCGATATCGTGCAGCAGCGCCGTAACGACGTAATCCTCCGGCCGTCCGTCGGCCAGCGCGCGCGTGGCGGACTGCAGGCAGTGCCGGTAATTATTTATCCTGTATCCGAAAGTCGGATCGCCGGCCGAGGCGGAAAGGAAGCGCACCGCCTGATCGGCGAGCTGCTCCGCCATGTAGGCCGGCTTCTGCGCGGCAAGGATCGCCCAGTCGTCCGCCCGGAACTCGTCGAGCTCGCGCTTCTCGACATAGCGCCAGCCGCTCTCAAGCAGCGGCGACCTGCCCCCCGTCTCCATGCACGCACCCCCGTCCGGTTCCAGAGACCATTGAGATCGTCCGTGGCGTCGCGCTAGCGATCGTCGCGCGCCATCTGTTTCTGTTCGACCGCGCCATAGGCCTTGCCGTAGTGCGCCTCTGACCTGACCGAGTTTTTGAACCAAGCCGAATGAGAGATTACTGCATTGCTGCGACCGGTTCGAGTGGCTGGATCTGACCGACCGTCACCGGCGCTGGCGGCCGATATCCAAGCGATGAGTGCGGCCGTTTCTCGTTGTAGTGTTTTCGCCATTTCTCGATGACGATCCGCGCCTCCCGCAGGCTGTAGAAGATCTCTCCGTTGAGCAGTTCGTCGCGGAGCTTGCCATTGAAGCTTTCGCAGTAGCCGTTCTCCCAAGGGCTGCCTGGCTCGATGAACAGCGTCTTCGAGCCGATCTGCGCGAGCCAGTCTCGGACGACCTTGGCCGTCATCTCCGGCCCGTTGTCTGAACGGATGTGGGCAGGAATGCCGTGTCTCAGCATCGCATCGGCGAACGTCTCGATGACGCCGAAGCTGTTGATCCGACGTGCCACCCGGATCGCAAGGCATTCCCGCGTGTACTCGTCGATCAGGGTTAGAAGCCTTACCGACCTCCCGTCATGCGTCTGGGCCGAGACGAAGTCGTAGCTCCAGACGTGCTTGGGGTATTCCGGCCGCAGCCGAACACACGAGCCGTCATTCAGCCACAGTCGGCCTCTCGGACGCTGCTTCTTGGGTACTTTAAAGCCCTCTCGGCGCCAGATGCGTTGGACTCGGTCGGTGCCCACCTGCCAGCCACCGGAGCGCAGCAGCGCAGTGACCCGACGGTAGCCATAGCGCCCGTACTCGGACGCCAGGGTGACAACGGCCTTGGTCAGTGCATCTTCGTCAGCACGGACCGTGGGGATATAGCGCTGGGTTCCCCGCGGTTGGCTGATGATCCGGCAAGCATGGCGTTCCGACACGCGGTACTTTCGTCGGATCGCCTCGACCGCCTGTCGGCGCCGATCGGGCGCTACAAGTTTCCCTCGGCGACGTCCTTCAGAATCTGTTTCTCCAGCGACAGGTCGGCGACCAGCCGTTTCAGACGGGCGTTCTCCCGCTCGAGCTCCTTGAACCGCTTGGCCTGTTCGATCTCAAGGCCGCCGTACTCGTTGCGCCAGCGGTAGTAGCTCTGTTCGGTAATCTCGGATTCTTTGCACGCCTGGCCGATGGTCCGGCCTTGCGCCACCAGCACGTCGATCTGCCGCAGCTTCGTGACGATCTGCTCGGCGCTATGTCGCTTCCTGGGCATCTTCCGGTTTCCTTTCCACGCTGATTATCTCAATCAGCCTGGTCCAAGAAAACCCGGTCAGGTCAGACGACCTTGCTGGTGTCCCAGATTTTTGCGCCAAGCCGATTCAACATCGGCTGCAGTCGCCGGGGGCCCCCGGAGTCATGCATCATCGCCAGATCGATGGCACAGGTCACGACTTCGCCTACGTCGACATGCGTCCGCCC
>JAEUKX010000063.1 GCA_016794025.1 Rhodospirillales bacterium | reverse complement strand
CGGCCTGCTTCCTCGAACTCTTCATCTATCGCGAACGCGACGGCACCCAGCACGTGACCCATGTCGACGCGCGCAGCTTCGTGGGCAAGCCCCTGCCCGCCGAATCGTGCCTGTCGCGCCTGGAAGCCGAGCGGCGCGGCTAGTTCAGGATTTTTCCACCGCCGCGCGAAGGGCCGCATCGATCCGCGATTCGAGAACCGACGGGGTGACGGGCTTGAGCACATAGCCGTCCACGCCTTCGCGGATCGCGCCCCGGATCGTCGCCTCGTCGTTCAGCGAGGTCAGAAACACGAACGGTATCCTGCGCAGGCGGGCCGAGGACGATGCCCGGATCGCCGAAAGCAGTGCAAGGCCGCCCATCGGCTCCATGTGGATGTCGCAGACGATGAGATCGGGCGGCGACATCTGCAGGTTCGCCAGCGCCATCTCGCCGTCGCCCGCTTCGGCGATGTGGCCGAAACCGAGATTGCGCAGCACGCCCTTGACGATCTGGCGCGTGAAGGGATGGTCCTCGACCACCAGAACCCGGAATTCGCGGTACTTTTCTTCCTTCATCGTTCAGCCTTCCAGCGCGATTCGATCTCCTTGTGCGCGCGCTCGAGGGCCCGCTCGCACGCCGCCGACGCCGCGCCAAGCGCAACGGCGTCATCGGCCCGGATCGCCCGCTCGGCGGCTTCAAGGCAATGGCCCAGCTCGCGCGCGCCGGCGGAGCGCGCCGCACCCAACGCGCTGTGCGCGGCTTCGGCGGCCGATGCCGGCTTGCCGTCGCGGGCCGCGATGCGGATCGCATCGAGCTGCGGGCGGACCTGATCGGCGAAGGTGCGCATCGTGTCGGCGACCCAGGGCGCATCGAGATCGCCAAGCGACGCGGCGAGGAACCCGAAATCCACCGCAACCGGCCCGGCATTGTCCTGCGCGGCCCGGATGGCGGCCGAAAGCCGCGCGATCGTCGCCGGCTTCATGACGACATCATCCATTCCCGCCGCGCGATACCGGGCGACCTCGACGGGATCGGCACTTGCCGTCAGCGCGATGATCGGGGTCCGCCGCGTGCCGCCGGACTCCAGCCCGCGCATGGCCGCCGCCGCCTCGGCGCCGTCCATCTCGGGCATCTGCCCGTCGAGCAGCACGAGATCGTAGGCGCCGCAGGCGAAGAGGGCGACAGCCTCGCGCCCGTCATTCGCGAGGATCGCCTTTGCGCCGAGCTGCGCGAGCTGGCCGGCAACGATCTCGCGATTCACCGGGTTGTCGTCCGCAACGAGGATGCGCAGGCCCCGCGCTCCGGCCGGGCCGGCGGCATTCGAACTGCCCGAGACCGCCGGCGCGGCGGCAACCGGTATCCGCGCGACAAAGGTCGATCCGGCACCGGGTTTCGACTGGACATCGAGGGTCCCGCCCATGCGTTCGGCAAGCTGGCGACTGATGGGAAGGCCCAGTCCCGTCCCGCCGGACCGGGGCGCGTCGCCGGCGTCGGCCTGCGAATAGGGTTCGAAAATCCGCCCGATGTCGCCCGGATCGATCCCCTTGCCCGTGTCCGTGACCGCGAGGACGAGATGTTGCGTGCCGCCTGCCGACAATTCGGTGCCGATCGCGACCTTCACGCAACCTGCCTGCGTGAATTTTATCGCGTTCGAAATCAGGTTCCCGAGTATCTGGCTCAGGCGCGGCGGATCTCCCGCAACGGCTTCCGGCATTCCGTCCGAGATCTCGATCTCGAAGCCAATGCCCTTGGCGACGGCGGCCGCACGGAACGTCTCGGCATGGGCAGCGAGCGTCGCTCGCACGTCGAACGGCACGCAGTCGATCTCGACGCGGTCGGCTTCGATCTTGGAGAAGTCCAGAACGTCGCCGATGACCGATAGCAGCTGGGCCGAAGTCCCCTGTGCGATCGCGACGAGACGGGCCGCGGCGGGCGGCAGGTCGCGCATCCTGTCGAGCAGTTCGAGCGCGCCGATGACACCATGCAGCGGCGTGCGGAGCTCGTGGCTCATCGTCGCGAGGAAGCGGGATTTCGCGCGCGTCGCCGAATTGGCGCTCCGCGCCTCGTGCAGCGCGCGCTCGAGCCCCTCGGCATGGACCGCCAGCGCGCGGTTCATCCGCACGATCACGGGATAGAGGGCGCCCGTCGTCGCCAGCGCCGCCAGAACGACGCCGGCGACCGCGATCAGCGATGCGCGGAGCATTTCCGCCATCCGGGCCGGCGCCACTTCGAAGACGCCTTCGAAATGGCCGCGCTGGCCGCGGTCCTCGTAGGGAACGACGGCCTGGACGAAGAGCTGCGTTCCCACCAAATGCTTCCGGTACCAGTATCCGCCATCCGGCAGGGTGTGCGTCAGGGTGGCCGAGGCGCGTTGCCATGCGCTCGATGCGACCGCCGCCTCCGCCAGTTTTTCGCCTGCGGGGCCGTAGATTTCCGTTTCGACGAAATGCCCGTCTACGGCGCTTGGCCGACTCTCGATGAAGCGGGCCAGACGGGCTTCAAGCGCTTCGCCGCCCCTGTCCGGCGTCCGGGCTTCGCGTTCGGAGCGAAGGAAGCGGTTCGCCTCGGCGACCGTCAGATCGACAACGATCCTGTCGACGCGCTCCAGTTCGATCGCGATCGCGATCGCGCCGAGAAGCAGGGCCATGCCCACGCCCGCAAGCGCAAGCCGGCCGAACAGCCGGCGATGGATCGATCCGGCGCCGATCCCCGTCTGCCGCGTCACGACCGATGGGTTCCAGGCCCGGATGTCGATTGCCGATCCCCGATCGGCCGGCCGGCGGGCGCGCGGAGCGCGACTGAGTTGCCGAAAATATCCCACATTCCGACCTCCCCCGTTTCGATCCAGCCGGTCTTGCAGCCTCGTGTCGTAAGGACCGCTTGCTGAACGGGGGATGAACGCCCGGCCCATCGATCCGCAAATCGGCGAATTGCGGACGGACTGCGACATTCTGTCGTGACCGCGGGGGCTCAAAGATGATGCCGCCGGGCGCCGCCCCGGCCGGATCGGGCGCGCGGCCTAGGCTTCCGGCGCCTTGGTCTTCGGCCGGAAGGCGCAGAATTCGGCGACCGTGCAGCGCCAGCACTCGGGCTTGCGCGCCTTGCACACGTAGCGGCCGTGCAGGATCAGCCAGTGGTGCGCATGGCGGCGGAATTCGGCGGGCGTCGCCTTGAGAAGCCCGTCCTCGACCTCGCGCGGGGTCTTGCCCCTGGCAAGGCCCGTGCGGTTGCCCACGCGGAAGATGTGCGTGTCGACCGCGATGGTGGGCTCGCCGAACGCGACATTGAGCACGACATTGGCCGTCTTGCGGCCGACGCCGGGCAGCTCTTCCAGCTGCTCGCGCACGCGCGGGATGTCGCCGCCATGATCGCGCACGAGGATTTCCGAGAGCGCGATGACGTTCTTCGCCTTGGTGTTGAAGAGGCCGATCGTGCGGACGTGGCCACGCAGCTTCTCGAGGCCGAGGGCCAGCATCTCCGCCGGCGTGCGCACGGCCGCGAACAGCGCGCGGGTCGCCCTGTTCACGCCCACGTCGGTCGCCTGCGCGGACAGCACGACCGCCACGAGAAGCTGGTAGGGATTGCCCCATTCCAGCTCCGACTTCGGCTCGGGATTGGCCGCCGCCAGACGGGCGAAGAACGCGTGGACATGCTCTTTCTTCATCGTCCTGCGGGATAGGACGGCGCGGGCCCGCGGTCAAGCTGGACGGCCGGCCCCGCCGCGCTATCATCGCCGGCAGTGGAAAACGCCCCCGCCCCGATCCTCGACCTCACGCTCAATCCGCACCGCTCGCTCGGGCCGCGCGGATTTGCGGTCGTGATGGGGGTGCTGTGCGGGGCAAGCTTCCTTGCCGGCTGCCTGTTCGTGTCGCTGGGGGCCTGGCCGGTGGTCGGGTTCCTGGGTGCCGACGTGCTGCTCGTCTGGATCGCGTTCCGCATCAGCTATGCGCGCGCGACGGCGAGCGAACGCCTGACGCTGCATGCCGACCGGTTCGAGATCGTGCGGACCGACCGCGCGGGCCGCGTCGATACGCGCACGCTCGAACCCTACTGGCTCAAGGTGCGCATAGAGCACCACGGCGCCGGAGCGCCGGTCGTGAAGCTCGCCAGCCACGGCCGCACGACATCGGTGGGACGCTTCCTTGGCCCGGCCCAGCGCGTCGAACTTGCCGCCGCGATCGAGGCGGCGCTGGCGCGATGGCGTCAGATCCCCAGCACGTCGCGCATCGAATAGAGACCAGGCGGGCGGCCTTGCGCCCACATCGCCGCGCGGACCGCGCCCTTGGCATAGACCTGCCGGCCCTGCGCCCTGTGCACGATCTCGAAGCGCTCGCCGTCGCCCATGAACATGACGGTGTGCTCGCCGATCTCCGATCCGCCGCGCGCGACCGAAAAGCCGATGGGCCCGTGCGGGCGTGCGCCCGTGTGCCCGTCGCGGCCCCGGATCGTGTCCTTCGCGAAATCGAGGCCGAGCCCCTTCGCCGCGGCGCGCCCCAGCGACAGCGCCGTGCCGGAGGGCGCGTCGACCTTGTGCTTGTGGTGCGCCTCGAAGATCTCGACGTCGTAATCCGGGCCGAGGCGACGCGCCGCCTCCTCGACCAGCGCGAAGGCGAGATTGACGCCCAGCGAATAGTTGGTCGACTGCACGACTGCCGTCGACTTCGCGGCCGCATCGATCGCCTTCTGGTGCTCGGCCGTGATGCCGGTCGTGCCGATGACGATCACCTTGCGCTTGTCGGCCGCAAGGGCGGCATGCGCGATCGTGGCGGCAGGGGCGGTGAAATCGATGACCGCATCGCACGCGGCGAAGAGCGCCGCGGGATCGGCACCGATCTTCGCCTGCAGCGCGCCCAGTCCTGCAACCTCGCCGGCATCGCGGCCGATATTCGGGCTTGCGGGACTCTCGGTTCCGCCGCCGAAGGCGGCGCCCGACGTCGCCGCGATTTCGCGCACGAGCATCTGGCCCATGCGCCCCGCAGCCCCCACCACGCCAATCCGGATAGACATCGAATTCCGCCCCGTCAGATGTTCAGTTTCTTGAAGATGCGTTCCGGAATGTGCCGGATGATCGTCATGATGCCCCACCAGAAGGCCGGCGCATAGACGACATCGCGCTTCTTCGCCGCCGCGTCGAGTGCCGCGCGTGCGACCGCCTCGGGCGGCGCCACGAGAAACAGGCCCGGCAATCCCCAGGTCATGGCCGTATCGACGAAGCCGGGCTTGAGCGTGACCACATGCACGCCCTTGCGCACGAGCCGCGCGCGCAACCCCTGCAGATACGCATGCAGGCCCGCCTTGGCTGAGCCGTAGACGTAGTTCTTCAGCCGGCCGCGATCGCCGGCAACCGAGCCCAGCGCCACCACGGCGCCGGTTCCCTGCGCCTCGAGAACGGGTGCCAGGCGATGCAGCAGGGATGCGGCCGCCGTGAAGTTCGCCATGACCGTCGGCGCGACAAGTGACGGATCGGCGTCGATCGCGGCCTGGTCGGGCATCGTGCCGAAGGCAAGGAAGACGTTGAGCGTGCCGGATCCCGCGAATTCGCGCGCCCATGCCACCAGCTCGTCCTGCGCGGCCTCGTCGAGCGCGTCGAACTTCACCGCCTCCGCCCGGCGGGCCGTGCGGATCGCAATGTCGGCGGCCGTCGCCTCGGCATCGACGAGGTCGCGGGCCGCCAGCAGGATGTCCGCGCCTTGCGCGGCCGCGGCACGCGCGAAGGCGCGCGCGATGGCCGAGGAAGCGCCGAGGACGAGCCATGTCGAACTCATGCCGCCCTCCGGCCGATCTGCAGGCGCCGCGACTGGTCGCTGGCAAAGCGGCCTTGCGGATCGAAGCGTGCCAGTGCCGCCTCGAAGGCGGGCAGGCCCGGATAGGTCGCGGCGAAGGTCGCGGCCGACATTGCGGCATCCTTGGCGAGATAGATGCGGCCGCCCGCCTCGCGCGAGATGCGCTCGAGCCTCGCCATCAGTTCCACGGCGCCGGCCGCGCGCGGAATGTCGAGCGCCAGAGTCACGCCGCGCATGGGAAACGAAAGCAGGCCGCGCCCCTCCCCGCCCAGCGTCTTCAGCACCGCAAGGAAGGACGCGTTGCCCGCCGAGGCGACCGTCTCGAGCATCTCGCGCACGGCCCGCAGCGCGGCACCGTCGGGCACGACCGACTGGAACTGGTAGAAGCCGCGCCGGCCGTAAAGCCGGTGCCAGTCGGCGAGCCGGTCGAGCGGATAGAAGAACGTGTCGAGCCCGCGAAGCCCCTCGCGCCCCGCCTTGGGCACACGCCGCCAGTAGACCGCGTTGAAGGCGCGCACGCCGGGTGCGGACAGTGCGAAGCCCGGCAGGTCGAAGGGGATGCGCAGCGGCTTTCGTGCCGGGGCCGCGGGGCCGGGCACGAATTCCGCGGTCTCGAAGATTCCGCGACCGAGCGAACGGCCGCTCGCCAGCGCGTCGATCCAGCCCACGGAATAGGTCGCGCGCGCGCGCGCGGCCTCGAACGCCGCGAAGAACGCGTCGAGATCCCGGATGCGCGTCTCGCGGACCTGCAGCACCGGCGAGCCCGGAAGAAGACGCAAGCGCACGCGCAGCACGATCCCGGTCAGCCCCATGCCGCCAAGCGTGGCGCGGAACAGGTCGGGCTCCGTATCGGGGCCGGTTCGCACGATGCGGCCGTCCGCGAGCAGGACGTCCAGCCACTCGACATGGTCGCCGAACGAGCCGTGCCGGTCGTGGTTCTTGCCGTGGACGTCCGCGGCGACCGCACCGCCGACCGTCACGAACGCCGTACCCGGCGATACCGGCGGCACGAACCCACGCGGCAGGAAGGCGTCGAGAAGTGCACGGAACGTCACGCCGGCCTCGCATTCGACGCTGGCCGTCGCGGGATCGAAGGCAAGGATGCGGTCGAGCCGGTCCGTCAGGATCGCGCGCCCGCCCGCAAGCTGGGCGGCATCGCCGTAGCTGCGTCCGGCGCCGCGCGCGAGGGCCGCGGCCCCTTCCTCGCGTGCCTTTTTCACGGCGGCGGTCGCATCGGCCGCGCGTTCCGGCCGCGCCGCCGCGACATCCGCCGCGGGTCCGCGCCCCCAGCCGGTCAGCGCCATCTTCTTCCAGCGAACGCTCATGCGTAGATCAGATACCCGAAGACCGCGACCCAGCCCAGCACGCAGGCAAGCAGGAACCGGTCGCCGACGGCAAGATCGGTGGGCGAGCCCGACCGCTCCTCGACAAGTGCGATCTGCAGATAGCGCAGCACGCCCGCCACGACGAACGGAACGGTCAGGTACAGGCGCTCGGTGCCGTAGCGGCGGATCGCGTTGGCGTCGGTCGTGTAGATCACGTAGCTGACGAGAAGCGCGCCCAGCACGACGGCAAGCGCCGTATCCACGAAGCGCAGGTTGTAGCCGTCGAGCGCGCCGCGATGGGCGGCCCCCATCGCCGCCGTGAGATCGTCGCGCCGCTTCGCCAGCGCAAGGAACAGGGCAAGCAGGCCGGTGCACACCACGATCCACACGCTCGCCGTCACGCCGGCGGCAGCGGCGCCCGCCTCGACCCGCAGGACGAAGCCGCCCGCCACGATCAGCACGTCCAGCAGGCTCACATGCTTGAGCTTCGCCGAGTAGGCGGCGTTGATCGCGAGGTAGAGCGCAAGGATGCGGCCGAAGGCGGCCGGCAGGAACGCGCAGAGGGCAAGTGCGGCGAGCACGAGCACGGTCGCGAGCGCAAGTGCGGCCGGGCCCGAGACCCGTCCCGAGGCAAGCGGCCGGTCGCGCTTCTGCGGGTGCAGGCGGTCGGCCTCGCGGTCGAAATAGTCGTTCACGATGTAGACGGCCGATGCGGCGAGGCTGAAGGCGAGCATCGCCAGCGCCACGGCGGCGAGGCTTCCGGTGGTAATCGCGTCCGGCGTGAAGAAAAGCGGCGCCGCGACGAACGCGTTCTTGACCCAGTGCTTGGGTCGCGCAAGGCGGATGAGGTCGGACATCGCCAAGCCAGATAGCACGCCCGGCGGTCCGCCCGCGACCCGATTACCGCCGGATTGCAGATTGCCGCCCGGCGGCCGGGCCTGCCACAATTCGTGGCGAATGACGATTCCCGCACAACTGCCGATTCTGACAGCCGAGTGCGTCTGGAGCCCGAAAATGCGGGCTTTCGGGCGGCTCTGGGCGGAGCGCCGGAGAGGCCGGCGGTTTCCGGCCCGCACGGACTTCCTCGCGGAAGAGTGGGCGCCGTGGTGGACCTCGATGCTGCTCTATCGGATCGAGCCCGACACCGTGCGGGCCAGGGCCTATCGCCTGACCTACGAGGGCGATGCGATCGAGTACATCGACGGCGGCAACCAGATCGGCCGGCGCCTGGACGAGATTGCGCCACCCCATCTCCTCAGGCGCGCACTGGCCAACTACGACCGGTGCGTTGAGGAACAGTCCCCGGTCTATTCCGTGCGCGTCGGCACATGGCACCGCTCGCGCGAGGTCGCGTTCGAACGGCTGCTTCTGCCGCTGGGCGAACGGACCGATGCCGTCGACCATGTCCTCGGCCTGCTGTTCGACCACGGGATCGAGTCGTCGCTGCGCCACATCGCCGACCCCACGCCGCCCATTGCCATTGCCAACGACCGCGTCAGCGCCTGCCGGATCGACCCGGACAGTTTCGAGGGCTGCGATGTTGCCGCACCGGGCTCCGGCATCGGCCTGCCGATGCCGGTCAACAGCCGCGCGCGCGGCGCTCAGTAGGCGAGGTCGCGCAGCGCCAGCGAAAGCGACGGCACGTAGGTGATCACCATCAGGCAGGCGAAGATCACCAGCACGAAGTGCACGAGCGAGCGCACGATCCGGTCGAGCGAGATGCCCGCCACCGAGCAGGCCGCGAACAGGTTGACACCGAATGGCGGCGTGATCATCCCCAGCGCCAGGTTGACGACCATGACGAGCCCGAAATGCACCGGGTCTATTCCGAGATGGGCCGCAACGGGCGCCAGGATCGGCGCCAGCACGATGATGGATGCCGACGTTTCAATGAACATGCCGATGATGAAGAGAAACGCGTTGACCGCAAGCAGGAACGCCCAGCCCTCGTGGAAGTTCGCGACGATCCACGCGCCGATCTGCGCAGGCACGCCCGCGCGCGTCAGCAGGAAGCTGAAAAGACCGGCCATCGCGATGATGAACATGATGATGGCCGAGGAGATCACCGATCGGCGCAGGATCTCGTAGAGCTTGGCAAGGCCGATCTCGCGATAGACGAAGCAGCTCACGAACAGCGCATAGAATACGGCGACGATGGAAGCCTCGGTCGGCGTGAAGACGCCGCCATAGATGCCGCCGAGGATGATGACGGGCATCATCAGTGCCAGGCCCGCGCGGCGGGTGGCGGTCAGCAGCGGCTGCCGGCCTTCCATGTCGCGCTTGCCGTAGCCGCGCAGCCGGCACCAGATCCAGACGAAGGCCATCAGCGCGCCGCCGATCAGGAGGCCGGGACCGAAGCCCGCCACGAAAAGCTCGCCGATCGAGACCTCGGCCGCGACGCCATAGAGGATCATCGGGATCGACGGCGGGATGATCACGCCCAGCTCGGCGGCGGTCGCCTGGAGCGCTGCCGCGAACGGCACCGGGTATCCGTGCCGGACCATCGCCGGGATCAGGATGGCGCCGATGGCGAATGTCGTGGCGACGCTCGACCCGGACACGGCGGCGAAGATCATGCAGGTGAGGATGCAGGTGCAGGCGAGCCCGCCTTGGACTCCGCCCACGACGGATTTGGCGAAGTCGACGAGGCGGGCCGAGATCCCGCCCTCGCCCATCAGGTTGCCGGCGAGGATGAAGAACGGAACGGCGGCCAGCGGGAACTTGTCGAGGGCCGCGAACGCCTGCTGGGCGACAAGGACGAGTGGAAGCGGCGTGAACAGCGTCATTCCTGCGATGGCCGCAAGTCCCACCGCCACGGCCACGGGAATGGCGAGTGCCAGCAGGACGCACATCGTGATCAGCATCGTCGCTGCCATCGCACCCGCCTCCTAGACGGCGTTCTCGAGTTCTTCGCGCTTGGGATCGAAGAAATGCGCGAGGACCGCAAGGATCGAGATCGCGGCGCCCGCCGGGATCGCGGCATATGCCCAGCTCACCGGCACTTCGAGCCCCGCGAGCGTCTGAAAGCGCACGCGCTGCGCAAGGATGGTCCCGTACCAGACGAGAATCGAGAGCAGCGCCAGCGTCGATGCGGCGATGGCCGCCTGAAGGACACGCCGCGCGCGGCCACGGCACATGTTGTAGAGGACATCGACGGAAACGAGCGCGCCCGCCCGCATGGCGCCCGCGAGACCCAGATACGACATCCAGATCAGCGTCACGCGCACGGCCGTCTCCGACCACGTGACAGGCTCGGCCAGCAGGAAGCGCGCCAGCACCTGGTAGAAGCCGATGCACGCGGCGGCCGCCAGCAGGCAGCACGCCGCGCACACGCTTGCCTTCGTTACCGCGCGCTCGACTGCAAGAAGCAGCCGGACGGCGGCACCGGGGCGGTTCACTTCGTGTCCTTGATCCGGTTGATCGTCGACTCGCCGAACCGCTTGGCGAGATCGGCGAAGGTCGGCTTCAGGGCGTCCTGGAACTTCGCCGTGTCGACCTTCTCGACGACCTGAAGGCCCATGCCGCGAAGCTGGTCGACGCCGGTCTTCTCGATCTTCGCGACTTCCTCCTTGCAGACCGCCATGGCCGCGGTCGCCTCTTCCTGCAGCACGCGCTGGTCGGCGGCCGAAAGCGCGCCGAAGGCGGCGGGCGAGATCACGAGTGCCACCGGCGTGAAGGCGTGGTTCGTGATCGTCAGGTGCTTCTGCACCTGGCCGAAACGGTTGTTGATGATGGCGCCGATCGGGTTCTCCTGCCCGTCCATCACGCCCTGCTGGAGGGCCGTGAAGACCTCCGGGATGGCCATCGGCGTGGGCTGCGCGCCGAGCGCGCGCCAGACCTGGATGTGGATCGGGTTTTCCTGCGTGCGGATCTTCAGGCCCTTGACGTCGTCGACACCCGCGACCGGGCGGCGGCTGTTCGTGAGCTGGCGGAAGCCGATCCCGCCGAGCGCCAGACCCTTGAAGCCGCGCGCGTCGAACTTGGCGAGAAGCTCCTTGCCGATCGGGCCGTCGAGGACAGCCTGCGCATGGTTGAAGTCGCGGAAGAGGAAGGGAATGTCCAGCACCTGAACGTCAGGCACGAAGTTCGCGAAGATCGACGTGGAGGAGACGGTCATCTCGACCGTGCCGATCTGGACGCCCTCGATCACCTCGCGGTCACCGCCAAGCGCGCCACCGGGATGCAGCTTGATGTCGACCCGGCCATTTGTGCGCTGGCGGACCTTGTCGGCCATCGAGGTGACGGCAACGCCTTCGGGCGCCGTCTGCCGGCCGACGAAGCCGAGATTGAGGACCTTCGCCTGCTGGGCGGCAGCGTCCTGCGCGACGAGCGCGCCGGCGGCAAGGACAAGGGCGGCAAGCAGCTTGGATTTCGACATGGGGTTCCTCCGTTTTTTCGGGTTTGCCGGTTTATTGGACGGTCCAGCGTTCGACGAGATGGGGCGCGAGCTTCTCGGGCTTCAGGTCGACTCCGATGCCGGGCCCCGCAGGCACGGCAACGGTGCCCGCGGTATCGACCGGGCAATCGCCGCACAGCGTGCGGAGCGGGTTGTAGGAATGGTCGTACTCGAACAGCGGACAGGGCATCGCATGGCCGCCGCGCGCGGGAAGCACCGATACGAAATGAAGCGTCGCGTTGAAGTTGACCGCCGTACCCCAAACATGCGGCACGAGCGCGATGCCGAATGCATCGGCGAGGCCGGCGATCTTCAGCATCTCGGTGATGCCGCCGCAGAGTGCCAGGTCAGGCTGCAGGTAGCCGAGCACGCCCGCACCCACCACGTCGCGGAACGCCTCGACGCCGAAAAGCGATTCGCCCGCCGCCAGCGGCATCGGTGCCCGGTCGGCAAGCCGCCGGTAGCCGGCAAGGTCGTCGTGCACAATGGGTTCCTCGAGCCAGCGTATGTCGAACTCGCCCAGCCGGCGCGCGAGGTCGGCCGCCGGACCCGGCGCAAAGCCCTGGTTGACGTCCACCATAAGCGGCATGTCGGCGCCGATGCGCTCGCGCACCTGCCGGACGATCGCGGCGTCGCGCGCCGGCGTTGTCCCCACACGCAGCTTGATCGCGCGGAACCCGGCGGCGAGATAGCCGTCGATGTCGGCGAAGTAATCGCGATAGGGATCGCCGTCCGGCTTCAGGAACGGTCCGCTCACATAGGCGAAGACGCGCTCACGCAGCGCGCCGCCCAGCAGCGCCGAAAGCGGACGATTTGCCGCGCGGGCAGCCGCATCCCATACCGCGATGTCGAGTGCGCTCACGGCCATCAGCGGAACGCCGTGGCGGTCGGGCAGCGACTTGAGCATCGTGTCGTGGAGCCGGCGCGGCGCGGCCGCATCCTGCCCGATCAGGCGGGGTGCGAGGTCGCGCCGGATGATCGCGCCGGCGGCAGCCGGAAAGGCCCAGGTCTCGCCCCAGCCGGTCACGCCCGCATCGGTCGTCACCGAGACCAGAAGCGCGCCACGGGATTCGAAGAACACGCGCGAATTCCCGATCCGCTCGGGCAGGCGGCAGGCGACCTCGTAACCGTCGATTCGGACGATCCGGGCAGGCGGGGCGGCGTTCATTCCGGCAGGACTCGGGGCGGCGGTGTGCGTTTCTCTCCGACCCGACTGTTAACGCCGTTAAGCACGGCAAATCCAATTGGATTATTCAACGATGATATATTAAAAAATCAAATGCGTTTGACCCTGGCGCAGCTCGAAGCGTTCCTGTGGGCCGTCGATCTCGGTTCGGTGCAGGCGGCGGCACGTCAGCTCAACCTTGCCCAGCCAACCGTCTCGCTGCGCCTGCGCGATCTCGAGTCGGCACTCGGTGTCGAGGTGTTCGAGCGCGCCGGGCGGGGCATCCGGCCCACACCCACCGGCCTCAGCCTGCTGGCCCGCGCGCGCACGATCCTGCGCGAGGTGGACCGCATCCGCGAATCGCCGGACCCCGCGCCGGTCGGCGGCACGGCCCGCGTGGGGCTTGCCGAAGGCGTGGCGATGGTGTGCCTGGCGCCGCTCGTGAGTGCGCTGCGCCGCGACTATCCGCAGCTCCGGCCCGAGTTCACGGTCGCGACGACGGCCGCCCTCGAGCCCGAGCTTGCCCGCCACAATCTCGACCTTGCGGTTCTTGTCAATCCGGTCGGGCACACGGGCGTGCGGCTCATCCCGCTCGGCCTTCAGCCGACGTCTTTCATGGCGGCACCTTCGTGGGGCCTCTCGGGCCGGGTACGCCCGTCCGACTTGCGCAATGTTCCCATCGTCTCGAACCCGCCGCCCTCCGCCATGTTCCGCCAGACGCAGGACTGGTTTGCGGCCGCAGGCATCGAGCCCGCGCGCGTCGACATGTGCAGCAGCGTGACCGTCTCCGCGCATCTGATCGCCGCGGGTGTCGCGGTGGGCGTGCTGCCGCACAAGATGGTCGAGAAGGAAATCGCCGACGGCGCGCTCGTCGTTCTCGCCACCGATCCGCCGGTAGGCGACGGGCGCGTTTATGCCGCCTACCGCGAGGGCGGAGAAAGCCGCGCCATCGACGCGATCCTTCACAGCCTGCGCGGGGTGCTGTCCTCGATGTCGTATCTGGTGGTGGCGTGAGCGGCGCCTAGCCGCGCAGGTCGTCCCAGAGTTCCTTCACCTTGGCGAAGAAACTGGCGCTCTCGGGGCTGTGGCTCTTGCTGCCGCCGCCGCTCCCCTCGAACTCGCGCAGCAGCTCCTGCTGCTTCTTTGTGAGGTTGACCGGCGTCTCGACGACGGCCTCGATGAACATGTCGCCGCGCGCGGCACTGCGCAGTACCGACATGCCCTTGCCCTTCAGGCGGAACTGCTGGCCCGACTGCGCACCGGCCGGGATCGTCACCTTCGCGCGGCCGCCATCCACGGTGGGCACCTCGATCGACCCGCCGAGTGCCGCCGTCGTCATCGGCAGCGGCACGCGGCAATAGATGTCCGAACCCTCGCGGTGGAAGAGCTTGTGCGCCTTCACCGACAGGAAGAGATAGAGGTCGCCCTGCGGCGCGCCGCGCATTCCCGCCTCGCCCTCGCCGGCAAGGCGGATGCGCGTGCCGTCCTCGACGCCGGCGGGGATGTTGACCGAGAGCGTGCGCTCCTTGCGCGTGCGGCCCTGGCCCTGGCAGGTCTTGCACGGCTTCTCGATGATCTGGCCGGCGCCGCCGCATTGCGGGCAGGCCCGCTCGATCGTGAAGAAGCCCTGCTGCGCGCGCACCTTGCCCTGACCGCGGCAGGTCGGGCAGGTCGCGGGCTTGGAGCCAGCCTCGGCACCGGAGCCGTGGCAGGTCTCGCAGGCGTGGAGCGCGCCGACGCGCACGGTCGCCTGCTTGCCGTGGAAGGCGTCTTCCAGCGAGATTTCGAGGTTGTAGCGAAGATCGGCACCGCGCTGGGGCCCGGCGCCGCGCCGGCCGCCGCCCATGAACTCGCCGAACATCTCGTCGAAGATGTCCGCGAACCCGCCGGCACCCGCACCGCCGAAATCGAAGCCGCCGGCCCGCGCACCGCCGCCGCCGCCTTCGAACGCCGCATGACCGAAGCGGTCGTAGGCCGCGCGCTTCTGCTCGTCCTTCAGGATGTCATAGGCCTCGTTGACTTCCTTGAATTTCGCCTCGGCCTTCTTGTCGCCCGGGTTCTTGTCCGGGTGGAGCTGCATGGCGAGCTTGCGATAGGCCTTCTTGAGGTCGTCCGCAGACGCCCCTTTGGCCACCCCCAGCAGCTCGTAATAATCCTGCTTCGCCACGTGCGGAGTCTCCGTCGTCCGGGACGGCACGGCCGGCGCGCGCGGGGCGCGCCGTCCGCAACCGTCAACCGGTCGTTAGGCCTTCTTGTTCTTGTCCGAGAGGTCCTCGAACGTGGCGTCGACAACCTTCTCGTCCTTCGCGGCACCCGCACCGGCATCGCCTGCGCCCGGTCCCGCTTCGGGACCGGCGCCGGGGCCTGCGGCGGCCGCACCTTCGGCCTGCTGGGCCTTGTACATCGCCTCGCCCAGCTTCATCGACGCCTGCATCAGCGCCTCGGTCTTGGCCTTGATGTCCTCGGCATCGGTGCCGTCCTTGGCCGCCTTCAGGTTGGCAACCGCCTGCTCGATGGCCGTCTTGTCGGCCGCGGGCACCTTGTCGCCGTGATCCTTCAGGTTCTTCTCGATGTCGTGGACCATGCTCTCGGCGCGGTTCTTCGCCTCGACCAGGTCGCGCTTCTTCTTGTCGTCGGCCGCGTTGGCTTCCGCGTCCTTGACCATCTTCTGGATCTCGGCGTCCGAAAGTCCGCCCGAGGCCTGGATGCGGATCTGCTGCTCCTTGCCCGTGCCCTTGTCCTTGGCCGAGACCTGGACGATGCCGTTGGCGTCGATGTCGAACGTGACCTCGATCTGCGGCACGCCGCGCGGGGCCGGCGGCAGGCCGACGAGATCGAACTGCCCGAGCATCTTGTTGTCGGCCGCCATCTCGCGCTCGCCCTGGAAAACGCGGATGGTGACGGCACTCTGGCTGTCCTCGGCCGTGGAGAAGACCTGGCTCTTGCGCGTGGGGATCGTCGTGTTGCGGTCGATGAGACGCGTGAACACGCCACCCAGCGTCTCGATGCCCAGCGAAAGCGGCGTCACGTCGAGCAGCAGCACGTCCTTGACGTCGCCCTTGAGCACGCCCGCCTGGATGGCGGCACCGATCGCGACCACTTCATCGGGGTTGACGCCGCGGTGCGGCTCGCGCCCGAAGAACTGCTTCACGGTCTCGATGACCTTGGGCATGCGCGTCATGCCGCCCACGAGAACGACCTCGTCGATCTCGCTGGCCTTGAGGCCGGCGTCCTTCAGCGCGTTGCGGCACGGCTCGATCGTGCGCTGGATGAGTCCGTCGACCAGGCTCTCGAGCTTGGCGCGCGTGAGCTTGATGTTGAGATGCTTCGGGCCCGATGCGTCGGCGGTGATGAACGGCAGGTTCACTTCCGTCTGCACGGCCGACGACAGCTCGATCTTCGCCTTTTCGGCAGCTTCCTTGAGCCGCTGCAGGGCGAGCTTGTCCGAGCGCAGGTCGATGCCCTGCTCCTTTTTGAACTCGCTCGCGAGGTAGTCGATGATCTCCTTGTCGAAGTCCTCGCCGCCAAGGAACGTGTCGCCGTTCGTGGACTTCACCTCGAACACGCCGTCGCCGATCTCGAGCACCGACACGTCGAACGTGCCGCCGCCGAGGTCGTAGACCGCGATCGTGCCGGTCTTCTTCTTCTCGAGCCCGTAGGCGAGCGCCGCCGCCGTCGGCTCGTTGATGATGCGCAGCACTTCGAGGCCGGCGATCTTGCCGGCGTCCTTCGTGGCCTGGCGCTGGCTGTCGTTGAAGTAGGCCGGGACGGTGATGACGGCCTGCGTGACCGTCTCGCCGAGATAAGCCTCGGCCGTCTCCTTCATCTTCATCAGCGTGAAGGCCGAGATCTGCGAGGGCGAGTACTTCTTGCCCTTCGAGTCGACCCACGCATCGCCGTTGTCGGCCTTGACGATCTTGTAGGGAACGAGGCCCACGTCCTTCGAGACCATCGGA
>JAEUKX010000019.1 GCA_016794025.1 Rhodospirillales bacterium | reverse complement strand
GCCGGCCGGCGATATCGGCGGCCAGTTCATGACCCGGCTTCCGACCGGAATCCTCCAGCAGGGCAACATCACCGCCTATATCGTGGTCGAGAACGGGACCGTGCGGTACAGTTCGAATTACGGCAGCCAGGTCCGGGGCGTCGACGGGCGCTGCTTCGGATCCGGGCCGGTCGACGGGAAAGGGCGCTTCGAGAACCTGATGATTGCCTGCGTGGGGGGCACGATGAGCCCGACAACCATGAACATTTCGGGTTCGGTCGTGCGCGCCGACGGTGCGCCGCAGGTGCAAGCCGTCATGACGAATGCGAAGAGCGAAAACACCGAAGTCATGTTCAAGTGAAAGGGTCTGGATTTCCCATGCGCCGCATCCTGGCAATCGCCTTCTCGCTTCTCGCACTCCCTGCCCTTGCGGCCGATCCGGTCGCGATCGTCGAGGACGCCAAGGGCAAGCTCGATGTCGACTTCATGGATTATGTCGAGGCGGGTCGCGTGGTGAAGCTCGGCGCGGGCGACGAGCTTGTGCTGAGCTACCTGCGCTCGTGCTGGCGCGAGACGATCAAGGGCGGAACGGTCACGGTCGGCGCCGAGCAGTCGAGCGTCGCGGGCGGCACCGTCCGGCGCGAGAAGACGCCTTGCGACGGCGGCAAGATGCGCCTGTCCTCCGACCAGGCCGCGAAGTCGGGCGTGATGGTGTTCCGCGCGCCGCCCAAGCCGGGTGCCGCTTCCGGCGCGCCGGAGATGACGATCTACGGGCTTTCGCCCGTGCTCGACATCAAGGGCGGCGGCCACGTGACGATCGCGCGCGTCGACCAGCCGGGCGAGCCCATGGCCTTCGACGTGCCGGCCCAGCAGCTCACGCGCGGCACGTTCTATGATCTTGCCAAGTCGAACCGGGCGCTTGCCGCGGGCGGCGTCTACCGGCTTTCGGCCGGCGGCAAGCAGATCGTCTTCAAGGTCGATCCCGAGGCGCGGCCGGGCATGGCGCCGCTGGTGGGCCGCCTCATCCGGCTCTGAACGACATGAAGCGCCGCGATCTTGCCGCGGCGGTCGCGGCCGTCGTCCTGGGCGCGCTTGCGGTCGCCTCGCCGCTGGCCGACACGCTGCGCGGCGTTTCCCTCGACGTCGCCTTCGCGCTGCGCCATGCGGTCTTCGGGCCGCGCCACGGACCGGCGGAATCCCCCAGCGTCGTCGTGGCGCTCGACGAGGAGACGTACCGCACGCCGCCTTTCGCGGGCGTGCCGCAGGCCTTCTGGCCGCGCGAGATGGCCCCGGTGCTGGCCGCCGTTCTCGATGCGGGCGCCTCGGTCGTCGCATTCGACGTGATCTTCCCCACCTCGGTCGAACGCTTCATCCCCGGCTTCGAGCGCGACTGGCTGCGCGCGCTGCGCGCGGGCGCGCGCGAGGGCCGCGTGATCCTCGGCAAGGTGCAGCATGGTGCCTCGCCCATCGTGCCCTTCCAGGGCCAGTCGGTCGCGGTCGGGCACGACGCGAACATCCGCGCGACGAACCTGTTCCGCGATGCCGACGAGGTGATCCGTCGGGCCCCGCTGCTGTTCGACGTGGAGAATGCCGGCGCGGCGGGCAAGCAGGCATCGATCGGCTTCGAGGCGGCCCTGCGCGCGCGCGCGGCGAAGCCCGAACTTCGCGCCGACGGGCTTTTCCTCGACGGGCGGCGCATTCCGGGCTCGCACGCCAACGCCATGCCGCTCGACTTCGAGGGCGGCGGGGCGGACATCCCGGCCTTTTCGCTGGCGGACCTGCGCGCCTGCGCCGAGAAGGGCGACACGGCCTTCTTCGAGAAGCACTTCCGGGGCAAGGTCGTGTTCGTGGGCGCCGTGCTCGATGTCGAGGACCGCAAGCTCACCGCGCGCCGCTTCATGACGGGCCCGGAGGACGCCGCGTTCGCCGACCGCTGCGCGCTGCCCCGGCGCACCGACATCGTGCGCGAGGACGTGCTGCGCGATTCGATCCCCGGCGTGTTCGTCCACGCGACGTTCGTCAACAACCTGCTGCGCGGCGGCGGCCTGCGCGAGCTTGGCCGCGCGGGCGAAGGGCTGGCGGCGGGCCTGCTGCTGGCGGCGACGGCGGCCGTCGCGATGCTGCTGCCGGCCGCGGGAGCCGCCCTCGCCTTCGCGGGCCTTGCGGCCGTCTGGACGGCAGCAAGCGTTTTGGCGCTGCATTTCGCTCTTGTCTGGCCGTTCCTGACGGCACTTGCCGCGTCCTTCGCGGTGGGTGCGGCGCTGCTGGGCTACCGATTTGCCGTCGCGGACAGGGACAAGCGGCTGCTCCGCCGGTCCTTCGCGCTCTATCTGGCGCCGACGATGGTCGACCGCCTGCTGGCCGCCGAAGCGCCGCCCGAGCTTGGCGGCGAGGAGCGCGAGATCACCGTCATGTTCTCCGACGTCGCGGGCTTCACCGGCCTGTCGGAGGGCCTCACCCCGCAGCAGCTCGTGCAGGTGATGAACGTCTATCTCTCGGCGATGACCGACATCGTCGAGGAGTATGGCGGCTTCGTCGACAAGTACATCGGCGACGCGATCGTGGCGGTGTTCGGCGCGCCCGTGGATGACCGGAACCACGCGCGCAACGCCGTCGAGGCGGCCATCGCCTGCAACGCGAAGCTCGCCGAGATGAACGACGATCCGGCAAAGCCCTTCCTGGGCCACAGGCTCAAGGCGCGCATCGGCCTCAACGCGGGCCGCGCGCTCGTGGGCAATATCGGGTCGAAGAAGCGCTTCAACTACACCGTCATGGGCGACACGGTGAACCTCGCCTCGCGGCTGGAAGGGGCGAACAAGTATTTCGGCACGAATGTCATGTGCTCGGACGCCGTGCGCGCACTGGCCGATTCAGCACCCGGCACGCCCATCGTGTGGCGCGAACTCGATCGCGTGCAGGTCAAGGGCCGCGCCAAGCCGGTGACGATCTACGAACCGATGGGGCTCGACGGCGAGACCGATCCCGGCACCGAAGCGCGCGCGGCGGCCTTCGCGCAGGCGCTCGGGCTCTATCGGGCGCGGGACTTTGCGGGCGCCTGCACGATCCTGGCGGCGCCGCCACTGGCCGGCGATCCGGCAGCATTGAGCCTTGCCGAACGTGCCGCCGCCCTCGACGCCGAGCCGCCGGGACCCGGCTGGGACGGCGTCACGGCGCTTGACGCCAAGTAGCAGCGTCCGGGTGAATCCTGCCGCGGGATGGGGCATACTGCGCCCCTCGCGGAGGTGCCGATGAAGGTTTCGCTCATCCAGATGAACTCGGTCGACGACAAGGCCAAGAACCTTGCCGAAGCCACGCGCCTGATCGAAGAGGCCGTGCGGGTCGAGAAGCCCGACTGGATCCTGCTGCCCGAGACGTTCGATTTCATCGGCGGCACGACGGCGGAGAAGCGCGCTGCGGCCGAGACCATTCCCGGCGGCCCCACCTACCGGATGATGCAGGATCTGGCGAAAAAGCACCGCGTGTTCATCCACGCCGGCTCGATCAGCGAGAAGATCGACGGCGACGAACGCATCCACAACACGACGCTGGTCTTCGATCGCGACGGCAAGGAGATCGCGCGCTACCGCAAGATCCACCTGTTCGACGTCGTGACGCCGGACGGCACGGAGTACAAGGAATCGGCCGCGGTCAAGCCGGGCGATGCCGTGGTGACGTACGACTGCGAAGGCGTCACGGTGGGCTGCGCCATCTGCTACGACCTGCGCTTCCCCGACCTGTTCCAGGCGCTCGCGGCCAAGGGGGCGGCGGTCATAGCGCTTCCCGCCGCCTTCACGATGCAGACCGGCAAGGACCACTGGGAGGTCCTGTGCCGCGCGCGCGCGATCGAGACCGAGACGTATTTCTGCGCCTCCGGCCAGACAGGCAGCTTCCGCGCGGGCAACGGCATGCGGCAGACCTACGGCCATTCGATGGTCGTCGATCCGTGGGGCCACGTGGTCGCGCGCGCCTCGGACGGGATCGGCATCGTCACCACGCGCATCGAACCGGCCCGCGTGGCGCAGGTACGCGAGATGATCCCCGTGGCGAAGCATCGCGTGAAGATGCCGGCCGGCGCATGAGCTGCGACATCCTGGCCATGGGCGAGCCCATGGTCGAGTTCAACCAGACCGGCGGGGCCGGCAGCCGCGACTATCTGCAGGGATTCGGCGGCGATTCGTCGAACTTCGCCATCGCCGCGGCGCGTCAGGGCGCGTCGGCGGGCTACGTGACGGCGCTGGGCGCCGACGTCTATGGCCGCATGTTCCGCGAGCTGTGGAAGACCGAGGGTGTCGACGCCACGCACGTGCGCGAGGATGGGGGGGCCTTCACGGCCGTCTACTTCGTCACGCACGACAAGGGCGGCCATCATTTCTCGTTCTTCCGGCAGGGATCGGCCTCGAGCCGCTATCGGCCCGACGACCTGCCGCTTGATGCGATCGGCCGCGCGAAGCTCTTCCATCTTTCGGGGATCTCGCTGGCGATCTCGGATTCCGCCTGCGATGCGGGCTTTGCGGCGATGGAAGCCGCGCGCAAGGCCGGTGTCGCCGTCTCGTTCGACACGAACCTGCGTCTGAAGCTCTGGCCCGTCGCGCGCGCGCGCGCCGTGATCGCCGAGGCGATCGCGCTCTGCACCGTCTGCCTGCCCAGCTACGACGACGTGGCCGTGCTGTTCGGCGAGAACGACGAGGACAGGCTCGCCGACATGATCCTTGCGAAAGGCCCGAAGATCGTGGCGCTGAAGTTGGGCGCCAAGGGCACGCTGCTGGCCCTGCCCGACCGCCGCGTGCGCATTGCGCCCCATCCCTGCAAGCCCGTCGACGCGACGGGGGCCGGCGACACGTTCGGGGGCGCCTTCTGCGCCAGGCTCGTGGCCGGCGATCCGCCCGAGGATGCCGCGCGCTATGCGGCCGTGGCGGCGGCCCTGTCGACCGAGGGCTACGGCGCCGTCGCACCCATCCCGCGCGCGGACGCCGTGCGCGCGGCGATGAAGGCGGGTGCGGCATGACGCGCCACGCACTGGTCACCGGCGGCACAAGCGGCATCGGCGAGGGCATCGCCCGGCATCTTGCCGGGCTCGGCTGGCGGGTGACGGTGACGGGCCTGACAGAGCGCGAAGCGGCGGCCTTCTATCCCGATCCGCGGATTTCCGCCCGCCCGCTGGACGTGACCGACGATGCCGCCGTGAAGGCCTTTGTCGCGGACCTCGAGACGCTCGACGGGCTCGTGAACTGCGCGGGCACGATCCAGCGCGCGGGTGCTGAGTTCGAGATCGACGGGTTCCGGCGCACGATCGAGGTCAACCTCGTGGGCACGATGCGCATGTGCCTTGCGGCGAAGCCGCTGCTCGCTGCCGCGAAGGGCGCCATCGTCAACACGGCATCGATGCTGTCGATCTTCGGATCGCCGTTTGTGCCGGGCTATTCGGCCTCGAAGGGCGGCGTCGTGCAGCTCACCAAGAGCCTTGCGGCCGCCTGGGCGGCCGAGGGCATCCGCGTCAACGCGATCGCGCCCGGCTGGATCGACACCGCGCTGACGAAGCCGCTCGTCGAGGATCCCGCGCGTTCCGCGGGCATCCTCGGCCGCACGCCCATGGGCCGGTGGGGAAAGCCGGGCGATCTGGGCGGGGCGGTCGCATTCCTTCTGTCGCCCGACGCGGCCTTCGTGACGGGCGCCACGCTGCCGGTCGACGGCGGCTACGCCAGCATATGACGGCAAGCGAGGCCCCGATGGACGACAAGTGGATTCCCTATCGCCACCCGCAGCCCAAGGAATCGCCGCCCGAACTGGTGATCCATCCCGCCGTCCCGACGGATGAGCGCGTTTGGGTCCCCATCGAGTCGAACGTGTGGTTCCGCCCGCTGATGCTTTCGGCCTCGGGCGGCTACTGGATGAACCTGCTCAGGGTGCGCAAGGCGGGCGTGCTGTCGCGCCACCGCCATCCGCTGCCCGTGCACGGCTTCGTGCTGAAGGGCGAGTGGCGCTATCTCGAGCACGGCTGGATCGCGCGCGAGGGCGGGTATGTCTACGAGGCGCCCGGCGAGACGCACACGCTGGTCGTCGACCCGCACGTGGAGGAGATGATCACGTTCTTCCAGGTCAACGGCGCGATGATCTATGTCGATCCCGACGGAAAGACGACCGGCTACGACGACGTCTTCACGCGCATCGCCAAATGCCGCGCGCACTATGCCGCGATCGGACTTGGCGAATCCTACGTCGACCAGTTCATCCGCTGAGAAGCGCGCTCAGAGCCCGCCGGTGAGCGGAAGCCCCGTGCTGTAGCTCGAACCGCCCGTCTGGCCCAGCGACGTCGAGCCGCCGCTGTTCGACACGCCCAGCAGGTTGCCGGCGAGCGGCGTCGAGCCTTCCGGATTTCCCGGATTCGCGTTCACGGTGTTCGAGCCGCCGCCGCCGCCCGTGGCACCGCCGCCCGTGCCGCCACCGCCCGTGCCGGCGTCCTGGCTGACCACGATGGTGTTGGTCGGCGTATTGTCCCCGCTGCCGTCGCCGCCTGTACCGCCGGTCCCGCCGCCGCCCGTTCCGCCGCCGGCGGTATCGCCACCGGCCGTGACGATCGTCACGCCACCGCCGCCGCCGCTGCCGCCGAGAAGGCCCGACCCTCCGCCGCCGCCGGTACCGCCACCTGTTTCGCCGCCGCCCGAAAGATCGCCCAGCGAGATGCCGCCCACCGAGCCGGTCGCCGTTGTTCCCGTCGCGCCCGTGCCCGAGCTGCCGCCGCTTCCGGACGACGAGACGGCGTTGGTGATCGTCTGCTGCACTTCGTTCGTGACCGTCTGCGTTGTCGTCGCGGGCACCGTGTTCGGATCGATCGTCACGCCGTTGAACAGGAACGTGCCGAGCGTCGAGCTCACGTACTGGGCGGCCGTTGCGCCCGATGCGCCATTGGCCGTGCCGACGATCGTGCCGCCGGCGCCGGAAAGCGTGACGGTGCTGCCGAAGGCGTTCGTCGCCTCGCCAAGATCGACATTTCCCGCACCGCCGGTCAGCGTCGTGGCGCCCGTGCCGGTCGTCAGCAGCGCGCCGGTCGACTGCGTCAGGCCGTTCGTGGCTTCGGCCGAGAATGCGCCCGCGGACACCGCCGACATGCTGACATCGCCCAGCTCGAGCGCCCCGCTCGCGACGACGGAGATCGAGTTGGCGCCCGTGTTGGTGAGGTGCAGCGGACCGCCGAACACGTTGCCGGCATTCGACCAGTCGATGGTGCTGTCGCCCGTCACATACGTGGTGCCGGACACCGAAATCGCGGCGACCTGGCTGATGCTGCCGCCGGTCACGTCGACCGTCAGCGTTCCCGCGATATTGCTGGAGCCGAAGACCGTCGGGCCGGAGTTGTAGACGATCGCGTTCCCGCCCGTCGTGTCGACGAGGATGTGGCCGGCCATGGTGTTGGCCGGATTGTCGAGCGTGACGCTGGCGCCCGTAAAGGACGCGGCCGACGTCGTCGCGATCGGATCGATCTGGGTGATGTTCCCGCCCGTCGAGACCGTGACAAGCGACGTGCTGTTGAGCCCGCCATCGAACGCCACGTCGGCACCCGCACCGCCGAGGACCGTCAGCGGCACCGTGAAGCTGTTGGGCGCATCCGGGCCGAACGTGATCGGTGCGGCGTGCGCGCCGCTGCCGATGACGATGCCGCTGGCACTGACGGAACCCAGCGTGACGCTGTCGAGATTGAAGGTGTCGACGCTGTTGTTGATCCCGATATTCGTCGACGTCATGTCGGCCGTGAACTGGACCGTGCCGGCGGTCTGGATCGCCACGCTGCCCAGAGACGTGAGCTGGTTGGCCATGATCGTGATGTCGCCGGTCGCCGAACCGCCGCCGATCAGCGATGTCGTCCCCGATGTCGCAATGCCATCGCCGCCGCTGTTGCCGATGCCGGTGACCGAAACGAGCGCGCTGCCGAACGACACGAGCCCGCCTGTCCCGCCGCCGTTGGCAAGATCGATGCCCGTGTTGGCGCCCACACCGCCGACGCCCGTCGCATTGAGCCAGCCCGTCGTGACGGCCGCGTAGCCGCCGTTTGCGATGCTGATGCCGGCGTTCGAACCAGCCGAACCGCCGCCCGTGCCGGAAAGCGTGAGGGTGCCCGCCGTGCTCGAAACGAACGAGCCGGCCCCGTCGACAAGAATGCCCGTGCCCGTGCCGACCGCCGAACCCGTACCGTCGAGCGTGATGTCGCCCGTGCCGTTGATCGACCCGCCGAGCTGCACGGCAACGCCGTGATTGGAGCCGGACGGTCCGCCGCCGACACCCGTCACGGTGATGGCGCCGGTCCCGCCAAGGACGGAGCCCACATAGACGAACACGCCGACATTGCCGCCGCCCGCCCCGGTGCCGCCAAAGCCCGTCAGGTCGATTGTGCCGCTGCCGGTGGTCGAAACGGTCGTGCTGCTGCCGATCCAGATGCCGTGGTTGCTGTTGCTCGAATCGCCGCCCGTGCCGCCGATCGAGATGTTGCCCCCGCCCGCATCGACGGTCGAGAAGAGCAGTTCCGTACCCACGTAGTTGCCGGTACCCGTGCCGTTGGCGGTCATCGTGATGTCGCCGCCGTTCGACTGGATCGATCCGGTGGACAGCGCGATGTTGCGGTCGGCCGTGATCGAGATGGCGGCGTTGTTCGTGGTGATACCGGCACTGGTGACGGAGACCGTACCGCCGGCGTCGAGGGTGGCGCCGCCGGTCGTCGCGGTCTGGATGCCGGTAAGGTCGATATTGCCGATGGCGGTCGCCGAAAGCCCCGTGCCGAACGTGTTCGCGAGGCTCAGCGCGATGTCGCCGCTTGTCGTCGTCGTGAAGGTTCCCGTTCCGCCGACGCTGAGCGGCGTGACGCCGGTCTGCGCGATGGTCCCCGCATCGACCGCGACGTTCAGGTTGCCGGTGACGCTGACGTTCTTGAGGAACGTCGCGCCCATGCCGGTATAGGTCACGTCGCCGCCCGTCACCGCGAACGAAAGGTCGCCCGCCTGGTTGTTGGGTGCGTTCATCGTGACGTTGCCCGTCGTCGTCAGCTGGAACGAGCCGGTGACCGTCTCGCCAATCGTCTGCGTGACCGCGCCGTTGGCCAGAACGATGTAGTTGCCGCCGACAATGCTGCCGCCCAGCGTGACCGGTGAATTCGTGTAGAGCCAGGCGTTGCCTGACGTATTGAAGTCCACGGCACCGCCGATCGTGTTGACCTGGACGCCGAAATCGATGTCGCCGCTTGTCGTCGCGACACTCACATCGCCGCCGGCGACAAGCGGACCGCTCTGCGCGATGGCGCCGCCGGCCGAGATCGCGAGCGGGCCGGTTCCCACGCTGGACGGACCGAGGAGAAGCGCGCCGGAAGTCGCCAGCGTCACGAGGTTGGCGCCGGAGTTGGACAGTGCAACGGCGCCGGTGAAGCCGTTCGTCACATCCGAAAGATCGATCGTGTTGGCGCCGGTCGTGAAGGTCGAGGTGCCGCCGACGGTCAACGCGCTGGTCTGGGAAATCGCGCCGGTCGAGGTGACGTCGAGATTTCCGGAAACCGACGTTGCACCGCCGCCGAAGTTCGTCGCGGCGGCGTTCACGAGCGTCACATCGCCAAGCGACACGGTCGTGAAGCGCAGGTTCCCGGTCATCGTGTTGCCGCCGTGCCCGAGCGTGATGTTGCCCGTGCCGCCGTCCACGTTCACGTCGCCCGTTGTCGTGATGGCGCCGGTCTGCGAGACGCCCGAAGCCGTGATGTCGAGCGCACCGCTTCCCATCGTGGCGCCGACGATATCGAGCATCGCCGTCGTCGTGATCGCCGTCGCCGCGGCACCCGACTTGTTGAGGAGCACGCTCGCGAAGGAGTTGCCGGCATTGGTCGCCGTGACCGCGCCCGCACCCTGGAAGAAGACGAGGCCGGATCCCGTGATGGCGCCGGTCTGCGTGAAGGCGCCGCCGTTGTAGACCGTGAGATCGTTCGTCCCCATCGTCAGCCCGGCCGACGAGATCGTGCCGCCGGCGCCCGAGACGAGGTTCAGGTTCGCGCCCGGCGTCCAGGCCGCCACGTCGATGGCGCCGGTCTGGGCGATGGAGCCGATCGAGATCGAATCGAAGTTCGACACGGCGGCGAGCAGCGTCGGATCGATCTGCAGCGCGCCGGCGCCCCCGTTGACGCCGATGGTCGCGACATAGCTCTGCGTCGTGAAGGCGACGTCGCCTGAGCCCGGCGCATGCGTGATCGACAGCGTTCCGCTCGCCGTGATGGAATCGGCGATGAGGCCGACATTGCCCAGCATCGAGGCGTCGCCGATGGTGGTCACGTTCCCGAAATCGAGGCCGGTGCCCGCGGCGCCCTCGATGCCGATCAGCGTGACGTTGCCGGTACCGGTCGCGCGCACGATGCCGTCGATGACGCTCACGCCCTTGCTGACGAAGCCCGCCCCCGTCACCTGCGTGCCGCCGCCGGTCCCCGTGATCGTGATGTCGCCCGAGACGGTCGAGACCTCCGATCCGGTCCAGGCGACGACCACGCCGGGGCTTGCACCGGGGCCGGCCACGCCCGTGATGCTGATGCTTCCCGTGCCGGTCGACTGGGCCTTCGCCCACTGGAGCGCCACGCCGCCGTTGTTGTCGGTCGCCCCGCCGGAGCCGTTGCCGGTCCCCACCAGCATGATGTTGCCGTTGACCGTGGTGATCTCGGCGGCCGTGCCGGTGGCAGCGCCGTTGAAATAGAGGCCCGTGTGCGATCCGCCCGATCCGAAATTGTCGGACGCGGACGGGCCGCCATAGCCCTTGATCACGATGTTGCCGGCCCCGGTCGTGGAGATCGAGCTCGACGCGGTCATGTAGACGCCGAACTGGTTTAACCCCGTCGTGCCGCCCTTGCCGGCAATCGCGATGTCGCCGCCGGCGGTGTAGATCGACGTGCCCGTGCCCAGCGTCACACCCTTGAAGTCGCCCGTGGCAGCACCGTAGCTGGGCGTGTTGCTGTCGTAGGGCCCGGTCCACGAGGCGACGTTGCCGGTGATGAGGATGCTTCCTGCGGCCGTCGAGATGTCGGAGTCGAGGACAACGCCGCTGTCGCCCGAGATGGCGATGTTGCCTGCACCGTTGGTCGAGACGAAGTTTCCGGAGGCGATGTGCACGCTATTGCTGGCACCCGCCGGAAGCGTGCCCGTCAGCTGGATCGAGCCGCCGCCGGTCGATTCCAGCGTGGCGCCCGTGAAGTGGATCGAGTCGCTGTTGGCGTAGTTGCCGCCGAAGCCGGAGACGACGATCGCGCCCGAACCCGTGGAAGTGACGGTCGTATCGCCGGCACTGCCCGAGACATAGACGCCGTAGTTGAAGCCGCTCGTGCCGGCCGTGCCCGTGCCCGTCAGCGACAGCGTGCCGTTCTGCGTGGAGACGACCGATGCGCCATCGATGACGATGCCGGCAAGGTCGGTCGTGCCGCCCGCGCCGCCGCGCCCGAGCATCGTGATTCCGCCTGCGCCGGCAGTCTGCACCGTCGAGGTGCCCGTGACATAGATGCCGTAGTTGTAGTCGCTGTTGCCGCCCCGGCCGGCGATATCGATGTTGGCGCCGCCCGCATCTAGCGTGGCGCCCTGAATCCACACACCCTTGGTATTGGCGACGCTGCTGCCGGCATTCGGATCGCCGCCCGGCGCGTTGCCCCACGCGGTGATGGTGCCGCCGTTGGTCGTGACGTCACCCCAGATCGACAGCTGCGTGCCGGCATCGAAGGCGATATTGAGGGGGCCCGCGCCGATGGCGGTGATCGCCGCGGAGGTGCCGATCGTCGTGCCGGCCGTGAAGGTCGCCGACTGCGGCGCTGCGCGCGAGAAGTTCTGCGCGGCCGAGACCGTGATCTGGCCGCCATTGACGACGAGATCGCCGGTGAACGTGTTGATGCTCGAGAGCGTGACGCTGCCGGCATTGCCGTCGATGGTGACCGTGCCGCCGGCGGCGTCCTGCGCGATCGATCCGGCCTGCGTGAAGCCGACGCCGGAAATCGAGAACGTACCCGTGCCCAGTGTCGAGGCCTGCAAGCTGGGCGAGATCGAGGTCACGATGTCGACATTCGTCGACGTACCGGTGCGGTTGAGCGTGATGCTGCCGAAGGCATTTGTCGGATCGGTCAGTGCCACCGATCCCGTGCCGCCGATGACGAGGCTGGCAGGGCCCGAGAAGTACGCCGCCGATTGCGTGACGGCACCATCGGCGTTGAGCGTGACGGTGCCCGTCGACGTGACATTCCCGCCGATGGAGACCGCACCGGTCTGGTTGAGCGTGAAATTGCCCGAGCCCACGTCGATGGCGGCGCTGCTTGTGAACGTGCCTGCCGATCCTGCGCCGTTGTAGCCGGTCGTCACGAGATTGCCGTTGAGCGTCGTGACTGCCGCGCCAACGATGACGTTGCCGCCGGCCTGCAGGTTGAGGTCGAGGGCCGCGATCGAAGAGGAGATACCCGCCGAGATCTGGATGTCGCCGACCGCGTTGAGCGTCAGCGAACGTGCGGCGGCGGCCGTGTTCGCGATCGCGTTGTTCACGTAGATCGTGCCGGTGGTACCGCCGCCGCCGGACGTCGAATCGATCGTCACGTTGGACGCGGCAAGCAGCCCGATCAGCACGGCCGGCGTCATGTCGCCGCCAGCGGTCTGGATGACGAAGTCGGTCGGGTCGATCAGCAGCGTGCCGGCCTTGCCGAAGGGTGCAAGCGTGTCGACCGCGAACGTGTCGCCGAACGAGATGCGGCTCTTGCCCGACGTCTCGATCTGGCCGCCGTCGCCGCCGGTGGTGCCGCCACGCGCAAGGATGCGCCCCGATACGCTTGCCGTGTCGTCGGCCCACAGCGCGACCTTGCCGCCGTTGCCCGACGTCACGGTGCTGGCGTCGATCACCGCGGCGGCGTCCATGTAGACGATTTTCGCGTTGGGCTCCGGCCCCTGGCCGCGGAAGTTGCCGCCGACAAGCGCCGTGCCGCCGCCGGCATCGCCCGCCACGTCGATCGCGGCGCCGGCGTTCAGGTTGACCGTCTCGCCGAGGACCTTGACCGTGCCGCCGGTCTGGCCGGCACCCCGGCCGGAAGCGTCGAGCGTGCCCGCCACGTTGACGGCGCCGGCAGTGCCGCCGTCGATGACGATCTCGCCGTTGACCATCTGCGCGCTCGTCGCAACGACGATGCCCGTGGTGTTGATGACGTTGTCGAGCACGTCGCGCGCGGCGCGCGCCGTCATCAGCACGCGGCCGCCGGGAACCTCGATCACGCCCGAGTTCTCGACGAGAGCCGTGGCGCCCGACGGCGCCTGCTCGACGAGCCCCGTCGCCGCGAAGCTCAGCAGACCGTCGCCGTGGAAATCGATGGTGAAGGTCTTCGTGCCGGCAAGGACGACATTGCCGCCGGCCGCCACGATGCGGCCCGTGTTCGCGACACCCGCCGCAGCAAGCACCGCGAAGCCGCCGTCGGCGACCGAAACGATGCCCTCGTTGACCACGCGCGCGTCGGCATTGGCCGAGGCCTGGTCGAACAGCAGGCGGCCGGCCATGAAGTCTTCGGTACGGATGTTCGCGGTCGTCGCGACGAGACCCGAGACGTCGACGCGGCTCGAGGCGCCGAAATAGATGCCGTTGGGATTGAGGATGACGACGCGGCCGTTCGCCTGGATCTGGCCGAAGATCTGCGAGGGGTCGGAGCCGATGACGCGGTTGAGTGCGATCGAGTCGGCGCCCGGCTGCAGGAAACGCACGATGCTGCCGGCGCCGACATTGAAGCTCTGCCAGTCGATCGCGAGCTGCTGGGAATTCTGCTGGATCTGGAGAAGCGTCGAGCTGAGCTGCTCGATCGAGCCCGAGCCGCCGACGACCGTGCCACCCTGCGGAAGCGTCTGCGCGAAGGCAGGTGCCGCGAGCCCGCCGAGCGCGACGGCCAGCGGCCAGCCGAGCCCGAGGCGCCGCAGGCGGGCCCGCCCCCAGCGGATCCGCCGACGGTCCTGCGCACGGCGATTCTTCGCACGCGACGCGTCAGACATCTGGCCTTGCACTCCAGCAACCTGTGCCCCGGCCGCGACATCGCGGCGGGGTACGCAAATTTTACATTGAAAATTCTAATTGCGAGCAGTCCGGCTGCCAAATGCTCTCTGGCCGTCGACCCAAAATATTCAAACTATTTGCATAACTTATCGAAATACGGGTGTCCGGTTACCGCGATTTGGGCATTCGAGGATGAACTCGGCAATCTTGATGTCCCGGCGCCCGGCGGTCCGCTCGATCGCGACGCCGATCTCGGTGGGCGACCAGTCCAGACGGACCTGGCCCGTGAAATGGTCGCCGGTGGCAAGACTCCAGCTTTCGCCGTCGTCCTCGAAATGCAGACTTGCCCCGCTGCCACGCCCTGCGCCCGGTGCCAGGAACAGCGTGCGGGCCGGCGCATCGTGCGGCCGGACAAGCGGTATCTCGGTGCCCGTCAGGACGAGCGCGGCCCCGATGCGCACGAACAGCGGCGGCCGCCCGAGCGGGGCGTCGACCTCGACAGTCGTGCCGGCCGGATATACCGCGCCGGTGTGGAAGTCGATCCAGCCTTCCGGCCCGACCGGCAGGTAGACGCTGCGCCGCCGCGCGCCCGGCTCGACGACCGGGGCGGCCAGAAGATCGGGCCCGATCAGGAAGGAATCGTGGTCGGCGAAGCACGTCGGGTCCTGATCGTAGTGGAAGAAAAGCGGTGCGATCGGCGGCGTGCCCTTCGTGTGCGCGAGATACGCGTGGGTATACATCGTCGGCAGCAGGCGATAGCGCAGCTCGAGGGCGGACCGGATCGCGTCGAGCACGGAAGCATGCGTCCACGGCTCGGTCGCGGCGCCTACGGGCGGCTTCCACGAATTCATCACCGCGCGCGGATGCAGCGCCATCATCTCGACCCAGCGGCACAGCAGTTCCGGGTCCGGCTGCGGCCCCGCGAAACCGCCGATGTCGTGGCCGACCTTGGCCATTGCCGAAAGGGCCATCGACAGGCCGTTGCGCAGGTTCCATTTGAGCGTGTGCCAGGACGTGAAATTGTCGCCCGACCATGTCTCGGCATAGCGCTGGATGCCCGGCGGGCCCGCGCGCGTGATCGTGAAGGGCCGCTTTGCGGGATTGCGCCGCTTCGTCTCTTCCCAGGTCGCACGCGTCATCAGCAGCGCATGCAGCGGGCGCGAGGCATGCACGGGGATCGCGCGGCCGTGGCCGTGCGAGAGCGAACCGTCGCGCCACGCCTCGTATTCGTTGTTGTCGTTCCAGCCCGCATCGAAGCCGACATCGAGGATCTGGCGCGACAGGCCCTCGCGCCACCACGCCGCCGTCGCGGCATTGGTGAAGTCGAGGAAGCTGCCATGCCCGTCCCAGAACTGCTCGACAACCGGGCCGCCGTCGCGCCGCTCGAGGAAGCCCTTCTGCGCGGCGATGCCGGCATAGGCCGGGTGGTCGTCGATCAGCACGGGCTTCAGGTTGGCGACGGTCTTCAGCTCCATGCCCCTGAGCTTGGCGAACAGGGCCTGCGGATCGGGGAACTTGTCGCGGTTCCAGGTGTAGACGTAGCGCCGCTTGCCGCGGCTCGAATAGCCGGAACCGAAATGGATCGAACTGATCGGGATGCGCTCGGCCCGGCAGCGGTCGGCGAATCCGGCGATCTTCGCCTGCGCGTTCGCATCATCGGCGTGATGCATCGAGGTGAAGGCGAAGCCGAAGCTCCAGCGCGGCGGCAGGCAGGGCAGGCCCGTAAGTCGCGCGAACCCTTCCACGATGTCGGAAATGCGCGAACCGAACAGGACGTAGAAATCGAGCGCGCCCTGCTCGACTTCGACATGACGGTAGATGCCGTGATAGTTCGAACGCTCGCATCCCAGATCGACCGTGACAGGCGCCAGCGTATCGTAGAAAAGCCCCGCCACGCTCGCGTCGGGATTTCGCACCACGAAGAACGGCACGTGCTTGTAGAGCGGGTCGCCGATCTCGGCGTCGTAGCCCAGCGCATCGAGCTGCAGGCACCGGAAGCGCCGTCCCGCGCGATCCAGCGGGCCCGTCTTGTCGCCAAGGCCGTAATAGCGTTCGGCCGTATCGCGCGTCTGGTAGTGGCGCAGCTTGCGGCCCTCGTCGGCGCGCACATAGGCCGCGCTCTCGCGGTCGGACAGCACGGGATGGAACTTTCCGTCGGCGCCGCGCCGCTCGAACACGAGACGCATCGGCTCGGCCAGAACGCGCACGCGGATGTCGCCGGCCGCCACGACCTGCGCGCCATCCTCCGTGCCGAGTGTGGCTGCCGGACAGGCAAACCCGGCATCGTTCGCCCGGCTGCGGCCCTCGTGCGGCACGTCGCCGTCCGGCGCCACCATCCAGGTGCGGTCGACCGGATGGCCCGACGCGGGCACGAGGCTGACGCGCGCGAGATCGCCCGACAGGATCGCCACGCGCAGCGAATGGCCGTCTTCAAGTGCAAACGTCGCCGCATGGCCGGCGAGTTGCGCCGGGCCGACCTTATTGAATTCGATCATCGTGCTTCCGCCACGCCACGCTTGAGCGCGCGCCCGTCCTTGTCGAAGAGATAGGTTGCCGTCGATCGGGAAAGCGACAGCCCGACGCTTTCGCCCGCGCGCACGCGCGTCTGGCCCTGCAGCCGTGCGGTCATCTCGTGGCCGTCGCCGATGGTGCCATAGACGTAGGACTCGCCGCCGAGCTGTTCGGTCAGGCTCACGCGCAGGTCGATCTCCCCCGCGCCCGCCGCGACAAGCTGGACGTGTTCGGGCCGCACGCCGAAAGTGACCTCGGCCCCTTCGGCCGCCGGACCGGCCAGCCCGTCGACGCGCACCTGCCCGCCGGCGGCCAGCGCCAGTGTTGCCGCGGCGCCCTCGCGCTTCCCGACCCGCGCGGGCAGGAAGTTCATGCGCGGGCTGCCGATGAAGCCGGCCACGAAAATGTTGGCGGGCGCGTTGTAGAGCTCGAGCGGCCGGTCGAACTGCTCGCACCTTCCGTCGCGCAGCACCGCGATGCGGTCGGCGAGCGTCATCGCCTCGACCTGGTCGTGCGTGACATAGATCATCGTGTTGCCGAGCCGGTCGTGGAGCGCGCCCAGCTCGGCGCGCATGCGCACGCGCAGCTCCGCGTCGAGATTCGAGAGCGGTTCGTCGAAAAGGAAGATCCGCGGCTCGCGCACGACCGCGCGCCCGATCGCCACGCGCTGGCGCTGGCCGCCCGACAGCGCGCCGGGCCGCCGGTCGAGATAGGCCTCCAGCCGCAGCATGCGCGCCGCCTCCGCCACGCGGCGGTCGATCTCCGCCTTCGCGACACGCATGTTCTCCAGCCCGAAAGACAGGTTCTGGCGCACGCTCATGTGCGGGTAGAGCGCGTACGACTGGAAGACCATCGCGAGCCCGCGCTCGGCCGCACCCAGTTCGTTGACGCGCTGGCCGTCGATGCGAAGTTCGCCCGCCGTGACCGACTCCAGCCCCGCGATCATCCGCAGCAGCGTCGACTTGCCGCAACCCGACGGGCCGACGAACACGCAGAATTCCCCGTGCGCGATCGACAGGTCGACGCCGTGTATGACGTCCGTCGGGCCGAACGATTTCCTTACGCCGACGAGATCGAGCGTCGCCATGGCTATTTCATGCCCGTGTTTGCAATGCCGGTGGTGATGTATTTCTGCAGGAACGCGAAGACGAATGTCACGGGCAGCAGCGTGAGCACAGTCATCGCCAGCAGGTAGTGCGTCGCGTCGTTCATTTCGCCCTTGAAGGACGACAGGCCGAGCTGGAGCGTGAAGGTCTCCGAGCGCGTCAGCACGACGAGCGGCCACAGGAAGTCGTTCCAGCGCCAGATGATCGACAGGATCGCAAGCACGGCAAGCGCGGGCAGCGCCAGCGGCAGCACGATCCGGTAGTAGATCTTCCATTCCGAGGCCGCGTCCATGCGCGCCGCCTCGATCAGCTCGTCGGGGATCGTCAGCATGTACTGGCGCAGCAGGAAGACGCCCGTGGGCGTCGCGGCCCCCGGAATGATCACGCCCCACAGCGAATCGAGCATGCCGAAATTCTTCACCACGACGAACAGCGGAACGAGGATGACGGTCGCCGGCATCAGCAGCGTGGCGACGATGAGGAACATGAACGTGTCGCGCCCGCGGAAGCGGTACTTCGACAGCGCGAAGGCCGCCATCGAGCTGATCGTCAGCGTGATGAGCGTGGCGAGGATCGTGACGAAGGCGGAGTTCGCGAAATAGCGCGGGAACTGGAACGTGCCCGTCCGCCCGCCCTGCAGCGTCGGCTCGACATAGTTCTCGACGCGCGCACGCACGCGCTCGTGCGGCCGCGTCTCGCGCCGCGGCACGGCGAACGTCTCGTCGGGTTTCGCGGGATCGGCCACGACGAGGTCCGTGCCCGAGGGGCGGATCTGGACGAGGACGCGCCGGTTCCCGTCGGGGGCCGTCCACTCGACGAGGCCGGAGGGGCGCGTCGAACCCGGCAGCGTGACCGTCACCTGCTCGTAGGGCAGGAAGCGCGGATCGCTTTCGATGAGGGCGCGTTGCGACTTGAACGACGAGACGAACAGCCACAGCACCGGCGCGAGGATCAGCACCACGCCGAGCACGAGATAGGCATAGGCGAGAATGTCCGTCCACCCGAGGCGGCCGGGCTCGCGCGTGCGGGTCAGGAAGCGGATCGCGGCCCCCATGCTAGCCCCCCGCCTGCCGGCGCGAGAGGGCAAGCTGCGCCAGCGTCAGGACAAGGATGATGCAGGCGAGCAGCACCGAGGACGCCGCGGCGATGCCGAAGAGCTTGGCATCCGACACGAAGGCCGTCTCGTAGATGTGCTGGATCACCATGCGCGTGGCCGTGCCGGGCCCGCCGCCGGTCAGAACGTAGACCTCGTCGAACACCTGGAAGGCGCGGATCAGCGACAGCACGAGCACGACCAGCAGCGTGGGCATCAGCAGCGGCAGCGTGATGCGCAAGAAGACGCGCCAGGGCGGGGTGCCGTCCATCTCGGCCGCCTCGTACAGGTCCTTGGGGATCGCCTGCAGGCCCGCGAGCAGGATCAGCATGTAGAATCCCAGATGGGACCAGGAATAGACGAACACGACCCAGAAGAAGGGCCATGACGTGCTCGCGTCGGCCAGCCAGTTGACGGGCCGGAAGGCCGCAACCGGATCGACATGGAACGGCAACCATGCAAGCAGCCCGTTCCACGCGTTCGTCAGGTCGGCAAGCAGCGCGTTGAGGATGCCGCGGCGCTTCAGCACCCAGTCCCACACGACCGCGACGACCACGGGCGACAGCATGACGGGATAGAAGAAGAGCGCGCGCCAGAAGCCGCGCGCGCGGATCTTCCGGTTGAGGACGATCGCCGTGGCCAGCGCCACCACGGTCATCGCCGGCACCTGGACGAGCGCGAATGTCAGCGTGTTCCACATGCCCGTCCAGAAGCCGAAGCCGGCGACCGGGCAGCTCTTGGGCACGAAGATCGACTCGCACGCGAGCAGCGCCTCGTAGTTCTGCAGGCCCACGAACGGGCGGGCCGAGACGATCGTCGAACTGCCGCCGGTAAACGAGATCCACACGTTGAGCGCGGCGGGCAGGAAACTGAACAGGCCGAAGATCAGCATCGTCGGCAGCAGGAAGACATAGGCCAGCCGCTCGATCCCGATGCGGCGCTGGATTGCACGCATCGGCGGATCGAGGGCGGCAAGCATTGGCAGGACGAGCCAGCGCATGACCGGCCCGCCGTCGGCGCCTGACGCCGCGGCGGAGCCGGTATCGGTCGATGCGCTCACGCGCGCGGCCGGGCGGCGGTCAGTTGCCGACCGCCTGGCGCACTTCCTCGCCGATCTTCTTGTACGCCTCGTCGAGCGTGAGTCCGCCGGTGATGGCGAGCGACACGTTGTTCGCCGTGGCGTTGAAGATCGCGACGTTGCGCTGGTAACCCTGCAGCATGTGGGCCTGCGGGGGGATCTTCGCGTAGTTGTCGGTGAACGCCTTCAGCGCGGCGATCGCCTGCGGCGAGACGTTCTTGCCGTAGTCGAGCCCCTTTGCCGCGAGCCCCTTGTGCGCCGGGATCTGCAGCGTGCGCTCGTAATACTCCTTCAGGACCGGCTCGGAAGCCATGTACGCCATGACCTTGGCCACTTCCTTGGGATGCTTGGTCGCCTTGAAGCCGACCATGGCGGCACCGCCGGGCATCGCGGCACAACCCGCGGGGCCGCAGGGCTGCGGGATGGCCGCCCAGTCGAAGCGGTCGCCGATGACCTCGGCGTAGCGCTGGATCATCCACGATCCGCCGACATGCATGACCGTGTCCTTGTTGATGAACTGGTCGGCGGCGTTCTTCCAGCGGGCGCCCGAGGCGCTCGGCCAGATCTCCTTCATCAGGCCGTCCTTGTGCCACTTCACCATGCGCTCGGAGAATGCCTTGAAGCCGTCGTCCACGACGGCGGGCTTGCCGGCCGCGTCGAAATACTTGGCGCCGTACGACATCGCCGGACCCGCGAAGCGGTGGCCCGTGCGGTCCATCTCGATGCCCGAATAGACGCCGAGCTTGTCCTGCACCTTCTTGATGGCAGCCGCCCAGTCGTCCCACGTGGCGCCTGCCTTCGGCAGCTCGACGCCCGCCTCGGCGAACATCGTGCGGTTGACGAACGGGCCGGTGATGGTGAGCTGCGTGAGGAAGCCGTAGATACCCTTGTCGGCGGCGCCCACGCGCATCCAGTTGAGCGTCTGGCCGAAATTGTCTTCCCAATAGCCCGCATCGACCATCGGGCGAAGGTCGAGATAATACTTGTTGAGGCCGCCGAGATTGGTCACGCGCGCCATGTCGGGGCCCTGCCCGGCTTCCAGGCGCGTCTCGAGCTGCTCGCGGATGACATTGAAGCCGACCTTGTCGACGACGACCTTGATGCCGGCATTCGCCTTCTCGAACCGGTCGAGCAGCTCGCGCGCAACGTCGCACTCGTTGGCGTCGGCGTAGCACATGTAGCGGAGTTCCTGGGCCTGCGCGCCCGTGGCCAGACCGGCCAGCGCCAGCGCCGCGAGTGCCGCGACTTTCCCTTCGATACGCATTCTCGTTCTCCCCCAGTGTCTTTCTTAGGACGTGCGCGTTGCGCGCGCATCGGTAAGATGGATGGCGCGAATCTGGCTCGCCGCACCGCGCGCTGTCAATCGCGGGACCCCGGAAAATGCAGCCAAAACGATGATATCTGTAACATCGTCCGCCTTGCCGGAGCTTGCCTGCGAAGCCGGGCGCGCGCACTGGGAACAGGCAGTGCGGGAGGCCCTGATCGATGCATTCGTAAGCACCATGTATGGGCCTGCCCCCCATGCCACGGAAGTCGCCTGCCGGCTGACCGAACGCCGCGAATGGGCCGGACTGCGCGGCGCGCAGCGCCTTGGGCTGGAAGTCCGGATCGCCATACAGAAATATTCTTTCCCGGTTTCGGTGGCCCTGTATCTGCCGCCGGTGGCGCGCGTCCTGCCGCCGCTTGTCCTGGGGCCGAATTTCGCCGGCAACGCTTCGGTCGATCCCGATCCCGCAATCCCGCTCGACACCGGCTGGATGCGCGATGAACCGGCCTGGGGCATGGCGGGCAACCGGGCCACGCCGGCCACGCGCGGTATCCATCAGGGACGTTGGCCGCTGGCCGACATCCTCAAGCGCGGCTATGCCGCCGCCGTCTGGTACGATGGCGACATCTGCCCGGACGATCCGGCCATCTGCCGTCCGGTCCTCGAGGCCGGGTTCGGCGGCGCGATCGCGGCGTGGGCCTGGGGGTTCTCGCGCGTTCTTGATGCCGTCATCCCGCTCGGAATGGTGGATTCGAGGCGCATTGCCGCCGTCGGCCATTCGCGTCACGGCAAGGCGGCACTTTGGGCAGCCGCCAACGACCGGCGTCTCGGGCTGGCGGTCTCCAACAATTCGGGGGCCGGCGGTGCCCGGCTGTGGCGCGACGCGGGCGGCGAGACCATCGCCGACCTGTTCGACCGTTTCCCGCACTGGTTTGCATCACCGCTGAAGTCATTTGCCGGGCGCGAAAATGCGCTCCCCTTCGACCAGCACCAGCTTCTCGCCCTTGCGGCACCGCGCGCGGTCCTCGTCGCCTCCGCCGACGACGACGCATGGGCAGGTCCGGCGGACGAGCGCCGCGCGGTCGAAGCCGCGCGGCCCGCTTTCGCGCTCTATGGACGGGCGGAGGCGTTGTCCTGGCAGCACCGGCCCGGCGGCCACGGGATCGGCCCCGCGGACTGGGCGCGCTTCCTCGATTTCGCCGACCGCGTGTTCGCCGCGAACTAGACCGGATCGAACGGCCACATCGGCCGGCGCACCTTGCGGAAATCCGCCGACTTGCGCGCCGGGCTGCACAAGGCACCGCTGTCCACGACCAGGATCTCGCGCGCGATGGGCGCGAAGGCCGCGCGGAAATGCTGCATCGACTTGACGACAAGCGTGGCCGCCGCGCACGGATCGATGCCGACCGCGATGAACTGCTCCAGTTCCTTCGTCTGCGTCGGGTTCGAGACGACCACGATATCGATCCCGCCCACGCGCAGCACCATCGAGGGTCCATGGCTGTAGGCAACGCCGCCGCCCATCGGCCCGCGCGCCACGAAGCCGCCATCCGTCAGCGCCACGACGCGGCCCGTGAGATCGAGCGGACCGCCGCCGCGCGCGGCATCCGTGTGGCCGCCGAGGGAAACCCGAATCTCCGCACCCGGTCCTGCGGCAATACCCTTCTTCACCGCCGCCGGATCGAGGATCGCGTGGAACGCCGCGTTCTGCAGATCGCCGTCGATCATCGCGCGGAGGAGTGCGGTCGAATCCATGTAGGCGCCGCCGCCGGGATTGTCGGCATAGTCGGCGATGACAAGCGGCTTCTTCGCGGCCGTCTCGCCGGCCTTGGCGCGCGCGACGGCTTCCTTGAGCGGGAGGAGTTGCGGCTTCAGCGAATCGTATTCGCGCGTCTCCCACATGGACTGGACGAAGCGTTCGGCGATCTTCTCGCCCTGCGCCTTCTTCGCGGCATCGACCGTGACCGCGATAGACGGGCCGACGTCGCGGATGTCGGCCATGCTGAAACCGGCCTGCACCGACACGACCAGCGCCTCGCCCGCCGCCTCGATCGCGTCGGCCTCGGCCAGCATCTTCAGCATCGGACTGTCGGCAGGCACGCCGGCGGTGCGGCCATGGTCCACGCCTTCGAGCTGCGGGCGCTGGGCGAGCACGCACACGGGCTTCACCTCGCCGCGCATCGCGCGATCAAGCAGGGCGGCCCCCTGCGTCATGCGCTCGTACGCATCGACATGCGGATAGGTGCGGAACGAGATCAGGGAATTCGCGTTGTCCGTCATCCGGCGCGTGACATTGGCGTGCAGGTCGAGGATCGCCACGACAGGGGCGGAACCGATCTTCGCGCGCAGCCGTTCCAGAAGTTCGCCCTCGCCGTCCTCGCAGTCCTCGAGGACCATCGCCCCGTGCAGGAACAGGAGCGCGCCATTCGCCCCCGGTGCGGCGGCAAGGATGGGTTCGAGGATCGCCTCGAACGCGGCGCGCGTGACCACGCCCGAGGGCGTGGCCGACGCCGCGATGGGGTGGCGCAGCGTCCACCCGTACCGCGCGGCCGCGTCGAACGAGGCGCCCAGACCCGTCCGCGTGCCCTTGAAAGAGGCGGCCACGCCGTTGTCGCGCGTGAGCTTGTAGGCCTCGAACGCCTCGAGCGGCGTCTTGCGCACGCTGAAGGTGTTCGTTTCGTGCATGACCATAGCGGTAAGGACCGTGGCACCCATCGTCGTTCTCCGGAAGTCGTCGGTATTGACCAAATCGGGACGCGAACCATAGCGGGTCCGGCACGGATGGCTAAATCGAATCCGTTCCGCCTGTTTATTGGGCGGCGTGTCGCCGGCGCGGGCTGCAACCCCTGCGATTCCGGCAATTTGACCATTTTTCAGGCGCGCGGCCTTGAACTTGCATTTGTCACCCCGGCTTCAACCGCGCCCGCGTTCCGCGAGGCGCAAAACCCTGGGGGATAGAAGAATGCGTTTCACACGTCGCCGCTTCCTTGGCACCACCGCCGCCGTCGCGGGCATGGCGCTGGCCGCCCCGTCGATCCGCGCGCAGGGCGCGCCGGTCAAGGTGGGCGTTCTCCACTCGCTGTCGGGCACGATGGCGATCTCGGAGACGACCCTCAAGGACGTCATGCTGATGCTCATCGAGGAGCAGAACAAGAAGGGCGGCATCATGGGCCGCAAGCTCGAGGCCGCGGTCGTCGACCCGGCGTCGAACTGGCCGCTCTTCGCCGAAAAGGCGCGCGAGCTCATCTCGACCCAGAAGGTCGCCGCGACGTTCGGCTGCTGGACCTCGGTCTCGCGCAAGTCGGTGCTGCCGGTGTTCGAGGAGCTCAACTCGATCCTGTTCTACCCCGTCCAGTACGAGGGCGAGGAAAGCTCGAAGAACGTGTTCTACACGGGTGCGGCCCCCAACCAGCAGGCGATCCCGGCCGTCGACTACCTGATGTCGTCGGAAAAGGTGCAGCGCTGGGTGCTCGCCGGCACGGACTATGTCTATCCGCGCACGACCAACCGCATCCTTGAAGCCTACCTGAAGCTCAAGGGCGTGAAGCCGGAAGACATCATGATCAACTACACGCCGTTCGGCCACTCGGACTGGCAGACGATCGTGCGCCAGATCAAGGCCTTCGGCAGCGCCGGCAAGAAGACGGCGGTCGTCTCGACGATCAACGGCGACGCGAACGTTCCCTTCTACAAGGAACTCGGCAACCAGGGCGTGGCCGCGAAGGACATCCCGGTGGTCGCGTTCTCGGTCGGCGAGGAAGAGCTCGCGGGCATCGACACGAAGCCGCTGGTCGGCCACCTGGCCGCCTGGAACTACTTCATGTCGGTCGACGCGCCGGAGAACAAGGACTTCATCAAGAAGTGGCAGGCCTTCATCAAGAACCCGAAGCGCGTGACCAACGACCCGATGGAAGCGCACGTGATCGGGTTCAACATGTGGGTCAAGGCGGTCGAGAAGGCCGGCACGTTCGACGCCGAGGCGGTGATCGACGCAATGGTGGGCGTCTCGGTGCCCAACCTCACGGGCGGCTTCTCGACGATGATGCCCAACCACCACATCACCAAGCCCGTGCTGATCGGCGAGATCCAGGCCGACGGCCAGATCAACACCGTCTGGCAGACGTCGGGCCTCGTGGTCGGCGACGAATGGTCCGACTATCTCGAAGGCTCGAAGGACCTGATCTCCGACTGGCGCAAGCCGATGTCGTGCGGCAACTTCAACATCAAGACCGGCAAGTGCGGCGGCAAGGCCTGATCGCCCTGCACCGTACAGCAGCCTGACGAACGGAGCGGCCGGATGCCATCCCCCAGCGGGGGCATCCGGCCGATGCCCGAGTTGAAAAGACTTCTCCCCCGTTTCATCGCCCCGCTTCTCGTCCTCGCGGCGCTCGTCCTCGGGCCGGCGCCCGGCGCCCTCGCGCAATCGGTCGGGGATACGCTGGCGAAATTCGCGACCGACCGCTTTCCCGATACCGCGCGCGGCGTCGAGGAGATCGCCCGCAGCGGCCACCCGACCGCGCTCGAGATCGTCGAGGCCCTCGGCGAGAACCGGCTTGCCTACAGCCAGGCCGACCGCAGCGTTTACGTGATCGGCAAGGACGACCAGGTTCGGTCCGCCGAAACCGGCGCGCCCGTCGCCGACATCGCGCCCAACCAGCTGCGCCGCGTGCGCATCAACAACCCCGTCCGCTCGGCGATCGCCGCGGCCCTCGGCGCGCTGCGCCTCAATTCCGCCGATCCGGTCCAGCGGCGCGCCGCGGCCGAAGCGATCATGCAGGCGCACGATGCCGACCAGGCCCCGGCACTGGAAGCCGCCCTCGGCCGCGAGAAGGACGCCCGCGTGGCCACGGCCATCTCGCAGGCGCTGGCCGCCCTTCGCATCGTCGACACGAAGCAGCCCGAATCCGTCCGCCTCGCCGCCATCGACACGCTGGCCGAACGCGGCGACCGCGAGGCGCTGGTGATGCTGCGCAACGTGCCGGCCGAAGCACCGGCGGCGATCCGCCAGCGCGCCGAACGCGCGGCCGCCGCGGTCGAGCGGCGCCTGTCGATCCTCGGCGGCGTCCAGAACGTCTTCTTCGGCCTGTCGCTGGGCTCGGTCCTGCTGCTGGCCGCCATCGGCCTTGCCATCACGTTCGGCGTGATGGGCATCATCAACATGGCGCATGGCGAGATGGTGATGCTTGGCGCCTACACGACCTTTGCCGTGCAGGAGTTCCTGCGCACGAGCGCGCCGGGCCTGTTCGACTGGTCGCTGCTCTTCGCGCTGCCGCTCGCCTTCCTCGTGGCCGGCGGCGTGGGCATCGGCATCGAGCGCACGATCATCCGCTTCCTCTACGGACGCCCGCTCGAGACGCTGCTCGCCACGTGGGGCGTGTCGCTTGCCCTCCAGCAGGCGGTGCGCACGATCTTCGGCTCGTCCAACCGCGAGGTGGGCAACCCCGCCTTCATGACGGGCTCCTTCGACCTGTTCGGCATCTCGCTGACCTGGAGCCGGATGTGGATCGTGGTCTTCACGATCGCCGTCTTCGCGTTCCTGCTCTTCGTCATCCGCTACACGGACTACGGGCTGCGCATGCGCGCGGTCGTGCAGAACCGCGCGATGGCGGGATCGGTCGGCATCCGCACGAACTGGATCGATGCCCTCACCTTCGGGCTCGGCTCGGGTATCGCGGGCATCGCCGGCGTGGCGCTCTCGCAGATCGACAACGTGTCGCCCAATCTCGGGCAGGGCTACATCATCGACAGTTTCATGGTCGTCGTTTTCGGCGGGGTGGGCAGCCTGTGGGGCACGCTGGTCGCCGCGCTCACGCTGGGCATCGCCAACAAGCTGCTCGAGCCGCTGGCGGGTGCGGTGCTGGGCAAGATCCTGATCCTGGTCTTCATCATCCTCTTCATCCAGAAGCGCCCGCGCGGCCTGTTCGCGCAGAAGGGCCGGACGGCGGAATCGTGATCGTCCAGCGCCTCGCCGGCCGCCTCGGCCTCTCCGAACTTGCCTTCGTCGCGATCGTCGCGGGGCTCGCGGTGCTCGTCCCGCTTGCCAACCTGACGATGCCGGAAGGCTCGCTCCTGCACGTGTCGAACGCCTCGGTCGTGCTGTTCGGCAAATGGATGTGCTACGCGCTGCTGGCGCTTTCGCTCGACCTCGTGTGGGGCTATTGCGGGATCCTGTCGCTGGGTCACGGCGCGTTCTTCGCGCTGGGCGGCTACGCGATGGGCATGTACCTGATGCGCACGATCGGCACGCGCGGCGTCTACGGCAACGCGCTGCTGCCGGACTTCATGGTGTTCCTCAACTGGAAGGAACTCCCCTTCACCTGGTACTTCTTCGACTGGTTCGGCTATGCGGCACTCATGGTCATGCTCGTGCCGGGCATCCTTGCCTTCGTGCTGGGCTGGTTCGCCTTCCGCAGCCGCGTGACGGGCGTCTACCTCTCGATCATCACGCAGGCGGTCACCTACGCGCTGCAGCTCGCCTTCTTCCGCAACGACATGGGATTCGGCGGCAACAACGGGCTGACGGACTTCAAGGACATCCTGGGATTCCAGGTGCAGGCCCAGTCCACGCGTGCCGCCCTGTTCGCGCTGTCGGCGCTGGCCTTGCTGGGCGGCTTCGCGGCGGCGAAGGCGATCGTGTCCTCGAAGCTGGGGCTGGTCCTCGTCGCGATCCGCGATGCCGAGACGCGCACGCGCTTCATCGGCTATCGGGTCGAGCACTACAAGCTCTTCGTCTTCGTCGTCTCGGCCGTGATGGCCGGGATCGCGGGCGCGCTCTACGTGCCGCAGGTCGGCATCATCAACCCGTCGGAGTTCTCGCCGGCCAACTCGATCGAGGCGGTCATCTGGGTCGCGGTCGGCGGCCGCGGCACGCTGGTCGGCGCGGCTCTCGGTGCGGTGCTCGTCAACGCCGCGAAGACGTGGCTCACCGCGGCGCTGCCCACGCTGTGGCTGTTCGTGCTGGGCGCGCTTTTCATCCTCGTCACGCTTTTCCTGCCGCGCGGCATCGTGGGCACGTTCGGCGCGAAGTTCCTTGGCCGGCGGGGGACGAAATGAACGCCGGCCGCACCACCGACGCGCTGCTCTATCTCGACGGCGTCAGCGTGTCGTTCGACGGGTTCAAGGCGCTCAACCAGCTGGCCCTGCTGATAGCACCCGGCGAGATGCGCGCCATCGTCGGGCCCAACGGCGCCGGGAAGACCACGATGATGGACGTCATCACCGGCAAGACGCGCCCCGACACGGGCGACGTGCTGTTCGACGGCGGCCGCCACGATCTGACGCGCCTCGACGAGGCGACGATCGCCGAGCTTGGCATCGGCCGGAAATTCCAGAAGCCGACGGTTTTCGAGAGCCACACGGTCGAGGACAATCTGCGTCTCGCCCTGAAGGCGCCGCGAAGCGTCTTCCCCACGCTCGCCGCCCGCCGCACGGCGGAGGAGAAGGCGCGCCTCGACGAGCTGTTCGCGACCGTGAAGCTCGACGCCCAGCGCCGGACGCAGGCCGGCGGCCTGTCGCACGGACAGAAACAGTGGCTGGAGATCGGCATGCTGCTGGCGCAGGATCCGGCGCTGCTGCTCGTCGACGAGCCCGTTGCCGGCATGACCGACGCCGAGACGTTCGAGACGGCCGAGCTTCTCAAGCGGATCAACCGCACGCATTCGGTCGTCGTCGTCGAGCACGACATGGCGTTCGTGCGCGAACTGGGCGTCAAGGTGACGGTGCTGCACGAGGGCTCGGTCCTGGCCGAAGGAACGATCGACCAGGTCAGCGCCGATCAGCGCGTCGTCGAAGTCTATCTGGGGCGCTAGCCATGCTCGACGTGTCCGCCATCGACCTTTACTACGGCGCCTCGCAGGCGCTGCGCGGCGTCTCGCTAGCGGCCAGGCCCGGCCGCATCACCTGCGTGCTGGGCCGCAACGGCGTTGGCAAGACCTCGCTCATGCGCGCCATCGTCGGCCGGAGCCCGGTTGCCAAGGGCAGCATCACGTTCGATGGCACCGACATCGGCGCACTTCCCGCCTTCGAGCGCGCGCGGCGCGGCATCGCTTTCGTGCCGCAGGGGCGCGAGATCTTTCCGCTGCTGACGGTCGAGGAAAACCTGCGCACGGGCCTGTCGGCGCTCTCGCGGCGCGACCGGGCGATGAACGATGAGGTCTTCGGCCTCTTCCCCGTCCTCAAGAACATGTTGCGCCGGCGCGGCGGCGACCTTTCGGGCGGCCAGCAGCAGCAGCTTGCCATCGCGCGCGCACTGGTGATGCGCCCGCGCCTGCTCGTGCTCGACGAGCCGACCGAGGGCATCCAGCCCTCGATCATCAAGGACATCGGTCGCACCATCGCGCTGCTGCGCGCGCGCGGCGACATGGCGATCGTGCTGGTCGAGCAGTATTTCGACTTCGCGAAGGAACTGGCCGACGACATGGTGGTGCTGGACCGCGGCGAGGTCGTCATGGCGGGCGAGTCGGCGGCACTCGACCACGATGCCGTCCGCCGCCACATGACCATCTGACCGGCACGGGCTTGCGCGCGAGGGCCCCGCGGCCTATCTCTTCGGCATGATCTCCGCGCTTGCCCCCGTCGCGCGCTGGCTGCTGCTGGCACTTGCCGTGCTGCTTGTCGGTCCGGCACTGGTCTATTTCGGCACGCACAGCGCGCGCGCGGACTGGCGCACCGCAAGCCGCGAACCCGTCGGGCTCGCACCCGACCCTGCCGAAGCGCGCCGGGCGATGGTGCAGGTCTATGGCGCGCGGGCCGTGAGCTGGCGCGGGGCTTTCGGCGTCCACACCTGGATTTCCGTCAAGCCCACCGACGCGCCGGAATGGACCACCTACCAGATCATCGGCTGGCGCGCGCGCTATGGCGGCGATGCGCTCGTGGTCACGCAAGGGGCCCCTGACCGCCGGTGGTTCGGCGCCGAGCCCGAGCTCTACGCCCAGCTCGAGGGCGAGGGCGTGGATGCGGTCATTGCCCGGATTGTGGCGGCCGCGGAAGCATATCCGTGGCGCACGACGTACACGCTCTGGCCGGGCCCGAATTCCAACACCTTTACCGCCATGGTTGCGCGGGCCGCACCGGAGCTTCGGCTCGACCTGCCCTCGACGGCCATCGGGAAGGATTTTCTCGGCCCCACGACTTTCGCCGCGGCAACGCCCAGCGGCACCGGCTTCCAGCTCTCGCTCTGGGGGCTCGTCGGCGTGACGCTCGCAAGGCAGGAAGGACTCGAGATCAATCTCGCCGGCCTGACCTTCGGGATCGATCCGTTCGGCCTTGCCGTCAAGGCGCCGGGTATCGGGCGAATCGGCGCCACGGAAAATCCGGTTCGCGAGATCGCGGTCGACTAGCGCGGCCGGACGAGCTTCAGCCCTTCCATCGTCACGAGCAGCAGCAGACCGGCGGCCAGCGTCACGGCAAGGTCGTCGGCGTGCAGCGGTCCGAACCCGAACAGGATGCGCACGTCCGGTACGGCGAGCGCCGCGGCGAGCGTGGCGATGACCGCGGACAGCACGACAAGAAGGGCCGGGTTCGGGCGGAAAAGGGCCGCGCGCAGCGATGCGCCGCGTGCCCGATTGACGAATATCAGCGCCACGATCGACATGACAAGCGCGAAGAACGTCAGCGCGCGCAGTTCGTCGACGGGCATGCCGCGCGCATGGGCGAACAGGTACAGGCCCGCGACGATCGCAAGCGCCGCCGCACCCTGAACGACCCCCCATCCGACAAGCTGCATCGAGAAGAGCGGCGCCTGCGGATCGCGCGGCGGACGGCGCATCACGTCCGGTTCCTCCTCTTCCGCCTCGAAGACGAGCGAGCAGACCGGATCGATGACCATCTCGAGGAAGGCGATGTGGATCGGTCCGAAGACCGGCGGCAGGCCGAACACGAGCGGCAGCAGTGCAAGGCCCGCGACAGGCACGTGGACGGCAAGGATGAAGGCCATCGCCTTGCGGAGGTTGTCGTAGATCCGCCGCCCGAGGCGGACTGCTTTCACGATCGAACCGAAATCGTCGTCGAGCAGCACGAGGCCGGCCGCCTCGCGCGCCACATCGGTGCCGCGTCCGCCCATCGCCACGCCGATATGCGCGGCCTTCAGCGATGGCGCGTCGTTGACGCCATCGCCGGTCATCGCGACCGTCTCGCCCCTCGCCTTCAGCGCCTCGACGATGCGCAGCTTCTGTTCGGGCATGATGCGCGCGAAGACGGACGTATCCGCCACGCGCGCCGCGAGCGTCGCCGCATCCATCTGCGAAAGTTCGGCGCCGCTCACGGCGCGGTCGGCCGGAATGCCCGCGTGCCGCGCGATGGCGCGCGCGGTTTCCGGATAGTCGCCGGTGATCATCGCCACGCGGATTCCCGCCGCCCGGCATTCGCGCACGGCGTCGGCCACGCTCGCGCGCAGCGGATCGGCGAGCCCGATCAGGCCGCGAAAGACGAACGTGAAGTCCCGGTGCGAGGGCGGGAGCTCCGCCGACTCATGCCGGGCGGTCGCGACTCCCAGCACGCGCAGGCCCTCGCGTGCCATTGCATCCGCCGCGTCGACAAGGCGCACGCGCGCGGGCCCGTCGAGCCGGCAGAGCCGCGCGACGGCTTCCGGCGCGCCTTTCGCGGCCACGTCGAAGACCGCCGTCTCGCCATCGGCCGCGCGCACGTTCGACATGGCCAGGAGGTCCTGCCGCAACCCGTAGGTCCGCACGATCGCCGCATCGGGACCCGGCGCCAGATTGTGAAACGCCTTTTCCATGGGGTCGGCGGGTTCGGCCGCGCAGGCCTGCCGGCCGGCATCGGCCAGCCCGGCGAACTCGGGCGCGCCGGCCGCGAGGTCGGCCGCCCGGCACGTTCTTCCGTCGGGAAGGCGAAGCTCGGCGATCGCCATCCGGTTCTCGGTCAGCGTGCCCGTCTTGTCCGAACACAGGACGGTGGCCGCACCCAGCGTCTCGATTGCCGCCGCCCGGCGCGTGAGCACGCGCGCACGCGAGATGCGCCAGGCGCCCATCGCCATGAAGACGGTCAGCACGACCGGGAACTCCTCGGGCAGCATCGACATGCCCACCGCGATGCCGGCAAGGATGCCGTCGAGCCATGCACCCCGCGTGAGCCCGTGCAGCAGCACGACGCACAGGCTGACCGCACCACCACCCAGCGCGAACAGCCGGACGGCCTGCCGCGTCTGTGCCTGCAGGCGCGGCGCCTCGGCCTCGACCGTCCGCAATGACTGGCCGATCCGGCCGATCTCGCTGTGACGGCCCGTCGCGGTGACCTCGAAAAGGCCAGCACCGCGCACCACGAGCGAACCCGAAAAGACATGGGCCAGATCCTCGCCGCCGGGCCGCGGCGTACCGGCCGCCTCGCCGGTTCCGTGCGCGCGCTTGCGCACCGGCACCGACTCGCCGGTGAGGAGCGATTCGTCGGTCTGAAGATCCGTCGCCTCGACAAGGCGGCCGTCGGCGGGGACGCGGTCGCCCTCCGACAGCACGACGATGTCGCCGCGCACGACCTCCCGGCCCGCGATGCGCCGGCGGCTTCCGCCGCGCACGACCAGTGCGCGCGGGCTCGTCAGGTCGCGCAACGCCTCGAGCACGCGCTCGGTGCGGACCTCCTGCACGACGGTGATCGTCACCGACATCACGGCGAAGGCAAACAGAATCGCCGCCTCGCGCACGTCGCCGAGGACGAAGTAGATCGCCCCGCCGCCCAGCAGCAGCGCCAGCATCGGCTCGCGCAGCACTTCCAGGACGATTCGAAACGGCGAACGCAGGTCGCCGCGCGGCAGCTCGTTGGGACCCTCGGCGGCCAGCCGTCGGGCCGCTTCCTGCAAGTCGAGGCCGGACTTCGGATCTGATGTCATGTCTCGCATCGTATGTTGTTCGGTGCCGTCATGTGCCTTGTCCGGCATGGTGAGTTGCGACCATGCTACACTGGTGCATCCCGAGGACGGAGTCCGGATGGAACGCGACGCCGACAGCTATCGCCCGCTTGCCCGCGCGCTGCATTGGGCCACGGCTGCCCTGATCGCCCTGCAGTTCGCCTTCGGACTGATCATGGTCCATGACGCGCCGGAGCCCAACCTCTGGGCCACCCTGGCCGAGCGCTTCCAGCTCTACGACTCGCACAAGGTCCTGGGCATCGCGCTCTTCGCGCTCGTGCTCGTGCGGCTTGCCAATCGCGCCATTTCCGGCGCACCCGGCGCGCTGCCGGAAGTCCCGGCCTGGCAGCGGGCCGCGGCGACCCTTGGCCATGTTGCGCTCTACCTTCTGCTCGTGGCCGTACCGCTGCTCGGGTGGCTCGGCATCTCGCTCTATCCGGCCCTTCAGGTTTTCGGAACGGCATCGCTGCCGTCGCTGGCCGCCCCCGACCGCGCGGCATCGGAGACGGTGCTCTTCTGGCATGGCATCGCCGCATTCGCACTTGTCGGACTGGCGCTTGGTCACGCGGGCGCGGCCCTGCACCATCATTTCGTGCGTCGCGACCGCACGCTGCGGCGCATGCTCGGCCGCTAGCGGTTCAGGCACGAAAGCGTGCGGATCAGATCGCGCGCAGGCGCCGGCAGCGGATTTTCGGCCTGCGCATTTCGGGTCGCCGTCTCGCACGACAGCCAGAAATACCCCGCCGCCGGGTCGACGACGAGTCGCGCGGGCGCGAAGCCGGGTGCCAGAAGGACGGACAGATAGGGCGTGGTCGAATTCCACGCCAGTCGATTGGCTGCCGGATCGATGCGAGCGGCGGAGACAAAACGTGCATCGCCAAGCTGCGGGTCGGCCGCCTCCCCCGTCGCCAGCACGCGTACGGCCGCCGTATATCCGATCCAGCCCGTGACGAACTTTGCAGTCTCGACGGCGTGCACAAGCAGCAGCAGGCCGAATGCCGTCGTCAGGGCCGCACGATCGCGCCGCCCAAGCCAGTCGCGCAGCGTCATCGCGTAACGACCGAACGGGACTGCTCCCAGTCTTGCGCCGTCGGCCGCAAACAGCACCGCGAGCGCCCCAAGCAGCGGCGCACCGGCCAGCAGGATCGTGCGCAGCGAATAGCGCATCTCGGCCAGCAGCGCGCGGTCGAAGACGATCCAGTAGATCGCTGCGCAGATGGCGGTGATCAGCGCGGCCGGAACAATCCGGCCAAGAACCGCGCGCAGGAGTGCAAATCCCCCGACGACGCACGCGGCGAGAATGACGGCCGGATCGGTCAGGTTCGCCGGATCGACGAACTTGTAGGCCGCTGCACCGAGGACGCCGGCGATATGCGCATCCGGCGGCAGCATCGTCTTGACGGCGGCCCACGCCGCCATCGAAAGGGCAAATGCCGAAAAGCTTCGCCGCGACCGGGAAACGAGGCCCGCCAGCGCGGCACAGGCCCCAAGAACGACCCCGCCTTCATGCGTCAGGACAAGCGACTGGAACAGCAGATAGAGAAGAATGGTGCGCGCGAACCCGCCACGTGAATCAAGCACGGCCGCCAGCGTGGGCCAGAAAAGCGCGTGCGCCATCGCCATCTCGGTCGGAAAGCCGTAGCAGAAGGGCAGCAGCGCCGCCGTCGAGGCGCAGGCAAAGGCGAACACAGTGCGATCGCGGCTTGCATCCAGCATGCGGACGGCTGCAAGCGAAAGGCCGGGCGCGCCGAAAAGCAGCGCGCCATAGGCAAGGATGCCGGCCGTCGCACTGCCGCTTGCCGAAGCGACGGCTTGGGCCGGCACATAAAGCATCAGATAGCTGAAGACGCGGCCCGAGATGTTGTGCCAGTGGAAGGCCCACGCATCCAATGCGGCGACGGAATAGGCGAAGATCGAACCGTCGCCGAATTTCTCGAGGCCGGCCCCGAGACCGACGACCGGCGACAGGACCGCGAAGGCCACCGCCGCGGCCACGACGGTCCGCCGCAGCCGGCCCGCCGCCGGATCACGCATCGCGCGGGGTCTGCTTTCTGTCGTCGGGGAACCCGGCCGTGTCGCTCTCCACGAAAAGGGGGCGCCCCTTTACTTCCTCGAATACCCGGCCGAGATAGGCACCGAAAAGGCCGAGCGTGAGGAGCTGGATCGAGCCCAGCAGCAGCACCGCAACGATGACCGAGGCATAGCCGGGCACGTCGACGCCGTAGAAGAGCGTGCGCACGATGAAGAAAATCGCCAGCACCAGCGAGGGCACGGCCATGAAAAGCCCGATATAGCCGCTTGCCACCAGCGGCACCGTGCTGAAACTCGCCAGCGCATCGACAGCGAACCGGAACAGGCGCAAGGGCGAGAACGAGGTCTTTCCGGTCTGCCGGTCGGGCGGATCGAACGGCACGCCGCCGTGCCGGAAGCCCACCCAGGCGTAGAGCCCCTTCATGAATCGCGCGCGCTCGGGCATGTCGCGCAGCACGTCGGCCACCCGCCGGTCGACGAGGCGGAAATCGCCCGCACCCGGCGGCATGCGGATATCGGAAAGATGCCGGAAGACCCGGTAGAACGCCCGGCTCGACCAGCGGCGCAGGAACGAGTCGCCGTCGCGGGACGTTCGCACCGCGTAGACCATGTCGAGCCCTTCGCGCCAGCGCGCGACGAATTCGGGGATCAGCTCGGGCGGATGCTGCAGGTCGGCATCCATCATCACGATCGCGCGGCCGCCGGCGCGGCGCAGCCCCGCGGTCAACGCGATGTCCTTGCCGAAATTGCGCGACAGCCGCACGAGCCTGATGCGCGCGTCCGCGGCGCGCGCGGCCAGAAGCGCGTCCCATGTCGCATCGCGACTGCCGTCATCGATGCAGATGATCTCGCTGCGCATTTCCAGGCGGTCGAGCACCGCACCCAGGCGCGCGAACAGCGCCGGCAGCCCCGCGCTTTCGTTGAATACGGGAACAATTATCGATAGATCGGGAATCGGCGGCGCGACAGTATCGGACATGCCGTATCCTTCGCCGCGGACGGCGAAGCGTCAAGCCGGGAGCATCTGGATCTTGGACGAAATCATCGTATGCGCCGACGACTACGCGATTGCACCGGGCGTCAGCCGGGCGATCCGCCGGCTGGCCGCCGCCGGGCGCATCGATGCGACCAGCTGCATGACGGACACGGAGTTCTGGCCCGAGGAGGGAGCCGCCCTGCGCGCGCTTGCCCCGCGCATCCAGGTGGGGCTGCATCTTGCCTTCACGGGCGGCCGCCGCGGCACGCTGGGTGGGCTGGCACTGCGCGCTTTCGCGCGCCGGCTCGACGCAAGTACCGTCGCCGCGGAGATCGACCGCCAGCTCGACGCATTCGAACGGGTGTTCGGTGCGCCGCCGGCCTATATCGACGGGCACCAGCACGTGCATCAGTTTCCGGTCCTGGACGCAGCCGTGCTGGCGCTCTGGGACGCGCGCCTTGACCGGGCCCGCACCTGGCTGCGGGTATCGGACGCCCCGGCCGGTCCGGCCGCGCTGAAATCGCTTGCCATCGGTGCGCTTGGCCGCGCGATGAAAAGCCGCGCCCGCGCGCGCGGCATTCCGACGAACGACCGGCTCGTGGGCGCCTACGGATTTTCCGGCGACGAGTCCTATTCGCGCATCTTTGCCGATGCCGTGGCGCAGGCGCAGGGCAAGACCGTGGTGATGTGCCATCCCGGCGAGATCGACGACGCCCTTCGGGCGGCCGATCCGGTCGTGGCACCGCGTGCGGCCGAGCTTGCCTATTTCGAGAGCGACGCCTACGCCGCCTTGCGCGCGACGAAGGTCCGCCGGTAAGGGTTTTCGCCGAGATTGCGCGGCGCGCGCTCGCCCGAAAGACCTGCGGCGGCGAGAATGGATACGAAAGCGGCGTCGTCATAGGCGGCAAGCCCGGCCCGTGCCCGCATTCGCCGGTAGTCCGAAAAGAACGTCGCGACGAGCGAGGCGAGTGCTGCCGGCAGGAAACCGTTGCGCGATGCGAACGCGAGCAGGGCCCGCACATCGTCGACGATGCGGTTGTCGGTCGGGATCACGTCGGTCACGATAAGGCGGCCGCCGGCGGCGAGCAGCCGGCGCGCCGTTCCGAGGAACCCATCGAGCGCCGCCCGGTCGAGATACTGGACGACCGAACTGGCGAAGACGAGGTCGACCGATCCTTCCGCCAGATCGCCCAGCGCCTCGGGCGCGATGACCGCGATGCGCTTCTCGTGCGCGAATTTCGCCGCAAGCCGCGCACGAAGGCCGGGCGCCGAATCGCAGAGATGCAGGCGCCCGGTCATGCCGGCGACCCGGCCTGCGTCGAGCGCCTCGCCGCAACCGTAGTCGAGAACGCGCAGGCCCGTCTGCCCGCCGAGCGCGCCGATCAGCTCGTCGGCGACAAGCCGGAAATGCGCGATGAGGTGCCGCTCGCCGCAATAGACCGAATTCGGCCGGTCCCAGAACTCTGCCCATGTCCCCGACATGACGGGAATCCTCGGCCAGAAGGGCCGCCCTGTCAAACCGACGGTGTGGCTAGAGGATATTGGCGTGCCGAGCGCCGAGCGCTGCCGCATCAAGACCGCGGCGCTTCATGAGGACAAGGCAAAGATGCTCGAACAACAGGTGCAGCGCCAGTTCGAAGGGACTGCCGAGCGGCAGCACGCTTGCAGGCGGATCGGCCATCGTCTGTGCGGACAGTCGGACGACAAGATCGACATCCGGCACGCGCTCCGGCCGTGCGGTGATCGTCGCAATCCGTGCGCCGGAGCGGCGCGCCGCGGCGGCGATCGCATCTGCCGTCGGAAGCGACCCCAAGGCCACGGCCGAGAGGTAGAGGTCTCCCGGTCCTGCCGGCGGCGCGGAAAGCTGGCCCACGAAATGCGCATCGATGCCGCACTGGGCAAGACGCATCGCAAATCCCTGCACCGCAAGCCCCGTGCGCCCGATCCCGTAGAGGAAGACGCGCCGCGCGCGGTCCAGTTCGCCGGCAAGCGCATCCAGCGCGCCCGCATCGAGCGACGCAAAGGCCGCACGCTGTTCGTCGAAGACGGCGTCGATGAAGGCCTGCGGCGTCACGAGGCGTGGCGGTGGAGCACGCCGCGCTCGAGGAAGATCTCCGTGATCGCGTCGGCAATGGCGACGAAGCGCGGATCCTTGCGCGCCGTGAGACCGCGCGGGCGGGGCATGTCGACCTGCATGATCTTCTCGATCCGGCCCGGCCGCGGCGACATGACCACGACCCGGTCGGCAAGCAGCACCGCCTCGTCGATCGAATGGGTGATGAAGACGACGGTCTTCTTCGTCTCCATCCACAGCGCCTCCAGATCGATACGCATCTGTTCGCGCGTCAGCGCATCGAGCGCGCCGAAGGGTTCGTCCATCATCAGCAGCGGCGGTTCGTGCACGAGCGCGCGCGCGATCGCCGCGCGCTGCTTCATGCCGCCCGACAGCTCGTACGGCCGCCGCAGCGCGAAATCGGCGAGCCCCACGCTTGCCAGGAGCCTGTGCGCCTTGGGCAGGTACGTCGCCCGGTCGAGACCCCGCATGTCGATCTGGAACATCACGTTTTCGAGGATGTTGCGCCATTCCAGCAGGATCGGCTGCTGGAACACGATTCCGACATCCGTGACAGGCCCCGATACCGGGTGTCCGAAGACGGACAGATCGCCGCCCGAGCGCGCGACAAGGCCGGTCACAAGGCGCAGCAGCGTGGATTTGCCGCAGCCCGACGGACCGACGATGGCGACGAACTCGCCCGGCGCCACCTCCAGGTCGAGGGGTGCAAGGGCAAGCGTCGCGTTCGCCCCGCGCCCGTAGGTCTTGCTGACGCCGCGAATCGAGATTCCGGAGGTCGCGTTCATCGCCTTGCCTGCCGCTTTGGGGGATTGGATGGGGTTCGTGCGAGCGGCCAGACCCGCGCAAGTTCGCGGGCCGCCGAATCGAGCAGGCCGGCCAGCAGCGGCCGGCGTTCGGCCGGCATGCGCACAATGGGACCGGCAACACTGGTCGTTCCCATGGCCCGGCCGGTGGCCGGATCGCGGATCGCGACGGCGATCGCCGCGACACCGGCCTCCGCCTCTTCGATGGCCGTCGCAAATCCGGTCCGCCGGACGGCGGCAAGATCGCGCCGCAGCGCATCGATGGTCGTCACGGCACGCGGACCGACATTGCCCTGCTTCCGGCCCAGCCCGTCAGCCAGTGCCACGGCGCACGCCGTCTCGTCGTCGAGCGTGGCAAGCCATGCCTTTCCGTTGGCCGTGGCAAAGGAGACGATCCGTCCGCCCGAGGAAGGCTGATAGAGCAGGCCGGCCGGCGCACCCTGCGCCTGCCCGATCCAGACGAGCTTTTCGCCGTCGACGACCGTCAGCCGCACGAGCTCCCCCGTTTCGCGCGCCACGCGCTCAAGGATGCCGTGCGTGGCGTCGGCGATGCCGGCCGACTGCATGTAGCGCTGGCCGAGCACGGCAAGCCGCAGCGTCAGCCGGTACTGCCCCGTCGTCGCATCCTGCTCGACCCAGCCTTCGCGCACGAGATGGTCGAGCAGGCGCTGGACGCTGCTCTTTGGCGCATCCAGCACCGAAGCCAGGTCGGTCAGCCGGTGATCGCGGGCGGCATCCGACATCGCCTCGAACAAGGCCAGCAAATGCGTGATCTGGGGCTTGACGACGCGCATACTATCGGTACATCGTTCCATTAGGGACGATGTCCAGTTTGCACGAGCCCGCACGGCCGTCAACGGATTTCGCCCTTGGGGAGCGAAACGACGTGGCAATGAACCTCACGATGCGGGGCCTTATGGCCCGTCTGTCCGGCGGACTGCAGGTCGCCGCGACGGTCGCCGCCTTCATGCTGCTGTGGGAAGCCGCGGCACGCATCTTCAGCGTGCCCTCCTACATCCTGCCGCCACCGTCCGAGATTTTCGCCGAACTGGTCAAGCGCCGCGTCCAGTACGCGAACGCGGCAAGTTTCACGTTGCGCCCCATGCTGCTGGGCTTTGCCGCAGCCGTGGGCATCGGCGTGGCGCTGGCGCTGGTCGTGGCGTTCTCGCGCACGATGGAAAAGACGGTCTATCCGCTGCTCGTGTTCTTCCAGATCGTCCCGAAGATCGCCGTGGCGCCCCTTTTCATCATCTGGTTCGGCTTCGGCCTGATGCCCAAGGTGCTGCTGGTCTTCCTGCTGTCGTTCTTCCCAGTCGTCGTGTCGGCGATCACGGCCTTCCGCTCCGTCGATACCGACATCATGGATCTCGCGCGCTCGACCGGAGCCGGCCGCTGGCGAATCTTCGTGCGGGTGCAGGTTCCGCACGCACTGCCCACGCTTTTCACGGGCATCAAGGTCGCCGCCGCGCTTTCCGCCACCGCGGCGGTCGTGGCGGAGTTCGTCGCTTCCGACCGCGGGCTCGGCTATCTGCTGCTCGAGGCGAACGGGAACCTGAACACGGGCATGGCGTTCGGTTCCGTCTTCGTGCTGACGGCACTCGGCTTCGCGCTCTACGCGGCGGTCGAGATTGCCGAGCAATTCCTGATCCCCTGGCACGTCTCGCAGCGCGCGCACGGCGACGTCGCCAACCCGATCTGAACCCGTCAAATCCGAAAAATCGAAAAGGGAGTAGAACGATGAAACGTCTTGCCGGATTTCTCGCGGCCTGTGTCCTGCTGGCCGCCGGCCCCGCCGCCGCACAGGAAAAGGCGACGCTGCGCCTCAACTGGCTGATCTACGGCTTCCATACGCCGTTCCATCTGGGCGTCGAACGCGGCTACTACAAGGCTGAGGGCATCGATCTCGAAATCGGCGAAGGCCAGGGCTCGGCCCGCGCAGTCCAGGTCATCGCGGCGAAGGGCGACACGTTCGGCCTTTCCGACGGCGCAAGCATCGTCAACGGCGTGGCGAAGGGCGCGCCGATCAAGGCCGTGATGGGCATCATGGATACGACGCCATTCGCGATCATCGCGCGCGCGGATTCCGGCATCAAGACGATCAAGGATTTCGAAGGCAAGACGATCGCGGCGACCGCCGGCGAGGCGGGTCTCACGATCATGCCCGCCCTGCTCAAGAGCGCGAAGCTCGATCCGAACAAGGTGAACTTCCTGCGCGTGGACGGGGCGGCGAAGATCGTTTCGGTGCTAGAGAAGCGCGCCGAAGCGCTGCTCGGCGGCAGCGAAAACCAGCCTTTCATCCTCGAACAGCGCGGCGTCGCCTCGACCGTCTTCAACTATGCCGACTACGGCGTGAACACGATGGGTCTTGCCATCCACGTCCATGCCGACACGCTGCGCGACAAGCCGAAGCTCGTCCAGGGCTTCATCCGCGCCACGCAGAAGGCGTTCTCCGAGGCCGAGAAGAACCCCGCTGCCGCGATCGCGTCCGGCATCAAGGTCAAGCCGGACATGGAAAAGGAAATGGCGCTCAAGCAGCTCAACGCCGGGCTCAAGCTCGTGCGTTCGCGCTCGGCACCCACGGCGGCGATCGGTTTCATGCCGCCCTCCGACTGGCAGATGACCCTCGACCTGATGAAGGAGTTCCAGGAGCTGAAGACCGACCTGCCGGCGACGGCGTTCTACACGAACGACCTTCTGCCGAAGTAACACGGACGTGAATGCAGGCAGCGTCGCGCCCCGCGCCGTCATCGTGACGGGCGGGGCGCGCGGCATCGGACTGGGCGTGGCGCAGCGGCTCGCGGCTTCGGGCGTCCGGCTCGCGCTGTGGGACCGGGACCGGGATGCGGTCGCCGAGGCCGCCTCGTCGCTAGGCCCGGCCCATGCCGCCTTCGCCTGCGACATAGCCGACGAGGCCCAGGTCGAGGCCGCCGCGGCCGCGACTTGGGCGCAGTTCGGCAGCATCGCGGGGCTTGTCAACAACGCCGGGATCCTCGGACCGGTTGTACCGCTCTGGGAACATTCGGCGGCGGACTTCCGGCGTGTCGTCGACGTCAATCTCGTGGGCACTTTTCTCGTGTCGAAGGCATGCGTCAGACACATGCGCGGGCAGGCGGGTCCGGTCCGCGCGCGCATCGTCAATGTCTCGTCGATCCAGGCCAAGGAAGGCATGCCGATGGCGGCGGCCTATGCCGCCTCGAAGGCCGGCATCCTTGCGCTGACCAAATCGCTTGGCAAGGAACTGGCCCGCGAGGGGATCCTCGTGAACGCTGTCACTCCGGCGGCCGCCGAAACGGACATGGCGCGCGAGATCGACGCCGCGCGCCGCGCCGAGATCGTCGGGCGCATTCCGATGGGTCGCTTCGTCGAGGTGGGCGAGATTGCGGCCCTTGTCGCGTGGCTGCTTTCGGACAATTGCGGATTTTCGACCGGCGCGGTCTTCGACATCTCCGGCGGCCGGGCCACATACTGAGGAGGGAACGGGATGGCATTGGCGGGCGGCGGCGCGATCTGCATCTGGAACGACATTACGCCCGAGGGCCGTGACGAGTTCTATGCATGGCACCTTCACGAGCACATGCCCGAGCGCGTCGGCGTGCCGGGCTTCCGGCGCGGCCGCCGGTACATCGCCCTCGATCCGGCAACGGCGCCGGAGTTCTTCACGCTCTACGAAACGGCCGATCCCGGCGTGATGACAAGCGAGGCCTATCTCGCCCGTCTCAACGCGCCCACCCCGTGGACGAAGAAGGCCACGCAGGGATTCCGCAACACCTCGCGTGCGCTGACCCGCGTGCGCGCAAGCCTCGGGCCCGGCGCCGGCGGCATCCTTGCCACGGTCCGGTTCGCGGTGCAGCCCGGCAAGGAGCAGGCGGTGGCGGATGCCATGGCGAACACGCTGCTGCCGGCCGTCGCGCGGATGCCGCAGATCTCAGGCGCGCACTTCTGTGCAACCGATTCGGCTGCCAGTGCCGAGAAGACGGCGGAAAGCCGCGGGCGGCCGGACATCCTCGCCGCACCCGACTGGGTCGTTCTGGTGGAAGGCTGCAACGAGGCGCCCGTGCGCGCCGCCGTGGCGCAGGTTCTCGCCGGGCTCGGCGCATTCTCGGAAGGGGAGCCGAACGTGGGGCTCTACCGCGTCGAGCATCAGTGCTGATTGTCTTCGCACCCGCAATAACGCGACCCCCTGTTCAGTCGGGCCGAAGGCGCGCTAAACACGTGCCGCAATGAGCGGATACGACATCGGCCTCGTGGGCCTCGGAACGATGGGCGCCAATCTGGCGCGCAACCTCGCGGACAACGGCGCGCGCGTCGCGCTCTACGATCCGGCACCTGACGCCGCCGCCCGTCTCGGCGCCGAACTCGGCGCGAAGGGCTACGCGGCGAAGGCGCTGGCCGAGCTGTGCGGCGCGCTCGACGCCCCGCGCACCGTCTTCCTGATGGTCCCCGCCGGCAGCGCGGTCGACCAGAGCATCGCCGACCTCCTGCCGCTTCTGTCGCCCGGCGACGCGATCATCGACGGGGGCAATTCGCTCTACACCGACACCGAGCGCCGGGTCGCGGCCTGTGCGGCGCGCGGCGTGGAGTTCCTGGGCTTCGGGCTGTCGGGCGGATCCGAAGGCGCCCGACGCGGCCCCTCGATCATGGCGGGCGGTGGTGCCGCCGTCGACCGTATCTCGCCACTCTTCCGCGCCATCGCCGCAAAGGCGGAGGGCGAAGCGTGCTTTGCCCATATCGGCCCCGGCGGCGCAGGCCATTTCGTCAAGATGCTGCACAACGGCATCGAATACGCGCTGATGCAGCTCATCGCGGAGGCCTACCAGATCATGCATGGCGCGCTCGGCATGTCGGCGCGCGACATGTTGCCGGTCTTCCGGGGCTGGGCCGCCGGCGAACAGGGCGGCTTCCTTGTCGAGTGCGCCGCGCGCGTGCTCGCAACCGACGATCCGGAAAGCGGCCGCCCCCTCGTCGATCTGATCGAGGACCGCGCCGGGCAGAAGGGCACCGGCAAATGGGCCGCCAATGCCACGCTCGATTTCGGCGTAGCCGCACCGACGCTGGCCGAGGCCGTACATGCGCGCTGCATGTCGGCGCTGCGGCCCGAGCGGATCGAGGCACAGCAGGCATTGGGCCATCCGGCGGCGCGTTACGCGGGCGACCGCGGCGCGCTCCTTGCCGACCTCGGCGAAGCGCTGCTTGCGGCCAATGCTTCGGTCCATGCGCAAGGCTTTGCCGCGATGGCGGCCGCCGCGACCGAAAAGGGCTGGCCGGTCGATCTGGGCGCGGTTGCCCGCGTCTGGCGCGGCGGCTGCATCATCCGTTCGCGGCTGCTGGGCAAGATCGCGGCGGCGTATGCGCGCGACGCCCGGCTCGCCAACCTGCTGCGCGATCCCGACATGTGGGCGCTTGTCGCCGCGCGCGACGCCGCCTGGCGTCGCGTGGCCGTGGCCGCCATCTCGCACGGCACGCCCGCGCCCGCCTTCCAGTCGGCGCTTGCCTATGTCGATGCGTACCGGACCGGGCGGCTGTGGGCGAACATGATCGAGGGCCAGCGCGACCTGTTCGGCGCGCACGGCTTCGGCCGGATCGACCGGCCCGGCCGCCACCACGCCGACTGGGCCGCCTCGTGATCGTGGTCGTCGTCATGGGTGTCGCGGGCTGCGGCAAGAGCACCGTGGGCCCGCTGGTCGCCGAGGCGCTGGGCGGCGATTTCGCCGAGGGCGACCAGTTCCATCCGCCGGCCAATGTCGCCAAGATGAGCCGCGGCGAGCCCCTCGACGATGCGGATCGCTTGCCCTGGCTCCGGTCGATGGCCGAGGCCATCCGCGAATGGCGCATGAAGGACCGGCCGACGGTCCTTGCCTGTTCGGCGCTGCGCCAGCGCTATCGCGATATCCTCGCGGACGGTTCGGACGGCGAGGTGCGGTTTGTCTATCTGCGCGGCACAGAGGCGACGATCGGGGCCCGCCTGTCCGCGCGCCGTGGCCACTTCATGCCGCCTTCTCTGCTGAAGAGCCAGTTCGAGACCCTCGAGGAACCCGCCGACGCGATTCTCGCCGACGTCGGCCCCGCACCCGCCGAGATCGTCGCGGGAATCGTCGCGCGCCTGCGCGGCTGACATACGAAAATTTTTCTTTTCGAAAATCACGCTTTATCTGCATCGACTTCCAATTGTCGTGCATACGTGGAATAACGCCCTGAAATTGTGATACTATTTCCCATCATGCCGGACGGCCACTTCGAGATCGATCGGGCGACCCAGCGGCTTCAGGCCGCCTATGCGTACTGGCGGACGAAATCAGCCACCGGGCGGCTGCCGGGCCGAACCGACATCGACCCCGGCGAGATGGTCGCCTTTCTCGCCCATGTCGTCCTGCTCGACGTCCTGCGCGATCCGCTGGATTTCCGCTACCGGCTGATGGGAACGGCCGTCGAGGCGCACATGCTGCGGCAATACACCGGCGAGCTCATGAGCACGATCGAACACCAGCGGGCGCCAAGCCGGATCTGGTCCGATTTCGAATTGGTCGTCGTCCGCTGCCGCCCGATCCTGACCGACGTGCCCTATGTCGGTCCGCACCGCGAATTCCTGCGCGTGCAGCACGTGATCATGCCGCTGGCTGCCGACGGCAAACAGGTCGACATGGTGCTTTCCGTCGTCGACTTCATTCCGAAGGGCTGAACCAGCACCTAGGCAGGCGGATAGCCAGCCTCGGCAAGTGCCTGCCGGATGGCGGCGATGTCCGTTTCGCCGGCAAGACGCACGCGGCGCGCCGGCACATCGATATCGACCTGTGCGGCCGGTTCGACGGCATGGATGGCTGTCGTCACGCGGCGCGCGCATGCCGGACAGTGCATCGCCTCGATCGTAAGTTCCGTCGTCATCGTGTTGTCCCCTTGGATTTCCGTTTGGCCCTGCGCCCTTCCGCGGGCGGAGAAGCGTGGCATTGCGCATGCGCGGCGGGCGCCGCTTCGGCAAGCGAGGTCAGGATCGGGCAGTCGGGACGGCCGTCACCCTGGCAGGTGCGCGAGAGATGGCGCAGCGTCGCGACCATCGATTCGAGCGAGGCAATCTTCGCCTCGAGATCGGCGATATGGCCGAGCGCGATGCGCTTGACGTCGGCACTCGCCCGTCGCCGGTCGCGCCAGAGCGCCAGCAGGTCCCCGATCTCCTCGATTGAGAAGCCGAGATCGCGGGCGCGGCCGGCGAACCGCAGCGTATGCACGTCCTCGGGCGTGTAAACCCGGTAGCCGCCGGCCGAGCGCGCAGGAGCCCGCATCAGCCCGATCGACTCGTAGTAGCGGATCGTCTTGGCCGAGACGCCGGCAGCGGCCGCCGCTTCGCCGATATTCATGCCGTTGCTCCTTCGTTGGTACGCGCTTCCTGGCCGAACCGGCGCAGTCGCAGCGCGTTCGAGACGACAAAGACACTCGACAGCGCCATGGCGCCTGCGGCCAGCACGGGCGACAGGAGCGGACCGCCGAACGGATACAGGGCGCCGGCCGCCACCGGCACCAGCGCCACGTTGTAGGCAAAGGCCCAGAAGAGGTTCTGCATGATGTTGCGCATCGTTGCCCGCGACAGTTCGACGGCGCGCACGACCCCGGCCGGCGAGGGCGTGACGAGCACGACCTGCGCGCTCTCGATCGCGACGTCGGTTCCAGTGCCCATCGCGATTCCCGCGTCGGCCTCGGCGAGCGCCGGCGCATCGTTGATGCCGTCGCCCACGAAAGCAACCGGTCCGGCCTCGGCCCGCAGGCGCCGGATCGCCTCAAGCTTGCCTGCCGGCAGGACTTCGGCCACGACCGTGTCGATGCCGATCTCCCTGGCGACGGCCGCGGCCGTGCGTGCGTTGTCACCGGTGATCATCGCCGCCCGCAGCCCGAGCGCGTGAAGACGCGCAACGGCTGCCGCAGCCTGCGGCCGGATCGGATCGGCAACCGCCAGCAGAGCGGCTGCCCTTCCGTCGATGGCGACGTAGAGCGTCGTCCGGCCACGTCCGGCGAGCGTCGCCGCTTCCCCCTCGAGCGCCGAAACATCGACACCGAGCTTGACCATGTAGCGCGCCGCGCCGACGGCAACCTGCCGCCCGGCCACCGACGCGCTCGCACCGAACCCCGGCTCGGCACGGAATCCGCTGACCGATCCCGGTATGATCTCCTCGGCCCGCGCGGCCGCGACAATGGCCGCGGCAAGCGGATGCTCGGACAGCGCCTCGACCGAGGCCGCGGCCGACAGCACGTCGTTGCGCACGAACCCCGGTACCGCGACAAGATCGGTAAGGGCGGGCTTCCCGGCCGTGAGCGTTCCGGTCTTGTCGAACGCCACGACCTTGGCCGAACCGAGGGTCTGCAATGCGTCGCCGCGCCGGAACAGGACGCCGAGCTCGGCGGCACGCCCGGTCGAAACGATGATCGAGATGGGCGTGGCAAGACCCATCGCGCACGGGCAGGCAATGATGAGCACGCAGACGGCGTTGACGAGCGCATAGGAAAGCGCCGGATCCGGGCCGGCGTACCACCACGCCGCGAAAGTGAGGAAAGCGGCGACGAAGATTGCGGGCACGAAGCGTCCGGTGACCTGATCGACAAGCGCCTGTACCGGCAGCTTTGCCGCCTGCGCGGATTCCACCAGCCTGACGATCTGCGCCAGCAGCGTATCGGCGCCCACGCGCCGGGCCACAAACTCGAACGAGCCCGTGCCGTTGATCGTTCCGCCCACCACCGGATCGCCCGGCCCCTTCGAGACGGGAACCGGTTCGCCGGACACCATTGATTCGTCGACGTTCGAGCGGCCCTCGGCGAGCATACCGTCGACGGGGATACGTTCGCCGGGACGCACCTGAATGCGGTCACCGACGGCGATGCGCGCCACGGGAATCTCCGCCAGCGCGCCGCCGCGATAGACGCGCGCGGTCGGCGGCTGAAGGTTGACGAGCCGGCGGATGGCATGGCTCGCGCGGCCGCGGCTCAGCGCCTCGAGCCAGCGCCCCAAAAGGACAAGCGCGATGACGACGCTGGCCGCCTCGAAATAGGCGTTGGCCGTGCCCGGCGGCAGGACCGCCGGCGCAAAGACCGAAAGCGTCGAATAGCCATAGGCCGCAAGCGTGCCGATCGAGACAAGCGAGTTCATGTCCGGCGCGGCGCGCGCAAGACGCTTCAGCCCGGTCACGTGGAAGGACATTCCCGGCCCGAAGACCGACAGCGTCGCGAGGACAAAAAAGAGCGTCTGCAGCGTCGCGCCATCGACAATCGACGCGACCCAATGATGCAGCGGCGCGTAGGCGTGCCCGCCCATCTCGAGCACGAAGATCGGCAGGGCCAATGCGGCGGCAACGACGAACCGGGTGCGAAGGCTCTGGATTTCGCGCTCCGGACCCTCGTCGGCCGATCGCGAAAGGTCCCCGATCCGCATTGCGGCATAGCCCGCCTCGTCGACCGCGCGCCGCACGGCCTCATCCGCCGCAAGGCCGGCGCGATGGCGGACATGCGCGCGGTTCGTGGCAAGGTTGACCGAGACCTCCGTCACGCCGGGAACCGAGCGGATCGCCTTCTCGACATGCGCCACGCACGAGGCGCACGTCATCCCTTCGATCGCATAGTCGGCGTCCGCAAGCGGCACGGCATAGCCGGCCCTCTCGACCGCATCGGGGACGGCGGCCAGGGCCGCGGGATCGGTCGCCGTCACATGCGCCTTGCCCGTCGCGAGGTTCACGGCAACCGATGCAACGCCGGGCAGCGCCCGGATCGCTTTCTCGACATGCGTGACGCAGGAGGCGCACGTCATCCCCTCGACGGGGATATCCGCGCCGCCCGGTGCCTCGGGCCGCGAAGCCGTGTCCATCAAAAGTCTCCCTTCATGGGAAGCTTTGTGAACCCTTCCCCTGCGGGAAGGTCAAGCGGCTTTTTTCAGGGGCCGGTCAGGGCTCGACCGGGCGGGCCGGGACGACGAACGCGAGCGACTGGTTGTTGGCAACGCCGATCATCACCGTCTCGACATGGGGCGGTTCGGCGCGCGCGTCGGCGGAGTTCCATCGCACGAGGAAATTCGCCCCCGTGCCGCCGCGCACGTCGTCACGCGGTACGAAGAACTGGATCGTCCCGAACGGCTTGAGTGCGACGGCTCGCGGAAGATAGGTCTCCACCGCCCGCCCGGCGGTATCGTAGTAGACGACCGATTCGAGGACCAACGGGCGCTCGGCCGACACGTTGTGGATCGAGAGCGTGATCGCGAAGTCGATTCGCGCCCGCCCCGCCCCGCTGAAAAGCGAGGAATAGGCCGGTGCATAGAGCGCGCCACGGCGCGCCGGGGTCCCGGTCGAAGGCGGTTCGGCAATCGAATCGGCGAACAGCTCCAGCGCGGTCGCCCCGGTCGCGGGTGCCGCGCGCAGATGCGCCGGCGCCGTCTGCGCACCGGCGCCGGCGGCCGAAACCGTCGCGATGACAAGAGCGAAAAGGATCGTACGCAAGCGAGCCGCCTCCATCCCAGCGGATAGATGAAACCGCCCCCCGCGCCCCGTCAATGGCGCATTTGGTCTGCCCGCGGATCGGAGGTCGGCGGATCGCGCGAACTGCTGTATCGTCGCAGCATTGCGAGCGGCGGGACCGCACCCTGTTAGCCCATGGGACGGGAATGATCCTCATCGGCCAGTACGATTCACCCTTCGTGCGGCGCGCCGGCATTGCGCTGACGCTTTATGGGCTGCCGTTCGAACATCGGCCATGGTCGACATTCTCGGAGGCGGACAAGATCAGGCCCTACAGCCCGCTCGTGCGTGTCCCGGTTCTCGTCCTCGACGACGGCACGGCGCTGGTCGACAGTCCGTCGATCCTCGACCATCTCGACATGCTCGTGCCGGAGCGCCGCCGCCTGTTTCCCGCAGCCGGCCCGCGCCGGACCCTGGAAATGCGGATATGCGCGCTGTCGACGGGGCTCGCCGAGAAGGCGGTGAGCCTTTTCTACGAGCATCGGCTGCACGAGGCGGTCTCGCCGGTCTGGTCGCAGCGCTGCCGGGCGCAGGTCGAGGGAACCGCACACGCGCTCGAGGTCGAGACGAAGGCGCGGGCCGAGTCCTTCTGGCACGGCGCCTCGATCGGGCATGCCGATATCGCGATCGCCGTCGCATTGCGTTTCATCGCCGACGTGCATCCCGGCCTCGTCGGCCCGGGATCGCACCCCGCATTGTTCGCCGATCTCGCCCGCGCCGAGGCGATGCCGGTCTTCAGGTCGATCAGCCAGCCCTTCATGCCGCCGGCCTAGCGGCCACACGTCAGGCACCACCGGGCGTCTTCAGGCGGATCAACGAGGCGATGCACCGACGGCGCGGCACTTGCGCAGGCGGTCTGTCGGCGGCACTGTACGGGCGCCCCGAACAGCCGGATCGTCAATCGCATGAAGCCCCTTCGCATCGGCGTCCTTGGCGCCGCCAACATCGCCCGTGCCTTCATCTCGGGGGTCGCCCCGTCGAAGAAGGTCGTCGTGGCCGCCGTCGCCAGCCGGGACATGGCAAAAGCGGAGGCGTTCGCGCGCGATACCGGCGTTGCGCGGTCGCTCGGAAGCTACGAGGCGCTGCTCGCCGATCCGGAGATCGACGCCATCTACAATCCATTGCCCAACACGCTGCACGCCGAATGGTCGATCCGCGCGGTCAAGGCCGGCAAGCACGTGCTGTGCGAGAAGCCGCTCGCCACGACCGCGGCGGACGCGCGGGCGATGTTCGCCGCCGCGCGTACCGCCGGACGTCATCTCGTCGAAGCCTATCCCTATCGCGCGCAAGCGCAGACGCGAAAGCTCGCCGAACTCGTCGCGACAGGCGCGATCGGCCGCCTCCATCTGGTCCGGTCGAGCTTCGGCGTCTATTTCGACGACCGTGCCAACATCCGCCTGAGGCCGGACGTCGGCGGCGGCGCGCTCCTCGATGCCGGCAGCTATGCCGTAAGCCTCGTCCAACTCGTGGCCGGCCGCCGGCCCGAGCGCGTGAGCGCGAACGCGCAGATGTTCGAGACCGGCGTCGACCGTTCGACGGTCGCCACGCTCGAGTTCGCCGACGGGCTCCTCGCGCAGATCTCGTGCAGCTTCGCGACCGCCTATCACCGGCATGCGCTGGTTGCCGGCGAGACAGGCGTGATCGAGTGCACCTACCTCAATCATCCGCCGGTCGGCGGCCCGCCGACCGTCACGATCCGGCGCGGCGCGAAAGTCGCCGATCCGGTCGAGACGATCGAGCTTCCCGGCGGCAACGGCTTTCTTGCAGAAGCGGACTCGTTCGCCGACCTCGTCGCCGGCGCGCCCGCAGGCTGGACCGGTGCCACGCCGGCCGAGTCGATCGACATCGCCATGACGCTCGAGGCCATTCTGGCCGCCGTCCGGACCGGCCAGCCGCAGCGCGTGGACGCCTTCGCCGGCTGAGGCGCGGGCGAATTCGCGCCGCCGGACGAGCCTATCGCATTCCGGCGCGCGCCAGTGCGTCGGGATTGACGACATGCGCCGGCCGCCGGCCGAGCGAGAAATCGACGAGGCTCTTGAGGCCTGTCGACGCGATGTCGTGGAAGCACTCGTCCGTCCAGCCGAGCGAATGGGGTGCGAGAAGCACGTTGTCCATCGTCTTGAGCGGATTGTCCGCACCGATGGGCTCCTTCTCGAAGACGTCGAGGCCGGCGCCGGACAGCGTGCCAGCACGCAAGGCAGCGATCAGCGCGGCTTCGTCGACCACTGGCCCCCGGGCGACATTGACGAGGAATGCGCTTGCCTTCATCCGCGAAAGCCGGTCGGCGTTGACGATATGGCGCGTCTCGTCGGTCAGCAGACAGCAGCAGACAACGAAATCGCTATCGGCCATGACGGATTCGAGAGGCACCAAGCTCGCCCCCAGCGACGCGACCCGGGCGGCATCGCCATAGGGATCGGTGGCGATCATCCGGCCGAAGAACGGCTTCGCGAGACCCATGATCTCCTGCCCGATCCCGCCCGCACCGATGAGGCCGAGCGTCCGGGTCGTGAGTCCAAGACCCATGTGGTTCGTGCGCTCGAACCAGCGGTCCTCGCGCACGAGCCTGTCCTTGACGACGAGGCGGGAAGCGAGGGCAAGGATCAACGTCAATGCGGCGACGGCCATCGGCCTGCGAATGGCGATCGGCGTGTTGGTCACGACGATCCCGAAATCAGTCGTCGCCGGAATGTCGACGGAGTCGTAGCCGACACCATGTCGGGCGATGATCTTCACGCGCCGGTCGTCACGCGAAAGCGAGGCTCGCGTCACCTTGGGCGAGCTTATGTAGATGCCATCATACTGGCTGGCGATCTCGGGCGTCAGCTCGGTGAACCGTTCCGGGAAGTACTCCCAGCGCAGTTGCGGGTTCTCGTCGAGAACCCGGAGTGCGGCGCGCCCGAAGCTCGGTTCGCCGTCGGAATCGAGGATATCGCGGGAAATGCCGACCTTGAACGTCATGCCGTTGTCCTTGCTGGGGAAAGGATGGACCGGAGCCCGCCGATCATGATCGCCGGGTCCGTGCCCGCCGCGAGCATGTTGAAGCCGAGATCGCGGAAGCGCGTCGTGGCGGCCGGATCGCCGGACATGAATCCGAGCCCCTTTCCGTGACGGCGTGCCGCCGCGACGATCCGCGCGACCGCGCTCGTGAAAAGGCGGTGGTCGAACTGGGCGGGAATGCCCAGGAAGTTCGTGAGATCGAAATGGCCCAGCCACAGCACGTCGATCCCGTCGACCGCGGCAATTTCCTCGACGGCGGCAAGCCCGCGTTCCGTTTCGATCTGGGCAATAACAAGGTTGCGGGCGTCGAGCGCCTGCATCTTCTTGCCCACGTCGCCGGCGGCATAACCGTCATGCGCAAAGCCGAAGCCGGCTCCGCGTCGCCCGGCGGGCGGGTAGTGCGTGGCCTCGGCGATCGCGCGGGCCTCGTCGACGCTCTCCACCATCGGAACCATCACGCCATGCATGCCGACGTCGAGCGCGCGCGCGAGGAAATGGTACTCGCCGCGCGGGACGCGGGCCATCGGCGCGATGGACAGGCCCCTTGCGGACGCGTGCATGAGCTTCAGCGTCTCGATCGACAGGCCGGAATGCTCCATGTCGTACAGGATGAATTCGCAGCCCGCCTCCTCGGCGATCCGCGCCATTCCGGGCGAAAAGAACTCGAAAACCATCGCGCCAAGGATCGTGTCGCCGGCGCGCGCGCGCTGCCTGATCGTCTGCTGCGTCATCGTCGTGCCCGATCTGTCGCCTGCGACGGAGCCAGATCCTAGCGGCTTGCGCCAGGTCTTCCAACCCCGCGGGTGCCGGATCCCTGGGGGAGCTACTCCAGCTGTCCCGGCGCCTTCACTTCGATCTCGACGAACGCGATCTCGTGCGGCGAAGCGTTCATGACATCGTGCTCGATGCCGGCGGGACGGCGGTACGACTGTCCGGCCGCAAGCGGCACATCCGTCACCTTCATGCCGTCGTCGATGCGGAGAATCCCTTCGGTGAGCATGATCACGAAATAGGCCCAGCCGTGCCGGTGCCATCCGGTCGCGGCACCGACCGGGAAATCCCAGCGGGTGATCCGTGCGATCGCGTCATCGGACTGGACGCTCGCCCGGGCCGGGATCGTGCAGCGAAATCCCTTTTCCATGTCGGCCGGGATCAGGCCAGCGCCTTCCCCGTCTGGTCCACGCCCATGTCCTTCATGTCCTCGTAGCGGTCGCCGATCCGCGCATGCGGGCGACCGCTGATCGTCACGCCGAGCGCCACGACGATCTCATCGGGGCCGGGCGCATCGGGAATGGTGAAGGAGATCGTCAGGAAGTGCGATCGCGTGCCCTCGGCCGTCTTGTGCTTCATCGGCACGTCGATCGCAGTACCCGGCGCCGCACGCTTGTTCGTGAACGGCAGGAATGACGAGCCTGCGGCGGCTTCGCGAAGCTGGTTGCCGAACCGCAGGGTATGGATCATTGCCGAGGCATGCTCGATCTCGCCCGAGGTTCCGACGACGGCCGCCTTGCCGTACGCCTCGATCGCGCGCACGTCGACGGCCTCAAGCAGTTTGGGCACAAGCAGCTCGCCAAGCTGCGGGGCGACCGAATTGATCTCCGGCCGGAGGTTCTCGACGAACCCGCGGCGGGCCCATGGATTCTCGATGACGGCAGCGGCAGCGACTGCGCGATACGGACGCGGCACAGCCTTGCCGCCCTCGATGAGGACGTCCTCGATGACGGTGACGATCTTGCGAATCTTGGCGTCCACGGCGGGATCGCACAGGGCCTGGGGCAGGCGTTGCTGGAGGAGATCCGGTTCGACCGGGAGTCCGGACAGCTGCTGACCGGATCGTTCATGGACTACGCGATGCCACGCGCAGGCGACATGCCGCG
>JAEUKX010000112.1 GCA_016794025.1 Rhodospirillales bacterium | reverse complement strand
CGCGGTGTTCGTATTCGTCTTCGCCTGGAACGAATATATCTACGCTTTCATCTTCACCATCCAGAACGCGAAGACGACCCCGCTTATCCTGAGCGAATTGATGGACTCGGTCACTGGCACCAATTACGGCATCCTATTCGCTGCCGCGACTGTCCAGCTCGTGCCCATTCTGATCGTCGTCTTGGCGTTGCAGCGCTTCCTGGTCGCTGGATTGACGGCGGGCGCGGTCAAAGGATGACTGCCGCGCCGCGCAAAAGCGGAAACGAGAAATCTCGCCGATGAGCGTGTTGGTTTGCGGCGAGGCGATCGTCGATCTATTCGTCGACATCGCGGATGGCGAGATGCGAGCAAAGCCGGTGCTCGGCGGCTCGCCATTCAATGTCGCTATCGGCCTCGCACGCCTTGACGTACCCACGTCGTTTTTCGGCGGCTTGTCATCCGATGCATTCGGCTCGGCGATCCGAGCCAGGCTTCTTGCCGAGAAGATCGATATCCGTCACGCCGTCGAGACCGATCGCCTGACCACGATCAGCGTGGTCGGCACGGACGCAACGGGCCGCCCCGCTTACGCATTCCATGGCGAAGGAAAAGCGGACCGCGGAGTCGAGACCGCCGATCTTCCTGCGGCGCTGGACGACGGTATACGCGCCATCGTCATGGGCTCCTACACGCTCGCGGTCGCGCCCGTCGCGGCTGCACATCTAAACTTTGCGCGGCGCGAAGCGAACCGGCGGCTGATCTCGATCGACCCCAATCTGCGGCCGACGGTCACCCCCGATATCAATCGGTGGCGAAGTCAATTCTCGGCTTTCTTATCTTGCGCGGGGATCATCAAGGCCAGCGACGAAGACCTCGGTATCGCCTTCCCCGGCGTCGCTCATCGAGATCTGGTTGAAAGCTGGTTCGCGCAGGGCGTTACACTGTGCGTCGTCACCCACGGCCCCAAGGGTGCGGTCGCCTGGCGCCCGGACCGGAATCCGATCGTCGAAAGCGGGCGTTCCGTCGAACTGGTCGATACGGTCGGTGCCGGGGATAGTTTCCACGCAGCGTTGATCGCGCGATTGGATCGCATGGGCGCGTTGTCGCGCCAAGCGATCGCCAAACTGGACGATGCCCGTCTATCAGACGCCTTATCCTTCGCCATAACGGCATCCGCGATAACGTGCTCGCGTCTCGGTGCAAATCCGCCGAGATCGGCGGAAATCAGTGCGCTTTCGCCATGAAGCCGATCGCGCTCAATCGCGGCACTCTTTCAATGCTCGGAAGATCGGCTGAAATCCCGCGCTTCGCGCCCGCTCGCGTCGCAGCCAGTATCGCGCATTTCGGATTGGGCGGATTCCATCGGGCGCATATGGCGCGCTACACGCACGAGCTGATGGAACGCGACCCGGCGGCACTCGACTGGGGCATTCTTGGGTGCCTGCTAATGCCCGGCGATCGCCGCATGGGCGAAAGCCTTGCACCGCAGGACAATCTCTACACCCTGATTGAACGCGAAGGCAGCGACGAACGCGTGCGCATCATCGCTTCGCTCGTGGGTCTCGTCGATGCAACGGCGACGAGCGGACCGATTCTTGAGCGTCTCGACGATCCGGCCTTCCGCATCGTCAGCCTGACCGTGACGGAGCACGGCTATTGCCTGAGCCCCGCCACCAAACGCCTCGACCCCGGTCACCCGCTTGTCCGCGCCGATCTCGAAACGCCCGAGATGCCTCGCAGCGCCATTGGCGTGATCGTCGAAATGCTCCGCCGTCGAAAGCTCGCCGGCAAGGCGCCACCGACACTCATGACCTGCGACAACATCCAGCATAACGGCGAGGTGTTGCGCGCGACTGTCTGCGCCTTGGCAGCACTGCGCGACGATGCGCTTGCCGGCTGGATTGAGCGGGAGGTGAGTTTTCCGTCCACCATGGTAGACCGGATTACGCCCGTGACGTCGCAAGCGGATATCGATGTTTTGGCGGCGCGCCACGGCATCGTCGATCGCTGGCCTGTCGTTTCGGAAAGCTTCAGCCAATGGGTGATCGAGGACCGCTTCCCGCAAGGCAGGCCCGCCTGGGAGAAAGTCGGCGCGCAATTTGTTACGGACGTCACCCCTTATGAGCTCATGAAACTGAGGTTGCTGAATGCCAGCCATCTCGCCGTCGCCGGACTTGGCCAGCTCGCGGGCTATGTCACGATCGACGAAACCCTCGCCGATTCCCGGATCCGCGTCGTGATGACGGCACTCATGGAACGCGAGACCGGGCCAACCTTGCCGGCGATCCCAGGCGTCGATCTGACTGCCTACAAAGCGCATCTGATCGCACGGTTTGCCAACCCCGCCATCCGCGACACGGTCCAACGCGTCAACACTGACGCGCCCATCAATTACCTTCTCGATCCGATCCGCGACCGGCTGCGGAAAGGCGGCGACGTCACATTCCTCGCATTGGCGCTCGCGGCTTGGTTGCGCCGCGTGCGCGGTAGCGATGAACGGGGGAATCCGTTGACCGTCGCTCATCCGCGCGCCGAGTTACTGCGGGAAAAGGCAATCGAAGGCGGCGCCGATCCGAGACCGCTCCTTTCCATCGAATCCCTGTTCGGCGATCTCAGAGGCAATGCGGTCCTGGTCGGCGCGACGCAACGATGGCTTATCTCGCTGTACGATCAAGGCATCGAGGCAACCTTGGACAAAGCCGCCGCAGTCACCAGAACAGGCCGATGAAATAGAGTCAGCAAGTTCCCAACCCACGATCCCCAGTCGTCTCAGTTTTTCAATAATTCAATAATTTCAATGTTGGTTGCCACATTTAGCGGCAAATAAGGGGATATAGAGGAAACCAAGAGAATACTTGGCATCAGTATTTTTAGACACCTCGCCGAATTGAATCGGCCATCTTCTCGGCGAGCATGATCGTCGGGATATTGAGATTTGCGCGCGGCGCCGACGGCATGGCCGACGCATCGACGACCCGAAGCCCGCCGACGCCGCGGACCCGCGCGTCGGCCGGCGAGATGACCGAATCGCGGTCATCTTCCGGCCCCATCCGGCACGTGCCACACGGATGCCACTGCCCGAACGTCTTGGCGACGAGATGGGCCTCGAGTGCCGCGTCGTCGGCGAGCAGCTCGCCGATCAGGCGGCCACCGCCGATTACGTTGCGCGCGAAGCTCTCGCGCAGTACAGGCAGCGCATCCAGGACGAGACCGGCTGTCGCCGTCAGCGCGTAATTGCGCGTGTTCCGGATGCCGAGCTTTTTCGCCCAGCCGCCGTAACTGGACGGCGCCGGCGCCACAAGATGGCGCGCCAGAGGCTCCGCCTCAACAATCCGCGCCATCAGCCGCACTGCGCCCTTAAGGCGTGCGCGGTCCGAGGCCTCAGCTAGGAACTGGAAGTTGGCGACCGGCTTCAGCCCGTCGGCACGGCGCTCGAGATGCAGGTGGCCGCGTGAGGCGGGTTTGTTAATCCACGCGATGAAGGTCGCGATGCGGTCACCCAGCGGATGCCAAGCGGATTTGGCGGCCGCCATCACGAACATGTCGTTGTGCCCACCCTCCACGCCCGAGGAATAGCGCAGTCCCATGTGGATATGGCGCCGCGTGGTACCCTTGATGCGCCCGTCCGGCTTCAGGAATGCGGACAGAGAGATCCCGGGATGCTCCTGAAGGTTTCGCCCGACGCCCGGCAAGTCGGCGCGAGGGGTGACGCCGAGCCGCTGCAGCGACGCCGCATCGCCGATGCCCTCGCGCAGGAGCAGGCCCGGCGACTGCAGCGCACCGGCCGAAAGGATCGTCTCGCGCACGGCGATTTCGCGAATCTCGCCGCTTCGGCGCACCTTGAGACCAGAAACGGCGTTACCCTGCCACACGAAGCCGACAACTTCGGAATCCGAGACGATCGAAAGGTTCGCACGCGCGCGCACCTTCGCGTCAAGATAGCCGCGGGCGGTTGAAACCCGGTGTGCGCCATCATTCGAAAGCGTCATTGGGAAAACGCCGTCGCCGTATTCACCGTTCTGGTCGGCGAGTTTTGCGAAGCCGAGTGCTGCGCACGCCTCCTCGGCCGCGAGCGACATCGCGGGCCATTTCTCGCGCGGGATGCGGTGGATCGGGATCGGTCCATCCTTCCCGTGCAGCGGCCCGCCGAAATCGAGATCGCGCTCCAGCTTACGGAAATAGGGAAGCACGTCGGCCCAGCCCCAGCCTGCAGCGCCCAGCATCGCCCATTCGTCATAATCGTCAGGCGTGCCGCGGTTGGCGATCTGGCCGTTGATGCTCGACCCGCCACCCATCACGCGCGCCTGCTCGTAGAGCCGTGCCTGCGGCCAGCTCGCCGGATCGTTGTGGCTGACCGGGCCCAGCCGCGCGGACAGGTCAGCCCAGTGGTTGCCGGGATCGAACGCGGCGAGGCCGGGATACATGTCGAGGATAGCCGCGGGTTCCTGCCCTGGCGGCAGATCACGGCCCGCCTCGACCAGCAACACCTTTGTGCCCGGGTCTTCGGACAGTCGGCTCGCAAGCACGCATCCCGCTGAACCACCGCCGACGATCGCAAAATCCACGTTCATGTCCGCGATGCTCCCTCGAGAAACGCACGTTGTCCGGCCTCGGCAACGTCCGAGTCCTGTGCAGTGGAGCCCGAACTCACGCCGATGGCACCGACGACTTCGCCGGTTTCCGGCAGCGCCAGCGGAAGCCCGCCCGCCAGGACCGTGAAGCGCCCTTGATGTTGAGTGTTCACGCCATAACCGGCCGCGCCAGGCTGCGCGGCGCCAGCGATCTCGCCAGTCGCCTTGCGCGCACCGGCCGCCGTGAAGGCCTTGTTGAGCGCGATGTCGATCGCGATGAACTTGGCCCCGTCCATGCGCCGGAACGCGACGAGGTGCCCTGCACCGTCGACGACGGCGACGTTCTGTGGCACGCCAATCTCCTGTGCCTTTCGGCACGCAGCGTCGATCACGGCCTGCGCATCGAGCGCGCCGACATGTCTTGCGATGTTCATTTTCAGCCTTTCACGGAACCCTTCGTCAGACCCGACACCACGAGCCTACCGAGCAGGGCAAAGATGAGGAGGATCGGCACGATCGCGAGTGTGGCGGCGGCCGACAGCGGCCCCCACTCGCGCCCGAAGAAGCCGATGAAGCTGTAGATGAGTGGCTGGATGGGCCGCAGCCACGGCGCATCAATCATGACCGAGCCCGCGACGAACTCGTTCCATGCACCCACGAAGGCGAGCGTGCCGGCTGCACCGAACGCGGGGCGCGCAAGCGGCAGCATGACGTGGCGCAGGATGCCAAAACGCGACGCGCCATCGACGATCGCCGCCTCGTCGAGCTCGCGTGGGATCCCTTCCATAGTCCCCTTCATGACCCAAATCACCATCGGCAACTGGTGCGCGGCATAGATCAGCGGCAGCACGATGGGTGTGTTCACGAGGCCGAGATGGACGAAATAGACATAGTTCGGGATCAGCAGTGCCGCCGCCCCCAGCGACAGCGGGATTGACGCGACGACAAGCAGGAAGAGGCCCTGGCGGAACGGAAAGTCGAACCGGTCGAAGGCATAGGCCGCAGGAAATGCCAGCGTAAGCGCCAGCATCACTGCAAAAATCGAATAGGCGATACTGATCGAGAAGCTCTGTCCGAAGCCGGAGGCAAATACGCGCTCGTAGTGGGCGGCCGTCGGCTCGAAGCCGAAGAATTGCGGTGGGATCGCGAAGATCGCGCTTTCCGGCTTGATTGACGTCAACACACCCCAGACCAGCGGCAACAGGTTGACGAGAACAAGCGCCGCGACCGGCAGCACAAGCGCGAGGCTCGCGGCGGCGCCGAGCTTCGGCCGGAAGGGTGCCGACGGTGCGGCCATCCTCACGCCTTCCACTTCGATAGCCGGACATAGGCCACGACCAGCAGGATATTGCCTGCGAACATCAGCAGCGCCAGCGCCGTAGCCCCGCCCAAGTCGAAGTTGACGAAAGCGCGCTCGTAGACCGAAATCGCAAGGACACGCGTCGCATCGCCCGGCCCGCCTCCAGTTGTGACCAGCGGCGTTTCGACCGTGTTAATATTCGACAGAGTCAGTACGATCGCGACCAGCAGCAACGGCGTCTTCAGCAGCGGCAGAGTAATTCGGCGGAAGATCTGCCAACCGCTGGCACCGTCGATGCAAGCCGCCTCGGCATAGTCGTCGGGAATGCCTTTGAGCCCCGCAAGCAAGATGATCACTGCGTAGCCGATGCGCTTCCAGACGGACACTGCGACGAGCAGTGCCATCGCGCCGGCGGGCGAAGTCAGCGGCTGGAAATTGTTGATGCCGATCGAGCGCGCGAGCCAAGCCGCAAGCCCGATATCGTTGAGAAATACCCATCGGAACAACAGCGCCGCCACGACCGTCGAGATGATCCACGGCACGATCACCACGATTTGGACGACATAGCCGAAGCGCGGCGAAAGCCGGTTTATCCATACGGCAAGTGCCAGAGATATCGCGATCGTGATGACGACCGACGCTCCAGTATGGACGAAGGTGCGTAGCAGAATGTCGGCGAGATCGGGATCGTCGAGCAGCCGCTCGAAGTTACGAAAGCCGGCATAACCCGTCGGCGCGCCGTAGCGGATGTTCTGGAGGCTGAACCAGCCGCCATAAAGGACTGGCGCAAACAACACCAGGCCCAAGAGCGCGAACGCCGGGGCGATATAGGCGTAGCTGCTTGCTTTTGCGGTGCGCACGGGACGTTCGGAAGCGCCTGAGTGGGCCGGGAGCGCGGAGGAATGCGCCCCCGGCCACTGGTTCAGCGGTTGTTGCGACGCTGGAACTCGCGCTCGGCGCGTTCGAGCGCCGCCTTCGGCGTCATGCCATTGACGACGACGTCCTGCGCCGCCTTGTTGAGGAGCTGCCGGTAACCGTCGACACTGAATGCGATGGGCGCGAGCCAGCCCGCCGTCGAGGCGCCCTTGCCGGCTACAGCAAGATAAGCGTTCGCCGGATCGGCGAAGAACGCCGGCATCGTACCGGCCGTAGAGGCAAGGCCCGGCGTCTGCCCGCCGACCCCAACCCAGATCTTGTCGGCTTCCGGTCCCCCCATGAACTCGACGAACTTGCCGGCGAGATCGATGTTCTTGCTCTTCGACGAAACGCCCACGGCCCAACCGGCCATTACACCGGGCGAGTTCGGCTTGCCGTCAACACCCGGGAACAGCATGAAGCCGACCTTGTCCTTGCCCATGCGCGCCTGCAGAGTTGACACTCGCACGCTGGCGCCCGTGATCATGGCCACGCGCCCGGCGCTGAACTGTTCGTAGAGATCATCGACGGTCCAGCCGGTGACGAGCTTGGGCGTCACTTCGTGCTTGGTTACCATCTCGGTTTGCAGCGTCAGTCCTTCGATGCCGGCCGGCGTGGCGAAGCGCGCATGACCCTTCTCGTCGAACAGGTTGCCCTGCTTGGCAAGGATATAGGGGATGACGATTTGCGGGTCCGGTTGGCTCTCGCTCCACGCCTGACCGAAGCCGTATCGCGTGACGGCGCCATTGGCATCCTTGACGGTCAGCTTCTTCGCAGCCTCGATGAAGGCAGGCCAGGTCGTCAGCTTCGCGGCGTCGATGCCGGCTTCCTTGAAAAGGTCGGGCCGATAGTAGAGACCGATATAGTTGCGCGACTGGAACATGCAGTACTGGCGGCCGTCGACGCTGCATAGATCCCAGTAGGCGCCCGCGTTGTCCTTCTTCTGCCCTGCCGGCCACTTATCGACGAACAGCTTGTTGAGGTCGGCGAGCGAGCCGGACTTGATCGTGTCGCCGAGCAGGTCGGTGATCACCCACATGACATCGGGCGCCGTCCCTTGCTGGGTCGCGGCGAGGAACTTCGGCGTCATCTGGTCCCACACCTGCGGCTCGACCGCAACCTTGGCGCCGGGATTGGCCTTCTCGAAGGCGGAGATGATCTCGGCGAGCGCCTTCTCGCGCGGCGCGTTGCCGGCGGGGTTGAGGAAGGTCCACATACGTATCGTCTGCGCACTCGCCTCGGTGGCACCGGCGCCGAGCACGGCGGCGGCCAATCCGGCGAGTAGCGCGAACTTCACTGTCCAATGGCGTTTCATCGTCTTCTCCCTACGTTGCCGTTTTATTTTCGGGCTTGTGTTTGTGCGGCACGCGCCGCGGCACGTGCGTCGATGTCGCGCAGCGCTCCGTCGAGCGACCGCCCGAGATGGATGCGGATCGCAAGAGAGACGGCGCTGACATCGCGCGCGACCAGCGCCTTGATGATCGCGCCGTGTTCGGCGCTTTCGCTCGCCAGACGCGAACGCCAGTCGTCGCTACCTCTCTGGACCCAGGCGCCGAGCAACTGCATCTGGATACCGTGATAGATTGTGCCGAGCAGTCGGTTGCCAGAGGCTTCCACCAGCGTCTGATGGAATAGCGCGTTGAGTTCGATGTGGCGGCGGTGCGAAAGGTTGGCAGCCGATTCAAGTTCGCGCTGGATCTCCTCAAGCTGGCGTACCGCATCGAGGTTCTCGCCGCGCACCAGCGCCGCGACTGCAAGCTCGCCTGCCGTCTGCTCGAGGCCCACCCGCACCTGCCACAACTCGGCGACATGGCGCGGCGAAGGCACGCGGATGCGATAGCCACGGCGCGGAATCGCCTCGATGAATCCCTCTGTCGCCATCCGCTGCAGCGCCTCACGGATCGGCGTGAGGCTCACCTGGAAGCGGTCGGCAAGCTCCTGGAGAATCAGGCGGTCGGTCGACGCGAGATCGCCGTAGAGGATCGCCTCGACCAGGCGCCGGTGGATCGCGTCGGCGACGGTCTCGCCGGCGCCCTCGGCGGACTCGTCGTACGGGCGCATGCGCTCACTCGGCTGCATCACGGCCGCCCGAGATTCCGTCATGGAGCGCGAACGCGACCAGCAATTCGGGCTTCGGCTCCGCGCCGTGGCCGGGCAAGTCTTGCGTGCGAAAATGGCCGTCGGCGTATTGGATCGGCATCTTCGACAGTTCGTCGCGCAGCGGGTTCAACAGGCGGTTGGCTTCGTAGCATGCGAAATTCTTCGCAGCCCGCAGCACGTTGAGCGCCGTCGAAACGCCGATGGCCGAGCCCACGCCGTGCGGGGCAAGCATCATGCCGTGCTTGGAGCACAGCGCGTCGACGGCCAGCATGCCGCTGACGCCGCCCGCGCGCGTGATGTTGGGTTGCACGAAGTCGAGGGCTTCCGCTTCGGCGAAACGCGTGAACTGCGAGATGTCGAATTCGTTCTCGCCTGCGGCGATGGGCACGGGAGAACGGCGGCGAACGGCCGCCAGTGCCTGCGGATTGTCGGGCGGGATCGGTTCTTCAAGCCATGCCACGCCGTGGGGCGCCACGGCCTTTGCGACCTCGACCGCCTCGTCGACGCCGTAGGCGGCGTTCGCATCGAGCATGATGGGCATGTCCCCACCTAGCGCCTGGCGCATCGCCGCGACGTGCGCAGCGTCGGTCGTCGCCCCGCGGCCCACCTTCAACTTGACGCCCTGGAAACCTTTCGAGGCGAACTCGAGCGCACGCTCGACCGATTCCGCCGGTGTCGGAAAGAATGGCACCGAGCCGACATAGGCGCGCACTTCGCCGGGCTCGGCACCGAGCAGGCGCGACAACGGCTTGCCGGCCGCACGCGCCTTCATGTCCCACAGTGCGCTGTCGACGGCACTCAACGCTTCCATCGCGGGGCCGCGCGTCTGACCCAACGCGAAGAAATAGGACTTAAGGTCGCGATATGCATCCGACGGCGTCTCAAATTCGACGCCGATCAGAGCCGGCTTCATCACATTCTCGATGAGGGCGGCCGACATGCGCGGATGCGGCAGCCCGAACGCCTCGCCCCAGCCATGGTTACCGGCTTCGTCCACTGTCTCGACGATCGTTGAGAACTGCCCGCTGCGCTCGATACGCTGAAAATGCGCCGCTGGGCGCCGCAAGCTCAGCGGGACGCGATCGGCGCCGCCATAGATCTTGGCGAATGAGGCATGCAGTACATGGACGCGGAGTTCGATAATTTTCACTATCTGACCTCTTTTTTATTTTTTATAAAAATAATTTTCGTTGGTCAATAATTTAATAATAATTCTCCTATGTAGTTATTTTTAAACGGAGAAATTTCACAAAAAATCATATTATTTTATAAATTATGGAACTGGATTTTGGCTTTTTTGTCAACGGCGACTAACGGCTGCGGCACGTCAGATGATTAGTAGCGCCGCTAAATCCGGAACATTCGCGGCAGAACCCGATCGAAGACGAATGACGCCGGGGCGTTGCGACGCCCCAAGAACCGTCGTGCACTTTAAGCGCTTTGTCTTCAAGACAACGGTTCTGGCGAGTGCTAGCCGCGGCCTTGTTTTACGTACCTAAATTCGTGTAGCTCCGGGAAACGACGGTACCGCGCTCGACCAATTCGACGGGCAATACGACCCTGACTGGTCGGGTCGACGAAGGATCCCTCTGGATCGCCCGGAGAATTCCCGCGACGAGTGCGTCGACAGGTTGGCGGATCGTCGTCATGTCGTAGTTCTGCCAAGACGCCTGCGGGATATCGTCGAACCCGACCAAGCGGAGGTTCTGAGGCACCTTCCGTCCCATCTGCACGCGAGCGGCGTCGAGATATCCGAGTGCCATCAAATCGGTGACGCAGAACGCGCCGTCAACCTGACTGTCGGCGAGCGTCTCTCGTGCAGCCAGTACACCGGACTCGTAGCTCGTCGAGCCCTGTGCCCACACGACCGGACGAAGACGCGCCTCGATAAAAGTCTCCACGGCGGCCTGCATTCGGCGCGTGATGCTCAGTGTCCCCGCTCCGCTCGCAACGACGACAGGCCGCCTGCATCCTGCTTCTATGAGCCGCCGCACCGCAAGGCGTGAGCCGGCGACATCGTCGGAAAGGATGGTGTCCGCCTTCACGTTGTCGATACGCTTGTTTACGAGGATGACCCGGACGCCACTCGACATGCACTCCCGCACGATGTCGCTCGACGGCGATCCGGACATCACGACGATTGCGCGGGCTCGAAACTCGAGAATTTTGCTGATAAGCCGCGATGCGCCGCCCGCCTCGCTTTCCTCGGCGTTCAGGAGAAGGCAGTGCATGCCCTCATGCAGCAGCGCGCGGCTGAGCGCATCCAGCTGGCGCGCCATGTATGGGGCCGACATGTTCGCCATGAGGACGCCGACAAGGATCGAGCGATCGCTGATCAGCCCTTGCGCCAACCGGTTGACCCGATATCCGAGCGCCTCGGCAGCCTCCAGAACGCGCTTGCGCGTTCCCGGTGATACACTGGCACCCGGCGTGAATGTACGCGAAACGGCCGAGGATGATACGCCTGCGCGACGGGCAACATCCCGCGACGTGACGAACCCGCCGGCCTTGCCCGATCCACGGCCGCCACCGTCCATCGGGCCGCTACTCCTTGCCCAGAGTAACGGCGTCCGCTTCGATGAGCCGCGCCCACCGCGCAGCCCGCCGGGCGGCTTCAAGCAGCATCGGCTTTGGTGTTTCGAACCACTCGTCCGGCTGGAGCTCCCGATACGTACGGATATGCTCGATCGCCGCATCGATGGTCGGGAACCGATCCGTCAGCTGCATGTGCATATAGAGTGCGACAAGCGCGACCGAACGGCTGCGACCGCCTCGACAATGGACCAGAATGTTGCCGCGCTCGCGGCGCGGATAGGTCGGCCGCTCGGGAAGTTGCTGGCGTGCCGCCCCGTCGAGCATGAAATAGCCAGCCAGCATCATCGTTTCCGGGTTTCCGTCCCCGTCGACCAGACCGAGCTTGTAATAGCGCACCGGCCCGTATCCAGTCGCGCACTTCGTTTCGGTCTGCACCTGCGCCGGATCGCGAACGTAGTTGATATCGAGATTGACCGCACAATTGACCACGGTCGTGATCCGATGATCGCGCAGCATCGCCTCATCGCGGGCCGCCTCGGAATCGCCGATGTAGAGACCGGCGCCATGCGGCGGCAACCCGTCGACGATCAGGCTCATCGCGGGACGCGGATGCACGGGCGCTTCAAATGCCATGTTCTCGAACTCCTCGGATACCTAGCCATTCCCGGAAAGGGCGATGCGCAGCCCGGTCCGGGGGTCAAACAGCAGCATGCGGGTGGAATCAAATGAAATCCAAACCTGGTCTGCACCAAGCGACTGTACAAAACTCGGGATCAACGCGGTCACATGCGCGGTGGCCGTCGCCAAAGTCGCAATCGTCTGCGCGCCTGTCGGTTGAAGAAGTTCGACCCGCGCCGGGATCGCGCCATCCGCCGGCGCGTCCAGGATTTGAACCGCTTCCGGCCGGATTGCGATGTCAACAGGACCCGAGCCGACCGCTTGGACACAAGGAATGCGGAAAGTCGTACCGTCGAACTCCACAGCCACGGACGTACCATCGCGCCGCAACGTTCCCTTCATAACGTTGATGCGGGGGTCTCCGATGAACTCGGCAACGAATCGCGTCGCCGGATCGTGGTAGATTTCGTACGGGGTACCCTGCTGCTCGATCTTCCCGGCGCGCATGACAACGATCTGGTCTGACATCGTGAGGGCCTCGACCTGATCGTGTGTAACGTAGACCGTCGTCGCCCGCAGATCGCGCGACAGCCGCTTAAGCTGACCGCGCATTTCAGTCCGCAGGACTGCGTCG
>JAEUKX010000097.1 GCA_016794025.1 Rhodospirillales bacterium | reverse complement strand
ATGGCTGGCGCGCTCGGCCACGCGCGACAGCGCGACGATCCGCGTCGCCACGTTCCGCACCGGCGACTGGGAAATGCGGGAAATGAAGGACGTGACGCCGCCGCGCGACCCGGACCACGACGTTCCCCGCCTGCCGGGCCGCTGACATGACACGCTGGCGGGACACGCTGAGCACCTTGTTCGTCGCGGTCATGCCCGCAACGACGATCCCGATGAACGGCAGGCTCTTGACGGCTGAGATGAACGCCTTCCTCGACGAAGCCGAACCGTTGCGCCCGGCGCCAGACATTGCGCGCAGGGACGACTATACCGGGATAGGGAAATCGGTCTGATGCCGGCAAGTCGCAAGACCATCTCCGTCGGTGGACGGACTTACGAGCGGGTCCGCGCCGATATCATCTTCGGGCGCCTATCGCCGGGCCGGCGGCTGAGGCTGGACGCATTGGCGAAGGATTGCGGCGTCAGCGTGAGCACTCTGCGGGAGATCCTCAATCGGTTGACGTCCGAGGGCTTCGTTGTCGCGGAAGGCCAGAAGGGCTTTCGTGTGGCGCCGGTATCAGTCGCGAACATGAAGGAGATCGCGGCGCTGCGCCTGCTTCTGGAGTGCGATGCGATCGAGAAGTCGTTCGCCGCCGGCGACGTCGAATGGGAGGCGCGCGTCGTCGCCGCGCACCACAAGCTCGTGCGCTTCGAGGAACGCATGGCGCGCGGCGAACGGGATGCGAGCGAATCGTGGAAGCGATATGACTGGCAGTTCCATCAGGCCCTGATTTCCGCATGCGGATCGAAGGTGCTGATCGACGCACACGCCGCCGTCTTCGACAAGTACCTGCGCTACCAGATGACGGCGCTGAGCTACCGGGGCCGGATCGCGGAGGACGAGCACCGCGCCATGCTTGAATGTGCGCTGCGCCGCGATGCGGCTGCCGCGTGCGATACCCTGCGCCGCCATGTCGAGGGCGGCATGGCCCACGCGCTGGCGACGGGAACGATCCGCTAGCCCGACCCGAACGACTGGACCAGCGATCCGCTGATCAGATACCAGCCGTCGACCAGCACGAAGAAGATGAGCTTGAACGGCAGCGAGACGATCGCCGGCGGCATCATCATCATGCCCATCGACATGAGAACGGCGGCCACGACCATGTCGATGATGACGAAGGGAATGAACAGCAGGAACCCGATCTCGAACGCGCGGCGGAGTTCGGAAATCATGAAGGCCGGGATCAGGACACGGTAGGGCGTGGCCTCCGGCGTCTCGGGTGCCGGGATTTTGGCGATATCGATGAACAGACCCAGATCCTGTTCGCGCGTATGACCGATCATGAAGTCGTGGAACGGCTTGGCCGTCCGCTCGATCGACTGCGCCTCGGTGATCCGGCCATCGATAAGAGGCGAAATGCCGTCGCGCCAGGCCGTCTCGCCGACCGGCGCCATGATGAAAAAGGTCAGAAAGAGGGCCAGCGATGTCAGCACGGCATTCGGCGGCGCCTGCTGGGTGCCCAGCGCCGTGCGCAGCAGCGACAGCACGACGACGATGCGCACGAAGCTCGTCACCATCATCAGGATCGACGGCGCGAGCGAAAGCACCGTCATCAGCAGCAGAAGCTGGACGATCCGCCCCGTCGTCGAGGTGCCATCGCCAAGGTCGAGACTGAAGTTCTGCGCCATCGCGGGCAGCGGCGCGAGGATCAGGAGCGCCGGAAGAAGGATGCGGAAAAGGCGGCTCATGCCGCCTCCGGCGCGCTCAGGCGCTCGATATGGATGGCACCGGAAGGCCCAACCACGAGCAGGTGCTCGACCCCGTCGCGCCGGATGAGCATCGCGCGCGTCTTGGGATCGAGTGCAAGGGTTTCGACGAGCTGAAGGCGGCGCCGGCGGCCGGCGTTCGACGCCATGCTCCCCGGCATCCAGCGCCGGGCGGCCCACGCGACCGCGGCGATGAGCGCGATAACGAATGCCAGCGCCGCGCCGAAGCGCAGGAGATTCTCCGGATCAAGCGTCATCGCATCGCTCCGACGCCGGAGGAACCGTTCGTGCCGACATGCGCAAGCGTTCCGCGCAGCCGGTCAAGGGCATGCGACACGCCGTCCAGCGCGCTCGCACAGGCAAGCCCCTCGGCCTTCGGAAGCTCCGTCGCGTTGAGGCAGATTTCACGCACGCGGCCGTCAAGTCCCTCGAGGGCGACGTCCTGCCCGCGATGCAGCGCCGTGCGCGCATCGTCGATGTCGCGCGTCAGGTCAACGATCGCTTGAAGGACTTCGACTGCTCTCATGGGTGCTTGTCCGCGGACGGCTGACGGTTGCCCGCAAGCGCGCTTTGCCTGCGGTAGATGTACGAAAGGATCTCGGCCACGGCCTGGAAAGCCTCGACCGGGATCGGGCTGTCGATGTCGACGGCGCCAAGGAGCTGCACGAGATCGCGGTCCTCGCGGACCGTCACGCCATGCGCACGTGCGATCTCGATGATCTTTTCGGCAAGAAGCCCTTCGCCCTTCGCGGTGACGCGCGGTGCCGGATCGCTTTCGCGCGCGTATTCGAGCGCGACGGCCCGCTTCTTGTCCGGGTCGAACGGGCGCTGGAGGGAACGGGGCGGACGGCGGGCCAAGGCAGGCGGCTTTCAGGACTTTCGCGATGGCCGAGCCGATAGCCGGCACGGCGGACATACGTTCCGGAAGGGTTACCGCAAACCCGCTAAAACTTTCTTAAAAGTCTATTTTACTCATGGATTCCGCCGCTTACGTCGTCAGAATAGCTGCCGCAGTGCCGAAGATTGTCTTCGCAACGCCTTGAGTCGATGGCACGAATCAAGGACTTGCAAATTCTCTAAAATTCTAGATAATTTACGTATTATTAACCTTTTCAACGATATTTTTAAGGCCATGGATATTACGCGTCTGCCCCTGTTCGGCATGATTGCCCGGCGCATGGACTGGTTGAGCCATCGCGAGACCGTCCTTGCGCAGAACGTCTCGAATGCCGACACGCCGAACTTCCAGCCGCGCGACCTGAAGCCGATCGATTTCCGCGCGGAGATGCGCGCCCAGAGCGCACGCCTGACAGCCACGACGACGACGCAGAAGCATCTCACGAGCAAGATCATTCCGGGGCCCGACCGCGAGGACAAGCCGCGCCCCTCCGAAACGACCCTGTCCGGAAATTCCGTGCAGCTCGATACCGAGCTGATGAAGGTCGCCGACACGGCGATGGACTACCAGCTCACGACCAACATCTACCGCCGCCAGCTCGCGATGCTGCGCACGGCCATCGGCCGGACCGGCGGATAAGGGGAGACGACGATGGACCTGCAGAAATCGATGCGCGTCTCGGCCGCCGGCATGGCGGCCCAGTCGACCCGCATGCGCGTGATCGCCGAGAACATCGCCAACGCCGACTCGCTGGGCGAGACGCCGGGCGCCGACCCCTACCGGCGCAAGACGATCAGCTTCCGCAACATCCTCGACCGCCAGATCGGCGCGCAGACCGTGCGCGTGGGCAAGATCGGCACCGACAAGACGTCCTTCACGCGTCGCTACGAGCCCTCGCACCCGGCAGCGGACGCGGAAGGCTACGTCCTGGCGCCGAACGTCAACAATCTCATCGAGGTGATGGACATGCGCCAGGCGCAGCGTTCCTACGAGGCCAACATCTCGGTCATCGAGACCTCGAAGAGCATGCTCACCCGCACCATCGACCTGCTGCGCGGCTGATAGCCGCCCGAAGGAAACGCCATGGCCATCACCCCTCCGTCTCTCGCCGCCGCCGCCTATCAGGGCGCCGCACGCATCGCGCGCTCCGCGGCGGCGGACGGTTCGCAGGATCCGGCCGCTGCCGGCGCCGCCGATTTCGGTGCCGTCCTCGCGCAGGCGGCACAGGGCACGATGCAGTCGCTGAAGGCGGGCGAGAAGGCCAGCCTCCAGGCGCTTGCCGGCAAGGCCGATGTCGGCCAGGTCGTGCAGGCGCTCTCCGCCGCCGAGACCACGCTCCAGGCCGCCGTCGCGGTGCGCGACCGCGTCGTTGCGGCCTACCAGGAAATCATCCGCATGCCGATCTGACGGCGGCGGCACGAACTTCTCCGCCGCCCGCGAGGCCCGACGCCCATGAACGCCACCGACGTGCTCGAGATCTCGCGCGAGGCGATCTGGGTGATGCTCAAGATCGCGGCACCGCTGATGCTGACGGCGCTGATCGTGGGCCTTGTCATCAGTCTCGTGCAGGCGCTGACGCAGATCCAGGAACAGACGCTCACATTCGTTCCGAAGATCCTCATCCTCTTCGCCGTCTTTGTCGTGACCATCCCGTTCATGTCGACCACGCTGATCGAGTTCACGCGCGAGCTGATGGCGCGGGCCGTGGGCATCGGCGTGGGCGGTGCGGGATGAATCTTCTCGTCGACGCGCTCTCGCGGGCACTGCCGGCCGAGATATTCGTCTATGTCATCGTGTTCGTGCGCGTGGGTGCCGCGATGCTCGGCATGCCGGGGCTTGGCGAAATCGCCATTCCCGTTCGCATCCGCCTTGGCGTGGCGCTGGCGATCACTGTCGTCCTCACCCCTGTCGTCGGCCCGGCGATCCCGAAGCTGCCCGAATCGGCCATCTCGATGACCGGCATCATCCTTGCCGAATCGCTTGTCGGCGCCTTTATCGGGCTCGCAGGACGCTTTGCGATGTCCGCCCTCGTGGTCGGCGGCGCCATCATCTCGCAGCAGTCCGGACTGTCCGCAGCGACGCTGTTCGATCCGGGATTCGGGCAGCAGGGCGCGGCCGTGTCGGCTTGGCTCGTGGCGATCGCGGTCGCATTCCTTTTCGTCTCGAACCTCCATCACCTGCTGCTGCACGCGGTCGCGGATTCCTACACGATCTTCCCGCCGGGCAGGCTGCCGCCGCTGGGCGATTTCGCGAACGCGATCACCTTGTGGGCAAGCCACAGTTTCACCCTCGGCGTGCAGATCGCGGCCCCGTTCCTCGTCTTCGGGCTGATCGTCAATCTCGCGATGGGGCTGATCGCCCGCCTCCAGCCGGCCATCCAGATCTTCTTCATCGCCCAGCCAGCGCAGATCGCCATCGGCCTCGCCGCGCTTTCGCTTACGCTCGTGGCGGCCATGCGCGCGTTCGAACGGGGCTTCATGGACAAGCTCGAACCGCTGCTCTCGCTCCCCTAGGGTCCCACGATGGCCGAAGAAGCCGAAGACGAGTCCTCCAAAACAGAAGAGCCAACCGGCAAACGGCTCGAGGAGGCGCGCGAGAAAGGTCAGGTCGCGGCGACGCGCGAGCTGAACCACTGGATGATGTTCATGGGCGCCACCCTCGGCTTCACGTTTATGGGTCAGGCGATATGGCGCGGCCTCACCGACTCCATGCGCCCGTTCTTCGAGCGGCCGCACGCCTTCAGCGTCGAAGGCGGCGGACTGCAGCTCGTGCTCACCTACGGGATTTTCGAGGCGCTGAAGTCGATCCTGCCGCTGCTCGCGATCATGATGGTCGCAGCCGCCGCGGCCCAGATTCTCCAGAACGGCTTTCTCGTCTCGACCGAGCCGCTGATCCCGAAATTCAGCAAGCTTTCGCCGGTGACCGGGTTCAAGCGGCTGTTCTCGTTCAACTCGGTCTTCGAGTTCCTGAAGGGGCTGATCAAGATATCGATCGTCTCGACGGCCTGCTGGATGGCATTGCGGAGCGAACTGACGTCGCTGCCAAGCTATGTCGAGCTCGATCTCGCCGACGTAGGCCGCGCGATGATGGCGTTGGCCATGAAGGTCATGGTCACGGTCATCGCGGTCATGACCCTGATCGCGGGTCTCGACTATCTCTACCAGCGCTTTCAGCACTACAAGCGCCTGCGGATGTCGAAGCAGGAGATCAAGGACGAGTACAAGCAGTCCGAAGGCGATCCGGTGGTCAAGGGCCGCATCAAGCAGCTGCGCATGGAACGCGCACGGCGGCGCATGATGACCGCGATCCCGAAGGCGACCGTCGTCGTGACGAACCCGACGCACTTCGCCGTGGCGCTGCGATACGACGACAGCACGCCGGCCCCGATATGCGTCGCGAAGGGCGCGGATCTCGTCGCACTGAAGATCCGCGAGATCGCGACCGAGAACGAGGTGCCGATCGTCGAGAACAGGCCGCTTGCCCGGGCGCTCTACGCAAGCGTCGAGCTCGACGACGAGGTTCCGCCCGAGCATTACAAGGCGGTCGCCGAAGTGATCAGCTACGTCATGAACCTCAAGAAAAAGATTGCACCGGTCGGCCGCGGCGAGGCCCCGCGGCCCGCGCGCTAGGCCGAACGGTCCAGCGTCGCGCGCGCGGCGGCGGCGTCGGTTGCGATCTGGGCCTTGAGCGCGTCGAGGCTCTCGAACTTCCGCTCGGGCCGCAGGAACTCGACCAGCGACACGACGAGACGCCGTCCGTAGAGATCGCCGTCGAAATCGAAAAGATGGACTTCCAGCCGTGGTGCCGGATCGCCGCCCACGGTCGGGCGCACACCGAGATTGGCCACGCCCGCGACGGTCCGGCCCTCTGCGGCACCGTCCACCCGCACCGCATAGACACCGAAGGCCGGGGGCAGGTATCCGTCGAGCGCGATATTGGCGGTCGGAAACCCGATCGTGCGGCCGCGTGCATCGCCCCGTCGCACGCGGCCGTCGATGGCAAAGGGCCGCCCGAGAATGCGCGCGGCAGCCCGCGGGTCGCCGGCCTTCAGCGCGTCGCGCACCCCGGTCGAGGAATAGACGAACGCCTCGGGATCGCCCTCGGCCCCGGCACGGCCGGCGGCGGCCGCATCGAGCGCCGGCGCCACGATCTTCGCGACGCGCCCGGCGCGCGCCATTTCCGCAACGAGCGTCTCGGGGCTGCCGGCACGGCCCTTTCCGAACACGAAATCGTAGCCTGCCACGACGCCGGCAAGCCCCAGATCGCGCACCAGAACGTCGGCCACGAACGCTTCGGCCGTCATGCCGGCGAGCGGCCGGCCGAAGCGCAGCGCAAAGCAGAGATCGATGCCGGCCGTGCGCAGCAGGCCGATCTTCATGCGCGCGCCCGCGAGCAGGAACGGCGGCAGATCGGGCTTGAAGAAGCGCCGCGGATGCGGCTCGAACGTCACCACGGCCGACGGGCACCCTTTCGCGCGGGCAAGCCGCATCGCCTCGCCGATCACGGCCTGGTGGCCGCGGTGCAGCCCGTCGAAATTCCCGATCGCCGCAATCGCACCGCGCGCATCGGCGGGCACGCGGACCGTATCGCGATAAAGGCGCATGCGCTGGATCAGTCGCCCCTGGCCGGGGACTCGCCGGGCGATACGTGATGCGCGCTCAAGGTTGCCCGGCTCGACACAAGCACGACGGCCTCGCCCTCGAGCACCACCTTTTCGTCGACATAGATCTTCGTCTCGAGCGTGCAGCGGCGCTTCTCAGGCACGAGTTCCTTGACGGTGGCGCGCGCCACGACGGTATCGCCCGCGCGCACCGGGGCCTTGAAGCGCAGCGTCTGGCTCAAATAGATGGCGCCCGGGCCCGGCAGGCGGGTGCCCAGCACGGTCGAAACGAAGCTGGCCGTCAGCATGCCGTGCGCGATGCGGCCGGAGAACGGCGTCGCCGAGGCGAAAACCTCGTTGATATGCACCGGATTGTTGTCACCGGTCAGGCCCGCGAACAGAACGATGTCCGTCTCGGTCACGGTCTTTGCGAAGGCGGCGGTCTGTCCGACCTTCAGATCCTCGAAATAGAGGCCGTGGAGTTCCTCGTATTGATCCATGCGAATCCGCACGCCCCCGTCCGGTATGCCCGTCTGGCGTGTTGCGCCGCAACAAGCCTCGGGCGACTATAGGGAAGGACGCGCGCGGCGGCAATCGCCGGCCGCGTCGCGGGGGAGAGAGTCTGCGCACGATGAAAGCCGGAAATGCAAAGCCGCCAGCCGCGGAGCGCACGCTCGCCGGCATCGCGCTTTTTGCGCCGCTGGGCGAGTCGGCGCGCAAGGCCGTCGAGCAGCGCTGCCGCTGGCAGACGATCGCGGCCGGCCGGCCGATCATCGACCGCGACAGCGACGACACGGACGTGTACTTCCTCGTCGCGGGCCGCGCACGCGTGGTGATCTATTCCGAATCGGGCCGCGAGGTCAGCTTCGACGAGATCGGGCCCGGCGCGTGCGTGGGCGAGCTTGCGGCCATCGACGGCGCGCCGCGTTCGGCGAGCGTCGAGGCGCTGGCGCCCACGCTGCTCGCCACGCTGCCGCGCCAGGCCTTCCTCGACGCAGTGCTGGCCAACGCGCCGGCGCAGCTTGCGCTGCTGAAGCATCTGGCCCACATGGTGCGCCACGCCACCACGCGGATCGTCGAGCTTTCCACGCAGGGCGCCAACAACCGCGTCTATGCCGAGATCCTGCGGCTGGCGAAATCGGCCCCCGGCACGCGCCCCGCGATCCGCCCGATTCCCGCGCATGGCGAGATCGCCGCGCGCGTTTCGACCACGCGCGAGACGGTGGCGCGCGTCTTCTCGGACCTTGCGAAGAAGAAGATCGTCGCGCGGGAGAAGGACCAGCTCGTGGTCCTCGATCCGCCCCGCCTCGCGGCCATGGTCAAGGATTTCCGGCCGGCCTGACGGAAGTCTCGTCGGCCCCGTCGCTGACGCGCGAAAGCAGCCGCGCGCCGAGGCGGCTGAGATCGTCCATCACAAGGAAGAACGCGGGCACGAAGACGAGCGAGAGCCCCGTCGACACGATGAGCCCGCCGACCACGGCAATGGCCATCGGCGAACGGAACTCGCCGCCGTCGCCCACGCCGTAGGCCGACGGCAGCATGCCCGCCGCCATCGCGATCGTCGTCATGACGATGGGCCGGGCGCGCTTGCGGCCGGCATCGACGATGGCCGTCGCGCGATCGACGCCGCGGCCGATCTCCTCGATCGCGAAATCGACGAGCATGATCGCGTTCTTGGTGACGATCCCCATCAGCATCAGCAGGCCGATGACGACCGGCATCGAGATCGGGCGCTGGGTCACGAGCAGGGCCGCCACGACGCCGCCGAAGGAGAGCGGCAGCGAGAAGAGGATCGTGACCGGCTGCAGGAAAGAGCCGAACAGCAGCACGAGCACGCCGAACACCATCAGCAGGCCGGCACCCATCGCCGTGGCGAAACTCTCGAACACCTCGGCCATCACCTCGGCGTCGCCCGAGGTGCGGATCTCCACGCCCGGCGGCAGCGAGCGCGCGGCGGGCAGCTTCATTGCACCCGCGATCACCTCGCCGAGCGCATCGGTGCCGAGCATGTCCGCCTCGACCGCGATGCGCCGCTGGCGGTCGAACCGCTCGATCGAGGTCGGACCCTGTCCGAACGTAATCTCCGCGACGGTGGCAAGCGGCACGGGCCCGCCGCGTATCGTGGGCACCTTCAGCGTTTCGAGCGCCTGTGGACTGGCGCGTGCGGCCTCGTCGAGCTGGACGCGGATCGGGATCTGGCGCGTTCCCACGTCGAACTTCGCGAGGTTCGCGCCGATGTCGCCGATGGTGGCCACGCGCAGGGTCTCGGCGATCGTGTCGGTCGAGACGCCAAGCTCCGCCGCAAGGTCGGCGCGCGGCCGGATCCGGATTTCGGCGCGGTCGAGCGCCGCGGTCGAGATCACGCCCTGCACCGTGGACATGGTGCGCATCTGGCTGGCCAGACGGTTGGCGATGTCGCCCGTCACGGCCGTATCCTCGCCGGCGACGAGAAGCGTCAGCCCGCGCATGCCGTTCTCGTTCAGGCGCCAGAAGCGGATGTCGGGGATGTCGGCGAACTCGCGCAGGATCTCGGCCTCGAGCATCTTCTGCGTCTTGGCGCGCGCGGTCTTGTGGACGAACTGGACGGTCAGCGTCGCGCGGCGCACTTCGCGGCCGCCGTTGGGCGTGCGGCCCCCGTCGACGAAGACGGACCGCACCTCCGGCCGGCGGTGCAGCCGCTCGACGATGCCGCGCGTGACGGCATCGGTGTCGGCCAGCCTTGCGCCGGGCGGCAGTTCGACGACCATCAGCGTGCGCGCGACGTCTTCGCCGGGCAGGAATCCTGAAGGCAGGACCGCGGTCGAGGCGATCGAGCCCGCGAACAGCCCGAGCCCGATCAGCACGGTCCGGAACCGGTGGCGCGAGGACCAGCCCACGAGACGCAGGTAGGCGCGCATGACCGGCCCCTCGCCGCCTTCATGCACGGCCACGGGCCGCATGAAATAGGCGGCCAGCATCGGCGTGATGAGCCGGGCCACGAGCAGCGAGAACAGCACGGCCGCCGCGACGACGAGGCCGAACTGCTTGAAGTACTGGCCGGCGATCCCGCCCATGAAGCTGACGGGCGCGAACACCGCCACGATGGTGAGCGTGATGGCGACGACGGCAAGGCCGATCTCGTCGGCGGCTTCCAGCGCCGCGCGCCACGGCGACTTTCCCATCTGCATGTGGCGCGCGATGTTCTCGATCTCCACGATCGCGTCGTCGACCAGGATGCCGGTGACAAGCGTGATGGCAAGCAGCGAAACGAGGTTGAGCGAGAACCCCATCAGGTCCATCGCCCAGAAGGTCGGGATCACGGCAAGCGGCAGGGCCAGCGCGGTGATGAGCGTCGCGCGCCAGTTGCGCAGGAAGACGAACACGACGATGACGGCCAGCCCCGCCCCTTCGATCAGCGTTTCCATCGCCGAATGGTAGTTGCCGAGCGTGTAGGTCACGTAGCTGTCGACCAGCGACAGCGTCACTTCCGGATGGCGGGCCTGCAGTGCCGCGACGCGCGCGGCAACCGCCTCGGCAAGCGTCGCATCGCTTGCCCCCTTCGAGCGGCTGATCGCGAAAGCGACGACAGGCTCCGCGTCGATCCGGGCAAAGCTGCGCATTTCGGCATGGCCGTCCTCGACGGCGCCGAGTTCGGCGAGCCGGACCTTGCGCCCGCCCGGCAGGGCGATCGCCGTGTCGGCCAGTTCGGCAAGCGAATCGGTCCCGGCAAGCGTGCGGATCGACTGTTCTGCCGCCCCCACCTCGCCCCGCCCGCCCGCTAGATCGACATGCGTGGCGCGCAGCTGCCGGTTCACGTCCGCCGCCGTCACGCCGAAGGCGGCAAGCCTGTCGGGATCGAGCGTCACGCGGATCTCGCGCTCGACACCGCCCACGCGCTCGATCTTCGCGACCCCCTTCACGCCCTGGAGATCGCGCGCAACCACGTCGTCCACGAACCACGAAAGCTCCTCGACCGACATCTGCGGCGCACGCGCGGCGTAGGTGACGATGGGCAGGCCCGCGATGTCGATGCGCTGGATCACGGGCTCGTCGATCGTGCGCGGCAGGTCCTGGCGGATCCGCGCGACGGCATCCTTGACGTCGTTGAGCGCGCGGTCGACCTGCGTTTCAAGGCGGAACTCGACCGTCGTCGACGAATTCCCCTCCGTCACGGTCGACGTGATGTGCTTGATGCCCGTCACGCCTGCGATGGCGTCCTCGATTTTCTTGGTGACCTGCGTCTCCAGCTCGGATGGTGCGGCACCGGACTGTTTCACCGTCACGTTCACGAACGGGGCATCGATATTCGGGAATCGCGTGATCGGCAGCTTCGCGAAGCCGTACAGGCCAAGGATCGTCAGAACGACGAACAGCACGATCGACGGCAGCGGGCGACGGATCGCCCAGGCGGAAACGGGAAAGGCCATGTCAGCGCGTCCCGGCAGCCGGCGACGGGGCGAGGAGGGCGCGTACCTCGTCGCCCTCGCGCAGGAAGGCCGCCGCGCGCGCCACCACGCGCAGGTCGGGGCCGAGGCCCTCGACGATCTCCACATGGCCGTCGGCCACGAGCCCGGTCCGCACGGGCCGGACCGAGATCTTCGAGCCCTCGACGACCTGCACGCTGGCCCCGGCAGCGCCATAGACGACGGCCCCGACCGGCACCGCGACGGCGACCCGGCGCGCCGTCTCGATCGTCGCGCGCGCGAAAGCGCCGATTCGCAGATCCCCATCGCGGGGCAGCGCCACGCGCACCTTGCCAAGCCGCGTGACGCGGTCGATCTCGGCCGGCACAAGGCGAACCTTGCCGGCATATTCGCCGCGGCCGACGACCACGCGCGCAGGCTGGCCTTCGGCCAGACCCGCCACGCGCGTCTCGAGGAGCTCGGCCTCAAGTTCGATCTCGCCATCCGCGACGATGCGGAACAGCGGCTCGCCGCCAGCGGCCGTCATCTGGCCGATGCGGGCGGTGCGCCGCGACACGATGCCCGCGCGCGGGGCCTTCACCTCGCTGCGCGCGGCGCGCACGGCCAGCTCGCGGCGCTGCGCCTCGATCTGCGCCTTCTCCGCAATCGAGAAGGACAGTCCGTCGCGTGCCGCGGCAAGGCGGCCCTCGCCCGAGCGGGCGGCCGCCACGCGCTGTTCGAGCGTTGCTTCGGTTGCGTTGCCGGTGCTGCGCAGCGCGCGCGCGCGTTCCAGCGCCTGGCGCGCCTCGACACTCGCGGCCTCGGCCTGCACGATCTGGGCGCGCGCCTGGGCGATGGCGGCGTCGGCACGCGCAAGGGCGGCGGCGTTCTGGGCGAGCTGGGCGTCGAGCAGGTCGCGCGCGAGTCGCGCCAGCACCTGCCCTTCGGCAACGGAATCGCCCTCCTCGACCAGCACCTCGGCGATGCGAACGCCCTCGTTCTCGGCAACGACCAGGACTTCCTCGCGCGGAACGAGCGTCCCCGTCGCGGCGACCGTTTCGACGAGTTCGCGCACCGCGCTGACGACGACCGAAACGGCCGGCGGCGGGTTGCCTTGCGTCGCCTGCGCATGGGCGGCGGCGGAAAGCAGCGAAAGCATGAGGGCTGCGACAGGTCGGCGGATCACTTCCGGGCTCCGTTCTTCGGACGGCGGGGGGTTGCGGCGGGGGCAAGGCTGGCACGGATCAGCGCCATGAAGCTGCGGATGGCGCGGCGCGGATCGAACTCCGGCTCGACCGCGCGGCGCTGCACGATCCCGTCGAAGAAGGCCTGCATGACGGTTGCGCAGGCCTTCGCGTCGGCCCCCTTGCGCACCGTCCCGTTCGCGATGCCCTGCGCCAGGACGTCGGCCACGCTCTTGGTGATGAAATCGTAGACATGGCGGTTGAGCCGGTTGATCGCGTCCGAACGCATCGCCTCGGCCGAGGTCTCCGTCCAGATGCACAAGTCGGCGCGCGGGCGTTCCCACAGGTGTTCGACGAGCATCGCCTCGAGCACGCCGAGCACGTCGTGCGCGCGCCTTGCGGCGGCGAAGCCCTCGGCGGCACCGCTCAGGTCGCGCTCGCACAGGCCTTCGATGAGCGCGTCCTTGGACGGGAAATAGCGGTAGAGGTTGCCGGCGCTCATCCCCGCCGCAGCGCAGATCTGCTGCATGGAGGCGCTGTGGAAGCCGTGCTGCACGAAGCACGCCTTGGCAGCGTCGAGTATCCGGGTGCGCCGGTCGGCGCGGGACTGGGGGGCGAGGCGGGGCATGGCGGCGCGTATAAAATGAACGTTCATTCTCTTTGTCAAGCGCGACCCGCGCAAGGCGGCCGCGCGCCAAGGCGGCCGCAAGAATTACAGGCGACGTAACCTATTTAAGTATCTGAAATTAAATGAAAGTATCGAGTATTCAAGGGCACTTCCGGCTCTCGGGACCGGGCGGCACGCGCGCGCGCCGCAGCGGGAATCGGATAGCACACCGGGACGGAAATGCAACCCTCGCGAAAGCGCGGCCGGGCCCGCGGAAGGCCCGGCCGCTCGGCTTCGTCACGCGACAGAGAGCTTCACGTCGACATTGCCGCGCGTCGCGTTCGAGTACGGGCACACCTCGTGCGCCTTGGCGACGAGTGTTTCGGCTTCGGCGCGCGGCACGCCGGGCAGTTCGACCGCCAGCGCGATCTCCAGCCCGAAGCCGCCGGCCGCGCGCGGGCCGATTCCGACCGTCGCGGTCACGTGCGCGTCGGCGGGGACCTTCGCCGTGCCGCCCTTCGAGGCGACGAACTTCATCGCGCCCAGGAAGCAGGCGGCATAGCCGGTCGCGAAGAGCTGCTCGGGGTTCACGCCCTCGCCGTTGCCGCCCATTTCCTTCGGCACGGCAAGCTTGACGTCCACCGCCCCGTCCAGCGTGGCGGAGCGGCCGTCGCGCCCGCCGGTGGCGCGGGCACTGGTGCGGTAGACGACGTTGACTGCGGAGGCGGACATGACGGGTTCCTTTCTTTAAATCGTGCACGATTAAATCGTGTGCGATCTATATCGCATGCCGGCCCACCCCGAGTCAAGGGCTTGCGATAAGATCGCGTGCGATATATTTCTCGGGCAAGACCGCCGGAGGATGTCCATGCCCCGCCCCACGCACGATCCGTTCGAGGACGGCGTCAAGCCGTTCATCTGCTTTTCGATCTACGCCGCCAATCTCGCCTTCACGCGGGCCTACAAGCCGCTGCTGGACGCGCTCGGCCTGACCTACCCGCAATACATGGTGCTGGTGGCGCTGTGGGCGGAGGACGGCCAGACCGTGGGCGGTCTCGGCGAGAAGCTGTTCCTGGAATCGAGCACGCTGACGCCGCTGCTGAAGCGTCTGGACGGGCAAGGGCACGTCACGCGCACCCGCGACCCGGCCGACGAACGCCAGGTCCGCGTGCGGCTGACCGCACTGGGCCGGCGCCTGCGCGAGGCCGCGAAGGATGTGCCGGGCTGCATCCTCGAGGCCTCGGGCATGTCGCGCGAGAACCTGCGCAAGCTGTCGGCCGAGATTGCCCAGTTGCGCGAAAACCTCCTGGCAACGGCGCCCGACCGGCGTGCCGCCGGCTAGTCCGCGAAATCGGGCTCCTCGCGCGCGAGCATGCGCACCAGCGCCTTGAAATGGACGTCGGCATAGGCGGGCCGCCCCGCCTGGGACGCACGCATGGTTCGTTCGGCGATCTGGCCGGGCACGAGCTTCAGCGGACGACCTGTCGACATGGCCAGCACCTGCGCCTGCGCGGCCCGCTCGAGGTAGTAGAGCATGTCGAACGTCTCGGCGACGTTGGGCCCGGTGACGATGACGCCGTGGTTGGCAAGGAACAGCACCGGCTTGTCGTCCATCCGCGCCGCCATGCGGTCGCCCTCCTCGGGGCCGTCAGCAAAGCCGTTGTAATCGTCGTCGTAGGCGATGCGGTTGTGGAAACGCAGGCCCGACTGCACGCACGGCTCGATGCGCCCGCCCTCGACCGCGCACAGCGCCGTCGCATAAGGCATGTGCGTGTGGAACACCGCCGTCGCGTGCGGATGGCGCATGTGGATGCGCGTGTGGATGTAGAGCGCCGTCTCCTCGATGGGCCAGTCGCCTTCGAGGACGGCACCCTTCGCGTCGATCACCAGCAGGTCGCTGGCCTTCATTTCGCGCCAGTGCGGCCCCCACGGGTTGACGAGGAAACGGTCCTCGTCGACCTGAAGGCTGAAATGGTTGCAGGTTCCTTCGTTGAGGCCCATGCGTGCGGCCCATCGAAGGGCGGCAGCAAGGTCGCGGCGGGCCTGGGCATAGCTGTACATGCGCAACGATTCCTCGATTTGTGCAAGCGAAACCCCGAATAGTGCAAGTGTATGCGGGGTGCGAGTCGTTTGCACCAAACGCGCGCTATGCTAGCTTCGCGCCCATCGAACGAACAGAAGCGGTCGGGCATTCCCCGAGCCGCCCGTTGCCCAGACAGGGAGGATTTCCAAGATGAAGCGCCGTCATTTCCTGAAGGCCGCCGCCGCGGCCGGTACGGTCCTCGCGGCTCCGGCGATCGTCCGCCCGGCCTCCGCGCAGGCCGTCACGCTGCGCCTGCACCACTTCCTCGGGCCGCAGTCCAACGGCCACGCCAAGATGCTCGCACCCTGGGCGGACATCGTCGCCAAGGCCAGCAACGGCGCGCTGAAGATCGATATCTTCCCGAGCATGCAGCTTGGCGGCACGCCTCCGCAGCTCTTCAACCAGGTGCGCGACGGCGTGGTGGACATCGTGTGGACGCTGCCCGGCTACACGCCCGGCCGCTTCCCAATCACCGAGACGATCGAACTGCCCTTCATCGCGTCGAACCGCGGCATGGTGAACGCGCTCGCCTGCGAGGAGTTCGGCCGCGCGCATCTGGCCGAGGAAACGAAGGAAGTGAAGCTGCTCTGCTTCTGGGCGCACGATGCCGGCCTCATCCACTCGACCAAGCAGATCAACACCATGGAAGACCTGCGCGGCATGAAGCTGCGCAATCCCGCACGCCTGACGGGCGAGGCGCTGAAAGCGCTGGGTGCCACGTCGGTCGGCATGCCCGTCCCGCAGATCGCCGAGAGCCTCGCCCAGAAGGTGATCGACGGCGCCGTGGTGCCGTGGGAAGTCGTGCCGGCCGTGCGCATCCAGGAACTGTGCAAGTTCCACACGGCCATCCCCGGCGCGCCCACGCTCTACACGGCCGGCTTCTTCCTGGCGATGAACCCGCAGAAATACGCGGGCCTGCCCGGCGAACTGAAGAAGGTGATCGACGACAATTCCGGCCCGGCCTTCGCGAAACTCGCCGGCAACATGTGGGACACCGAGGCCAAGAACGTCGAGAAGATGGTCCGCGACCGCGGCAACGTCATCACGACGATCTCGGCGGCGGAAAAGGCGCGCTGGGTCAAGGCGACCGAGCACGTCACGACCGACTGGATCGGCCAGATGAAGGGCCGCAATGTCGACGGTGCCAAGCTGATCGAGGCCATGAAGGCCGCGCTCGCCAAGCACGCCAACGCCTGACGGGCGCCGGCGCGTCGCCGCTCCTCGTACCGGAAAACATGGGTTAAGGTCCGCCGATGGAGAGTGACGCGCCGCCGCACCGGGCATCCGGGGCCAACGGGATTCTCGAGCGCCTGCTGGGGTTCTCGGCCCTGCTGGGCGGGCTGTTGGCCCTTGGCGTCGCCGCGCTCGTGTGCACGAGCGTGCTCGGACGCTGGCTGTTCTATACGCCCGTCACCGGCGACTTCGAATTCGTGAAGCTTGCGACGGCCATCGGCGTCTTCGCGTACATGCCCTACACCCAGTTCCGGCGCGCCAACATCATGGTCGACACCTTCACGCAGTTCCTGCCGCGTCGGACAAACGCCGCGATCGACGCGTTCTGGGATCTCGTCTACGCGGGCTTCATGGCCTTTGCTTCCTATGGACTGTGGCTGGGTGCCGTCGACACGCGCGAGAACTACGAGACCACGCAGGAACTGCAGCTCCAGCTGTGGCCCTTCGTGGCCGCAGGCTCGGTGCTTTGCGCGCTTGTCGCGGCAACTTCCGTGGCGACGGCAATCCTCCTTCTTGTCCGGGGCCGCCGGTGAGCGGGGCGACCCTCGCCGCCATCGGCTTCCTTGCGATGCTGGGGCTCATCGCGGTGCGTGCCCCCATCGGCCTTGCCATGCTCGTCGTGGGTGGGGCCGGCTACACGATGATGACGAGCTGGCACGCGTTCTTCGCCTACATGAAGACGAACACGTTCTACCAGTTCGCGAACTACACGCTTTCGGTCATCCCGCTTTTCATCCTGATGGGGGCGCTCGCCGAACGCGCCGGGATCGCACGCGCGCTCTTCCGCGCCTCGGAGCGCGCCTTCGGGCAGATGCGCGGCGGGCTCGCCATGGCGGTGATCGGCGCCTGCACGGCGTTCGGGGCGATCTGCGGCTCGTCGGTCGCGACGACCGCCACGTTCGGGCGCGCGGCCCTGCCCGAGCTCGACCGCTACGGCTACGACCGCGCCTTCTCCGCCGCGACCATCGCGGTCGGCGGCACGCTGGGCATCCTCATCCCGCCGTCGGTCATCCTCGTCGTCTATGCCATCACGACCGAGCAGAACATCGCCAAGCTCTTCCAGGCCGCCCTGATCCCCGGCCTGATGGCGGCACTGTTCTACTGCATCGTCATCGCGCTGGTCGTCCGGCACGACCCGGCCATCGCCCCGCCGGCACTTGCCGCCGGGCGCAGCGGCGCGCCCGCGCGCCGGCCGCGCTGGCAACTGCCGCTGGGCGCGCTCGTCGTCGGGCTGGCGGGCGTGCTTTTCGCGCGCGGGACGGTCGGTCTCGAATTCGCGCTGACGATCGCGGCCGGCGGTCTCGTCGTCGCGGTCGTCGAGGCAAGCGTTCTGCCGGCCATCGTCGTGGCGCTGGTCGTCGTCGGCGGGATCTATGGCGGCATCTTCACGCCCACGGAAGGTGCCTCGGTCGGCGCGGTCTCGATGCTGGCCGTCGGCCTGTCGCAGCGCACGCTTTCCTGGAAGGACATCGTCGAATCGATCCGCCAGACGGCCGAGACCTCGGGCATGATCTTCATGATCCTGCTGGGGGCGGAGGTGTTCGGCGCGTTCCTCGCCCTCGCCCGGCTGCCCGACACGGTCGCCGCCGCCGTCGGCGGGCTCGGCGTCTCGCCCTATCTCGTCGTCGTCGCGATGATGGCGATCTACGTGCTGCTCGGCGCGGTGATGGACGAGCTTGCGATGATCCTTCTCACGCTGCCCGTCTTCTTTCCCATCGTGCAGGCGCTCGATTTCGGCATGGCGCCCGACGACGTCGCGATCTGGTTCGGCATCCTCGTCCTCATCGTCGTGGGAATCGGGCTGACCGCACCGCCCATCGGGCTCAATGTCTTCGTGATCTCGTCGATCGCGCGCGACGTGCCGATCACGCGGACCTACGTGCGCGTGCTGCCGTTCCTTGCGGCCGACGTGATCCGGCTGGCGCTGGTCGTCGCCTTCCCCGGCCTGGCGCTGTGGCTGGTGCGCGTCTTCGCGTGAAGCTTCAGAACGCGCGCGGCAGCAGTGCGCGTTCCATGCGCGTGCGCAGCGCCAGCGGCTGGACCGGCTTGATCAGGTAGCCTGACACGCCCAGTTCCATCGCCCGGCGCACGATGGGCGCATCCGAATGCGCCGTCACCATCACGACCGGGATCGCGCGCGCGACGATCTTGGGCTGGGATTTCATCCAGGCCACGAATTCGAGCCCGCTCGTCGGCTTCATGTTGACGTCACACAGCAGGATGTCCGGCCAGCGGTCGGGCGAGGTCTGGAAAGCCTGCTTGGCCCCTTCGGCGCCGGCCGCGGTATCGACGGACGCGAACTCCAGCACCTCGAGCATCTGGCGCAGCATCAGCCGCGTCGTGCCGTCGTCGTCGATCACCAGTGCCCGGAATTTCTTGAACAATTCGCCCGCCGCTGCCCCGTCTGTCCGGCCCGAAACTACGCCCGCGTCGCGCCCGATTTCAAGTCCTGCGCCCCGTCATCCTGTTGCCGCAATGGCATGCGATTGAAGCGTGTGGCCGCCGTGGCCATGCGGGAATAGCAGGTCTGGGGCCAAGCTTTCTCCTAGGCCGCCACGGGGCGTTGGGTTCAAACTGGCGGGCGCGCCTCGGGCACAAGAAACGCCCGTCGGCGTCCGGGGACAGAAAGATGCCGAAGACCGCCGCCGCCGTGCCGGCAAAGACCTACAACACGCGACTTTTCGTCGGCAACGTGCCCTTCGGGCTCGATGCCGAGAAGCTTGCCGACATCTTCGATGCGCACGGCATCGTCATCGGCGCGCAGGTCCCGACCGATCCCGCCACGGGCAAGCCCATCGGCTACGGCTTCGTCACCATGGCGACCGAATCCCACTGCAAGGCGGCGATCGCCGCCCTCGACGGCAGCACTGTGGGCGAGCGCAAGATCGAGGTGCGTTTCGCGGACGTGAAGCCGAAAAAGGCCAAGAAGCCCGGTGCCGGCAAGGCGCGCCGCCCGGCGCGTCCGGCAATGCCCAAGGACGGCGGCCCGATGCCGGCGCACTTGCGCCCCGACGCCGACCGGCTTGGCCTCAGCCAGCCCATCGTCAGCCGGCCCACCTCGGCCACGCGCAGCTTCACGGTCGAGAAGCGCCGCCTGGGCCCGGCGATCCGCCGCGTCTGAACGCCGGGCGCCGCCCGCGGGCGGCTATTTCATCCCCATGACGCCGCGCAGATCCGCGTCGGCAGTTTTCGCCTCGCGCAGGTCGGCGCCGGTCAGGTCGCTGTCGACCAGGCGCGCGCCGGTCAGGTCGGCGCCGCGGAAATCGGCTTCGCGCAACGAGGCTTCGCTGAAATCGACGCCGCGCAGGTCGGCGCCGCGGAAATCCGCCCGGTGGGCGCGCACGCCCTTGAGGCGCGCGGGCCATTTCGTGTTTGCGACACCCGCCAGCGGCAGCGGCGAGAAATCGGCGTCGCGGAAAACGGCGCCGTCGATCACGGCCTTGTCGAGGTTGGCGCCGCGCAGCATGGCGTTCGAATAGTCGCCGCCCGCCAGCATCGCGCCCTCGAGGTTCGACATGTCGAAGCGGCCCGACGGGAACTTCGCGTTCACCAGCGTCACGCGCTGGAGCCGCGCGGCCGACAGCGTCACGCCCGGCCATTCGACCGGACCGAGATCGACGCCGTCGATCGAGATCTGCTGGCCCTGCGCGCCGCCGGTGCGCAGCCAGTCATTGTGCGCCACGACCATGTCGCCGAACGACATGCCGATGTCGGCAAGCGTGCGCGGCAGGACGGCGCGCGACAGGTCGCACTTCTCCATCTCCGCCACGACGAAGTGGCAGGCGCACAGGTCGGCCCCTTCGAGATTGGCGCCCGCCATGATGGCACCCACGAGCACGGCCCCGTTGAGCCGGCACCCCGACAGGTTCGCATCCGAAAGATCGGCGCCCGTGAAAACGACACCGGAAAGGTTCGAATTGGAAAGGTCGGCGCCCGCAAGGTTGGCGCCGCGCAGGTTGCAGTTCGTCAGGTCGGTCGACTGGCCCATCACGCGGCCGAGCCGCGCCTCGCCGAGATTGGCGCCGCCGAACTTGGCCTCGTCGATGGTCGATTTCTGCGTCGTCACCACCGAATAGTCGAGATCGCCCGACTCGCCGGCCGTGACGAGGAAGCCGTCGCGGATGTCCGCGCGCGTCAGGTCCGCCCCCTCGAGGTTGGCGCCCTTCAGCATCGCGCCGCGCAGGTCCACGCGGCTCATGTTCGCGTCGGCGAAGCAGGCATGCGTGAGGTTGGCGCCGAACAGGTTGGCGCGCGCGAGGTTGGCGCGGCTGAAATCGCATTCGGTCAGGTCGGCGCCGACCAGCTCGGCCTCCGACAGGTTGCGGTCGAAGAAGTCGTTGCGCGGCAGGATGCAGAAATTCGCCTGCAGGCGCTGGCCGCCCGTCTGCTTCTTCAGGAAGCGCTCGTGCGCGGCCACGCGCTTGACCAGCTCCTCGCGCGAGAGCTTCTTGCGTTCGACCTGCTTCACGCCCGCCATGCGCCTAGCGGACCCATTCCGATTCGGCCGGGAAGTGGCGTGCCACGAACCTGTAGGTGTCGCGCACGAGCTTCTGGACGCGCGTGGAATGCTCTGCCGTCATGCCGTGCCAGGCTTCGAGCAGGTCGTCCCATTTCATCATCTGAGAATGCAGACGGTCGCGCACCTCGCGGATGAACGCGATCTGCCGCGGCAGCGTGCGCAGCGCGTTGGCGGTCTCGCCGGTCTGTGCGTCGACCTCGGCGATCTGCATTTCCAGCTTGTGCACCGGCGGCTCGGAAAGCGCCACCGTGCGCTCGATTTCGTCGTGCAGGCCGCGTTCGCGCTTGTAGACCGCGCGCAGCCGCTTGAGCGTGTCGAGGATGCGGCGCGCCCGGCCCACGCGCTCGCGCAGCGCCTCGACATAGGCAAGCTCGTCCACCAGCCGGTCGATCTGCTTGACGACGTCGCCGCGCCGGTCGGCCGGCAGGCCCAGTTCGTCGGCAAGCTTGCCGAAGGCCTGCTGCACGCGGCTCTTGGTTTCCGGGTCCTCGGCCATCTTGGCAAGCTCGAGCATGCTCATCTGCTGGGCGCTGCCCCGGCCCGACATCCACGCCACGAGCCCGACCGAGATGCGCCCGCGCGCGGCCGCGCGATGGTGGTCCTCGATCCGCCACGAGGCCGTGCCGTCGAGAAGCTCGCTCGGGATCGCGTCGCCGGGCCGGATCGTGCGCACGAAGGCAAGCGCCTTGGCGACCTCGTCGAGGAGCTTGGAGTCCGGGTCGGCCGGGCCGATGCCGAAGGCCGTGCGCACGGAGTTGAAGGTCAGGTTCGCGCGCAGGTCGCCCATGTCGACCGTATAGACCGGCTCCTCGGTCTGCGAATCGAGCTGGAACAAGCCGTGCTCGATCTGGAAGACCTTGTGCGCGAAATCGAACCGGCGCGCGGGTGCGGCCTTGCGCGGCGCGTTGGCAAGCTGCTGCTGGCCGTCCTCGGCGTGGCCCGTTGGGTCGTTCAAGTCGGCGCTCCGCAGTTCCGCGACAGGCATATTGACAAATTTTCGCCATCCTAACGCGTTGCCGACCCGCCCGCCAAGCGGGGTGCCCACGGTTCATCGGCCGGGATCTTCAGCGCTGCCAAGAGCTTGCGATCGGGAAATGGCGGGCAACGAAACGGTACGTCTCGCGGACCCGCCGGTGGGTCTCCTCGCCGGGCGCGCCGTTTTCGCCCTCCCACAGCGCCACGACCGCATCCCATTTCAGCATGCGCGCATGGATTGCATCGCGCGTCTTGCGGATGAAATCGATCTGCTGGGGAAGCTCGCGCAGGACCGAAAGCGTGTCGGCCAGCCGCGTATCGACCGCGCCCAGGAGCTGTTCAAGCGCGGCGACCGGGCGTTCGCCAAGAAGGATCGTGCGCTCCACCTCCTCGGCCAGGGTGCGTTCGCGCCGGTAGGCCTGGCGCAGGCGCTTCAGCGTGCCGATCACGCCGCGCGCGAGCCCCACGCGCTCGCGCAGCGCCTCGATATAGGAGACCTCGTCGATCAGACGCTCGACCTGCTCGACCACATCGGCGCGCCGCTCGGGCGGGTAGCCAAGCTTTTCGGCGAGCTGGCCGAAGGCCGACTGCACGCGCTGGCGGGCCTCGGGCGACTGGGCCAGCTGGGCAAATGCCTGCATGTCGACCTTGGCGTTGGGCTTTTCGCCCGCCACCCACGCAACAAGCGCGAACCAGATGCGTCCGCGCGCCACGGTACGATGGCGGTCATCCACCTTCCACGATGCCGTGCCGTCGAGAAGTTCGCTGGGGATCGAGTCGCCGGGCCGGATCTGCGGCACAACGGCCAGCGCGCGCTTGACCTCCTCGAGCATCTCGGCGTCGGGATGGCCCGCCTCGATGCCGAACGAATTCTTGAGCGTCGCGAAGGTCAGGCTCGCGCGCACGTCGCCCAGGTCGACACAGTAAACCGGCTTGTCGTCGGTCGGGTCGATCCGGAACACGCCCTTGTCGACCTTGAAAACCTTGTGCGCAAATTCGAACGTGCGCGGGCGCGCCGCCTCGCGCGCGCCCGCTTCGAGCGGGTCGACGGGCGACACTTCCTTTGCGTTCGTTCCGGTCCCAGCCGTTTCGGCCGGCAGCACTTCGGCCACGGCGCACTCCGATCCACACGGGCGAAAGACTGTCCCGCCTGCGCACGTTATGGCTGCAGGCGTTAGCGGTCGCTTAACGATGTTCGGGAAAATCAATCGAAGCGCGGGGAATCACGTTAAAATCTGCCGCAAAATTTGCCGAATCGAGCCGATGGAAATCGTCGTCGAACCCGACCGCCGCACCTGGGAAGACGCCGCCGCCGCCGCACCGTTCTGGCCGCTGCAGCAGGACTGGGACTATGGCCTTGCCGCGCGCTGGCAGGGCAGCCCGGTTCTGCGGCTGCTCGCGCGCGAGGATGGCCGTGCAGGCGCGGCCATGCAGCTTGTCGGGCGCCGATGGTTCGGCATTGCCGAGACGTGGCTTGCCCTGCGTGGCCCCGTGTCGCTGGACGGCGGCGGCGCGGCAATCGATGCCGTTCTGTCGAAGCTTCCGCGCGGGCTTCTGCGCGCCTGCCTGCTTGCACCCGAGTGCGCGGCAGGCCCCGCGAACGAGGCAAGCTGGCACGGACGCCGGCGTATCTATACCGGGCACAGCTGCGCGCTTGTCGACCTGGCGGGCGCCGACGAGGCCGCCTTGCGCGCCCGCATGAAGCAGAAATGGCGCAACCGCCTTGCCGCGGCCGAGCGCGGCCCCTTGCGCACCGAGACCGCCGCGCAAGGCAAGTGGATCGACTGGATCGTGGACCGCTACGAGGCCGTCCGCCGCGAGAAGGGCTTCGAGGGCCCGTCGCGGGCATTCGTCGCGCGGCTTGCCGGCCTGAAGGCGCCGCGCCAGACGCTGGCGGTCGTCGCCCATTCCGGGCGCGAGACCGTGGCGGGCGCCCTGTTCGTGCGTCACGGGCCGGACGCGAGCTACTACGTCGCCGCGTCGTCACCCGAAGGACGGCGCGCGAACGCCGCCAACCTCGTGCTGTGGCGCGGGCTTGTCGCGCTGAAGGCGGCGGGCGTCCGGCGCGTCGATCTGGGCACGATCGACACCGACCGCAGCCCCGGTCTGGCGCGCTTCAAGCTCGGCGCCGGCGCCGAGCCGCTCACGCTTGCGGGGACATACCTGTGAGCGTCTACGGCCGCGACATCCCCGCCCCGCGCGCCACATGGCGGCTCGTTCCGCTGCTGCTGTGGCGCTATGCGGCGCCCGTGCTGGCGGCACTGGTGCTCGTCGACCTCGTCGTGTTCGCGATCCTGAACGGGACGACGGGCGCCTGCTACGGCGCCTTCGCCTGGTTCGGGGCCTGCTGAGGGGCCGGCGGATCGACGATGTCGGCGCGCGTTTCGGTCTCGGCGCGGATGCGCGCGATCACGTCCTCGACGGCAAGCGTGCCCAGATCGCGGCCCGAGCGCAGGCGCACGGCGACCTTGCCGGCTTCCGCCTCCTTGTCGCCGATCACGAGCATGTAGGGAATCTGCTCGAGCTGGGCATTGCGGATCTTCTTCTGCATGCGCTCGGCCGTGTCGTCGACATCCACGCGGATGCCGCCGTCGGTCTGCGGCAGCTCGCTTGCGGTCAGACGGCGCGCGACTTCGCGCGCGAAATCCACGTGCCGGTCGGCGATGGGCACCATGCGGACCTGGATCGGCGAAAGCCATGTCGGCAGGCGGCCGGCATAGTTCTCGATCAGGATGCCGATGAAACGCTCGAACGAACCGAGGATCGCACGGTGCAGCATCACCGGGCGATGCTTGGCGCCGTCCTCGCCGATGAAGCTCGCGTCGAGGCGGTCGGGCAGCACGAAATCGACCTGCAGCGTGCCGCACTGCCAGTCGCGGCCGATGGCATCGCGCAGCACGAACTCGAGCTTGGGCCCGTAGAACGCGCCCTCGCCCGGATTGCGGACGGTTTCGAGGCCGGCGGTCTTTGCGCCCTTCTCGAGGGCCGCTTCGGCCTTGTCCCACGTCTCGTCGGAGCCTGCGCGCTTTTCCGGCCGGTCGGAGAACTTCACGAGCAGGTCGGCGAAGCCGAAATCCCGATAGATGACGCGCAGCAGGTCGCAGAACTTGCGCGATTCCGCCGGCACCTGGTCCTCGGTGCAGAAGATGTGCGCGTCGTCCTGGGTAAAGGCGCGCACGCGCATGATGCCGTGCAAGGCACCCGACGGCTCGTAGCGGTGGCACGCGCCGAACTCGGCCAGCCGCAGCGGCAGCTCGCGATAGCTGCGCTGGCCCTGCCGGAAGATCTGGACGGCGCCCGGGCAGTTCATCGGCTTGATGGCGTAGAGCCGGTCTTCCTCCTCGCCTTCCTTGCCGGGCCGGGCCACGAACATGGCGTCGCGGTAGTTTTCCCAGTGGCCCGACTTCTCCCAGAAGATCCGGTCGACGAGCTGCGGCGTCTTCACCTCGGCGTAACCGTCCGCCTCCAGGCGCGAGCGCATGTAGCGCTCGATCGTGCGGAAGAGCGTCCAGCCCTTCGGATGCCAGAAGACCGTGCCGGGTGCTTCTTCCTGGATGTGGAACAGGCCCATCGCGGTGCCGAGCTTGCGGTGGTCGCGCTTCTCGGCCTCCTCGAGGCGGTGCAGGTAGGCCTTCAGGTCCTGCTCGTTCGCCCAGCAGGTGCCGTAGACTCGCGTGAGCTGGGGGTTGCGCGAATCGCCGCGCCAGTAGGCACCCGCAAGCTTGGTGAGCTTGAAGGCGCCCACCTGGCCCGTATGCTCGACATGCGGGCCGCGGCAGAGGTCGGTGAAATCGCCAAGCGTATAGAACGACACGCTGGAAACGCCGCCCGCGCCCGCATCGACGAGGTTGGGGTCCTCGAGACCCTTGGCGGCCGTCGAGCCGCGGGTGGCGAGAAGTTCGAGGAGCTCGACCTTGAAGCTCTGCCCGGTCTTCTGCATGAAGGCGACCGCATCGGCCACCGGCACCTCGCTGCGCACGAGCGGGAGCTTGCGCTCGCGGATCTTGCGCATCTCGGCTTCGATCTTGGGCAGGTCCTCGGTCGTCAGCGGGACCGACGTCTGGATGTCGTAATAGAAGCCCGTGTCCGTCGCCGGGCCCACGCCCAGCTTCGCGTCGGGAAAAAGCTTCAGTACGGCAGCCGCGAGCACGTGCGAGCAGGAATGCCGCATGCGCTCGAGATCGGGGCCCGGTTTTGCTTCCATCGTCGTCGGTTCCAGTCTGGTCCGGGGGCGGGCCTTCCGCCCCTCCAAGGGACGCGGAAAATACGGCGAACGCGCGCCCAACGCAAATAAACGCCCGTGGCGCAGGCAAGGCGAACGCTGTAAGCCTCGTTCCCGATGAGCCGCCCGCCCCCGCACCGCCCGAACCGGCCCGACCGGCACCGCAAGCAGGCCCGACCGGCCGAGCCCGAGCGCCGGCAGCACCGGCGCGAGATCCTGCGCATTGCCGGCCTGCCGGCGGTCGAAGCGCTGTTCGCGCGCGCGCCGGCCGCCATCGAGCGGCTCTACGTGGCGCCGGATGCCGCTCAGGCTGCAAGCGCGCTGCTGCGCGAGGCGAGCGCGCGCGGCATTGCCCACCGCATCGTGCCCGAAGCGGCCCTTGCCAAGATCGCGGGCACGGCGCTCAACGGCGGCATCCTTGCCGAAACGGCGGCCCGCCCGCCCGTTCCCTTCGACGTGGGCCAGGCGCGCGCATGGGCCGACCGCTGGCAGCCGCTCGTCATTCTCGACGGCATCGGCAACCCGCACAATCTCGGCGCCATCGCGCGGACGGCCGCGTTCTTCGGGCTGCAGCGCCTGGCGCTTTCCGACCATCCCGCGCAGGCAGCACCTTCCGAGGCGGCCTACCGCGTGTCCGAAGGCGGGCTCGTCTGGCTCGACATCCTGCGCATCCACCGGCTGCCGGACGTGCTGCGCCGGCTCCAGCCCTTCTATTCGACCGTGGCGACGGCGCTGGGCACCGGCCAGCCGACGACGCCCGCCGGGCTTGCGGCCCTGCCGAAGCCCGTGTGCCTCGTGCTGGGCAACGAGGAGGATGGCCTGCCGCCGGCCACATTGGCGGCATGCGAGCGCGTGGTGACGTTGCCGGGCTCCGGCCGGGTACAGTCGCTCAACGTCGCGGCGACGGCCGCAATCCTGATCCACGCGATCGCAAGCCAGCGCCACCTTTCCTAGCGCGCGCGGATCGGCTAGCTTTCCGCGGATTCGGGGAACCTCACCGGCGGACGGACAGGGCGATGGGCGAAGAGAAACGGACACAGACCCGCTACGGCGTGCTGAAGGGCACGCTGCTCGTCGACGGCGAGGGCTACGAACTTGTCGACTGGAGCCGCAACGGATGGCGCGTCAAGGCGGCCAAGGGATGGTCGCCGGCCGAAACGCCGTGCGACATCGTTCTCGGCATCCGCTCGGACCGCGGCTCGGTCGAAGTGCGCGGGCGCGGCACGATCGTGCGCGCGGGCGAAGGCTTCGTTGCGGGAAAGTGGGATCTGCGCAAGCCCGCCGACAAGGAGATCGAGGCGCTGCTGACGATCTTCCTTGCGGGCGGCAAGGTCGACTTCTAGCCGTCCGCCTTGCGCTTCTTCGCGACGGGGCCGCCCGCCTCGGCGGCGAGCCAGTCGCGGAACAGCGAGACCTTGCGTAGCGCAAGCTTCGGCTTCGGGCAAACGACGTAATAGGCGAAATCGACGGCCACCGCCTTGCCGAACGGCTTGACGAGCCGGCCCGCCTCCAGATCGGCCGCCGCCAGCAGCGACTTGCCCAGCGCCACGCCGCGCCCCATCACCGCCGCCTCGATGACGAGGCTCGACTGGTTGAATTTCGGGCCGCGCGTGCCGTCGATCTCGGAAACGCCGGCCGCCTTCAGCCACATCGACCAGGTCGGGCACGAGGGATCGTCGTCGGGGCTGTCGTCGTGCAGGAGCGTGTGGTTCGCGAGCGTGGCGGGCGTATCGAGCCTGTTGGGACCCTTCAGCAGCTCGGGACTGCAGACCGGCGAGACCGATTCGCCCAGCAGGCGCTCCACATGCAGGTCGGGATAGCGGCCCGCACCGTAGCGGATCGCAAGATCGACGCCGTCGCCGTGGAAATCGGTCAGGTACATCGAGGCGGCCACGCGCACGTCGATCTCGGGATACTGCGCCTGGAAACGGTCGAGCCGCGGCAGCAGCCATTTGGCCGCGAAGGACGGCGCCACGCTGATCGTCAGCACGCCCGCATCGCCGAGATTGTCGATCTCCTCGATCGCGGCGGCGAACTGCTCGAAGCCGCCGCGGATGCCGGGAAGGATCGCCTGCCCGGCGTCGGACAGCAGCAGGTTGCCCTTGACGCGCTGGAACAGCGGGATGCCGAGATGGTCCTCCAGCGTCTTGATCTGGTGGCTGACCGCCGCCGGCGTGACGGCAAGTTCGTCGGCCGCCTTCGACACGGAAAGATGGCGGGCGACGGTCTCGAAGACGCGGAGCGAATTGAGCGGCGGCAGGCGGCGTTTCATGGGCCGACCATAGTCGGGCGCGACCGCGAGCGCTTCAAAAGATTTTCTCGCAAGCCCTTCAAGTTCCGCTCAAGCCGCGCACGGCCGCCGCCGGACCGCTCAGAGCGACTTGCGCACAAGCGCTGCACCGGCGCTGAGCGCCGCGAGCTTGGCGTAGGCAAGTTCGCGCGACATGGGCGCCATGCCGCAGTTCGTGCAAGGGAAGAGCCGGCCCGGATCGACGAATTTCATCGCGCGGCGGATCGTCGCCGCCACCTCCTCGGGCGTCTCGGCCGTTTCGCTCGCCACGTCGATGCAGCCCACGAGCACGTCCTTGCCCTTGAGCAGGCCGATGAACTCGACCGGCACCTTCGAATTGGCAACCTCGAGGCTGACCTGCCCGATGGCGCTTTTCGCAAGCTCGGGGAAGATGCGCTCGTACTGGCGCCATTCGGCGCCCAGCGTCTTCTTCCAGTCGATGTTGGCCTTGATGCCGTAGCCGTAGCACACGTGCACGGCCGTCGTGCACTTGAGCCCCTTGGCCGCGCGCAGCAGGGCCGGAATGCCCCAGTCGAGCACCTCGTCGGTGAAGACGTTGAAGGCCGGCTCGTCGAACTGGACCGTATCGATGCCGATGGCCTCGAGTTCGCGCGCCTCCTCGTTGAGAAGGTCGGCGAACGCCATCGCCATCTTCACGCGGTCGCCATAGTGGCGATCGGCGATCGTGTCGACGATCGTCATGGGGCCCGGCAGCGTGAACTTGACCTTGCCCTTCGTGGCGCTGCGTGCCGCGCGCGCCTCCATCGAATGCACGGGGCCCTTGCGCTTGAGCGCGCCGATCACCTGCGGGACCTGCGCCTCGTAGCGGTTGTTGCGGATGCCCATCGTGACCTTGTTCTCGAAGTCGATGCCTTCGACCCCGGCAAGGAACCCGTGCACGAAATGCTGGCGCGCCTGCTCGCCGTCGCTGGGGATGTCGATGCCGGCCATGCGCTGCAGGCGCACGGCAAGGATCGTGGCGTCGGCCTGGGCTTCGGCAAGCGCGGGGCCGGTCTGGCGCCACGGCGCCCACAGCATCTGGGGAGCGGCAAGCCAGGAAGGCTTCGGCAGGCTGCCGGCCACGGTCGTCAACAGCATGGGCGTCTCCTCGCGGGCAGGAAGGCGCCGGAGACGCCGCACCCGTCCCTGTTCTTACTTGGCCGGCTTGCCGGAGGTCGGTTCGTTGGCGCAGTTCGTCGTGAGCGCGGTGGTGCGGACCTGGTTGGTGCCCGGTTCCATCACGTATTCCTTCGACATGCGGCAGCGCAGCGTCTGCGGCTCGGTATGCAGGATCTCCGGAACCGCGACTGCCACGCCGTTGACCATCGTGGCCGCCCCGTCGAGCAGTTCGGGATAGCGCGTCACGACATAGCCGATGGCGCCCATGATTCCGCAAAAGACGACCGTCGACAGCAGAAGGTTGATGATCACCTTGCTCTCGGTCGCGTCGACGGGCGGATGCGGTTCCATAGGTCTATGATAGTGCTGAAAAAGCTAAAATTCAATGTAATGCCGACTAACCGTATGAAAAATTTACGATTTTAGCGCTCCACTCTCTCCCATGCCCGGCTTTCGGCCGAGCGAAGGGCCGCGTCGATGACCGCCTCGTAGCGCAGGGCCGTCGCGAAGTCCGGCTCGGCCGGCCGGCCATCGCGGATCGCGCCGAGGAAATGCGCGACCTCGAGCGTCTTCAGGTCGGTGAAGCCGATCTGGTGGCCGGGGGCCGGGCAGAACGCCGCATAATCGGGATGTTCCGGCCCGGCGAGGATCGTGGCGAAGCCGCGCGCGCCGGACGGGTCTTTCGCGCGGTAGACGCGCAACTCGTTGAGCCGCTCCTGGTCGAACGCGATCGCCCCCTCGGTACCGACAAGTTCGAACGCGAGGCCCATCTTGCGCCCCGTCGCCACGCGGCTCGCCGAGATGGCGCCCGTGGCGCCCGACGCGAAGCGCGCCAGGAACTGGCCCTGGTCCTCGTTCTCGACCTTGCGCATGCCGCCACCGGGAACGGGGCGCTCGGCGACGACGGTCGCCACATCGGCGGCAAGCTCGGCGATGGGCCCGGCAAGCGCGTCGGCAAAGCTCACGATGTGCGATCCCAGATCGGCAAGCGCGCCGGCGCCCGCGTATTTCCGCTCGCACCGCCACGAGAACGGCAGGGCAGGATCGGTCATGTAGTCTTCCTCGTGGAAGCCCCGGAAATGCACGACGCGGCCGATCTCGCCGCGCGCCACCATCCGGCGCGCCAGCCGGATCATCGGGTTGTGGAGATAGTTGTAGCCGACGATGGTGCGCGTGCCTGCGCGCGCGGCCGCATCGGCCATCGCGCGCGCCTCGCGCATGTCGAGGGCAAGCGGCTTCTCGCAATGGACGTGCTTGCCCGCGGCGAGCGCGGCCAGCGCCATGTCGTGGTGCAGGTGGTTGGGCGTGGCAATGGCAACGATATCCACACCGTCGTCCCCGACAAGCGTGCGCCAGTCGCCCGTCGATGCCGCAAAGCCGTAGCGTTGCGCTGCTTTCGTCGCGACCGCGTCGTTCGCGTCGGCGAGCATCGCAAGACGTATCGGCGGCAGGTCGGGGAACAGCGCGCCCACGGCGCGGTACGCCAGCGCCATCGAGTGGCCGATATAGCCCGCCCCGATCAGTCCGAGATTGAGGGTCTTCACGTCGCCGTTTCTCCCGCCAGATCCGCCAAACCTAGCGCCAATTGCGGCACGGGGGCGTCGAAAATGTTGCCGTCGTTGCGCGCCAGCGCGTGCGCCCGCTACCTTGCGCGCAACGCGGCCGCCTGTCGGCGAGTCGCGCGCAAAGCGCAAAGGTTCCGGGGGAACGTCCATGGACAAGATCGACACAGGCGACACCGCCTGGATGCTGCTGTGCACTTTCCTCGTCATCCTGATGACGATCCCCGGCCTGCAGCTCTTCTACGGCGGCATGGTCCGCAAGAAGAACATCCTGTCGGTGATGATGCAGTCGCTGGCGCTGTGCGCGGTCGTGAGCGTGCTGTGGTTCGCGCTGGGCTATTCGCTCGCTTTCGGCACCGGCAACGCGTGGATCGGCGACCTGTCGCGCGCGTTCCTGCCCGGCCTTGCCGATTCCTTCGACAAGCCCTTCACCCTTGGTGCCGGCACCGACGCGGCCGTGGCGACGACGATCCCGGAATCGGTCTTCTTCCTCTACCAGCTCGCCTTCGCGATCATCACGCCCGCCGTGGTGACCGGCGCCGTCGTCGACCGGATGAAGTTCACGGCGATGCTCGTCTTCTTCTCGCTGTGGTCGCTCGTCGTCTATGCGCCGCTCGTCCACTGGGTGTGGAGTCCGCTGGGCTGGCTCAACCGCATGGGCGTAGCCGACTTCGCCGGCGGCACGGTCGTCGAGATCAATGCGGGCATCTGCGCGCTGGTCTGTGCGCTCGTCGTAGGGCGGCGCATGGGTTGGGGCAACGACAACATGGCGCCCCACAACCTCGCCTATGCGGTGGCCGGTGGCGCGCTGCTGTGGGTGGGCTGGTTCGGCTTCAACGCCGGCGGCGCACTGGTGGCCGGCGGGCGCGCGGGCATGGCCGTGCTCGCCACGCAGATGGCCGCGTCGGGCGCCACGCTGGGCTGGGCGTTCCTCGAATGGGTGTGGCGCGGCAAGCCCACGGTGCTGGGCGCCATCTCGGGCGCGGTCGCGGGCCTCGTGGCGGTGACGCCGGCGGCGGGCTTCCTCACGCCGGGGCCGGCCCTGCTGCTGGGCGTGCTCGCTGGCATGGTGTGCATGTGGGCTTCGACGTGGCTCAAGTTCCGCCTGCGCTACGACGACAGCCTCGACGCTTTCGGCGTGCACGGCGTGGGCGGCATCGTGGGCATGCTGTTCACGGGCCTGTTCGCGGACGGGCGCCTGACCGACGGCGCCTATGCCGGCGGTCTTGCCCTTCTCGGCGTGCAGGCGTTCGCAAGCCTCGTGGCCATCGCGTACTCGGGCATCGGCACGCTCGTGCTGCTGCGCGTGACCGAGGCGCTCGTGGGCCTGCGCGTGACGTCGGAGGAGGAACGGCAGGGCCTCGACGAATCGTTGCACGGCGAAAGCCTCGGCTGAGGCGAACGCGCCCGTCAGCCTTTCGTCGCCATGCGCAGCGAAACGAGGGCGTAGAGCGTCGCAAGCACCGGCATCGCCACGCCGCGGCGCGCGCCCAGATCGAGTGGAGCGGCAACGATGGGGCCGGTCTCGAGCGGCCGGCCGGCCTCGAAATCCTGCAGCATCGAGGTCTTGTGCTCCGGGTTCGTGTTGGGGGCGAGCAGCTTCGTGCGTGCGGGGGCAAGCGCGCTGCCCCAAGCGGCGGCGGCGGCGATCAGCTCGTCGACCACATGCGTGCGGACCTCGCGCATGCCCGGTGCGGTGTCGACAGCCCCGTTGCGGGCCAGCGTGAGGGCGCTGGCAGGCCCGAAGAACGCGTTCTGGACGAGCTTCGTCCACACGACCGTGCGGAAGTCTTCGTCGACCACGCTCTTCACGTCGGCGGCACCGAACACGGACGCGCACGTGGCCAGCGCCTCCGGATCGGCGCCGCGCCGCGGCGTTCCGAAGGTAAGCGTGCGCTGGCTGCCGCCATGCGCGACGATGCCCGGCTCGGGCACGCTCGCCGGAATCTGGATCATGCAGCCCACGACGCGCGTGCGGGACAGCGCGTTCCACACCACGCCGCCGGGATCGACGACGGGCAGCGGCTGATCGCGCTCGGGCGCATCGATGCCAGCAAGGAACCACCACGGGATTCCGTTCTGCGCGCACACGACGATCGTCCGCGAACCGAGCAGCGGCGCCAGATGCGAGGCAAGCGACGGCAGGCTGTGCCCCTTGACGGTCAGCACCACCATTTCCTGCACGCCGAGCGCCGCCGGATCGTCGGACGCCACAAGCCGGTGCGTCTCGCGCACGCCGTCGCGATCGAGCGTCAGACCGCGCTGGCGGATCGCCGCCAGATGGGCCCCCCGCGCCAGCAGCGACACGTCATGCCCGCCGGCCCTGGCAAGAAAGGCCGCCAGCGTGCCCCCGATGGCCCCGGCCCCGACGATCGCGATACGCATGGATTTCCGTTTCCTTCCCGAACGCGAAAGGCCCCGACGTTTCCGGCGGGGCCTTTCTTGTTTGTCTGGTGGAGCCAAGCGGGATCGAACCGCTGACCTCCGCAATGCCATTGTTATTTATCTGGATTTACTGGCTTTCCCCCAGTACGCTGAACATAGATAAATCTGACATTTTCTGAGATACAGGCATCCCGAGTTTCCGCCCCGGTGCTAGCTAGGTGCTAGCTAAGATATCGAGGGCGCCATGCGGACAGGTTGCGATGGCCGGGAAGATCACGAAGCGGACAGTCGATGGCCTCGCGTCTGGCAAGACGGTCTGGGACGGCGAATTGCGCGGCTTCGGGATCCGACGCCAGAAAGATGCGGTCCCCGTCTATGTCGTCTATTTCCGCGTCGGCGGGGGCAGGAAGGCGCCCCAGCGGTTCCTGACCATCGGCAAGCACGGCTCGCCCTGGACGCCAGATACCGCCCGCGCGCGCGCTGAGGTGGTCTTGCGGGAGGCAAAGATCGGGAACGATCCCGCCAAGGCACTGGAGGCCGCTCGGGCCGTCCCTACCGTCTCCGCCATGTGCGACGCCTACCTGCTGGCCGTGCCGACACTGGTGCTGCCCGGCAAGGGGCGCCCCAAGAAAGCCCGATCCATCGAAACCGACCGATCCAATATCGAACGGCACATTAAGCCGCTGCTGGGCACCAAGCGGGCAAACGAGGTTCGCAAGCTGGATGTTGAACGGATGCAGCGCGACATTGCGGCGGGCAAGACCAAGATGCGCGCCAAGACCAAGCCGCGCGGCGTTGCAAACGTGACGGGCGGGCGGGGTATCGCTGCGCGCGTCGTTGCCGTGCTGGGCGGGATTTACACTTGGGCCGTGCGGGAGGGGATCGTTACCGAAAACCCCGGGCGCGGCGTGACGCTGTTCAAGGGCGAGAAAAAAGAGCGCTTCCTGTCCGGCGACGAGCTGCGTCGCCTGGGGGGTGCATTCGACGCTGCTGAGTCCGATTGGAACGAATGGCAGAAGCGGTGCGCCATGGCCATAGCCGCCAAGAAGCCGCAACCACCGAAGGCAGGCGAGAACCCGATTGCGATAGCTGCCCTGCGGCTCTTGGTGCTGACGGGCGCACGCAAGATGGAGATTCTCGGACTGCAATGGTCATGGGTTGATATGGAGCGCGGCGTTATCCGCCTGCCCGATAGCAAGACGGGCGCAAAGACGATCCCACTGGGGGCGCCCGCCCTGAAGGTGCTGCAATCAATCCCGCGCATTGCCAAGAACCCGCATGTCTTCGTTGGCGACAAAGAGGGCGCGCACATGGTCGGTCTGCCGCATATCTGGGAACGGCTCAAAGAGCGTGCGGGTCTCGCCGACGTTCGCATTCACGATCTGCGGCATTCGTTTGCCAGCGGCGCCGTCATGGCGGGCGACAGCCTGTTCCTTGTCGGCAAGATGCTTGGACACGCCACGACGGCCACAACTGAGAAATACGCTCATATCGGATATGATCCGCTTCACGCCGCAATGGACCGACACGCGCGTCGGATCGACGCGGCTTTGAGCGGCAAGATGGCGAATATCCTCCCGATAAAGAAGGGCTAACTCCCCCTGGCTATGGCAGTTCGCTATTGTCAGAAAGGAAAAGTGAGGATCCTGAGCCCATCGCACGCTGACGGAATCCCACTCTCGGCCTCCTTGCAAGGTTTAGGCACTTACTTCAAAATACAGATACTCTCTTGGGTTTAATAAAATGAACTTCAATCCTCGGTGAAATCGGGGGGGCTCTGTAATGATTCGTGCGAATAGTAAGACATGGCTCATTTTGCCGTTATTTTTGATTGGAATACTTTTGGGAATTTCGATGGCGCCTACCGCCTCAATAGCGCAAGAAGCTGGTGCAAATGCGAAGGCTACTGAAAAGAAGCGGGTCATCGTATCTACCCGTAGAGCAAATGTTAGCCCTACGTTCATTTCGGAACTAAAGGCAGGCCTTGAGAAGTTAGGGATCGAAGTGACTTTTTATGAGTGGCAAAGCAACGAACAAATCAACAAGGTTCTGATTACCAAGGCGTGTGAGCGCGGCTTTGGCAGCTGGGTCGATATCGCAATTAGGCCACCGGCCCGCAACAATCGAATGGGCTTTGCCGAGTATCAAGTGTTCGATGTTGATAAAGGCGATCTAATTCTTCACTCGTCTCTTTCAAACGAGTCAGATGCTGCAGACGTGCTACTTCGGAGATTTAGAAGTAGTGAGATTATTGTAATTAATGATTGCATATCTCGCCTTGAAGCCCGGCGAACCAGCGAGCGAGAAGTCGAGATTTCTCGTGCAAACGAACAGCGCCGCATTGAAGCCGAAAGACAAGCCGCGCGGGCCGCCATCGAGGAAGAGCAGAAAAAGAGGGACGAAGCGCAACAGGCTCAACTTAGAGCGTCAAATTCCGAAATGCAGGCTCGTTGGTCCGCATATTCAAAGAGAGAGAAAACGCTGTTAGAAAAAGTAGTGAATTACTCGCTGACGGGCATAGAAGATGGGGACGAATTGAATTTCTCAGTTTCTGGCATTGATGGAAATCATCGATGCGTAGTGACAAGCTACATGGGTAGCCCGCAATTAGGGCGCATCGACATTTCAAGCATTGACATAAGATCATTCAATGAGCGCGGTTTCCGCATCAACATAGCCAAACTCGCTCAAGGAGCACTTTTGTACTCATACGGCGATGAAAGCAGGAAGCTGACAGCGCCGTTTGCTTTCGGCGGACCGGTCTTAGAAAGGCTTCAAAAGGCCTGGGGCCTCGCATTTAAAGAGTGTCCGGGGAGGGTGAGCGCATTCTAACGTTCCGCCCCGGTTGGCGAGATTATGTAACTATTACGCCCGAAGTCTCCGCGGAAACTAGCACCCGCTGCGGTCCTACTAGAGAAAGTAGTGAGTCGGTTAATATAAATTCAATTTCTTACGTTTCGCTTCCAGCCTGTTCGCTCAGAAAACAGTTGCCAAATGCCAACCGTCACATTCTCAAGCGGCATTTTTTGGCAAAATGTATCGATGTAAAAAAACGCCTGATTTCGCGCTAGGCCACCCTTAGTTCGCCAGAACTCGTTTCCTGTCGCCAAGACATAGCCATCAAGCAAACCCATGGCGTAACTCTCATAGTTGTGGGCAACCTTATCTTGCCTTGCCGTCGCCCAATCCGCACAAGTTAAAGAGCCTCCCTCAACCCAGACGGATTGGGCCAGCGCCGCCGATCCAACGAAAACAAATAGCATTCCCATTAGAGCGGCGCGCATTTGTACCTCCAACACTACTTCTTCTTGTTTGCCTTTATCCAATTGGACCAATTTATAAAATCTCGCATCGCGACTTGAGCCAAATCATCACGTATGGAACTTTCGGAGTACCATCCATCCGACATTTGAGCATCTATCAAAACTTGCCAAGCGACACCATATACGGCACTCGCAACGGGTTTCCCGCCTTCAAATACTCTGATCGAAATTCCACTGGGAGTCTGCTCCTCTCGAACTTCGAGAGATCGACCATCGTAATTGAAGTTTTTCACAACCTTGCTTTGAGCGGACATATGACTAGCCTCCGGAAATCCGCGGTGAATTTTGAACTATATCGACTCCTGCTTAAGGTGCATATGGCTTCTAAGTACGTTACGGTTACGTTGATGGGGCTAGACCGGCCAGTCGAAAAGCGGAACCGCACCGCCTGCCCCGTTGCCAATTCTGCGGACTGCCCTGCGGAGCGGCAATATGCGAAAGCCTAACTCCAAAGTTAGCTTTATGATTGGCGATACATATAAGGAGCGGAATGCACCTCTCGAATTGGCGCTTGAGGTTGTCAGGTCCGCTGTAATTAGAGTTAGTCCTGGTGCGGCTAAGGCTTATGAAGTTTTTCAAGAAAGATGGCGCGATAAAGACTTTGATCTCGAAAATAGCCCCGAGGCCAATGCAGTTCATGCAGTTGAAACGGACGCGCGCCACAATTTGATAACTGCACTTTCGGAAGGAGCAATCGACGCGCAGGCACTTGTCATTTCGACACGCGGAGTTCGTCAATGGCTCGAAGAATGGCGCGAGGATCTTGGGGATTATGTTGCCACAGACCCAACCGCGATTTATTCAACACTGGGACGGGAATGGTGGCATCGAAATAGCGACGCTGAAAAACTTGACGCTGAAGATTTTTCGAATGAAGGCGATGCACCAATTCGACGAGCAAAGAGGCGGCTTCCAATAACATCGTCAGAAAATGAAGGGGGCGACGTTCACTTTACTTGTTGGGGTTACAATCGAGTTCTGCGTGTGGAAACGAAGGGCGGAAGAAAGGAGATCATCCAAGTAGCAACATTCGTTTCAGTCCCGCGAGATAAGCTAGAAGCGTTGTTCGGACCCATCCAGCTTGGCAGTTCATATCGGCCGCCGCGCCGACTAGGGCGCCCACCAAATCCAGTTTGGAAGGACTTAAGCGCTGAAGCGATTCGAGTGCTTCTGAGAGGCGCTAAATTCCGCACTAGGACCGAAATGAAAAAATGGGCACTTCATTGGTTGTCGCTACGCACGGAGGACGGTGAAACCGCCGTAAAGGAGTCTGCAGTTGCAGACTGGGTTTCGAGACTTTGGCCAACAAGCAAAGTTGGAGAAAAACCCGATTCTCACTAAGTCGAATTTCCGGAATCCAGAAATTCATTATCGGTTTCAACTTTAACTCCAATTTCGCATCGTACCTCGCGTGGCCCGGCAATTCCGGGGCGGCGACAAGCGAGGAAGGCAATGGAAAAGTTGAATTATCGAGCGCCCGACGCGGCGCAATACCTTGGACTAGCGGAATCGACGCTAGCGAAAATGCGGCTGCGGGGCGACGGCCCTGGCTATTCAAAGGCTGGCCGCGCCGTCATCTATGCACGCGCAGAACTGGACCGATGGCTTGCGAGCCTGCGGCGCTCCAATACGTCTCAGCGTTCGCCGGACGCGGCCTGAAGCGCATCATGGAAAACAATGCGGGGCGCCTGGCGGGGGCGCTGAATCTCAAGGCCAGTGGCGCACACCATTGGCGCGGCGACTGTCCGGCCTGCGGCTATCGCGGCGCGTTTGCGCTGAGCGAACGCGAACAAAGGCGGGCACTATTTTGGTGCGCGAACTGCCGGGACGGCAGCGCTATTCTGGACGCGCTCAAAAGGCGCGACATATGGAGCGGTTCCGGCGTGGGGTCCGGTGCGCCCGATCCCACTGCAATTGAGCGCATCGCCGAACGCGACCGGCAACGGCAAGAGCGTGCGGCGCGGATGTCGGCAATCGCGGCGCGCGACTGGCAGGCGGCGAAGCCGATCACGGGCACGGTAGGCGAGCGATACTTGCGCGAGGTGCGCGGGATTCGGGGCACGCTGCCCCCGTCGATTAGATTCAGTCCGGCTGCCGTTCATTCGGAATCCGGCTTGCGACTTCCTGCCGTCGTCTGCGGCGCGGCGTGCTGGCCTTCCCGGAATGTCGTGGCGATCCATCGGACGTTCCTGCGCTCCGATGGTAGCGGCAAGGCGCCCGTGACGCCGGACAGAAAGACTCTCGGGCCTGTCGCCGGGGCTTCGATCCGACTTGCGCCCGCTGCCCCTGCGATGGCCGTTGGCGAGGGCTTGGAAACCTGCCTGAGCGTTGCCGATGCGACGGGGCTTGCGACCTGGGCGGCGATGTTCGCTGACAATATCCTGGCGCTCGCATTGCCAGACTTGCCGCTTGCCAGCGATCTCGTCATTGCGGCGGATCACGACGAGAACGGGGTTGGACAGAAAGCGGCGGAGGCTGCCGCCGAACGATGGGCCCGACAAGGCCGCCGCGTGCGGATTGCCCTACCACCCCGTGTAGGAACGGACTTCAATGACATGGCGCGGGCGGTGGCGCATGTCTGATCCGATCAAAGCCACAATCAATGGTGCGCTCGTCTATCAGGCGCAAGCGCCAATGCCGTTGTCGCGCAAGGTTCCCGATCCCGAACCGTACCCGGTTGACGATCTGGGCGACGTACTCGGGGCGGCGGCGCGCGCCATCCATGACCGCGTTCAGGCGCCGCTCGCCATGTGCGCGCAGTCGGTTCTTGCAGCGGCGGCCCTCGCGGTGCAGGGGCTGCGAAACGTCAAGCTGCCGCACGGGCAAGCATCGCCCCTGTCGCTGTTCTGCCTGACGATTGCGGAAAGCGGCGAGCGCAAGAGCCAATGCGACCGCATTGCACTCGGGCCGATCAACCGGAGGGAGACGGCACTCCAAGCCCAGTACGATTGCGAACTGCCTTCGTTCAAGAATGCGAAGCTGGCTTGGGAGAAGGCACGCGAGGCGGTTCTGAAAAAGGCCAAGGGCGAGCCAAACGCGAGCGCCCTCGCAATCGCTTTGGAGAGTATCGGACCCGAGCCAATCGAACCGCTGGCGCCGCTACTGACGGCGCCCGAGCCGACATGGGAGGGCATGTGCCGGGTTATGCAGAAGGGCCATGCTTCGCTGGGCTTGTTCAGCGACGAAGGCGGCGGATTCGTCGGCGGTCATGGAATGAGTGCGGAGGCCAAGGTTCGAACGATGGCAGGTCTAAACCTCGCCTGGGACGGAAAGCCGATTAAACGTGTTCGCATGAATGAAGGCGGCTTGCTGCTGCTGAGCGGGCGGCGCCTGTCGCTTCACTTGATGCTCCAGACCGGCATAGCGAATCAGTTGCTGGGCGATCCCGACGCGGAAAGCATTGGCCTGCTGGCGCGGCTGCTGATCGTCGCGCCTAAAGCGACGGCGGGAACCAGATTTGTGCGCGAGGTTGCCCCGGAAACCTATGCGGCGCTCCAGTGTTACGAGGGGCGGCTGCTGGCGATTCTCGAAATGCCACTGCCGCTGGCCGAAGGGAAGCGAAATGAACTGGACCCGCCCGCGTTGACGTTCGACGCGGACGCAGCGCGAGCATTTACCGGCTTTCAAGATCATATCGAGGGGATGCTGGGCGACGGCGGCGAGCTGCGACCGATCAAAGCCTTCGGATCGAAGCTGGCCGAACAGGCGGCGCGGATTGCAGGGGTGCTGACCCTGATTGACAATCCGAACGCCCAATCGATCGATGCCGACACGATGACCCGCGCGGCGAGGATTGCCGAGCACTACTGTTGCGAAGCGCTACGGCTTCTGGCGGGCGCTTCCATATCCGAGCAAATCCGACGCACCGAGAAGGTGCTTTCGTGGCTGCGGACGCGCGGGCAGGCGACGTTCAAGCTATCCGACATTTACCAGCGCGGGCCGGGCGAGGTGAGAGAAGCGGCGGAGGCTCGCAAGGTTGTCGGCATCCTGATCGATCACGGCTGGCTTGTGCCTGCCGACCCGAAGGCGAAGGAATGGCGGATCGTCCAGGCGGAGGCTGCTTGATGTTCCCGCGTTTCAATGGTCGGGCGCATTTGGCAGCGCTGGCCCCTGCCCCTGCTAATCTTGCTAAAGATGCTAAATCGGACGGGCCGACGATTGCCGCAGCTGGTGAATTAGCACGATTAGCAGAATTAGCAGGCAGGCACCCTCCAACCTCAAATTCTGAAGTGCCCGCCGATCCGGTCGAATTTGAGGAACGCGCGGCCATCGCAGAATATGACGGCGGCTATCCGCGCGAGTGGGCCGAAGGACTGGCGCGGCTTTCGACCATGCCGAAGCCGGAGCCCTACGCCGCGCCCGCCTGGGAAACTCTGAATCACGATGCGGCGGTCTTTCTTGACCGGCACGGCGCGACTGCGGCGCGGCTGGGGTGGAGCGTGCTGGATTGCTTTGGCATCGATCCCGACCAGCCTGCGAACGGGTATGCGGCGGCGGGCCTAGTTGCGCTGCTCAAGGGCGAATGGACGGTCGAACGGTTGGACGCCGACCGGGCCGAATTGCGAAGCCGTGCGACCGGTGCTCGCCAGACCTTCTATCGAACCGCTGTCGTGAACGGGGCGCAACCGATCTGGAATATGAGGTGATGCAATGACCGATAAGGCAGCGGCAAAAATCCAGCAGCCGTACAAGATGACCGACCGCGACCGGGCAGACGTTGACCGGTACTTCGAACGTGCCAGGACAAAGCCTGCCGCCCCGAAGATGAAGTTGGAGGCGAAGGGACGCGACGTAAAACTACGGTTCCTGCCACTTGGCGCGCACGACGGCGACAGGGACGCCGGAACCGTAACCGCTGCGCGCCTGACCAACGCCTTTGGCGGCTGCGACTTGGAAAGTGCGGAGGCCCTCGTTACGGGCCTACTCCAGATGGCGCCGCGCGTTGACGGCAAGCCAAGCGAACTACAGGCGAACCGAATGCTGGCGATGGTGTCTGATCTGGCGCCTGCCGACGCGCACGAGGCGGTCCTGATAACGCAGATGGTCGCGACACATGAAGCAATCATGTCGGCGCATCGGAAACTGGCGCATTGCGAAACGGTAACTCAGCAGGACAGCAACGGGCGGCTATTGAACCAATTGCAACGGACCTATGCCGCGCAGTTAGAGGCGCTTTCGAAATACCGGAACCGGGGCAAGCAAGAGGTCCGGGTTGTCCATCAGCATGTGAACGTCTCAGCCAATCAAGCCGTCGTTGGGATCAACGCCCGCCACCAGGGGGGAGGGGTGCCCGATAATTCAAAGGAACAACCCCATGAAGGGAACGCGCGCACAATCGAACACGATCCAACCGAGCCAATGCCGAGCGCACTCGAAACGCACGCGCGAGCGGTGCCGCAATCGACCGGTTGAAGGCTGGGCGGTCTGCCGGATGCACGGTGCAGGTGGCGGTGCGCCGAATGGAAATCGCAATGCCTGGAAGCACGGCCACTATTCGGCAGCGGCCATATCTGATCGACGCTTGCTGCGTGAACTGGGGCGGCTGGCTAGACGCAATTTAGACAACTGGCCGGGGCAAGATTCCGACTGAGCGACTGGGCGCGGGTCGGACCCTATATACCCCTCGATTTTCGCCATGGTGCTAGCTAGGTGCTAGCTAAAAAAGACAAAGGGCCTAGCCGTTTCCGGCTAAGCCCTTGTTTTACTTGGTGGAGCCAAGCGGGATCGAACCGCTGACCTCCGCAATGCCATTGCGGCGCTCTCCCAGCTGAGCTATGGCCCCGAAACTGTGCGAGCGGGGATGGGACCCCGTTCTGCGGCGTTATTTATGGCGAAAGCCGGCCCCGGTCAACAGCGGGACGGGTTGCCGCCTCAGCGCTCCTCGTCCTCGACGTTCTCGATGACCTCGGCGACGTCTTCCTCGTCCTCGCCCAGTTCCGAGGTGTCCTCGATCACCGCGTCTTCCTCTTCCTCCTCGCCCTCGGCGGCCTCCGCTTCGACGGGTTCCGGCTCTTCAACGGGGGCGGGCTTGGGGACGACCGGTGCCGGCTTGCCGCGGCGCGACTTCAGAAGCACTTCCGGGTCGTATTCGGCGCCGCATTTCGGGCAGCTGATCGGACTCTTGGACAGGTCGTAGAAGCGGGCACCGCACGACTGGCAGGTACGCTTCAAACCCCATTCGGCCTTCGCCATCGATCGCTCCTTCACGACACTGCCAGGGCCGTCGCCCGTGTGTGCGCCCGGCCCCCCAGAATGGGCGGGGGACATGCCACGTCCCGGACCCCCTGTCAACCGCGCCCGCCGGGTGCTCGGGCGGCGGTTGCCGCTCGCCGCGCGCGTTGCTACAAGCCCTCGTCGATCCTCACCATTTTCTCCGTCGAGGCCCCATGTCGAGCGCCGCCCCGCCCGTTCCCGCCACCAGCCGGCCGGGCCATGCGCTTTCCGGCACGATCGGCGTGCCCGGCGACAAGTCGATCTCGCACCGTTCGCTGATGCTGGGCGGGCTTGCCGTGGGCGAGACGGTCGTGCACGGCCTGCTCGAGGGTGAGGACGTGCTGCGCACGGCGGCCGCCATGCGCCAGATGGGCGCCGAGATCACGCGCGAGGAAAAGACCGGCGTCTGGCGCGCGCGCGGGCGCGGCGTGGGCGCGCTGGTGGAACCCGCCGACGTGCTCGACCTCGGCAATGCCGGCACGGGCGCGCGCCTGCTGATGGGCGTCGTGGCCACGAGCCCGCTTGTCGCGGTCTTCACGGGCGACGCCTCGCTGCGCCGCCGGCCGATGGGCCGCGTGACCACCCCGCTCGAGAAATTCGGCGCGCGCTTCGTGGCGCGCGGCCGGACCGAGGGCAAGGTTCTGCTGCCGCTGACCGTGATCGGTGCGGCCGAGCCGGTGCCCGTCGAATACGTCGTCCCCGTGCCGTCGGCGCAGGTGAAGAGCGCGGTCCTGCTCGCGGGGCTCAATGCACCCGGCACGACGGTCGTGATCGAGAGGGAAGCGACGCGCGACCATTCCGAGCTGATGCTGCGCCATTTCGGCGCCGAGATCGACGTGCGCGAGACGCCGCAGGGCACGCGCATCGCGCTGAAGGGCCAGCCCGAACTGACCGGCCGCGAGATCCGCGTGCCGGGCGATCCGTCCTCGGCCGCCTTCGCGCTCGTCGCGGGGCTGATCGTGCCGGGATCGGAGGTGCGCGTGCGCAACGTGGGCCTCAATCCGCGCCGCACGGGCCTCTACCAGACCCTGCGCGAGATGGGCGCCACGCTCGACATCGGCGATGCGCGCAACGAGGCGGGCGAACCCGTGGGCGACATCGGCGTGCGCTTCACGAACCTCAAGGGCGTGGACGTGCCCGCTTCGCGCGCACCCTCGATGATCGACGAATATCCGATCCTGGCGGTCGCGGCCTCGTGCGCCACCGGGCGCACGGTCATGCGCGGCCTCAACGAGCTTCGCGTCAAGGAGAGCGACCGGCTGTCGGCCATCGCGCGCGGGCTCGAGGCGTGCGGAGTCAAGGCGACGATCGAGGGCGACGACCTGATCGTGGAAGGCTGCGGCGGCCCGCCGCCCGGCATGGCCGCGGGCGCGCCCGGCATCCGGACGCATCTCGACCACCGCATCGCGATGAGCTTCCTCGTCATGGGCCTCGCCGCGGCGAAGCCCGTCACGGTCGACGACATCGGCGCCATCGCCACGAGCTTCCCCGGCTTCATCGACCTCGTGCGCACGCTGGGCGGCGAGATCACGACCGGCCCATGATCATCGCGCTCGACGGGCCGGCGGCGGCCGGCAAGGGCACGCTGGCCAAGCGGCTCGCCGCGCATTTCGGCCTGCCGCATCTGGACACGGGCGCGCTCTACCGCGCGGTCGCCGCGCGCGCCCTGCGTACGGGCGAGGCGCCCGAGGCCGTGGCCGCGGCCTTCCGGATCACCGACATGGATGCCCCCGACCTGCGCAGCGGTGCCGTCGGCGCGCAGGCCTCGCGCGTCGCGGCGATCCCGGCCGTGCGCGCCTCGCTGTTGGAATTCCAGCGCAATTTCGCCCGGCAGCCGCAGGGCGCCGTGCTCGACGGGCGCGACATCGGGACCGTCGTCTGCCCCTGGCCGGAAACAGTGAAACTGTTCGTGACCGCGAGCCCCGAGGCCCGCGCAAGGCGCCGATATAACGAGTTGCTCGGCCGGGGCGAAACACCTATATATGCGGCCGTTTTCGCCGACCTGGCGGAACGCGACAAGCGGGACAGCGAACGCGCTGACGCCCCGATGAAGCCGGCACCGGATGCCGACGTGCTCGACACGTCCGCCCTCGATCCCGACGAAGCGTTCCGGACGGCTCTCGGCCTCATTTCGGCGAAGACACGCGCACGGGGATAGTCCCCGGGTGCGAACTCCAGCCCCGGCGTCGGCCGAAGGCATTGGGCCTTACGGACGTCCGGCGTTGAATGCGAGAGGATTTTTTCAGAATGGCGAAGGCTTCCAATCTTGCCCGCGCGCAGAGCGCGCCGGCAGGCGGCGAGAATTTTGCGGCCCTGCTCGAGGAGTCGCTGGGCGCCAGCGGTTCGTTCGACGGCCGCGTGGTCAAGGGAACGATCGTGGCGATCGAGGGCGATTATGCCGTCATCGATGTCGGCCTGAAGGCCGAGGGCCGCGTGGCGCTCAAGGAATTCGGCGCGCCGGGCGCGCCGGTCGAACTCAAGGCCGGCGACACGGTCGATGTGTTCGTCGAGCGCATGGAAGACAAGCACGGCGAAGCCTCGCTGAGCCGCGACAAGGCGCGCCGCGAAGAGGCGTGGGGCGCGCTCGACAAGAACTTCAAGGACAACGCGCGCGTCACCGGCGTCATCTTCGGCCGCGTCAAGGGCGGCTTCACGGTCGACCTCGGCGGCGCCGTCGCGTTCCTGCCGGGCAGCCAGGTGGACATCCGCCCCGTGCGCGACATCACCCCGCTGATGGGCACCCCGCAGCCCTTCCAGATCCTCAAGATGGACCGCTCGCGCGGCAACATCGTCGTCTCGCGCCGTGCGGTTCTCGAAGAGACGCGCGCCGAGCAGCGTTCGGAACTGGTCGCCTCGCTCAAGGAAGGCCAGATCCTCGAAGGCGTGGTCAAGAACATCACGGACTACGGCGCGTTCGTGGACCTCGGCGGCGTCGACGGCCTGCTGCACGTCACCGACATCGCCTGGAAGCGCATCAACCACCCGTCGGAAGCGCTCTCGATCGGCCAGCACGTCAAGGTGCAGGTCATCCGCTTCAACGCCGA
>JAEUKX010000086.1 GCA_016794025.1 Rhodospirillales bacterium | reverse complement strand
CGTCAGCTGCGTGCGCTCTTCGGGCGCCAGCGGCGTCATGACGGCGTCCGATACGCCATGCGCGCGCCGGATCGCCTCGCAGGCAAGCGCATTGCCCGCCTCGCTGAGGCGCAAAAGGGTCGCGCGCCGGTCGTTGGGGTCCGGCCGCCGTTCGATGAGGCCCCGCCCCATCAGGCGCTGGATGACGCCCTGGATCGTCGCGGGGTCCATCGCCGTCATCCGCCCCAGCAGGTTCTGCGAGACCTCGCCCCGTTCGCTGATCTTCGCGAGGGCCGCGAACTGGGTGGTTGTCAGGTCGAGATCGCCGGCCTCGCGCTCGAACTGCGCGACATGGCGCTGGTGGGCCCGCCGCAGCAGGTGGCCGATCTGTCTTTCGAGGATGTATTCGCACTCGCCGGGCGCACCGGCGAGGTTGGCGACGTCGAGTTTCTGGGCAGGCTGCATGTGCTCGTCCGGCCGGTCGTTCGTGTACATACGTGTCGCGCCGACGGCCGGGAATGTCAAGCCACCGGGGCCGCGACAGCCGGCCGCTGGCCTCCGGGGGATTTCCGGTCTATGTCGTCCTCCCATCGTGACAACGGTATCCGCCTCCCCGCATTCCGCAGTCCGCGCCGAAGCGCCGTCCTCGCGCGCGGTCGGGCTCTGGCTGCTCGCATGCTGCGCGATGATCTTCGCGATGGTCGTCATCGGCGGCGTCACGCGGCTGACCGAATCCGGCCTTTCGATCGTCGAATGGAAGCCCGTCTCGGGCGCGCTGCCGCCGCTCACGCAGGCCGACTGGGAAGCCGAGTTCGCCAAGTACCGGCAGATCGACCAGTACAAGCAGATGAATGCCGGCATGTCGCTTGCCGAATTCAAGCGCATCTTCTTCTGGGAGTGGTTCCACCGCCTGTGGGGCCGGCTGATCGGACTCGTCTTCCTCGTGCCGTTCGTCTGGTTCTGGTGGCGCGGCGCGGTGCGCGGGCGGCTTGCGGGCCAACTCCTGGCGCTTTTCTGCCTTGGCGGGCTGCAGGGCGCGATCGGCTGGTGGATGGTGGCAAGCGGCCTCAAGCGCGACATGCTGGCCGTGAGCCAGTACCGGCTCGCCGTCCATCTTGCCCTGGCGCTGGCGCTGCACGCGGGCCTGCTGTGGCTGGCGCTCGATCTCCTGCGCGGCAGGCGTGCGGCAAGCACCGGGCGGAAGGCCGCGGCGGCCCTCGCCGGCCTCGTCTTCCTCACGATCGTCGCGGGTGCCTTCGTCGCGGGGCTCGACGCGGGCCTCGTCTCCGACACGTTCCCGCTGATGGACGGACGCCTCGTGCCCGCGGGCTACGCCGACATCGAGCCGTTCTGGCGCAACCTGTTCGAGAACCACGCGGCGGTCCAGTTCAACCATCGCTGGCTTGGCATCTTCACGGCTGCATGCGCGCTTGTCTTCGCGTGGCGCTTCGCGCGCGCGGCCGACGCCGGCGACCGGATCGCGGTGCTCGCGGTCCCCGCGGCGTCTGTCGTGCAGGCCGCACTCGGCATCGCAACACTGATGCTGTGGGTGCCGGTTCCGCTGGCGGCCGCCCATCAGGCGGGTGCGGTCATCCTGCTCACGGCCGCGGTCGTCGCGGCGCATGCGCTGGGCCGGCGCGGCTAGCGCCGGACGGGCAGCAGCAGGCTTGCCGCGAAGGCGAAGGCGGCGGCAAGCACGACCGAAGGGCCGGACGGCGTGTCGAACTCGGCCGAGGCGACGAGACCGGCCACGCAGGACAGCGCGCCGATCGCCGCGGCGATCGCGGCCATGCTCTCGGGGCTGCGCGCCAGACGGCGCGCAGCGGCGGCCGGCATCACCATCAGCGCCGTCACGAGCAGCACGCCCACGATCTTCATCGCCACGGCCACCACCAGCGCCAGCAGCAGCACGAAGGCAAGGCGCATCGCACCGACATTGACACCCTCGACTGCCGCAAGATCGGCATGGACCGTGAGGGAAAGCAGCGGCCGCCAGATGAAGCCGAGCACGGCAAGACCTGCCACGGCGCCGCCCCAGATCCACGCGAGGTCCGCCGGCCCGACGGCAAGGATGTCGCCGAAGAGGTAGCCCATCAGGTCGACGCGCACGGTCTCGATGAAGGAAAGCGCCACGAGCCCGGCCGACAGCGCCGTGAACGCGCAGATCGAAAGCAGCGTGTCGGGCGCCAGCCGCGCGCGCGACAGGAGCCCCGTCAGCACCGTCGCGAAGGCCACGCAAAGGCCGGCGATGGCAAGGTTCGCCTCGATGCGCAGGAGGAAGCCGAGCGCCACGCCCAGCAGCGCCGAGTGCGCCAGCGCGTCGCCGAAGAACGCCATGCGCCGCCATACGACGAAACTGCCCAGCGGGCCCGCGATCAGCGCAAGCCCGATGCCGGCCGCCCCCGCGCGCAGGAGGAAGTCATCCATGGGAATGGCCGGCGTGATCGTGGGGATGGTCATGCCGATGCGCGGGGCCATGCGGCGGATGGTGGTGCACATGGCCGTCGTGCGGGTCGTGCACGTGATCGTGGCGGTGGCGGTAGAGCGCCAGGGATTCACCCGCCCGCGCGCCGAACAGTTCGGCAAAGGCCGGGTCGCGGCCGATCGCCTCCGGCCGACCCTGACAGCAGACATGGCCGTTGAGGCACAGCACGCGGTCGGCGCGCGCCATCACGAGATGCAGGTCGTGGCTGACGATCAGCACGCCGCAGCCGTGCCGGTCGCGCACCGCGGCAACGAGGTCGTAGAGCGCGTCCTGCCCGATCACGTCCACGCCCTGCGCGGGCTCGTCGAGCACCAGCAGGTCGGGCTTGCGCAGCAGGGCGCGCGCCAGCAGCACGCGCTGGAACTCGCCGCCCGAGAGCCCCTGCACGGGATCGTCGATGCGTCCGGCGACGTCGACTTCGGCCAGTGCGGTCTCGATCTCGCCGCGGCCCACGCGACCCGCAAGGCCCACGAACCGCGACACGCGCAGCGGCAGGTTGTCGTCGATCGCGAATTTCTGCGGCATGTAACCCGCGACGAGCCCGCCCGCGCGCACGACGTCACCTGCGTCCGGCTTCAGCAGCCCCAGCAGGATGCGCAGCAGGACCGTCTTGCCGGCGCCGTTCGGGCCGATGAGCGTGACGATTTCGCCGCGCGCCACGCTGACATCGACATGATCGAGAACGGTCCGTTCGCCGAACCGCTTGACGATCCCGCGGCCCGAAAGAAGGGGTCCAGCGGTCATCGGCCGCGGCACTCCGCGCAGGTTCCGGAAATCTCGACCGTCCGCGCGGCGATGACGAAGCCCATGCGCGCGGCCGTTCCGTCGATGGCCTTGTCGATGCCGGCATCGTCGAGTTCGACCGCCGTCCCGCACCGGCTGCAGATCAGGAACTGCGTGGCGTGCGTTTCGCCCGGATGCGGGCAGCCGATGAAGGCGTTGAGCGATTCGACCCGGTGCACGAGCCCTTGCGCGAGCAGGAAATCGAGCGCGCGGTAGACGGTGGGCGGTGCCGCCGAACGGCCGTCGCCGCGCAAGATGTCGAGGATCTGGTAGGCGCCGACCGGCTTGTGGCCGGCCCAGACAAGCTCGAGCACACGCCTGCGCAGCGCCGTCAACTGCTCGCCGCGCGCCGCGCACAGCTTCTCGGCGGCGGCCAGCGCCGTGGCGATACAGGCGCGGTGGTTGTGGCCGGATTTCGGCGCGCCGGCGCGGGGTTTCGGTCTTGCGGTCGTCATGTATGTTATACTATAACGCCGTTCCTTCGAACGCAAGGAGGCACGTCATGCGCCGGATCATCGCCGCACTGGTCCTGTTCTTCTCGGCCGCCGGGGCCGATGCGGCTCCCAAGGTCGTCGCGAGCATCGTGCCGCTGCAGTCGGTCGTCGCGGGCGTGATGGAAGGGATCGGCACGCCCGATACGCTGGTGCGCGGCGGCGCCTCGCCGCACGGCTATGCGCTGCGCCCGTCGGACGCGCGTCTCATCGAGGCGGCGGACCTCTTCGTTTGGGTCGGGCCCGCCTTCGAGACGTTCCTCGTGAAGCCGGTCGCCGCACTGGCCGGCCGCGCACGCGTGCTGGCACTTGCCGAAACCGACGGCGCAACCAAGCTCGAGACGCGCGAGGGCGGCGCGTGGGAGGAAGAGGCGGACGACCACGGGCACGGCCACGCACACGCGCATGCGGACAGCGAGACCGACGGCCACATGTTCCTCGATCCGGCGAACATGAAGCGCCTCGCCGTCGCTGCGGCGGAGGCGCTTGCGGGTCTCGATCCGGCGAATGCCGCGCGCTATCGCGCGAACGCCGCAGCAACGGCAGCCCGGCTCGATGCGCTCGACCGCGAGTTGGAAGCCAAGCTCCGGCCGCTGGCGGGCCGGCCGTTCATCGTGTTCCACGACGCCTATCACTATGTCGAGCATCGCTACGGACTGACCGGTGCGGGCTCCGTCACGGTCGATCCCGAACGCAAGCCCGGCGCCCGGCGCATCCAGCAGATCCGCGAGCGCATCCGCAAGGCGGAGGCCACCTGCGTCTTCGCAGAACCGCAGTTCGAGCCCTCGCTCGTCAAGACGATCGTGCGCGGCACGAAGGCGCGCACCGGCACGCTCGATCCGGTCGGCGCCGGCGTGGCGCCGGGCGTGGACGCCTACCCGGCGATCATGCGCGCGCTGGCGGACGCGCTTTCGAAGTGCCTTTCGCCCTAGCGAGGGCGTGGGCGATCACCTTGCGCATCAGCGTGGGCAGCGCAACCTCGCCGAGCCGGTCGGCCGCGACCCACTGGCCGCCGGCGACATCCGAATGCCGGGCCTGCGCCGTCCAGACCGTCAGCTCCAGCTCGAAATGCGTGAAGCCATGGCGCACCTTTCCCGGCAGCGCGCGCCAGGCAAGGGCGGCGGGTGCCGCCGCGCGCGCGGCCTTCTCCGACGGGGCCTCGGCGCGCCACTCGCTCGACGGCACCTCCATCATGCCGCCGAGCAGGCCTTCCTCGGCGCGCCGGCGCAGCCACACGGCTCCCGCGCGGTCGGTCAGGACATAGGCGATCGCACGTTTCGTCGGACGCTTGGCTCGCCGCGTCTTGACGGGATAGCGCTCCGCCTCCCCCGCCGCGCGCGCCCGGCAGGCAAGCTCCCACGGGCAGAGCATGCATTTGGGCCGGCGCGGCGAGCAGATCGTGGCACCCAGATCCATCGTCGCCTGCGCGAAATCGCCGGGCCGGTCGGCGGGCACGATGTCGACGAGGGCCGCGCGCACGTCCGCCTTGGCCTTGGGCAGCGGCGTGCCGATCGCGAAGACGCGCGTGGCCACGCGCTCCACGTTGCCGTCGATCACCACGGCGGCACGTCCGAACGCGATGGCGGCGATCGCCGCCGCCGTGTAGGGACCCACGCCCGGCAGGTCGAGAAGGCCCTCCTCGGTATCGGGAAAAATGCCGCCGTGCCGCGTTGCCACGGCCTGCGCGCAGGCGTGCAGGTTGCGCGCCCGCGCGTAGTAGCCAAGCCCGGCCCACGCATGCAGCACGTCCTCGCGCGGCGCATCGGCAAGCGCCTCGACCGACGGCCAGCGCGCCACGAAGCGCTCGAAATAGGGGCCGACGGTGGCGACCGTCGTCTGCTGGAGCATGATCTCGGCAAGCCAGACGCGGTACGGGTCGGGCCGTTCGCCCGGCCGCGCGCGCCAGGGCATGACGCGGCGGTGGCGGTCGTACCAGGCAAGCAGGGCCGCCGCGAGCGCCGTCGTCATCGCCGGAAACTTTGGAGTCGCATGGGGCCGCAGTCTAGACTGACGGGCATGGCGCTCAAGGCGATCGCACGGCAGGTTCCGCGGCTCACGCGCGAGGCGTTGAAGCGTCGCGGCCCCGCCTTTGCGACCATCGTGGCGGAATGGGCGAACATCGTGGGGCCTGTGCTGGCCGCCTCGACGCTGCCCGAGAAGCTCGGCATGCCGCCGCGCCCGCCCAAGGGCGTGGACGCGCCGTCGCAGGCGGGCGTGCTCACCTTGCGCGTGTCGGGCGGGGCGGCGATGGAGCTTCAGCATCTCGCCCCGCAACTCATCGAACGGATCAACTCCTTCGCCGGATTCCGGGCCGTCGACCGGCTGCGGTTCGTGCAGGGCCCCCTACCCCTGGGCACAAGCCCGCCGCCGCCCCCTCCGCGCCCGCTAACTGCCGCCGAAAAAACGAGAATCGAAGCCACGGTCGAGTCGCTCGCGGACCCGGAGCTGAAGGCGGCGCTGGCCCGCCTCGGCGCCGGCCTTGCGCGCGGCCGCCGCGGAAAAGCCTAGTTTTTCCGGCTGGATAGACTCCTTATCCCCAATTCCGGGATTCGACCTTGAGGAGTCCGGCAGCGAGTCGGTACGATCACAACATCTTGTGGGTGACCCTGTGATGAAACGGCACATCTCGACATTTTTTGGCGCTTTCGCCCTGATCGCGCTGGCTTTTTCCGCCCCGCCGGCGGCCGCGCAGGCCCCCGGTCCACGCGCGGAAGGGCTCGACATGGTCATCGGCGCGGCCGACGCGCCGATCACGATGATCGAGTACGCCTCGCTCACCTGCCCGCACTGCGCGAACCTGCAGATCGAGACGATGCCCAAGCTCAAGGCCGCGTACATCGACACCGGCAAGATGAAGCTCGTCTTCCGCGACTTCCCGCTCGACCGCATCGCGCTCAACGCCGCAATGATCGCGCGCTGCGCGGGGCCGGAGCGCTATTTCACTTTCATCGACGTGTTCTTCGCCCAGCAGTCGAACTGGATCAAGGGCACGACGGCCGACCAGATCATGGGCAACCTGCGGCGCCTCGCGCGCACGGGCGGCATGAACGATGCGGCGATCGACGCCTGCCTTGCGAACACGGAAGTGCAGAACGCCGTGCTGCAGCAGTCGATGAAGGGCGAGAGCGAGCACAAGGTGAGCGCCACGCCCACGCTCGTCATCAACGGCACCGTCTTCCGCGGCGAAGCGACGTTCGAGGAGCTCGACAAGGTCCTCAAGCCGCTCGCGGCGAAACGCTAGCACCAACAGTCCGGTACCCCTCAGGGAGTTACGACCCATGCAGTTCGTCAAGTTGCGCCTGTCCGGCTTCAAGTCGTTCGTCGAACCGACAGAGTTCGCGATCGAGCCGGGCCTGACCGGCATCGTTGGCCCGAACGGCTGCGGCAAGTCGAACCTGGTCGAGGCGCTGCGCTGGGTCATGGGCGAGAACCGCGTGAAGGCGCTGCGCGGCGGCGAGATGGACGACGTGATCTTCGCGGGCACGACGAGCCGGCCCGCGCGCAACGTCGCCGAGGTGTCGCTGCTGGTCGAGAACAAGGAGAACAACGCGCCCGCGGCCTACAACGACATGGCCGATTTCGACGTCGTGCGCCGCATCGAGCGCGAGAAAGGTTCGGCCTACCGCATCGGCGGGCGCGACGTGCGCGCGCGCGACGTGCAGCTTTTCTTCCAGGACATCGGTTCGGGCGCGCATTCGCCCTCGCTCGTCAGCCAGGGCCGCATCGGCGCGATCATCCAGGCCAAGCCCACCGAACGCCGCCAGATCCTCGAGGAGGCCGCCGGCATCACCGGCCTGCATTCGCGCCGCCACGAGGCGGAGCTGAAGCTCAAGGCCGCCGAGCAGAACCTCGCGCGCCTCGACGACGTGCTGACCACGCTCGGCGCGCAGCTCGACGGCCTCAAGAAGCAGGCCCGCCAAGCCGCGCGCTACCGCAACATGAGCGACCTCGTGCGCCGGGCCGAGGCGATCCTCTTCCACCTGCGCTGGGAAAAGCAGAAGGCGGACATGGAAGCCGCGCAAGGCCGCCTTGCCGCGGCCGAGGCGCTGGTCGTCGACATCACGACGCGCGCCGCGGCCGCGTCGACCGTGCTGGCCGAGGCGCAGGCGATCCTGCCCGACCTGCGCCGGGACGAGGCGGAAGCCGCCGCGGCGCTGACGCGCCTGCAGGTGGCCGGCGAACAGCTCGCCGACGAGGAACGCCGCGTCATCGGCCAGATCGAGGCGCTCGACGCGCGGTTGGCCCAGCTCGCCGCCGACAAGGCACGCGAGGAGACGATGCTGGCCGACACCGAGGCCGCGCGCGCGCGGCTCGCGGCCGAAATCGAGGAACTTGCCGCGCACGACGCGCGCGCGACCGAAGAGGAGGCGGGTCTCGCCGCCGACATCGAGGAGCGCCGCGCGCAGGTCGACACGCTCGACGCCGAGCTTGCCCGCGCGACCGAGGCGGTCGCCAAGGCCGAGAGCGAGCGCGCGGCCCTGCAGCGCGAGATCGGCGACCTGGCGGGACGGCTCCAGCGGCTTGCCGACCGCCGTGCGTCGGTCGAGGCCGACAAGGCGGCGCTCGAAGCGCATCTGGCCGGGTCGGACGAGAAGCGCATCGCAGCCGAGGCGAAGCTTGCCGACGCCGATGCGGCGCTGAACGCCGCGCTTTCCGCCGCCGAAGAGGCCGAGGGCGCGCGCCGCGCCGCGCAGGAAGAGGAATTCGCCGCGCGCGAGGCGCTGCGCGATGCAGACCAGACGCACTCCACGCTCGAAGGCGAGCGGCAGGGCATTTCGCGCGCGGTCGCGGCACTGACCAAGAATGCCGGCCCGCACGCGCCCGTAATGGACGCGCTGCGCGTGACCCCGGGCTACGAGACGGCGCTGGGTGCTGCCTTGGGCGAGGACCTTTCCGCTTCGCTCGACGGCGAAGCCGCGCGCAGCTGGAAGCAGCTCGACATCGCCGGCAATCCGCCGGCCCTGCCGCTGGGTGCCGTGCCGCTGTCGGACTTCGTGCAGGCGCCCGAAGCCCTTGCCCGCCGCCTCACGCAGATCGGCGTGGTCGAAAGCCTCGCCGCCGCCGAGGCCCTTGCCCCGCAGCTGGCGCAGGGCCAGCGCCTCGTCACGCGCGAGGGCGCCTTGTGGCGCTGGGACGGCTTCGCGCAGCGTGCCGGGGCCGCCTCGCAGGCAGCCGAGCTGCTGACGATGCGCAACCGGCTCGAAACGCTCGATGCCGAGCTTGTCCGCGCGCGCGAAATCGCCGAGGGTGCGCGCACGCGCTTCGGCGCCTCGCAGGGCGCCAACCGCGCGGCCGAAGCGCACGACAACGCCGCGCGCCAGGCCACGCGCGCCGCCAATACGGCGGTGGAAGCCGCACGCGGCGAGATCGTGCGCATCGCGCGCGAGACCGAGGCCGAGAACGCCAAGCTGGCGCTGATCGCCGACGAGATCGGCCGCCTCGAGGCGGACCGCGCCGAACACGACGAACGGCGTGCGGCGGCCGAGGCGCGCTTCGCCGGGATCGAAGACCCCGCACAGGCGCGCGCCAAGCTCGCCGAGGACCGGCAGGCCCTTTCGCAGGCCCGGCAGGCGCTGGCCGAGCGCGAAGCCGCCTCGGCGCGTCTGGGCCGCGAGCGCGACGGGCGCGAACGCCGCCGCCACGCGATTGCGGGCGAGACGCAAGGCTGGGAACAGCGTGCGGATTCCGCGCGCCGGCAGATCGCCTCGCTCGAGGAGCGCCGCGAACTTGCCGAAAGCGAGCGCGAGGAACTGGCCGGCCGGCCGGCCGCCATCGCCGCCGAACGCGAAGCGCTGCTGACCAAGACGCAGGAGGTCGACGCCATCCGGCGCGCCGCCGCCGACCGGCTTGCCGAGGCGGAGAACGCCGTTCGCGAGGCCGACCGCGCGCTCAAGGCCGTGGAAGCAAGCCTCGTCGAGGCGCGCGAGGACCGCGTGCGCGAACAGGGCCATGTCGAACAGCAGACCGCCACCGGCGAACAGCTTGTCCAGACGATCCGCGAACGGCTCGACTGCGCGCCGGAAGACGCGCTTGCCGCCGGCATGGTCGATCCGGCCGACGAGCTGCCCGCCATGGAGGATATCGAGCGCCGTCTCGAACGCCTCGTGAAGGAGCGCGACAACATGGGCCCGGTCAACCTGCGCGCCGAGCAGGAGGCCGAAGAGGTCGAGGCCCAGATGACCGGCATGACGACCGAGAAGGAAGATCTCGTCGCCGCCATCGCCAAGCTGCGCCAGGGCATCAGCAGCCTCAACAAGGAGGCGCGCGAGCGCCTGCGCGAGGCCTTCGCGAAGGTCGACGCGCATTTCCAGGACCTGTTCGCCCGCCTGTTCGGCGGCGGCCGGGCCCACCTGACGCTTTCGCCCGTGATGGGCCAGGACGGGCAGGTGAACGACGACCCGCTCGAGGCGGGGCTCGACGTGATGGCCTCCCCGCCCGGCAAGAAGCTGCAGTCGCTCACGCTGCTTTCGGGCGGCGAGCAGGCGATGACGGCGCTGGCCCTGCTCTTCGCGGTGTTCCTCACGAACCCCGCCCCGATCTGCGTGATGGACGAAGTCGACGCCCCCCTCGACGATGCGAACGTCGACCGCTTCTGCAAGCTGCTCGACGAGATCGGCCGGTCGAGCGGTGTGCGCTTCATCGTCGTCACCCACCACCGGTTGACCATGGCCAAGATGGACCGCCTGTTCGGCGTGACCATGGCCGAGCGCGGGGTTTCCACCCTCGTCTCGGTCGACCTTCGCAGTGCAGAAAAGCTCCGCGCGACGGCCTGACGCGCGGGGCGGTTTCCCCTTTTCGATCAAGGCCGTAGATCGCCCCTTTCGGCCTTGACAGGGGAGCCCCCCGAACTTATTGTCCGCGCCGTCATCGGGACGGAAAAGGGCGGATTTTTCGCCCTTTTTTGTCGTCCGGACGGCGTATCAGGGGGATCAAGCGGGCATGACCGGGGCCGACGACGATCGGAGCCGTCAGCTTGACGATCTCGAGGCCCGCGTGCGGGCCGTCCAGGATCGCCGCGCCGGATCGGCGACGCGTTCGGCTTCGGCCGCCGGGCGGACGACAGGCCAGATGGGCCTCGGCTTCCGCATCTCGGTCGAACTGCTGGCAACGCTCGCCGTCGGAACCGGGATGGGCGTCGTGCTCGACCGGTGGCTCGGCACCTCGCCGTGGCTGACGCTCGCGTTCTTCATGCTGGGTGCAGCCGCCGGCATGCGAAACGTGATCCGTGTCGCGACCGCCGCCCAGAAGAAGGTGGCGGACGAAGCGAAACGGAACGAAGAGTCCTGACGGCAGCAACGAATTTCGGAGCGAACGCACCGTGGCAAGTCCCCTCGAGCAGTTCCAGATCAAGCCCATCGTCCACCTGAGCCTCGCCGGCTACGACGTGTCGTTCACGAACTCGGCGCTCTGGATGACGATCGCGGCGGCGACGCTCTCGCTGGTGCTGCTCTCCTCCGCGCGCGGCGCCAGCCTCGTGCCGGGCCGGCTGCAGTCGCTGGGCGAGATCATGTACGAGTTCATCGCCGGCATGGTGCGCGAGAATGTCGGCGACGAGGGCAAGAAGTACTTCCCGTTCTTCTTCACGCTGTTCTGCTTCGTGCTGGGCGGCAACCTGTTCGGGCTGATCCCCGGCGCCTTCACCTTCACCAGCCACATCGTCGTCACGTTCTCGCTGGCGCTCGCCATCTTCCTGACGATCACGGTGATCGGCTTCGCGCGCCACGGCACGCACTTCTTCTCGCTGTTCTTCCCCTCGGGCGCGCCGCTGGCGACCGCGCCCATCCTGATCCCGATCGAAGTGATCTCGTACATGGCGCGGCCGATCTCGCTGTCGGTGCGACTGTTCGCGAACATGACGGTGGGCCACATCATCATGAAGATCTTCGCGGGCTTCGTGATCAGCCTGGGCGCCTACTTCCTCGTGCCCGGCGTCGTCCCCTTCGCCGTCCTGGTGGGCCTTTCGGCGCTCGAGTTCTTCGTCGCCGCCCTCCAGGCCTACATCTTCACGATCCTGTCGTGCATCTACCTGAACGACGCGATCCACCTGCACTGAGCGCCGGACGCGCCCGGCCCCGACCCTGAGGACCGGCCGGACGCGGACGAAGCGACCAGTAAACCGGAAAGAGAGAGGTAAAGTTTCATGGAAGTCGCAGCAGCAAAGCTCATCGGCATGGGTCTCGCCGCCATCGGCATGATCGGCGCCGGCATCGGCGTCGGCTCGGTGTGGGCCAGCCTGATCGCCGCGGTCGCCCGCAACCCGGCCGCCAAGGACAACGTGCAGGTCTTCGCGTACATCGGCTTCGCGGTGACCGAGTTCATCGCGCTGCTCGCCTTCGTGGTCGCGATCCTCATCTTCGTGTCCTGATCCCGGTTCCGGGGAGGGGCGCTCCGCTCCTCCCCGGCCCCGTTCCAACTTCCCGAAGGGAAGCGCCGATGCCGCAGTTCGACGCCACCTGGTTCCCGGCCCAGATTTTCTGGCTGGCCATCACATTCATCGCCTTCTACGTCGTGCTTTCCAATTTCGTCCTGCCCAAGCTGGGCGCGGCGATCGAGGGCCGCGAGAAGAAGATCGAGGGCGACCTCGCCCGCGCCGGCTCGCTCAAGGGCGAGAGCGACGCGATGATCGCCACCTACGAGAAGGCGCTTGCCGAAAGCCGCGCGAAGGCGCTGGCCGTGCGCGCCGAAACCGAAGCCAAGCTCGCCAAGGAAGCTGCCGCCAAGTCGGCCGAGCTGAACGCGGCGCTGGCCGACAAGATCAAGGCCGCGGAAACCCGCATCGGCGAATCGCGCCGGGCCGCGCTGTCGAACGTCGAGGCGCTGGCCGCCGAGATCGCCGTCGAGGCCGCGCGCAAGATCGGCGGCCTTTCGGTCACCGAGGCCGACGCCCGCGCCGCGGCGCGCGGCTGAGCCGGAAGGATACGCCCCGATGCATGATTTCTTCGCCCACAGCGAATATCTCTGGATCACGCTCGCGATCCTCACGCTGTTCTACATCGCCTGGAAGCCGGTCAAGGCCGCCGTCCTCGGCGGGCTCGACGCGCGGGCCGCGCGCATCGCCAAGGACCTCGACGACGCGGCGAAGCTGCGCGCCGAGGCCGAGAAGCTGCTGGCCGAATACCAGGCCAAGCACCGCGACGCGATGGCCCAGGCCGACGCGATCGTGACTCAGGCCCGCGAGGAAGCCGCGCGCATGGCCGCCAAGGCCGAGGCCGACCTCGCCGCCTCGCTGAAGCGCCGCGAGGAACTGGCGATGGAGCGCATCAGCCAGGCCGAAGCGCAGGCGACCGCCGAGGTCCGCTCGGCCGCCGTCGACCTCGCGATGGCCGCCACGGCCAAGCTGCTGGAAGGCCGCCTCGACGCCGGCCGCCAGGACGCGCTCGCCGAAGGCGCCATCAAGGCCCTGCCGAC
>JAEUKX010000059.1 GCA_016794025.1 Rhodospirillales bacterium | reverse complement strand
TCGCGCTAGATCTCGCCCGTCGCGATGTCGATGAGGGCGGCCCAGCTGTTCATCGAGACGAAGTGCGCGTGGGCGATCGCCACCCAGCCGCGCTTGCGCCAGTCGACATAGACGGCGTCGGGCAGCGAGTCGAATTTCGCGCGGTCGAGGATGCGGAAGCCGCCGAGCGCGAACTTGCGGCCGTCCTTGAGCGCGAATTCGGCGCGCTGCTCGCCCAGCAGGCCCGCGATGGCGCAGGCCTTCGCGAAGGCCTGTGCGGCATCGGCCTGCGCCTGGAACTCGCGCGCGAAGGCGAGCGTCTTCTCGACCAGCGCGGAAGGACGTGCACCGTCGAAGAGCGGCTCGCCGATCTCGCCCAGCACGCCCGACGCCTCGTCCACGCACAGCACGAGCTGGTCGCCCATCTCGGCGAAGGCGAAGGGATAGCGGCGCACATAGGCCGGCACGTAGGCGCCCTTGCGCCAGTTGCCGTCGGCATCGACGAAGAGGTTGTGGCCTTCCTGCACGCCCAGCAGCGCCACGAGCCCGCCCGGCTCGCCCGCCGCGAACACGACCGGATAGTGGCGCGCGGCCACCTCGGCCTCCGCCGCCCCCAGCGGCACGGCGTTGGTCGCGCGCGCGAAGCCGTAGTCGGGCGGGGCGACGTAGCGCATGTCGCCGTGCGTCTCGCGGCTGAGCGCCACCGGGCGGCGGTAGAAGAGCGTCTGGCTCATCGCCGCAGCATGCAGGACTTGCCGCCCGCAGGCCAGCGCGCGTATAGGGCGGGACCGAACCGGCCCGCCCCTCGCGAGAAACACCCCGAGAGAACCGTCCGCATGAAGAAGCTTCCCGCCCGCGCCGGCATCGTCGTCGTGCCGATGATCCTGGCCTTCCTGATGTCGGGCATCGCGACCGTCAACGCGCTCGGCATCTCGGCCGACCTGCCGGGACAGATCGTGCGCGCCTGGGCGCTGTCCTATCTGATCGCGTTCCCGACGGCCGTCGTGGTGCTGCCCATCGTGCGGCGCATCGCGGCGCTGATCGTCGAGCAGCCGGGCCGCTAGGCGGCAAGGAACGCGTCGACCGCCGCGTTGAAGGCGGCCGGCCGGTCGAAATAGGCGGAGTGGCCCGCCCCTTCGATTTCGACATGGCGCGCGTCGGGGAAGGCGGCGGCAAGGCCCGGCGCGCAGCAGGACGGGAACACGACATCCTGCGCGCCCGTCACGAAGAGCGTGCGCACCCCGATCGCGGCGGCATCCGACGGCGGCCGGCGGCGCGTTTCCATGAGCCTTGCGCGCAGCGCGTTCTTGTCGAGGCCGTGGGCCAGCGCGTCGATCGCGCGGTAGAGATGGTGCAGCGCCGGGCTGGCGGCCGCGAGCGTGGCGCCCACGGCCGGATGGATCGCGCGCTCGGCCAGCTTCGCGCGCGTGGCGTCGGCCTTCGTCTTCCAGTCCGCGAAGCCGGCCGGGTTGGCGGGCCGGGGATCGAGCGTGCCCGACGTCGCGGCAAGGACAAGGGCGGTCAGGCGCTGCGGCGCTGCCAGCGCCAGTTCGACCCCGCCCCAGCCGCCCATGGACTGGCCGACATAGGCGAACTGCCCGATGCCCAGATGGTCGGCAAGCGCCGCCACGTCGCCCGCGAATTCGAGCGGATCGGGCAGGACCGCACTGGTCGACGGCGCGAAGCCCCGGTGCGCGAAGCTCACGCAGCGGAAGCGGGTGCGGAAGTGCGGCACCTGCTGCCACCACGACAGATGGTTGCCGCCAAGGCCGTGGGCGAAGATCAGCGCCGGACCCTCGCCCGCGTCTTCCCAATAGAGACGGGCCCCCGGCCGTTCGAGGAACCCGGTGCGGTCGGGGCTTCGCGGCGCCCACAGGCCGGTCATGTCGGTCATGGCCGCCATGTTCGCGCGCCGCTATGCGCAAGGCAACCGGGAGGCTAGCCTCGGGTCCAAGATGCGAAAGCGAACAGGGAGAACGACCCCATGAAATACGTCCAGCTCGGCCGTTCGGGCCTGACCGTCAGCCGCGTGTGCCTTGGCGGCAATTCGTGGGGGGCCAAGGGGCGGCGCGCATGGGCCGGGTTCGACGCTTCGGACAGCGCGCCCTTCTTCAAGCGCGCGCTGGAGCGCGGCATCAACTTCTTCGACACGGCCGACGTCTACAATTTCGGGGCTTCCGAAACGGTCATGGGCGAGACGCTGATGACCTACGCGCCGCGCGAGGAAATCGTCATCTCGACCAAGGTCGGCATCAAGATGTCCGACCGGCCCAACGATTCCGGGCTTGGCGCCAAGCACCTGATGAAGTCGATCGACGCGCAGCTCAAGCGCCTCAAGACCGACTATGTCGACCTCTACGAGGTCCACCGGCTGGACGCCGTCACGCCGGTCGAGGAGTTCATGGCGACGCTCGACCGCATCGTGCGGTCCGGCAAGGTCCGCTATATCGGCGGTTCGACGATGCCGGCGTGGAAGTTCGCGCAGATGATCGCGGTCGCCGAGCGCAACAACTTCGCGCGGCCCGTCGCCATGCAGAACCTGCACAACCTGATCCAGCGCGAGGAGGAGCGCGAGATGAACGCGCTGTGCCTCGACGCGGGCGTGGGGCTCATCCCCTATTCGCCGCTGGCGCGCGGCTTCCTTGCCGGCAACCGCACGCGCGGCGGCGGCGGGCAGACCGAGCGTTCGAAGAACGACGCGGGCGTGAAGCCGGACAGCTACCGCGAGTGCGACTGGAAGATCGCGGACGAGCTGAAGGCCATCGCCTCCGCGCGCGGCGCGAAGCCCACGCAGGTCGCGTTCCTGTGGCTGTGGTCGAAGCCGTACATGGCGGCCCCGGTGATGGGGGCAACGAAGCTCGACCAGATCGACGAGGCCGCCGCCGCCGCCGACATGCCGCCGCTGACGGCCGAGGAGATCGCGCGCCTCGAAGCGCCCTACCAGTGGCGGCCGCATCCCGGCTGGAACTGATCCGGGGGGCATTCATCCGGGCTGGCCCCGATCTGAGCTGGAACTGGGCGCGCTTCCCGCGCTAAGTTCGCGGCCAACCAAATCCTTCAGTCCGGGGAGAGACGCATGTTCCGACACCTGCTCGCGGGTCTGGCATTTGCCGCCGCCACCTTCATCGCGCCCGCCATGGCGCAGGAGCAGCCGCGCCGCGGCGGGGAATTCATCTTCGCGGTCGGCGGCGAGCCCGACACGACCGACTGCCATGCCGCGACGAACTTCGCGGTCGTGCACCACCTGGCGCCGCACTATTCGACGCTGGTGAAGTTCAACACGCAGAAATACCCCGAGATCATGGGCGACGTCGCCAAGAGCTGGGCGGTCTCGCCGGACGGGAAGACCTACACGTTCAAGCTGGTCCAGCCGATCAAGTTCCACGACGGCTCGGCGCTGACCGCGCGCGACGTGAAGGCGAGCTTCGAGCGCATCAAGACGCCCCCGCAGGGCGCGCGTTCGGCCCGCCGCGACCATTTCGCCGACGTCGCCTCGATCGACGCGCCCGATGCCGAGACGGTCGTCTTCAAGCTCAACAACGCCAACCCGGCGTTCATGACGTACCTGGCCGCGCCCTTCAACTGCATCTACTCGGCCGCCAAGCTCGCCGTCGACCCGCGCTATCCCGAGAAGGAAGTGATGGGCTCGGGCCCGTTCGTGTTCGTCGAGCGCGTGCGCGGCTCGCACTGGGTGGGCAAGCGCTTCGACGGCTATTTCCGCCAGGGCCACCCCTATCTCGACGGCTTCCGCACCGCCACGATGAGCGGTGCCGCCATGCTCAACGCCATCCAGGGCGGCCAGGTGATGGCGGAATTCCGCGGCATCAGCCCGAACGAGAAGGCGCGCGTCGCCAACCCGAAGCTGACGTTCCAGGAAACGTCGTGGCTGTCGGGCCTGATCCTGTCGTTCAACATCGAGAAGAAGCCCTTCGACGACGTGCGCGTGCGCCGCGCGCTGTCGCTGGCGCTGGACCGCTGGAACGCCGCCCCGGCGCTCGCGCGCGTGTCGCAGGCCAAGGAGGTCGGCTCGCTGCTGCGCCCCGGCTACGCCTACGCGCCCACGGCCGCGGAACTCGCGACGTATCCGGGCATGGGCCGCGACGTGGCGCGCAACCGCGCGGAGGCCAAGCGCCTTCTCGCCGAGGCGGGCCAGTCGAACCTGAAGTTCGAGCTGATCTCGATGTCGCTGCCGCCGTTCCCGACGGTCGCGGTGTGGCTGATCGACCAGTGGCGCCAGATCGGCGTGACGGTCGAGCAGCGCGTGGCCGAGCGCGCCACGTATTTCGGCTCGCGCACGTCGGGCGCGTTCGAGGTGATGCTCGACTTCACGACCGAGTTCGCCGACGAGCCCAACTTCCAGCTCCGCCGCTTCATCTCGTTCGACCGCGTGCCGGGCTTCAACGTGTCGCGCCATCTCGACCGCCAGCTCGACGAGATCTTCGACAAGCAGGAGCGCGAGACCGACTTCAACAAGCGCAAGGCGCTGGTGCGCGACTTCCAGATCCAGCTCATGGACCTCGCCTACACGGTCCCGCTGTTCTGGTTCGAGCGCATCGTGCCCATCGCCAAGAACGTCCATGGCTGGCACATCACGCCCTCGCACCTGCTGGGCCAGGACCTCGGCGACGTGTGGATGTCGGCGAACTGACGCGCTAGCTGCTCCGATCAGCTGACCGTCGCGGTCGACCCCGCGACGGTCAGTTTTTCCACCGCCGGCCAGTCCCATTCGATCCCCAGCCCCGGCGTCTCGGCCGGGAAGGCGTGGCCGTCGGCGATGCGCACGCGCGAGGTCGCGATGCGGTCGAGCTGGGGGATGTATTCGAGCCACGCCGAGCCCGTGACCGCGCAGACCAGTCCCACATGCAGTTCCATCAGGAAGTGCGGGGCGACGGGGATGTTGCAGCACTCGGCCATGTGCACGACCTTCAGCCACGGCGTGATGCCGCCCACGCGCGCGACGTCGACCTGCACGATGCCGCAGGCGTTGCGGCGGATGTAATCCGCGAACTGGCCCGGCGAATAGAGCGACTCGCCCACCGCGACGGGGATCTGCGTGCCGGCCTGCAGGCGCGCGTGGCCTTCGAGGTCGTCGGCGGGCAGCGGCTCCTCGAACCAGCCCAGATCGAGATCGGCGAACAGGGCGGCGCGGCGCAGCGCCTCGGCCGCCGAGAAGCGCTGGTTGGCGTCGACCATCAGCTCGAAGTCGGGGCCGATGGCCGCGCGCACGGCCGCCAGCCGCCGCCGGTCCTCGGCCCCCGACGGCTTGCCGACCTTGAGCTTGGCGCCGGCGAAGCCGTCGGCACGCGCCTTCAGCGTCTCCTCGACGAGCTGTTCGGGCGGGTGGTGCAGCCAGCCGCCCTCGGTCGTGTAGACGGGGATGCGGTCCTTCGCCCCGCCGGCCGCGCGGTGCAGCGGCAGCTTCGCGCGCCGGCAGCGCAGGTCCCACAGCGCGGTGTCGATGGCCGCCATCGCAAGCGACGTGATGGCGCCCACGGTGGTGGCGTGCGTGTGGAAGAGCATGCCCGTCCAGATGCCGTCGATCGCGTCGGCCTCGCGCCCGAGGATGTACGGCGCCAGGCAGTCGCGCAGCAGCGCCATCACGGCCGAGCCGCCCGTGCCGATCGTGTAGCTGTAGCCCGTGCCCACGGCGCCGTCGGAATCCCACACGCGCACGACAGGCGTTTCCTGGCACTTGAAGGACTGGATCGCGTCGGTGCGAACGACGGGCGGCAGCAGATCGACCTGCCGGATCTCGACCTTGACGATGCGGGCCATTTTTTGGGCACTCCCCCGGATTTCCGGCCATGACAAGGCGGCCGCCGGCCGTTAGGATACCGCACAATCGCGGCGGGAAAACCCGCGCGACGCGTAAAAAACCAGGGAGGAGTCGTCATGCGGATCTACAGCATTCTCGCCGTTGTCCTGGCGGCCGGCATTGCCGCCGGCACGGCAGCACCGGCCGCAGCGCAGCAGCGCCTCAAGTGGGCGCATGTCTACGAGACCAACGAGCCCTATCACACCGAAGCGGTGTGGGCCGCGCAGGAAATCCAGAAGCGCACCAACAACAAGTACGCGATCGACGTGCACCCGGCCTCGGCGCTGGGCAACGAGCAGCAGATCAACCAGGCGCTGCCGCTGGGCACGATCGACATCATCTATACCGGTGCGGCCTT
>JAEUKX010000052.1 GCA_016794025.1 Rhodospirillales bacterium | reverse complement strand
CGTTCGCGCGTACATCTACGATGTCCGCCAGGAAGCGCGCGGTCCGCAGATCTTCCTTTCGCGCACGCATCCGCAGTTCACCGCCAAGCTGTTCGCGCAGGAAGTGCCGGAAATCTACGACGGCATCATCGAGATCAAGGCCGTCGCCCGCGATCCGGGCAGCCGCGGCAAGATCGCCGTCGTCAGCCACGACAGCTCGATCGACCCGGTCGGCGCGTGCGTGGGCATGCGCGGCAGCCGCGTGCAGGCGGTGGTCGCCGAGCAGCAGGGCGAGAAGATCGACATCATCCCGTGGTCGAACGACCCGGCGACGTTCGTCGTCAACGCGCTGGCCCCGGCCGAAGTCACCAAGGTCGTGCTCGACGAGGAAGCCCGCCGCATCGAGGTGGTCGTCCCCGACGAACAGCTGTCGCTGGCCATCGGCCGGCGCGGCCAGAACGTTCGCCTCGCCTCCATGCTGACCGGCTGGGCGATCGACATCCTGACCGAGGCCGAGGAATCCGAGCGCCGCCAGCAGGAGTTCAAGGAGCGTTCGCAGGTGTTCGTCGACGCGCTCGACGTGGACGACGTCATTGCGGGCCTGCTCGTCACGGAAGGCTTCACGTCGGTCGACGAAGTGGCGCTGGTCGACGCCGACGAGCTCGCCGGCATCGAAGGGTTCGACGAAGGCATCGCGAGCGAGCTCAAGGCCCGCGCGGAAACTTTCGTGGAGAAGGAACTCGTGCGCCTCGAGACCGAGCGCAAGCGCCTCGGCGTCGTCGACGAGGTCGCCGGGATGGAAGGCCTCACGCCGGCCATGCTGGTCAAGCTCGGCGAGAAGGGCGTCAAGACGCTCGACGATCTGGGCGACCTCGCGGGCGACGAACTCATCGAGATCGTCGGCAAGGACGCCATGGAAGAAGAGCAGGCCAACGCCATCATCATGAAGGCCCGCGAGCACTGGTTCGCGGAAGAGAAGTAAGGAAGCCGGAGACAACTTGAGCGGAGCGCTCGCCCTGGCGCCGGAGACCCCGGCCGACGACCTGCCCGAGACCGACGGGCCGCTGCGCCGCTGCATCGTCAGCGGCCGCACTGGCCCGCGCGCGTCCTTCGTGCGCTTCGTGCTGGGGCCGGACGCGGCGGTGGTGCCGGATATCGCGGGCAAGCTGCCGGGGCGCGGCCTTTGGGTTGCGGCCGATTCGGCCAGCGTGCGCCGTGCGGTCGAGAAGAACGCCTTCGCGAAGGCCGCGCGTGGCCAGGCCCGCGCGGCGGCCGACCTGCCGGAGCGCGTGGGCCAGCTCCTTCTGCGCCGCGCCGTCGAGACGCTGGCGCTTGCACGGCGTGCAGGGCAGGCCGTGCAGGGCTTCGAGAAGGTCAAGGAAGCGATCGCGCGCGGCCGCTGCGGCCTGCTCGTGGCGGCAAGCGACGGTTCGCCCGCCGAGCGCGCGCGGCTCGGCGGCGGCGAAATTCCCGTGGCGACAGGCCTGACGGCAGTCGAGATGGGTGAAGCGTTCGGGCGCGAACACGCGGTGCATGCCGCGCTCGCGTCGGGAAATCTGGCGGAACGGTTGCGCGAGGATCTCGCGCGTCTGGCGGCGTATCGCGCCGTCGGCGGAAACGAATGAAAGCGGACGACGGTCGGAAGATGACGGACACCAAGGATCAGGACAGCCCCCAGGACGCCAAGAAGCGGCTCGGTCTCGCCGGCAAGAGCGGCGGCCGCCTCGAACTGCGTTCGCCCGCCGCCGGCGGCGATGCAGGCTCGGTGCGCCAGAGCTTCCCGCACGGTCGCTCCAAGACCGTCCAGGTCGAGGTGCGCAAGAAGCGCCTGCCCGGCGCCGCACCCGCGACCGCAGCCGCGGCACCCGCCGAGGCGGCCGCCAAGCCTGCCGCCGCGGCGTCCGGCTCGGCGCCCGCGGCAAAGCCGCAGGTCCTGCGCACGCTGACAGAAGAAGAACGCGTCGCCCGCCAGCGCGCGATCCAGAGCGCCATCCGCGCCGACGTCGAGGCCAAGCGCCGCAACGAGGACGAGGCGCGGCGGATCGAAGAAGAGATGAAGCGCAAGGCGGAAGACGACGCCAAGCGCAAGGCCGAGGAAGCCGCGCAGCGCAAGGTCGAGACCGTCGTCGCGAAGAAGGTCGACGAGGAGCAGAAGAAGCGCGCCGAGGAAGAGACGCTGCGTCTCAACGAGGAAGAGACGCGCCGCCGTCAGGCCGCCGAAGTGGCCCGTACCGCCACGGTGCCGCCGGTCGCCAAGCCTGCGGTTGCCGCGACGGCCGAAGACGAAGAGCGGCCGCGCCGGCCGGGCGTCTTCCGGCCCGGCGCCCCGAGCCGCCCGGGCGGTCGTCCCGGCCCCGGCAAGGCGGCGCCCGAAGGCGGCCGCGACCTGCGCGAACGCCGCCAGGGCAAGATTTCGGTCACCCAGGCGCTCGATACCGAAGAGACGATCCGCGTGCGCTCGCTCGCCGCGATGAAGCGCGCGCGCGAGAAGGAACGCGCGCGCATGGCCCAGCAGGGCCCGGCCGCAAAGGTCGTTCGCGACGTCGTGGTGCCGGAAGCGATCACCGTCCAGGAACTCGCCAACCGCATGGCGGAGCGCAGCGTCGACGTCATCAAGTCGTTGATGAAGATGGGCGTGATGGCAACGATCAACCAGGTCGTCGATGCCGACACCGCCGAGCTGATCGTCGCCGAGTTCGGCCACAAGGTGAAGCGCGTGGCCGAGGCGGACGTCGAGATCGGCCTTGAAGGCGACACCGACGCTGAGGGCACGCTGATCGCCCGCGCGCCGGTCGTCACGATCATGGGCCATGTCGACCACGGCAAGACGTCGCTTCTCGACGCGCTGCGCTCGACCGACGTCGCCGAGCACGAGGCGGGCGGCATCACACAGCATATCGGCGCCTACAAGGTCACGCTCAAGAACGGCCAGGCGATCACGTTCCTCGATACGCCCGGCCACGAAGCCTTCACGGCGATGCGCGCGCGCGGTGCCAAGGTGACGGACATCGTCGTTCTCGTCGTGGCGGCCGACGACGGCATCCAGCCGCAGACGATCGAGGCGATCGCGCATGCCAAGGCGGCAGGTGTGCCCATGATCGTGGCGATCAACAAGGTCGACAAGCAGGGTGCGGATTCCGACCGCGTGCGCCGCGACCTGCTGCAGCACGACGTCGCGCTCGAGGGCTACGGCGGCGACACGCTGGGCATCGACGTTTCGGCCAAGGCCAAGACGGGTCTCGACAAGCTGGAGGAAGCCATCCTCCTGCAGGCCGAAATCCTCGAGCTGCGCGCGAACCCCGAACGGCAGGCGCAGGGCGCGATCGTCGAGGCGAAGCTCGAACGCGGCCGCGGCCCCGTGGCCACCGTGCTGGTCCAGAAGGGCACGCTCAAGGTCGGCGACATCTTCGTGGCCGGCGAGGAGTGGGGGCGCGTGCGCGCGCTCGTCGACGACCGCGGCCGCCAGATCGAGCAGGCCGGCCCGTCGACCCCGGTCGAGGTCATCGGCCTCAACGGGACGCCGCAGGCCGGCGACGACTTCCAGGTTGTCGACAACGATGCGCGCGCGCGCGAGGTGACGGAGTTCCGCCAGCGCCGCACGCGCGAGGCGACGGCGACGGCCAAGGCGCGCGGCACGCTCGAGCAGATGTTCTCGAAGATCCAGCAGGGCGAGGCCAAGGAGCTGTCGGTCGTCGTCAAGACCGACGTGCAGGGTTCGCTCGAGGCGATCACCGGCGCGCTTTCCAAGCTGCGCACCGAGGAGGTCGCGGTCCGCGTCCTGCACGGCGCGGTCGGCGGCATCACCGAGGGCGACATCGCGCTTGCGAAGGCAAGCAGCGGTCTCATCATCGGCTTCAACGTGCGCGCCAACCCGCAGGCCCGCGAGATGGCCAAGCGCGACGGCATCGAGATCCGCTACTACTCGATCATCTACACCGTGATCGACGAGATCAAGGCGGCACTGTCGGGCATGCTGGCGCCCACGCTCAAGGAGAAGTTCCTCGGCAACGCCGAGATCCGCCAGGTCTTCAACATCACGAAGGTCGGCAAGGTCGCCGGCTGCCGCGTGGTGGAAGGCCTCGTCAAGCGCGGCGCCAAGGTCCGCCTCCTGCGCGACCAGACGGTGATCCACGAAGGGACGCTCAAGACGCTGCGCCGCTTCAAGGAGGAAGTCCGCGAGGTCCAGGAAGGCTACGAATGCGGCATGGCGTTCGAGAACTATGACGACATCCGCGAAGGCGACCTGATCGAGTGCTTCGAGATCGAGGAAGTCGCGCGCACGATCTGATGTCGCGCGGATTTCCCAATGCCGGGGGCGGTTCGGGTTCGATCCCGGCCGCCCCCTTTTTCTTCCTGCGTCACGGCGAAACCGACTGGAACCGCGAACACCGGCTCCAGGGCAATACCGATGTTCCGCTGAACGCGACGGGCATCGCGCAGGCGGAGGCGGCGGCAGCCTGTCTCGCCGGCCTCGGCATCGCGTCGATCGTGGCTAGCCCGCTCATCCGGGCGCGGCGGACAGCCGAGATTGCGGCGGCAGCGATCGGGCTGCCCGTTTCATTCGATCCCGATCTTGTCGAATGCCGCTTGGGCGTACGCGAGGGGACGCCGCGCGGCGACTTCCTCGAACGCTGGCATGCGGGCCCGGGAGGCGCCGGAAGGCGGTGAGACCTACGCGGAGTTCTGCGCGCGCGTCGACGAAGGCCTGATCCGCGCGCTCGCGTACCCGGCGCCCGTTCTCGTCGTGGCGCATGGCGGCATCTTCGCGGCCCTGCGCCGTCTGCTTGGTCTTGCGCCGAGCGCACAGATCGGCAACGCCGTGCCGGTCCGGCTCGAGCCGGTCGGCCCGCGCAGCTGGGCCGTCGCCGAGCTTTAGGCCGGCGGACGCATCGCTTCCTTCGCCTTGGCGGCGAGCTGGTCGAGGCTGAAGGGCTTCGGCAGGAAATGGACGCTGTCGAACCCCGCGAGATTCTGCCGGAACTGCTCCTCGGCGTATCCGGAGATGCAGACGATCTTCAGCGCCGGGAATAGCTTGCGGGCCTCGCGGATCAGCGTCGTGCCGTCCATCTGCGGCATGACGACATCGGTGATCATCAGGTCGATGGTCGCACCGATCTCGCGCACGATGTCGAGGGCCGCGTCGCCCGTCTTCGCCTCGACGACCTTGTATCCCTTGTTGCGCAGCGCGCGCGCACCGAAAAGGCGCACCGCGTCCTCGTCCTCGACCAGCAGGACCGTTCCGGCACCCGTCAGGTCCCGCCGCCGGGCGAGGGTGGCGTCGGTGCTCTCTTCCTGCGCGGGCCCCGTCCAGCGCGGCAGCAGCAGCGTGAAGGTCGATCCCTGGCCAACCCTGCTGTCGACAAGGACGAAGCCGCCCGTCTGGCGCACGATGCCGTAGACGGTGGAAAGGCCGAGACCGGTGCCGGAGCCGACCGCCTTGGTCGAGAAGAACGGCTCGAATATCCGCCCGATGATATCGGCCGGAATGCCGGTTCCCGTGTCGGACACGTCGACGCGCACGTACTCGCCGGGCGGAATTTCCTCGTCGCCGAACCTTTCGGGCGCGGTCTTCGTCGCATTCGACGTGCGGATCGTCAGCGTGCCGCCACTGCCCATGGCGTCGCGCGCGTTGACGGCAAGATTGATGATCACCTGCTCCAGCTGTCCCTGATCGACGCGCACAAGCCAGAGATCGCGTGCGTGCACGACCTTCAATTCGATCGCCGCACCGATGAGCCGGCGCAGCAGGTGGGAAAGCTCGGTCAGCGCATCGGTGACGTCGAGCACCTTGGGCTGCAGCGTCTGCTGGCGCGAGAAGGCGAGGAGCTGGCGCACGAGGTTCGCCGCCCGGTTCGCGTTCTGGCGGATCTGCATGATATCGGCGAAGGATGCGTCCCCCGGCTGATGGCGCAGCAGCAGCAGGTCGCAGAAGCCGATCATCGCGGTCAGCAGGTTGTTGAAATCGTGCGCCACGCCGCCGGCCAGCTGGCCGACCGCCTGCATCTTCTGCGATTGCGCGAACTGCTGCTCGAGCCGGCGCTGTTCGCTGATATCGAGAAAATGGAGGATCGTGGCACCGTCGCTGCCGGCGGATTCATCGAGCGCGCGTGCGAACGTGGCGACGATCCGTTCCTTGCCGTCCGCGCCGACCAGGCGGACATTGACATGTTCGGGCGGCCGGTCGCCGGCAACCGGCCCGCTCGACGCGGCGGCAAGCTTCCGAAGCTTGCCGATCAGCTCCGCGCGCTCCTCCGGCACGACGAACATGGTCAGGTTGCGGCCTGCGGCGCCCTCGCGGTCGGTTCCGGCGAGCCGCTGGAAAGCGCGGTTCGTTTCCGTCAGCCGGCCTTCCGGATCGACCAGCGCGATGCCGACGGGCGCGTTCTCGAAGAACCGGCGGAAGCCCAGTTCGCTGCGGGCCAACGCGCTCGCCATCTCGCGGGCCGGTTCCGCGTCGCGTGCCATCGCGCGAACGGCGATGCCGCCGGCCGCCGTCGGATCGACCGTCTGCTCGATGGAAAGCAGCGCCGGAGCACCCGCCACGTGCCGGAAGCGGACATCGCCCTTCGTGATTCCCAGCCCGCCGAACGGGTCGCACGGGGCCGTGCCGGGCGGGATCGGCTCGGCGAGGACGTCGTGCAGGCGCAGGCCGCCCGTCAGTTCGGCCAGTGGCCGGCCCAGCATGTCGGCAAAGGCCTGGTTGGCGAAGACGAACCGCCCGGCGCCGTCGAGCGCGTAGAATCCGACGGGGGCGCCCGCAAGGAACGAAGCGGCGCCGCGATCCGCAACCGCGTCGTTCCCACCGCCGCCGAAGAGCCTGCCGAAAACCATGCGGGCGAGCCTAGCAGGCTCAGCCGTTGGCGGCGAGCACGCGCCCGCACAGATAGAGCGAACCGCAGACAAGGACGGGCACGGCCGGGTCGGCCGCCGCCGCGAGCGAGGCCACCGCCGCGTTTTCGTCGACCGCTTCCGCAACATCCGCAATCCCGACGCTGCGGGCCGCCGAGGCGATTTCCGAAGCCGGCCGGGACAGGGGCTCGCCGACGATCGGGATGGCGCGAAGTCGCCGCACGCGCCCGGCGATGTGGCGCAGGAACGTCGCCGGATCCTTGGTCGACAGCATGCCGAAGACGAGGTCGATCCGCCGGTCGCCGATCCAGCCGGCTAGCGCCTCGCCGGCCGCCTCGTTGTGGCCGCCGTCGAGGAAGAGCGGGACGCCGCCCGGCAGCGCCTCGACCATCGGGCCGTGCGTCAGACGCTGCAAGCGCGCGGGCCATTCGGCGCGCGCGAGGCCGGCCGCCATCGCGTCCGGCGCGACACCAAGAATTTCGGCCACCGCCACCGCAAGGCCGGCATTGCCGAACTGGTGCGGGCCGGGCAGGGCGGGCATCGGCAGATCGAGCGTTTTCCGGCCGGCATAGCGAAGGCCGCTTCCGGCCGGGCCGATCGTCCATTCCCGCCCATGCCGGAACATCGGCGCGCCGAGTTCGGCGCCCCGCGCATCGAAGACGGCGGCGGCCTCCGCCGGCTGCATGCCGACGGCGGTCGGTACGGCCGGCTTCATGATCCCGGCCTTCTCGCCGGCGATCAGTGCCAGCGTCTCGCCGAGATACTGCATGTGATCGAGGGAGATGGGCGTGAGCGCGATCGCCGCCGGCCGGCGCACGAGATTGGTGGCATCGAGCCGCCCGCCCATGCCGGTTTCGAGCAGGACGCAATCGGCGGGACTGCGCGCGAAGGCGAGAAAGGCCGCCGCGGTCGTGATCTCGAAGAACGTGATCGGGGCGCCCGCGTTGACGCGCTCGATCTCCTCGAGGATTCCGGAAAGCGCTTCGTCGTCGATCAGCCGGCCCGCGAGGCGGATACGCTCGTTGAACCGCACGAGATGGGGCGAGGTATAGACGTGGACGCGCCCGCCCTGCGCTTCAAGCATCGCGCGCAGATAGGCGATGGTCGATCCCTTGCCGTTGGTTCCCGCGACATGGACGACCGGCGCCAGCGCGTCCTGCGGATCGCCGAGCGCCCGCATCAATGCGCGCACGCGGTCGAGCGACATGTCGATCGCCTTGGGATGGAGCGACTTCAGCCGCTCCAGAATCGGATCTGCGCTCACGTCCTGGCGGACGGGATATCGAGCTGGGTCTGGGGCAGCTTGACGACGTCGGCCCGCGGCTGCGGATCGGTCAGAAGACGCAGGATGCGCACGAGCATCGTGCGTAGCTCGTGCCGATGCACGACCATGTCGACCATGCCGTGCTCGAGCAGGTACTCGGCCTTCTGGAAACCGGGCGGCAGCTTCTCGCGCAGCGTCTCCTCGATGACACGCGCGCCCGCGAACCCGATCGTGGCGCCGGGCTCGGCGATGGCGATGTCGCCGAGCATGGCGAAGGATGCCGAGACGCCGCCGGTCGTCGGATCGGTCAGTACGACGATATAGGGCAGTCCCGCTTCCTTCACTTCCTCGGCCGCGATGACGGTGCGCGGCATCTGCATCAGCGACAGGATGCCTTCCTGCATGCGCGCGCCGCCGGAAGCCGGAATGACGATCAGCGGCGCCTGCTGCAGGACGGCAAGCTTCGCCGCCGCCACGAGCCCTTCGCCCACGGCAAGGCCCATCGAGCCGCCCTGGAATTCGAAATCGAAGACGGCGACAACCGTCCCGATGCCGCCGATGCGCCCGTGCGCGACGAGGATGGCGTCCTGCTCGCCGGTCTTCTCGCGGGCGGCCTTCAGGCGGTCGGTATATTTCTTCTGGTCGCGGAACTTGAGCGGATCGAGCGCCACCTTCGGCAGTTCGATGCGGGCGTAGGCGCCATCGTCGAACAGCGTCTCCAGCCGACGCTTGGCCGGCAGGCGCATGTGATGGCCGCAATGCGGGCAGACGCGCTGGTTCGCTTCCAGATCGCGGTGGAAGATCATCTTGCTGCAGGCCGGGCAGGTGTCCCACAGATTGTCGGGCACCTCGGTCTTGCGCACGAGGGCCCGCAGCTTCGGACGGACGAAATTGGTAAGCCAGCTCATCGACCGAACCCCTATGCCGTCCGCTTGGCGCGTGCCGCGCGCACCGCGCCGGCGAGCGCCTTCACGAGCCCGTGGACGCGACCGGCAGCTTCCGCGGCCGGACCTTCGACCACCTGCTGGACCAGCGCCGAGCCCACGACGCACGCATCGGCGTTCTTGGCGATGGCGGCGGCACCCTCCGGCGTCTTGATGCCGAAGCCGACCGCGATGGGAAGCTTCGTGGTCTTGCGGAAGCGCGCGACCGCGGCGGACACGTCGTCGCTGGCGGCCGAGCGCGTGCCGGTGACGCCCAGCACCGCGACGTAATAGAGAAAGCCCGACGCGCCTTCGAGGACGACCGGCAGGCGACTGTCGTCGGTGGTCGGCGTGGCCAGACGCACGAGATCGAGGCCCGCTTCCTTCGCGTAGGGGCGCAGCTCGGCGTCTTCCTCGGGCGGCAGGTCGACGACGATGAGACCGTCGGCGCCCGCCGCGGCTGCGTCCTTGCAGAACCTTTCCGGGCCGTAGATGTAAATCGGGTTGTAGTAGCCCATCAGCACGACCGGCGTGGTCTTGTCCTTCTCGCGGAACTTCTTCAGCTGCGCGAGCGCCTTTCGGGTGGACGCACCGTTGTTGAGTGCACGCAGGGCCGCCGCCTGGATGGCCGGACCATCGGCCATCGGGTCGGAGAAGGGCAGGCCCAGCTCGATCACGTCGGCGCCCGCCGCCGGCAGCCCGTCGAGGATCTTCTGCGCTTCGGTCGTGTCCGGATCGCCGGCCATGACGTAGGTGACCAGGCCGGCGCGGCCTTCCTTCGCCAGTTCCGCGAAACGCCCCGCAAGCCGGCTCACAGCTTCACCCCGAGGCGTTCGCCGATGGTGAAGATGTCCTTGTCGCCGCGTCCGCACAGGTTCATGACGATCAGATAGTCCTTCGGCAGCTTGGGCGCGATGCGCGCGACGTGCGCAAGTGCATGCGAGGGCTCGAGTGCCGGCAGGATGCCTTCCGTGCGCGAGAGCAGCTTGAACGCCTCGATCGCCTCGTCGTCGGTCGCCGCGACGTACTTCACGCGCTTGATCTCGTGCAGCCACGAATGCTCCGGGCCGATGCCCGGATAGTCGAGACCGGCCGAGATCGAATGCGCCTCGTCGATCTGCCCGTCCTCGTTCATCAGCAGGTAGGTGCGGTTGCCGTGCAGCACGCCCGGCCTGCCGCCCTGCAGCGAGGCCGCGTGCTTGCCGCTGTCCAGGCCGAGGCCCGCGGCCTCGACCGCGTCCATCGCCACATCCTTGTCGTCGAGGAAGGGATGGAACAGGCCCATCGCGTTCGACCCGCCGCCGATGCAGGCCACAAGCTTGTCCGGCAGGCGGCCTTCGAATCCCATGATCTGCTCGCGCGTCTCCCGGCCGATCACGCTCTGGAAATCGCGCACCATCATCGGGTACGGGTGCGGACCCGCGACCGTGCCGATGATGTAATAGGTGTCCTCGACATTGGCGACCCAGTCGCGCAGCGCCTCGTTCATCGCGTCCTTGAGCGTGCCCGTGCCCGAGGTGACCGGCTTCACTTCCGCGCCCAGCAGCTTCATGCGGAACACGTTGGGCGCCTGGCGGGCGATGTCGGTCGCCCCCATGTAGACGGTGCAGGACATGCCGAAGAGGGCGCACACCGTGGCGGTCGCAACGCCATGCTGGCCCGCACCCGTTTCGGCGATGATGCGCTTCTTGCCCATGCGCTGGGCCAGCAGGATCTGGCCCATGCAGCTGTTGATCTTGTGCGCGCCGGTATGGTTGAGCTCGTCGCGCTTCAGATAGATCTTCGCCCCGCCCAGCGCCTTGGTCAGGCGTTCGGCCAGCCACAGCGGCGAGGGGCGACCCACATAGTGCTCGAGGTAATAGTCGAGCTCTTTCTGGAAGGAGGGATCCTTGCGGGCGGCCGCATAGGCGCGCTCGACCTCGAGGATCAGGGGCATCAGCGTTTCGGAGACATAGCGCCCGCCGAAAATGCCGAAATGGCCGCGCTCGTCCGGCCCGGAACGGTAGGAATTGAGTTGCGTCATGGCCGCGCGGTTATAGCCGAGCCGGCGGCCCCGGCCAAGCGACCTCAGGCCGCCCGGACGGCGGCCAGAAAGCGCCGGATCAGGCGCGGAGACTTGCGGCCCGGCCCGGATTCCACGCCCGAGGAAACGTCCACCGCCGGGGCGCCGGACGTGGCGATCGCTGCCGCGACGTTCGACGGCGTCAAACCCCCGGCCAGCATCCAGGGTCGCGCCCATGTGCGGCCGGCAAGGAGTTTCCAGTCGAAGCTGACCGCGTTGCCCCCCGGAAGCGCGCCGGCGCGCTTGGGCGGCTTGGCATCGAACATCAGCCGGTCGGCGACGTCGAGATAGGCATTTGCGGCGTCGAGATCGCCCGGTTCGGTCACGCCGATCACTTTCATCGCGGCGATCCCGGTGCGCGTGCGGATTTCCGCCACGCGCGCAGGCGTCTCGGCGCCGTGGAGCTGGAGGATGTCAGGCCGGAAGACGGTCAGGATCGCATCGAGCGCCGCATCGTCGATATCCACGACAAGCGCCACGCGCCGGACGCGGCCGGGCAGGCGGGATGCAAGGAAGCGCGCCTGCTCGCGCGTCACACAGCGCGGGCTGCGTGCGAAGAACACGAATCCCGCGAAATCGGCGCGCGAAGCGGCCTCGACCGCTGACACCGAATTCAACCCGCAGATCTTTGCGGCCGTCGTCATCCGCCGATCTCGGCAAGCACGCGGCCAAGCGCGTCCTTCGGATCGGCCGCCTGCGTGATCGGGCGGCCGATCACCAGATGGTCGGCACCGAGATCCACCGCCTCGCGCGGCGTCATCACGCGCTTCTGGTCGCCACTGGCCGCCCATTGCGGACGGATGCCGGGCACGACCAGCTTGAAGCCGGGGGCAACGGCCCCGCGCAGGCGTTTGATCTCGTGCGCCGAACATACGACGCCGTCCATGCCGGATTCCTGGGCCAGCATCGCGAGGCGGAGCGCCTGCTCGCCAGCCGGGCCGCGCTGGCCGACGGCCTCGAGGTCCGCGTCGTCGAGACTGGTCAGGACCGTGATCGCCAGCAGCATCGGGCGGTCGCTTCCCGACGACCGCGCAGCATCGCGCGCGGCCGCCATCATCGCCCGCCCGCCGGAGGCGTGGATCGTGAGGAAACGCGGCTTGCAAAGGGCCGCCGAGCGCACACCGCCGGCGACCGTGTTTGGAATGTCGTGGAGCTTGAGGTCGAGGAACAGGGGCCGCGCGCCCGCCACGGCGCGCACGCCGTCCGGCCCGTTGGCGACGAAGAACTCCAGCCCGAGCTTGACGGCATACCCTTCGGTTCCCAGCCGCGCGAGATCGGCGGCGGCCTCCTCGCGGCGCATGCGGTCGATCGCGACGAAGATGCGCGGAAGGGCGGTCGGCGACGGCTCGGACATTGCGAAGTTCTTCCCGTTGGGCGATAGAGGCGCAGTGGAACCGGCGCCCCGAATCCGGTTCGGCCAGCAGGATTGCCCGCACCATGAACCGATTCAAGACCCTCGGCGATTTCGATTTTTCCGGCAAGCGCGTGCTCGTGCGCGCTGACCTCAATGTTCCCATGCAGGACGGGGCAGTTAGCGATGCCACGCGAATCGAGCGGTTCGCCCCCACGGCCGCACAGCTGGCGGGGAAGGGCGCCAGGGTTGTCGTGCTGTCGCATTTCGGCCGGCCCAAGGGACGCGACGAAAGCCAGTCGCTGCGGCCGCTCGTCGCCCCGCTCGCCAAGGCAGTGGGCCGGAAGGTCGCGTTTGCTGACGACTGCATTGGCCCTGCCGCGAAGGCTGTCGTCGACGCGCTGAAGCCGGGGGAGGTCGCGCTTCTCGAGAATCTCCGCTTCCACAAGGGCGAGGAGAAGAACGAGACCGCGTTCGTCAAGGCGCTGGCCGAACTCGGCGATCTCTACGTGAACGACGCGTTTTCCTGCGCCCATCGCGCGCATGCCTCGACCGAGGGCCTCGCCCACGTGCTGCCCTGCGCGGCGGGCCTGTTGATGCAGGCCGAACTCGATGCGCTGTCCAGGGCGCTGGAACAGCCGCAGCGGCCGGTCGCCGCGGTCGTCGGCGGATCGAAGATCTCGACCAAGCTCGACCTGATCGGCAACCTGATACAGCGCGTCGACATTCTTGCCATCGGCGGCGGCATGGCGAACACGTTCCTGCACGCGAAAGGCATCGCCGTCGGCCGGTCGCTTTGCGAGGCCGACATGGCGGAAACGGCGCGCCGGATCATGGCGGATGCCGAGGCCGCCGGCCGCCAGATCGTCCTGCCGGTCGATGCCGTTGTCGCGGGCGCGCTGACGGATTCGGCCGGGGCCCAGACGGTGCCGATCGGCCGCGTGCCGGCGGACAAGATGATCCTCGACATCGGCCCGCTGTCGGTTGCCGAGACGTTGCGCATTTTCGATGGCGCGCGCACGCTGGTCTGGAACGGGCCGGTGGGCGCGTTCGAGCATCCGCCTTTCGATGCCGGAACGACGGCCCTTGCCCGCGGCGTGGCGGAACGCACGAAGGCCGGGAAGCTCATGTCGGTTGCGGGCGGCGGCGATACGGTCGCGGCGCTCGCCAAGGCGGGCGCGGTCGATTCGTTCGGCTACGTCTCGACGGCGGGCGGCGCCTTCCTCGAATGGCTCGAAGGCAAGGAGCTTCCGGGCGTCGCGGCGCTGGCCGCGCGCTGAGGGATCAGTTCAGCCGCTTCAGCGGCCGGCGGCGAAGATTGTTGCCCGCATGCATCGTGCGCACGGGGGCCGGCGCGATCGGTTCGCGCGGGACCTCGCTGGCAGCGATCGATTCGTCCACGAGCGGACCGCGCGTTTCGCCGCGCCGCCAGGCGGCAACGCGCGCCTCGGCCGTCTCGTCGTCGACGACGTCGTAGAATGACAGCGCGTCGAACAGCTCGCCCGGATCGACGAGGCCGCCCGCCGGGCCGCCAAGCTGGCGCATGGCGATGAAGAACTCCGTGAACAGCGGCTTGTCGACGTGGCAGCCCTTGCAGGCCACGGCGAGCGCCCGGCCGCCCTGTTCGTAAAGGCAGCGCCGCGCGGTCGCCACGGACACGCGCGCGAACTTCGCGAACAGCGTCTCGATGAGCGTGCGCTCGCCCGCGCGCGCGAGCGGAAGAAGCAGCTTCAGGTCGTTGACGTCATCCCGGTCGACGGCAACGCGGATGCGCTGGAGCGATCCGTTGAGTGCCGTCGCGCGCGCATGGTCGGCCATGACTTCCGCCATCGCCTCGCCGATCGCCTTGTCGAGCAGGAAGGGGTCGATCTCGAAATTCTCGATGATGAAGCGCCGCAGCGCCTCGGAAACCCAGCCATACATCCGTCCGGCCAGCTTCGGGTCGAGATCCTCGCGATTGAGGATCAGCTCCTGCAGGTCCGAATCGGCCTGCGAATGCTCGACGAGGGTTTCGAAAGTCTCGTTGGCAATCGACGCGCCGGCATTCTCGAGGACGGCGCGCACGACGTCCTGTTCGCCCGGGCGGACAAGCGCATCGCTGACAGGGGCGGAGATTCGGTCGCGCCGCGCGATGGCGATCCGGTGCTGCATCGTGCGCGTCCGGACGACGTTGAGGAGCTCGCTGTCGTCGAGCAGTTCCGACTTGATCAGGACAGGCCAGGCGACCTCGATCCGGTCGTTGGCAAGCTGGATGATGAGCCGGCGCGGAGCGACGCCTTCGGCCGCCAGTCGCTCGGCGAGTGCGCGCCGGATCGGCATCTCGAGATCGTGGAGGAGCCGCTGGAGGATCTCTTCGGCCAGTTCGCGCTCGCGCGGGGACATCGCGCCGAGATTGCTGCCGAGGATCATGTCGCCCATGCGGGTGGCGAGATTGGCGCGTGCGTCCGGGCGCTTGTCCTGGGCCAGGATAAGCAGGCCCTGCAACTGTTCGCTGTCGAAAGGGATCGTCATCGGCGTAACGTCACCGGTGTCCTTCGTGTCTCAAGTCGTGCCGAATTCCATTAGTAAGTCTAACTCTGGGATTGGCGCGAATCCAATCGCGCATCATACGCTGCCCGTCGTTTGGTCTGAAGGCGTGACATATTCGCGCGACGATTTGCAATTTGCCAAACGTCCGATGTAACGGCGCGTTTCTTCGACTCGTGTTGCGGCATGCGTGGCTTTTTCGTCGCATCTGCCGTTCCGGCAGGCATGTCGCCGCCCCAATTCGGGAATTAACGGAGAATTAAATCAAATTTGCTTCTATTGCTGCCGATGGAAATCCAGGCAGGCACACCTTCGATTGCAAGCGGGCTTCCGCGCCCCGACAGCGCGCGCGTCTCGGGACGCGCGCCCTTCCAGCTGCGGGGCGGACAGTCATCGTTCGCGCCATCGTCGGGCGGCGTCCCGGCGCGCGCAAGCGGCATTCCCGAAGCGCTGCAGGCGATCGCCGCGAACTTCGCCGAGGATGCGCGGCCCTCGCGCGTCCTTCCGCGCGGCTCGCTGGTCGATCTCGTCATCTGAACGATCCTGCTGGCAGGCTTGCGCCGCCGGGTGGCGCGGCGCGAATATTCCGCCAGTCATGAGCGATCCCAAACCGATTGGCCCGTCCGTGCGTGCTGTTCCCGAAGGGGATACGCGCGAACGGCTTGTCTGTGCGGATTGCGGCTTCATCCAATATGACAATCCCAAGATCGTGGTCGGCGCGGTGCCGCTCTGGAACGGCCGCGTCCTGCTCTGCCGCCGCGCGATCGCGCCGCGAATCGGCTTCTGGACGCTGCCGGCGGGCTATCTGGAACTCGGCGAGACGCCCGAGGCCGGTGCCGCGCGCGAGGCGATGGAGGAGGCGAACGCACGGATCGCGATCGACGCGCTCCTCGGCGTCTATTCCGTGCCGCGCCTGAGCCAGGTCCAGCTCATCTACCGCGCGCGGCTCGTCGACGGCGATTTCTCGCCGGGGCCGGAAAGCCAGGACGTCCGGCTGTTCGCCTGGGACGAGATCCCGTGGAACGACATCGCCTTTCCCAGCGTGCGTTGGGCGCTCGATCACTGGCGGCAGGTCGGCGATTCGCCGCGCTTTGCCGTCGGCGGAAATCCGCCCGCGCAGACGGGCGACTACTGAGGGCGGGCGAAGGGCTGCACCAGCAGCCGCACAAGCCGCTGGCTTTCGCGATCGCGAAACGTTTCAAGGCCGATCACGAGCCCTTCCTGACCGTCCGCGGGCCGGGCGGTATAGGTGCCGAACAGCCGGTCCCACCACGGGACGCAGAAACCGAAGTTGCTGTCCGTCTCCTCGCGGCGCGCGGAATGGTGGATGCGGTGCATGTCCGGCGTCACGACGAACAGGCGGACAAACCCCTCCGCTGCTGCCGGCATGCGCGCGTTCGCATGGTTGAACAGCGACGTGGCATTCAGGAGGATCTCGAACGCAAGAACGGCTTCGGGCGGCGCGCCGACCAGCGCCACGACTCCTGCCTTGATCGCGAGGGAAATCGCGATTTCGGCGGGATGGAAACGAACGGCCGTCGAAACGTCGAACATGGTGTCGGAATGATGCATCCGGTGCAGCGCCCAGAGCAGGGGGACGCGGTGGAAGATCCGGTGCTGGAAATAGATCGCCAGATCGAGCAGGACGAGCGAGAGCGCGAATCCCGCCCATCCGGGCAGGGCGACGGCCCCGAGCAGCCCCCAGCCCCGCACTTCGCCGGCCGCGGCGAATGCGGCAAGCCCGCCCGGCAACACGAGACGGGAAACGATTGTGCCGAGCACCGCGAAGGCGAGATTTGCCGGCCAGCGTCTTCGCCGGTCCGGCGGATCGGCGCGACGCGGGGCACTCGCCTCCCACAGCGCGATCACGGCCAGAAGGCCGCAGAAGACGCCGAAGCGGAGCGCCGCCTCGCCGTTCATCGGATCAGCCGATCCTGAAATTCATCGCCAGCAACCCGGCGACAAGCACGAAGGCCGAGGCGACCCGAAGCATGCCGAACCGTTCGCCCAGCAGGAACGTCCCCATCAGCGACGCGAAAAGGACGGACGTCTCGCGCAAGGCCGAGACGTGCGCGATCGCACCAAGGCTTGCCGCCCAGATCGCGATGCCATAGCCGATCGTCGCGACGATGCCGCCGGCCGTTCCGCGCCACCAATAGACACGTATGTAGTCGAAAATCGCCGGGCCGCGCCGCCACATGGCGAACACGAACACCCATGGCCCTTCGAGCAGGTTGAGCCAGACGATGTAGGAAAGCGCGTTGCCCGAGTGCCGCGCACCCAGCCCGTCAACGACCGTATAGGCCGCGATCGTCACGCCCGTGCAGACCGCAAGCAGGATCGCGCGGCGCTCGGAGAAATTCGGGATGCCGCGCCCGAAGGCGAGCCCGGCAATGCCCAGCGACACGAGCAAGACGCCGACCGATTCGCGGAAATTGAGGAATTCGCCCACGACCGTGCCGGACATGACCGCGACGAGCGTCGGTCCAAGGCCTCTTGCGATCGGGTAGACGAGCGAAAGATCGCCATGCGCGTAGGCGCGCAGCAGGAACACGTAATAGAAGACGTGGATCAGGACCGAAGCGATCAGGTAAGGCCACGCTTCCGGGGCGGGCATGGGCACGAAAGGCGCCATCACGACCCCGAAGATGCAGCCGGCAAGCATGACAAGGCCAAACGAGGCGAGGCGGTCGGGATCGGATTTGACGACGGCGTTCCAGGACGCGTGCATCAGGGCCGCGAGCAGGACAAGCCCCGCGACCGATGGATCGACTTTTTCCAATTTCCCCCCGCAGGCCACGCGCGCGACTCGCCGTGACACGCAATTGTAATGGAAGGCGGCGGCAGCGGGTCCCAAAAAGCAGAAGGGGCGCGGGAGAAGAACCCCCGCGCCCCCAAATGCACCGAGCGAAAACCGCTTACTTCTTCTTCTTAGCGGCCTTCTTCTTCGCCTTCTTCTTCGCAGCCATGATTGACTCCTTGTTTCCGATGGTGTCGGACCGGGAAAGGCGCGCCTGAAGCCTGAGCGGAGTCGGGTGACTGTCCCGACCCTTTTGACCTCCGGCGGAGTTGGAGCCCTCCCTGGAACGATCCGAACGTGGCTAGAACATCATTTTGAACAAGGGCATGTCAAGGAAATTCAATATGAGGGGGGTTGACAACCGCAACTCCACTATCGTTAGCGGTCGACCCATTGGCTTGCGGGAGTCGTGCAAACTGCTTCTAGCGCTAGTGAACGACCGCGAAAAAACCCTGATAAAATCGAGACAATTCGCGTGTCGATGAATCGCGCACACGCATCCGGAAATCGCGCGCGCGCATCACACATCGATGTCGAGAAGGCCCTTCGAAAAACTTTCCGCATCGAACGCGCGAAGGTCGTCGACACCCTCTCCAACGCCGATCAGCACCGTCGGAGTCGCGAATCGATTCGCGATCGCGACCAGGACGCCGCCCTTGGCACTGCCGTCGAGCTTGGTCACGACGAGCGCACCGACATCGACCATGTTCTTGAAGGTCTCGACCTGCTGGAGCGCGTTCTGGCCGATCGTCGCATCGAGAACGAGCATCGTGTCGTGCGGCGCGTCGGCGTCGAGCTTCTTGAGAACGCGCACGATCTTCTTCAGTTCGTCCATCAGGTCGGCCTTGTTGTGAAGCCGGCCCGCCGTATCGATGAGCAGCACATCGCAGCCCGCGGCGCGCGCCTTTTCAAGCGCCTCGAACGCAAGTGCGGCCGGATCGCCGCCTTCGCGTGCCGTTATCACGGGAACGCCGGTGCGTTCGCCCCAGATCTCGAGCTGGCGCACGGCCGCGGCACGGAACGTGTCGCCGGCCGCAAGCATGACGGACTTGCCCTGCGCCTTCAGCGTCGATGCGATCTTGCCGATTGTCGTCGTCTTGCCGCTGCCGTTGACGCCGACGACGAGCACGACATGCGGACGGCGGCCGGGATCGGGCGCCCAGACCCTTGCGACAGGTGCCAGGATCTTCGCGATATCCTCGGCAAGAAACCGGCGTACCTCGAGTTCGGAGGTATCTGCCGGCAGTTTGCGTGCACGCAGGCCGTCGACCAGCCTTGTCGCAACCGCCGGGCCAAGATCGGCTTCGATCAGCGCTTCTTCGAGCGCGTCGAGCGATGCCGCATCGAGCCGGCCGATATTGAGCGCGCGTCCGATCCCCTCGACAAGCCTGCCGGATGATTTGCGCAGACCGTCCTTGAGGCGTGCAAGCCAACTCATGCCGCCTCCGCCAGAAGATGCATCCCGTCGCGTGCCGTAACCCTGGCGGAGACGATCGCGCCGCGCATGTGGCTCGCCGCAAGACGCACGCGCGTGCCCTGTGCATCGAGCCCGTCCGCACCCGATTTTTCGACAAGCACCTCGGCCATATCGCCGATCCGTCCGTCGAGATAGCGCGCGCGGGCCGCCTCGCCGGCTGCGCGCAGGTGCGCGGCACGCGCCTGAACGACACCGGCCGGTAGCGGCGGCATGCGCGCGGCGGCCGTTCCGGGCCGAGACGAGTAGGCAAAGGCATGCACGGACGCGAGCCCCATGTCCGACACGAGGGCAAGCGTATTGCCGAAGGCCGCGTCGCTTTCGGTAGGGAAGCCCGCGATCAGGTCGGCGGCGACGGCAATGCCCGGTCGCGCGTCGCGCACGCGCGCCACGACCTCCAGCACCTGACGGCGGCTGTGGCGCCTGCGCATCCGTTTCAGGATCAGGTCGTCGCCCGACTGGATCGACAGATGCAGGAAGGGGGCAAGGCGCGGCTCTTCGGCGAACAGCGCGAAAAGACGCTCGTCGATCGCCGCCGGATCGATCGACGACAGTCGCAGGCGCGCCAGTGTGGGAACTTCGGCAAGGATCCGCGCGCACAGGTCGCCCAGACACGCCCGGTCCGGCAGATCGCCGCCCCACGACGTCAGGTCGACGCCGGTCAGCACGACTTCCCGCCTGCCGGCCTCGACGGCGCGCCGGACGCGCGCGACCGCGTCTTCCGGCCGCAGCGAACGCGACGGTCCGCGCGCGAACGGAATGACGCAGAAGGTGCAGCGATGATCGCAGCCCTGCTGGATTTCGATGAAGGCACGCGTGCGGCTTTCGGAAAGGCCGATATCCGCGGGAACGAACGGCTGGGGTTCCATCACGTCGCCGAAGCGGGCTGCGCCCACCTGCCAGACATCGGCCGAAAGCTTGTCGCGGTTGCCGACGACCGCATCGACACCGTCGAGTGACGCAAACCGGGAAGGATCCAGCTGGGCGGCGCAGCCGGTCACCACGATCCGCCGGCCTGGATTTTCACGATGCAGGCGGCGGATGGTCGCCATCGAGTCGCGTTCCGCCTCGCGCGTGACCGCGCAGGTGTTGACCACCAGCGTGCTCTCGTCGCCGGCCTCGCGAAGGATGGCTTCGATCGTTGCCGCCTCGGCCGCGTTGAGCCGGCAGCCGAGACTGACGACGCGCGGCAGGGTCATCCCGGCCACACGCCGGAAAATGCCAGCGCGACCGGGCCCGCCATGAGCACGTGGCCATCCGCGCGCCATTCGATTTCCAGCGCGCCGGCGCCGCCGGCACTGCCATCGACGATCACGCGCGCGCGCCGGCCCGACAGCAGCCCGCGGCGCACGGCGGCAACCGTTGCCGCGCATGCACCCGATCCGCAGGCAAGCGTGATCCCGGCCCCGCGCTCCCACACGCGCAGCCGGAGGGTGCCGGGGTCGAGGATCTGGGCCACGCCGATATTCGCACGCTCCGGGAAGATCCGATCGTGCTCGAGCCGCGGCCCGAGCGATGCCAGATCGATCGCCTCGGCGTCGGGCACGAAGAAGGTCGCGTGGGGATTGCCCATGCCGGTTGCGACCGGATCGGCAAGCGGACCCAGCGAAAGCGGCACGTGCAGCGTGTCGCAGTCCCGATCGAGCGGGATCTCGCGCCAGTCGAGCCGTGCGGGCCCCATGTCGACAGCGATGAGCCCATCGGCCGCGCGGCGCGATTCGAGCAGGCCCGCGCGCGTCTGTATGCGCAGGCGGTCGGCTCCGGTTTCGCGCATGACGTGGTCTGCGACGCAGCGCGTGCCATTCCCGCAGGCGCCAGCTTCTGATCCGTCGGCGTTGAGAAAGCGGAAAAAGACTTCCGCTGCAGGGTCCGTCGGCGTCTCGATGACCACGAGCTGATCGAAACCTACGCCCTTGTGCCGGTCGGCGATCGCGCGCACGCGGTCAAGATCGAGTGCCGGCTTCCGAGCGCGCGCATCGACGACAACGAAATCGTTGCCGAGGCCATGCATCTTGAGAAACGGAAGGGCGTCCATCGGGTGCGCATATAGGCTGTGGACGGCCGGAAAGTCTAGCGAGGCCGCCAAAAGCGGAGAAAATGGCAGAAATATAAATATCTTCAGTACATTAACGGAAAAATAGTTATATTTTGGAGCTCCCAGATGGCGGCCGGCTTATATATGTATCGGCCTGCGGCTTGACGCTCCGGGCCTTTGCCCGTAAAACCGCCGCCGTTCAGGGGAAATCTGTGCCCTTGGGCCTACGGGTCTCCCGCCGTCCGCGAGTTTCGCGCACGGCGGCCGTCTTGTTTTGCGTGAACGGAAGGTCTGCCGGTCGGCATGTTCGAGTCGCTTTCCACCAGGCTGGGGTCGGTCTTCGACAAGCTGCGCGGGCGCGGTGCGCTTGGCGAAGCGGATGTCGATGCTGCCCTGCGCGAGGTGCGCGTGGCGCTGCTCGAGGCCGACGTCGCGCTCTCCGTCGTCAAGGACTTCATCGCCGGCGTGAAGCTGGAAGCGATCGGCCAGCAGGTCGTGCGCTCCGTCACGCCCGGCCAGATGGTCGTCAAGATCGTCAACGACAAGCTCGTGGAGACGCTGGGCGCGCAGGCGAGCGAGATCAACCTGCGGGCCAACCCGCCGGTGGCAATCCTCATGCTCGGCCTGCAGGGCTCGGGCAAGACGACGACCTCCGCGAAGCTCGCCAAGCGCCTTGTCGCGAAGGACCGCAAGAAGGTCCTTCTCGCCTCGCTCGACGTGCGGCGCCCGGCCGCTCAGGAACAGCTCGCCGTGCTGGGCACGCAGGTCGAGGTGCCGACGCTTCCCATCGTGGCAGGACAGGATCCCGTCGCGATCGCCAGGCGCGCGATGGAGACGGGCCGCAACGAAGGCTACGACGTCGTCATCCTCGACACGGCCGGCCGCCTTTCGATCGACGACGAGCTGATGGCCGAAGCCGCCGCCGTGCGCGACGCCGTCCAGCCGACCGAATCGCTGCTGGTCGTCGACGCGCTCACGGGCCAGGACGCCGTCAACACCGCCACCCAGTTCAACACGCGCATCGGCGTCACGGGCATCGTGATGACGCGCGTGGACGGCGACCAGCGCGGCGGTGCGGCACTGTCGATGCGCGCGGTCACCGGCAAGCCGATCAAGTTCATCGGCCTTGGCGAGAAGATGGACGCGATCGACGTGTTCCATCCCGACCGCATCGCGGGCCGTATCCTCGGCATGGGCGACATCGTCGGCCTCGTCGAGAAGGCGCAGGAGACGGTCGACGCCGAAGAGGCCGAGAAGCTCGCTGCAAAGATCAAGAAGGGCAATTTCGATTTCGACGACATGCTCTCCCAGCTCGAGCAGGTCAAGAAGATGGGCGGGCTTGGCGGCGTCATGGGCATGCTGCCCGGCGTCCAGAAGATGAAGGCACAGCTCGCCAACGCGAACGTGGACGAGAAGGTGATCGGCCGCCAGGCGGCGATCATCCGCTCGATGACGCGAAAGGAACGGCGCGACGCCAAGCTGCTCAACGGCAGCCGCAAGCGGCGCATCGCGACCGGCTCCGGCACGACGGTCGAGGAGGTCAATCGCCTCGTGAAGCAGTTCATGGATATGAGCCGCGTCATGAAGCAGATGGGCAAGCTCGGCCAGAAGGGAATGATGCGGACGGGGATGGCCAATCTCTTCCGCAGGTAGCGCAACCGAACGACACGACACTGAAGACAGAACGAAAGGATCCAACCGACAATGTCCGTCAAGATTCGCATGAGCCGCGGCGGTGCAAAGAACCGCCCGCACTACAAGATCGTCGTCGCGGACAGCCGCATGGCGCGCGACGGCCGCTTCATCGAGAAGATCGGTTACTACGACCCGATGCTCGACAAGGCGAACCCCAAGCGCGTCGTCATCGACGTCGAGCGCGCGAAGCACTGGCTCTCGAAGGGCGCGCAGCCGTCGGAGCGCGTTGCCCACTTCCTGCACGCGCTCTCGTTGGGCCCCAAGCCCGAGATCCGCGAGACGCCGAAGAAGTCCGCGCCCAAGAAGAAGGCGCAGGAACGTCTGAAGGCGGCCGAGGAAGCCGCGGCCAAGCCGGCCGAGGCGGGTGCCGCGGCCTGAGGCGATGGCGTCCGGTCCGGGCACGAAGCCGATCCTGGTCGGCGCCGTCGTGGGAGCCCACGGCGTGCGCGGCGAGGTCAAGATCAAGAGCTTCACCGCCCAGGCGAAGGACGTCGGCGCCTACGGCCCCGTTGCGGACGAAAGCGGCCAGCGCCGCTTCGCGATCCGGGTACGGGGCGAGGCTCGCGGACTGGTCGTGGCCCGGCTCGAGGGGATCGAGGACCGGAACGCGGCCGAGGCGCTGAAGGGACTGCGGCTCTATGTCGAGCGCGCGGCCCTGGGGGCGAAACCCAGGCGGACGCCGAAGGGGGCGGAAGTCTGGTACCACGCCGATCTCGTGGGTCTTGCCGTGGAAGACACGCAAGGCCGGCGGCTCGGAACGGTGAAATCGCTGGCCAACTACGGGGCGGGCGACATCGTCGAGGTGGCGGGCGAAGGCGGGAAGGACTTGCTGCTGCCCTTCACGAAGCGGGTGGTGCCGGTGGTGGATGTCGAAGGCGGACGGATCGTTGTCGATCCGCCCGTCGAAGTGGAAGCGAAGGACGACGGGTCGCAGGAATGAGCGTTGCGGCGGACATGGCGGGGAACGGCAAGGCGGACGGCGCACGCGCGCCGTGGCGCGCGCTCGTGCTCACGCTCTACCCGGAGATGTTTCCCGGACCGCTCGGCGCGTCGATCCCCGGCCGCGCGGCCGCCGACGGCGCGTGGGCGCTGGAGACGGTCGACATCCGCGACTTCGCGACCGACCGCCACCGGACGGTCGACGACATTCCCTTCGGCGGCGGACCGGGCATGGTGATGAAGCCCGATGTGGTCGATGCCGCACTCGCCGTCGCGATCGCACGCGCCCCGGAAGGGGCGGCCGCGATCTATCTCAGCCCCCGCGGACGGCCCTTTGATCAGGACCGCGCACGCGGACTGGCGGCAGGGCCCGGCGTCGTCCTGCTGTGCGGCCGCTTCGAAGGCGTGGATGCCCGCGTCGTCGAGGCGCGCGGGCTCGAGGAGGTTTCGATCGGCGACTATGTCCTGTCCGGCGGCGAGCCGGCGGCGATGTGTCTCGTCGACGCCTGCGTGCGGCTGCTCCCCGGCGTTCTGGGTGCGGCCGACTCGCTGGGCGAGGAAAGCTTCGAGGACGGGCTTCTGGAATATCCCCACTACACGCGGCCGGCCATCTGGCACGACCGCGAGGTGCCGGCGGTGCTCACCTCCGGCAATCACGCAAAAATCCGCGCCTGGCGGCGGGAAGAGGCCATGCGCCTCACCGCCGAGCGACGCCCCGATCTGTGGGCCAAGCGCCAGGCACGCACGCAACATTGAAGGTTCAAGAGGAGAAGCGACTATGGCGAACATCATCGAACAGATCGAGAAGGAGCAGATCGGCAAGCTCGTGGCTGCCCGCAAGGTGCCCGACTTCGCGCCCGGCGATACGCTGCGCGTGCAGGTCAAGGTGCAGGAAGGCACGCGCGAGCGCCTTCAGACGTTCGAGGGCGTCTGCATCGCGCGCAAGAACGCGGGGCTGAGCTCGAACTTCACGGTGCGCAAGATCTCGTTCGGCGAAGGCGTGGAGCGCGTGTTCCCGCTCTACTCGCCGCGCCTGGGCGGCATCGAGGTTGTCCGTCGCGGCGACGTGCGCCGCGCGAAGCTCTATTACCTGCGCGGCCGCACGGGCAAGTCGGCGCGCATCGTCGAGAAGACGGGCGGCATCGCCGCCACGGCAGCCGAGATGAGCGCTGCCGAGCTCGAGGCCTCCTCGGCGGAAGTGTCGGCCGAGAAGAAGTAAGCCGCCGGGAGGGGCCGGGCCGGGATCCACCGGCCGGCCCCGCCGGAGGAACGGGATGTCGGGAGAAGAAGCGATGACGAAGCCACGCACGTTGTTCGACAAGATCTGGGACAGTCATGTTGTCCACCGCCAGGACGACGGGACCTGCGTGCTCTACATCGACCGCCATCTCGTCCACGAAGTGACGAGCCCGCAGGCCTTCGAGGGGCTACGCATGGCCGGCCGCAAGGTCCGCCGCCCGGACGCCACGATCGCGGTGGCCGATCACAACGTGCCGACGACCGACCGTTCCAAGGGCATCGCGGACGAGGAAAGCCGCATCCAGGTCGATACGCTGGAGAAGAACGCCAGGGATTTCGGCGTCGAATATTACGGCATGGACGACGTCCGGCAGGGCATCGTCCACATCATCGGGCCGGAGCAGGGCTTCACCCAGCCCGGCATGACGATCGTTTGCGGCGACAGCCATACGGCCACGCACGGTGCTTTCGGCGCGCTCGCCTTCGGCATCGGCACGTCGGAGGTCGAGCACGTGCTTGCGACGCAGACGCTGGTCCAGCGCCCGGCCAAGAACATGCGCATCACGGTCGAAGGCAAGACCGGTCTTGGCGTCACCGCCAAGGACGTGATCCTCGCCATCATCGGCAAGATCGGCACGGCGGGCGGTACGGGCCATGTCGTCGAGTTCGCGGGCAACGTGATCCGCGAACTGTCGATGGAAGGCCGGATGACCGTCTGCAACATGACCATCGAGGGCGGCGCGCGTGCCGGACTGGTGGCGCCGGACGAGACGACCTTCGCCTACGTGAAAGGCCGTCCGCATGCGCCCAAGGGTGCCGCGTGGGAGGCGGCCGTCGCCTACTGGAAGACGCTGCCCTCCGACCCGGGCGCCAAGTACGACACCGAGGTGTTCCTCGACGCCAAGGATATCGCGCCGATGGTGACGTGGGGCACCTCGCCGGAGGACGTCCTGCCGATCGTTTCCGTCGTGCCGAATCCGGCCGACGTCGCCGACGAGGCGAAGCGCGCCGCGGTCAAGCGCTCGCTCGACTATATGGGCCTCACGCCGGGCACGAAGCTCGTCGACGTGAAGATCGACAAGGTCTTTATCGGCAGCTGCACCAATGGCCGCATCGAGGATCTACGCGCCGCCGCCGCGATCGCCAAGGGCCGAAAGGTCGTGGGCCACGTGCAGGCGCTGGTGGTGCCGGGCTCCGGCCTCGTCAAGGAACAGGCCGAGCGGGAGGGTCTGGACAAGATCTTCCGCGAGGCGGGCTTCGAATGGCGCGAGCCGGGCTGTTCGATGTGTCTGGCCATGAACGCCGACAAGCTGCAGCCGGGCGAACGGTGTGCGTCGACGTCCAACCGCAACTTCGAGGGCCGGCAGGGCCGCGGCGGGCGCACGCATCTCGTTTCGCCGGAAATGGCGGCGGCGGCGGCGCTGACGGGCCGTCTCGCGGACGTGCGCGAGTTTCAGCGTTGAGGTTTCTGCTCGCCATCCAGCCGGCGCGCGCCACGTCCGACGTGGCGCCGTTCCGCGCGCGGGTGGCGGCATTGGCCCTCGATGCCGCGATCCTCACGGCACTTCTCTTCGCCGTGATCAACACGATCAATGTGACGAGCCGTTCGACGATGGGCGATCTCCTCTATCCTTTCTGGCGGGAAAGCCCGGTCGTCGAGGTGGAGCGCACGCTTGCCTCCAGCGAGGACGAACGCCTCGTCGAGGGAACCGGGCGCCGTACGGTCGAGCTGCGGCGCGAAATCCGCAGGCACGCCGACGGCACGGTGCGCATCTGGGCCATCGCCGAGGGCGAGATCCGCTACGACGATGGGCGCGTCGAACCCGTCCGTTCCGAGCTGCTTGTCGCGCGTAACATGCGCGGGCTCGCACGGCTCGTCGGCACGCAGGCGCTGGCTGTCCTGCTGCCGTTCGCCTATTTCGCGTTCTTCGAGGGCTCGCGCTGGCAGGCCACGCCCGGCAAGCGGGCCTTCGGCGTGCGCGTCGTCGACCTTGCCGGACGGCGGCTCCGGCCCGGCCGCGCCATCGCCCGCCAGTTTCTGAAGCTTTTCGAGATTGCGGCCACCGGCTTCGGCTACGTGCTCGCCGGGATCACCGGCACGGGCCAGGCCTTCCACGATATCCTCGTCGGCACGCGAGTCGTGCGCGCCGGCGCCTGAAACACGAAGGGGAGAACGACATGGACAAGTTCACGGTCCTGACCGGTGTGGCGGCTCCGCTGCCGATGATCAATATCGACACCGACATGATCATCCCCAAGCAGCATCTGAAAACGATCAAGCGCACCGGGCTGGGCAAGGCCCTGTTCGAGGAGATGCGCTACACGGCCGACGGCAAGGAGAACCCGGACTTCGTGCTGAACAAGCCGGCGTACCGCAAGGCGCAGGTGCTGGTCGCCGGCGACAATTTCGGCTGCGGCTCGTCGCGCGAACATGCACCGTGGGCGCTGCTCGACTTCGGCATCCGCTGCGTCATCAGCACGTCGTTTGCCGACATCTTCTACAACAACTGCTTCAAGAACGGGATCCTGCCCATCAGGGTCTCGAAGGAAGATCTCGCCAAGCTGATGGACGATGCCAACCGCGGCGCCAACGCCACGCTCACCGTCGATCTGGAAAAGATGGAAATCCGCGGGCCCGACGGCGGCACGGTCAAGTTCGACCTCGACCCGTTCCGCCGCCACTGCCTGCTGAACGGCCTCGACGACATCGCGCTGACGATGGAGAAGGCCCAGCACATCGACGCCTACGAGGCCAAGCAGCGCCAGTCGCAGCCCTGGCTCGCCCAGGCGCGCTGAAACACCGGTACCGGAGAGACGAAATGGCATCCAACCGCAAGCTCCTTGTTCTTCCCGGCGACGGCATCGGTCCCGAGGCCATGCGTCAGGTCCGCCGTGTCGTCGAATGGTTCGACAAGCGCCGGACCGTGTCGTTCGACATCAAGGAAGGGCTGGTCGGCGGCTCGTCCTACGAGAAGCACGGCACGCCGCTGACGGACGAGACGATGGCGCTCGCCCAGTCGTGCGACGCCACGCTCTTCGGCGCGGTCGGCGGCCCGCAGTGGGACAACCTGCCTTTCGACAAGAAGCCGGAGCGCGGCCTGCTGCGCCTGCGCAAGGAAATGGACCTGTTCGCGAACCTGCGCCCGGCGCTGGTGTTCGACGCGCTGGCCGACGCTTCCTCGCTCAAGCGCGAACTCGTCGCCGGACTCGATATCCTGATTCTTCGCGAACTTACCGGCGGCGTCTATTTCGGCGAGCCGCGCGGCGTGACCACGCTGCCCGACGGGCAGAAGAAGGCCGTCGATACGCAGGTCTACACGACCGGAGAGATCCAGCGCGTCTCGCGCGTGGCCTTCGAGCTGGCGCGCAAGCGCGGCAACAAGGTGCACTCGGTCGAGAAGGCGAACGTCATGCACACGGGCGTGCTGTGGCGCGAGGTCGTGACGGCCCTGCACAAGGCGGAATACGCCGACGTCAAGCTCGAGCACATGTACGCCGACAACTGCGCCATGCAGCTCGTTCGCAATCCCAAGCAGTTCGACGTGATCGTGACCGACAACCTGTTCGGCGACATCCTTTCGGACTGCGCGGCGATGCTGACGGGCTCGCTGGGCATGCTTCCGTCGGCCTCGCTGGGCGCGCCCGATGCCACCGGCCGCCGCAAGGCGCTCTACGAGCCCGTGCACGGTTCGGCGCCCGACATCGCCGGCAAGGACATGGCCAATCCGCTGGCCACGCTCCTGTCGTTCGCGATGATGCTGCGCTATTCCTTCGATCTTGCCGACGATGCCAGCCTCGTCGAGCAGGCCGCGAAGAACGTCCTTGCCAAGGGCCTGCGCACGCGCGACATCGCGTCGGCCGGTGCAACGGTCGTCTCGACGACGCAAATGGGCGATGCGCTCCTGAAGGAGCTTGACGCGCTGGCGGCCTGAACTGTCAGGCCGTCGCGGGCGCAGGCTCGGGCAGGTAGGTCCAGACCCAGGCCGGCGGGAAGTTCAGAATCGCCCAGCCCTCGCGGTGGCCCTTGAGACCGAGCGGCTTCGTCTTGATCGGCGAGGCGGGGGAATACGTGTATTGGACGATCTCCCCGCCTGGCGCCATTACGGCGAAGGCGGCGCGCGTCAGGTCACGCTGAACTTCAATGGGCAGTGGCAGCATCGGGATTCCAGATACGACGCAGGCGACTTTCCCGACCCATTCGGGCGGCAGCAGTTCCGGCAGGTTGCGCGCATCGCCCTGAATGACGGCGACATCGGGAAACTCCCGGCGCAAGAACCCGCACAAGGCAGCGTCGATCTCGACGACGAAGAGGCGGTTTGCCGGAACGCCGCCTTCCAGCAGTGCCCGTGTGACGGGCCCCGTGCCGGGCCCGAGCTCGACGATGCATTGGCCGGGTCCGGGGCGGGCCCGGCGGGCGACCAGCCGGGCAAGCTGGCTCGAGGATGGAAGGACGGCACCGACCTTCATTGGATTTGCGAGCCAGCGCCGGAAAAACAGCGCTTCTTCCGGGTGTTCGTCGGCCTTGCGGGTCATCGCGATCTCCTGACATGCCCGTGGATCGGGGCACGCCGCCGTCCTATTTATGTGCCTCCATCGGAATTTCCGGGTACGACGGTTTTTTGAATAAATTGTGACATTCCGGCCGACGAGCCGGCATGGCATAAGCCGCGTCGCAGTCGTCAATCGGGATCGGAGCAGGAATGGGCAAGCGTATAGCCGTCGTCGGCGCCACAGGGACGGTCGGGCGCGAAGTTTTGCAGGAGCTTGCCGCGCGCGGCATCGACGTCTCGGACGTGGCCGCCCTCGCCTCCGAACGGTCGGTCGGTGTCGGACTTTCGTATGGCGAAGACGCCGAGCTGAAAACCGACGATCTTGCAGGCTACGATTTCAAGGGGACGCGCGCCGCCGTGTTCTGTACCGCTGCGGCGGTTTCGGCCGCCAACGTGCCGCGCGCGGCCAAGGCGGGCGTCTGGACGATCGACACGTCCTCGCATTTCCGGCTCGATCACGATGTTCCGGTTGTCGTGGCCGGCGTCAATGACGACGAGGCAACGCTGGCGCGGGCCAAGCGCCGGATCGTCGCGGCACCGGGGGCGTGTGTCACGATGCTGGCGCGGGCGATCGCGCCACTGCACGAGGCCGCCGGCGTGCGCCGGGCGATTGTGTCGACCTACCAGAGCGTTTCGGAAATGGGCAAGGCGGCCATGGACGAGCTGTTCGGGCAGACGCGCAACGTGTTCGTCAACCAGCCCATGGAGCGGACGCACTTCGCCAAGCAGATCGCGTTCAACGTGATTCCGCAATGCGGCGGCTTCGAGAAGGACGGCCACACGACCGACGAGCGCGCATTGGCGGCCGAGCTGCGCAAGATCCTTGCCGGCGACATGGGCGTGTTCGCGACCTGCGTGCGCGTTCCGACATTCGTTGGCCACGGCATCGCCGCCGTCATCGAGTTCGCCGAGCCGATGGGCGTGGCGCAGGCCCGCTCGATGCTGGCGCGTGCCGACGGCATCGGCGTTGTCGACCATCGTTCCGACGAGGGTTTCGTCACCCCGCTGGAGACGCAGGGCGAGGACAAGGTCTATGTCAGCCGCCTGCGCGACGATCCCTCGGTGCCCAACGGGCTTGCGATGTGGATCGCGGCCGATAACCTGCGGACCGCTTCCGCGGCACCGATCGCGGAACTTGCGATCCGCCTTGCCGGCAACGGATGAGGGTCGTCGCCCTCCTCCTGTCGGGCCTGATCGCCACCGCCGCGCAGGCGCAGGCGCCGGCCGAGCTCGACCGGCTCTATGCGGCGGGAAAGTACCGCGATGTCGTGGTGCGGCTTTTCGAACCTGCCGACAATGCGCAGGCCCGGGTCCTGCTGGGCTGGGCGCAGGCGCGCGTTCAGGATGCGGGCCCGCACGTCCTGTCGGTCGCCTATTCCGACATGCTCTGGAAGATCGGGCAGGGCCAGGCCAGCGATCCGTTGCGGGAGGAGTCGGTCCTCGTCCTCCTGTACGCGATCCTTTCCGTCGGGGTCGACGGGGCGAAATGCGCGGACACGGCGGCAGCCGACGCGCGTGTGCGCCAGATCCTGTCGACGCGACAGGATCGCCTTGCCTTCGCCCGGCGGCTTCCTGCCGAAAGACGGCGCGCGCTGCGCGAACAGGCGGTCGCGCTCGAGCAGACGACGGCTTCGCGCCGGCCCGACGATCTGGACATCTGCGCATCCGGACCCGACGAGATTGCCCGCCAGCTGGCCACGCCCGGCACCACCACGCGCGAGCTGCCGCTGCGGCCGGGCGAGGCGAAGCGCACCATCGATATCGAGCCGGGCCCTTCCTACAGGCCCCGCCTGCTGGCGCCCAGCCGCTGGCATTCGCGTCAGGTCCAGGTCCGCGCGAAGTTCATGAAGATCCTCGACGGGCTTGTACCGGCCTAGCTCGCGGCGAGCTCGCGCAGGACGACCTCGCCCGCCACCGCAAGCGCGAAGCCGAGGATGACGAGTGCCGCGATCCGGCTTGCCCATGTCAGCCCCGTGGTCGTGAAGCGGTCACGGAAAAGACAGACACCTTCAACGACGATCAGCCACCAGGCCATGGCGCCGGTGGTCACGCCCGCCAGCAGCAGCAGGTTTCCGTCGCCGGTCTGTCCGCCGGGCCGGACGCCGAAGGCGGCGAACACCGCCATGAACGAAAGCACGGTGACCGGGTTCGTCAGGGTCAGGAACAGGGTCGAGGTAAAATCGGCGAACAGGCTTGCGGGATCGCTGCCGGCGGTCAGCGTCGGCGCCGGGCGGCGCAGCATGCGCACCCCCATGACCACGAGGATCGCGGCGCCGACGAGAGACAGCGCCGTGCGTTCCTGTTCCAGGAAACCCTGCAGCATCGAGATGCCGAGCGCGGCGACCGCGCCGAAGACGGTGTCGGCGAGCGCGGCTCCCATGCCTGAGACCACGCCCGCCAACCGGCCCTGGACGAGCGTGCGGCGGATCACAAGGACATTGATCGGCCCGACCGGTGCGGCAATCAGCAGGCCGACGATCGCTCCCTTGAGGAATAGCCAGTCGGACATCGCCCCGTCCGGTCAGTCCGCGAGACGTTCGGCCGGGGCGAGCGCCGGCGGATCCGTCAATGCCGCCTGGTTTGCGACCAGCGCCAGATCGAGCGAGCCCGCGGCGGCCGTCGCGGCGACGACGGCCCGCACCGAGGATGTGGCGAGCGAGAGAGATGCCGGCAGGTCGCCTGTGGCCAGATACCGGCCAAGAAAAAGCGCCGCAAAGCTGTCGCCGGCCCCGTACGCCGGATGGTCGACCGGCACGACACGCGCGATGAAATCGCCGCCGCGTGCGCAGGCAAGCGTGCCCAACGTCGCCCCGTCGGTGACGGAAGTCACGAGAACGATCCGGTCGCTCCGCCCGGCCGCGCGCAGGGCGCGCGCGGCAGCACGCACGTCGGCCAGCGAGTCGACCGGAAGGCCGGTCAGGAGCCCCAGCTCGAACGTGTTGGGGAAAAGGATGTCCGCGGCCGGGGCGAGATTCCGGATCGATTCGACCACTTCCGGCCGCACGAAAACCCGGCCGCGATCGCCCATGACCGGATCGAGCGCGAAGAGGCATCCCGGCGATGCGCGACGTGCGCGCGCAAGCGCATCGGCCACGACCGTCCCGTGCGTTCCCGCCCCGAGATAGCCCGACAGCACGCAACGCATCCCTGCCAGCAGGCCGCGCGCATCGAGCCCTTCGACAAGCGCCCCAAGTTCGGCCGGATCGGCAGGGCCGCCGGCGAAACCGCCATGGCCGGGATGGTTGGAAAACCGCACCGTATCCAGACGCACCACATCGATGCCGAGGCGCTGCAGGCAGAAAACCGCGGCCGAATTGCCGACGGCCCCGGAGGCGACGGAAGACTGGATCGACAGGACGCGCATGCGGCTTCCTCATATCGGGAATCGCCTTCTGGCAACAGGGGTTTCCGGACTGCCAAAGGCCGTCGAAACCCTTGGCAATCGGGGCGGCGGGCTGACAGGATAGGCGCCTCTGGGGGAGGCAATCGAAGCGAATGGCCGAGTTCCGAACCGTTGCGCGCCGCTCGGCGCTCTATATTCCGGGCTCGAACACCCGCGCGATCGAGAAGGCGCGGTCGCTCGACGCTGATGTGCTGATCTTCGACCTCGAGGACGCCGTCCACCCCGACCGCAAGGACGCCGCGCGCGACCAGACGATCGCCGCACTCCGCCAGGGCGGATACAGGGCCGAGACGGTCGTGCGCGTCAACCCGCTGTCGGACAAGCTCGGAGCCGCCGACATCAAGGCGGCCGCGCGATCCGGCTGCCAGGCCGTGCTCCTGCCGAAGGTCGAGAGCGCAAAGGAAGTGCGCGATGCCGCGCTGCGCCTGGCTGCTGCGGGCGCGCCCGAGAACGTCATGCTCTGGGCGATGATCGAAACGCCGCTGGGCGTCTTGCGCGCGCAGGAGATCGCGCTTTCGAGCCCGCATCTGGGTTGCCTCGTGATGGGGACGTCCGATCTCGTCAAGGATCTGCGCGCACGCCATTCCGAAGACCGGCTGGCGATCATGCCGTCGCTGGGTCTCTGCCTTCTCGCCGCGCGTGCAGCCGGCCTGCCGATCCTCGATGGCGTGCATCTCGACCTGAACGACGAGGCGGGGTTCCTTGCCGCGTGCAAGCAGGGCGCGGACATGGGCTTCGACGGCAAGACCCTGATCCATCCGAAGACGATCGCCGCTTGCAACGCGGCCTTCGGACCGTCGGCGGCCGACATCGAATGGTCGCGCAAGGTCATTGCCGCCTTCGAGGCGGCGTCGGCCAAGCGCGAGGGCGTCGTGGTGGTCGACGGCAAGCTAGTCGAGCATCTGCACGTCGAGAGCGCCCGGCGGACGGTCGCGATGGCCGAGGCGATCGACCGGAAGAACGCCGCAAAGGTCGCCTGAGCGATCAGCGCTCCGCGACGATCTTGACGCGGCGGCCGGGTGCAAGGGCTTCGCCCGGTTTCAATCCGTTGTAGATCCGGAAGCGTTCAAGCTCGAATCCGTCCTGGTTGGCCATGCGGCGCGCCAGCGACTCGTGCGTATCGCCCGCCCTTACCGTCACGATGCGCATGCGCAGCGGTTCGGCCGCACGCGCTTCGGACTCGCTGAGCGCGCGGAAGGAATAGGTCGCGCGGCGGAATGCATCGGTAAACTTCGTGCCTGCTGCGGCCGGGGTGACGAACATCAGGCGGTAGTAGGACCCGTCCGGATGCTTGATCGCGACAAGGCGAAGCTCGACCTGTCCTTTCTGCCCGTTCATGCGCACCGAGCCCGTCGCCGCCGGCAGCCCGTTGATCTGGATGCGCTCGACGTTCTGCAGCCGGACCCCTTTCGCCCACACGCCGACGAGGAAATCCGCGGGCTCCACGCCGCGCGGCGCCTGCCGGGCGTCGAGCTGCAGGGATGCGTCGTCCGGCCCGGTGGCGCGGACGGCGTCCTCGCCGTTGACGATCCGGAAGCCCTTCGGCGCTTCGAACCGGAAACGCAGCTTGGGATGCGTGAAGACGCTGCCGCGGATGAATCCGGACTCGGCGTCGCCGCCATAGGCCATACCCTCGATCGCGTCGAAATACTCGCTCTCGCCCACGCGCGCGTTGGGTGCCACGACCATGCCCTGGGCGCGCGCGGCATCCGTCGCCGCCACGACGCGGTCGGTCGTGCGCGGGTGGGACTGCATGATGGAAAACTCGTCCGCCGTTTCCGGCGGCCGGCCGAGTTCCTTCATCGACAGCCGCACGCCGTCGCCGAGCTTCGAGAGCATGTCGGCCGCCTCGCGCGGATCGTAGCCGTCGGCCGCCATGTAGCGCACGCCGAGCTTGTCGGCTTCGAACTCCTGCTCGCGCGAGAAGCCCGCAAGCCAGACGGCCGCTCCGCCGCCGGATGCCTGCGCGGCAAGGTTTCCGGCATCGCCCGAGCCCGTGAGGATCGCCACGCCGACCCCCAGAATGCTCGAGAAGATGTTGGCCGCCTGCGTCCGGCTGATGCGCTCGGCCGTGTGGCGCGCGGTGACATGTCCGATCTCGTGGCCGAGCACCGAGGCGAGCTCGGCCTCGCTCGACATCAGCGCAAGAAGGCCGCGCGTGATGTAGACATAGCCGCCCGGCAACGCGAAGGCGTTGTAGATGTCGCTGTTGATGACCGTGAAGCGGAAGGCCTGACCCTTGAGTTCGCTGTGCGCCACCAGCGTCTCGCCGACCTTCTGTACATAGGCCGCAACCTTCGGATTGTCATAGGCGCCGCCGAACTCCGCCAGGACCTGCGGATGCTGCTCGCGGCCGATCTTCGCCTCCTCCTCGGGGCTGACGAAGGCGGTGAACTGGTTCCGGCCCGTGGCGGCGTTCTGCGCGCAGCCGACAAGACCGCCGGCCGCGGCGAAGGCCAGCAGGCCGGCAAAGGCGAGGCGGCAGGTGTTCCGGCGGAAAGGCATGCCGGGACTTTCGCGCACGCACCGCGCGGCGGTCAAGATGCGCATCCGCCATGCGCCGGCCGCCATTGACGGGACGCCCCCCCTACGCGATTGTGGCCGCATGCCAGCGCCAGACGCCGTCCCGCGGACCGACCTTTTCCCGCCGATCGAACCCTACGGCTCGGGCATGCTGACGCTCGATGGCGTCCACCGGATGTTCTGGGAACAGAGCGGAAATCCGCGCGGAGCACCCGTGGTGTTCCTGCATGGCGGCCCCGGCGGCGGGGCGACACCGGCGCATCGGCGTTTCTTCGACCCGCAGCATTACCGCATCGTGATTTTCGACCAGCGCGGGGCGGGCCGCTCGACGCCGCACGGCTCGACGCACGAGAACACGACGCGCCATCTTGTCGACGACATGGAGCGGCTGCGCGAGCATCTGGCCATCGAGGCCTGGCACGTGTTCGGCGGTTCATGGGGATCGACCCTGGCGCTCGCCTATGCGCAGGCGCATCCCGCGCGCGTGCGCTCGCTCACGCTGCGCGGGATCTTTCTCGGCCGCAAGAGCGAGATCGACTGGTTTCTCCACGGCATCGCGAACGTCTTTCCCGAGGCATGGCAGGCCTTCTCCGGCTTCCTTCCGCCGGACGAGCGGACCGACATCCTGGGGAACTACTGGCGCCGGCTGAACGACGCCGACCCGGCGATCCACATGCCGGCGGCGCGGGCCTGGAGCGTGTACGAAGGTTCGTGTTCCACGCTGATGCCCAGTCCGGAGACCGTGACGGCGTTCTCCGAAGACCGGTGGGCGCTGGGTCTGGCGCGCATCGAGGCGCACTATTTCCGGAACGGCGTGTTCGTCGGCGAGGACGAACTGCTCGATGGGGTCGAGCGTATCCGGCACATCCCGACGACCATCGTGCAGGGCCGCTACGACATGGTCTGCCCGATTGTGACGGCAGACGCGCTCGCGGCCCGATGGCGCGAAGCGCGATACGTGATCGTCCCCGACGCCGGTCATTCGGCGATGGAACCGGGTGTGCGCGCCCACCTTGTCGCGGCGACCGAGCGCGCCAAGCGGCTCTGACGCGCGTCGGAAGGGAACAGGCCGATGGAAGCCCCCGCACTGTCAGTCGCCGCGACGCCGCCCGATAGCCCCGAGATCCGCAGGCGCGACTTCGCCGTGATCGGCACGATCGGCCTCGCGCACTCGACCAGCCACATCTTCCAGTTCTGCCTTCCGCCGATGTTTCCGCTGCTGCAGGCGGAGTTCGGCATCGGCTATGCGGCGTTGGGCAGCGTGCTGGCGTCCTTCTATCTTGCCTCCGGCATCGGGCAGACCTTCATCGGCGTAGGAGTCGACCGCTGGGGCGGGCGACGGGTGCTCGCGGCAGGCATGGCGGCGCTGGCCGGCGCGATCCTCGCGCTGGCGTTCGTGCCGTCGTTCTGGATGTTCCTGCCCCTCGCCGTCGTGGCCGGATTGGGCAACTCGGTCTTCCACCCGGCGGATTTCGCGCTGCTCGCCGCACGCGTGCATCCCAGCCGGACAGGACGCGCCTTCTCGATCCATGCGTTTGGCGGCACGATCGGCTACGTGCTTTCGCCGGTCCTTCTTTCGCTTCTCGGATTCACGCTGGGCTGGCGCACGGCACTCGTCGTCGCGGGCCTGTACGGCCTCGTGCAGGCAGGTTTCATATTCCTCGCGCACGATCTTCTGGGCGAAGGGCCCGCCTCGGCCGCTGCCGCGAAGGAGGGTCCGCGCGAAATCGCCGCGGGTTTCGCGCGGATGCTCGTCATGCCGGCGATGCTGGCCGCACTGGTCTATCTGACCATGACGGCGATGGCGGGGGCCGGCGTTCAGGCTTTCGCGGCGGCAAGCCTCTCGGCGATCCATTCGATCGACTTCCGCACGGCAACGAACGCGGTGACGGCTTATCTTGCAGGCAATGCGGTCGGCATCCTTGCGGGCGGATTCGTTGCCGACGCCACGCGCCGCCATGAACGCGTCGCCGCGATCGGGCTGCTTTCCGGGGCGGTGCTGATCGCGACCGGTGGCGCGCTTGCGCCGACATTCGCGACGGCTCTGGGCCTGCTCGTGCTGGCGGGCATCGCCGTCGGGATCACGTCGGCTGCACGCGACATCATCATCAAGAAGATCGCGCCGCGTGGCGCGACCGGGCGCACGTTCGGGCTTGTCTATTCCGGGCTCGACATCGGCTCGATGCTTGCACCCCTTTCCTTCGGGTGGTTCCTCGACCACGGCATGCCGCAGGGCACGGTCTACGGCATCGCGCTTGTCCTGGCGGCAACCGTCCTGGTCATCCGGTTCATAAACGGCTTTTTGCCGGTCGAAAAAGCTGCCCCGGCGCAGGCCTGATCGCTGTTCCGGGCGACTGGCGCTTGCCCCGGCATCCGGCTATTGTCCGACCGCGCGCGTCCCCGTAGCTCAGCAGGATAGAGCAGCAGTTTCCTAAACTGCGGGTCGGAGGTTCGATTCCTCTCGGGGACGCCACTCCCGTTCCCGACAGGGCATTTGCAAGATGGAGCTTGGTTCCCACGGTCGCTACGGCTATTCAGCGCTTCCGGCGCGCCCGACGTATGAATGGCCGAACGGCAAGCGGCTTGCCGTCTATATCGGCCTCAATCTCGAACATTTCGCGTTTGGCGAGGGGCTTGGCGCGGAGCTGGCGCCCGGTGGACCGCAGCCCGACGTGCTGAACTTCGCCTGGCGGGACTGGGGGAACCGCATTGGCGCCTGGCGGATGCTCGGGCTTTTCGACGAGCTCTCGCTGCCGAGTTCGGTGCTCGTGAACTCCGCCATGTATGCATACGCCCCGCAGCTGCTCGACGCCTTCCGCAAACGGGGGGACGAGTTTGTGGGGCACGGGCGGACGAACGCCGAACGGCAGGGCACACTGCCCGAAGCGCAGGAAGCCGCCCTGATCGCCGAGGCGACAGCCACAATGCGCCAGCACGAGGGTAAGGCCCCGGCCGGCTGGCTCGG
>JAEUKX010000005.1 GCA_016794025.1 Rhodospirillales bacterium | reverse complement strand
TCAGCGCGTCAGGGCGCGCTTTCGTGCCGGTGCATCGGCGCGCGGCAGCCAGCGCGCGATGAGGCGGCCGACATTTTCCAGCCCGTCGAGAAGGCCCGGCACCACGGCCGCCGAAGGCGCATTCTGGTCGGCCAGCGCCCGGAGTGCCGCCGCCATGCGCGCGGTATCGCGCACGCCGTCGTCGGGCAGCATGCGCACGAGACCCACATTCTCCGCGCGCTCGGCCCGGATGAACTGCTCCAGCCGCGGCGCGATGCGCGGCACGATCACCGCCGGCTTGTCGAAGGACAGGATCTCGCAGAAGGTGTTGTAGCCGCCCATCGCCACGACGCCGGAAGCGCGCGCGATGAGCTGCTCGAGATGCGCATCGAAGGTGATCGCCTCGACCTTCGGCGCCAGGCGCGCGGCGCGCTCGAGGAACTCGGACTGCTTTTCCTGCTGCATGAACGGCCCGAGCACGAGGAGCGCGCGGTGCGGCAGGTCGGCGTTGCTCTCGTAGGCGCGCAAGACCCAGTCGATCAGCGCGTCGCCGTCGCCGCCGCCGCCCGTGGTGACGAGCACGTAGGGCTGCTCGCGCGCCTCGGCGAGTTCCACGGTCGAGCGCGGGTTGCCCTGCGGGATGACGCGCTTGAGGTAGCCCGTGTAGCTCATCTTCTTGCGCACGGCCTGCGGGATCGACAGGCCCTCGAGCGGGTCGCAGATCTGCGGCAGGCCGTAAACCCAGATGTCGTCGTAAAGCTCGCGCAGCGCCGGGAGCGCGTTCTTGCGCCGCCATTCGGGCTCGAGCAGGGCCGGATCGTCCATGACGTCGCGCAGGCCCAGGACCAGCGGCACGCCTCGGCGCTTGAGGAAATGCAGCGTCTCGGCCACCTCGCCGCGCAGGCCCAGCGGCTCCTTGTCGACGAGGAACAGGTCCGGGTCGAAGGCCTCGGCCGTGTGGCGGATGATCGAGGCGCGGATCGACAGCGTCTGCGCGATGTCGATATGCAGGTTGAGCGACGTGTATTCCCCGTTGCGCAGCTTGATGACGCCGGGGATGCGCACGAAATCCACGCGCGCCTTGAAATCGAACGAGCCGATGATGGGCGAGCCCGACAGGATCAGCACGGACAGGTCCTTGTCCGCCTCGACCAGCGCATGCGCGATCGCGCGGCAGCGGCGCAGATGGCCGAGCCCCATCGTGTCGTGGCTGTAGATGAGCACGCGCCTGTCGGTGCGAAGTGCGCGCCTGACGCCGCTGCGTCCCCCGATATCCGCCATCGGACCCCGTCTTGCCGGCCTTTCGGCCCCCCGTTCCGCACGAAGACTAGGGGCAATCGGGGCCGCAAGCCAAGCGGCCTGTAGGACCGATTTTTCCCCAATATCCATAAATAGTTACGAACCGACCGGGCCGCCTCTATGGCTTGATTCCCTGTGCATAATTTTTAATCCGGCCGTTTGGCGGGCACGGCTTGCCGCGCGTGAAGCGCCCCCGGTAATGTGCCGGACGGGGACGGCTTCGCCGCCGGGGTGGACGCGAAGAGGCAACGTGGCAGCAGACAACGAAGGACAACTCGACCGGTCGCTCTACCGGTACGTGCTGCGATACTCGGTCCGCGACACGCTGACGATCTGCGCGCTCGTCGCGGCGGCGCAGGTCTTCTATTACATCACGCTCGACCTGCCCAAGAACATCATGAACCAGGGCATCCAGGGCCGGGGCATCAAGTTCCCTGTCGATGTCGCGGGGCTCGGGTGGCTCGAGCTCGACCAGCTGGGCTACCTGTTCGGGCTGTGCGCGCTGTTCCTTATCGCGATCCTCGTGAATGGCGGGCTCAAGCAGTACGTCAATTCGCTCAAGGGCAAGCTCGGCGAGCGGCTTCTGCGCCGCCTGCGCTTCCAGCTGCTGGCGCGCATCCTGCGCTTCCCCGTGCCGCACTTCCGCAAGACGTCGTCGGGCGAGCTCATCCCGATGCTGACCTCGGAGGTCGAGCAGATCGGCGGCTTCATGGGCGATGCCTTCGTGCAGCCGCTGATGCAGGCGGGCATGCTGCTGACCATCGCGATCTTCCTGTTCGTGCAGAACCCGCTGATGGGGCTTGCCGCGATCTCGCTGTTCCCGATCCAGGCCTACATCGTGCCGAAGCTGCAGAAGCGCGTGAAAGCGCTGGGCAAGGAGCGCGTCAAGGTCGTGCGCAAGATCTCCGAGCGCATCGGCGAGACGGTGGGCGGCATCCAGGAGGTGCGCACGCTGGGCACGTCGACCTGGGAGCGCGCGGACTACAGCGACCGCTTCGGGCTCGTCTACCGCATCCGCTTCGACATCTACCAGCGCAAGTCGCTGGTGAAGTTCATCAACAACACGCTCAACCAGGGCGCCCCGCTGCTCTTCTACGGCATCGGCGGCTATCTCGTGATCCACGGCAGCCTGTCGGTGGGCGCGCTCGTCGCCGCCCTCACCGCGCACAAGGACATGACGGCGCCTTGGAAGGAGCTGCTCGACTACTACCAGCAGTCCCAGGACGCGCAGCAGAAGTACGAGCAGGTCATCGAGCAGTTCCAGCCCGAAAGCATGGTGCCCGAATCGCTGCACGCACCGGCCAATGACGTGGCCCCGCGGCTCGACGGGCCGATCGTGGCAGCCGCCCTCGCCGTGCAGGAAGACGCGCAGACCAAGCTGCTCGAGGGCGTGAACTTCACCATCGCGCCGGGCGAGCATGTCGCCGTCGTCGGGCCGCCGGGCGGCGGACGCGAGGCGATGGCGATGACGCTCGCGCGCCTCTATCTGCCCACCGGCGGCACGCTGCGCGTGGGCGACATCGATCTCGCCTCGCTGTCGGAGGCCGCACTGGGCGCGCGCGTGGGCTATGTCGGGCCAGGCGCGTACATCTTCTCGGCCAGCATCCGCGACAATCTCGCCTATGCGCTGCGCCAGCGCGTGCTGACGCCCACCGAGGACGCGCAGCGCCGTGCCCAGCTCGCCGAGGCCGAGCGCGCGGGCAACCTGCCGCTCGACATCGACGCGCAGTGGGTCGACTACGCGCAGGCCGGCGCCAAGGATGCCGCCGACTTCGACCGCGTGGCCGCCGATTTCCTGATGCGCGTCGACCTCGCCGAGGACATCTTCCAGCTTGGCCTGCGCGGGCGAATCGATCCGGCCAGGCGCAAGTCTGTGGCCGACGCGATCCTGGCCGCGCGCGCGGCCTTCCGCCAGCGCCTGTCCGGCAGCCAGGCCAATCCCGCGCTGAAGGGACTGGTCGAGACGTTCGATCCCGATCGGTACAACGACAACGCCACGCTGGGCGAGAACCTGCTTTTCGGCACGCCGCTCGACCCCAGCTTCGAGAGCGAGTCGCTTTCCACGCAACCCGATTTCCTTGCCGTGCTGCGCAAGCAGGGGCTCGAGGCCGAGCTCGTCACGATGGGCCGCAAGGTCGCCGAGACGATGGTCGAGCTGTTTGCGGGCCTGCCGGCGGGCCACGAGTTTTTCGACCGCTTCAGCTTCATCGCCGCCGACGACCTGCCGGCCTACCAGGCGATCCTGTCGCGCACCACCCCGCGGCCCGACGGCAGCCTGCCCGACATGGATGCCGAGGACCGCGCGCGCCTCGTGGCACTGCCGCTCAAGCTCGTCGACGCGCGCCACCGCCTCGGCCTCATCGACAAGGCGTTCAAGGAGCGGGCACTTGCCGCGCGCAAGGCGCTGGCCGCAGAGCTGCCGGGCACGGCGCGCGCCAAGATCGCGTTCTTCGATCCGGACAGCTACAACGCGGCCGCCTCGATCCAGGACAACATCCTGTTCGGACGCATCGCCTACGGCCAGGCCAAGGCGCAGGCGACCGTCGGCCAGACGATCCGCGAGGTGCTTGACGCGCTGGGTCTGCGCGAACGCGTGTTCGAGATCGGCCTCGATTTCCAGGCCGGCGTAGCCGGCGCCAGGCTCTCGCCCCCGCAGCGCCAGAAGCTTGCCATCGCGCGCGCGCTGGTGAAGCGGCCCGACATCCTCGTGTTCAACGACGCCGTCGCCGCACTCGACCGTGCGGCGCAGGCCCGCGTGCTCGACCAGGTGATCGAGGCCGCGCGCGGCACCACGCTCGTCTGGTCGACGCAGGATGCCGCGAGCGCGCCGCGCTTCGCGCGCGCGATGGTTTTCTCCGACGGTCGCCTCGTGCAGGATGGGCCCGTCGACGACCTCAAGGCCCGCGAGGGCATGCTGAAGGAGATGCTCGCGGCTGAATAGCCGCGACGGGCGCAGGGAAAGGCCAAGGATGTCGCTCAAGGAAGAAACCGACGCGCTCAAGAAGATCCCGCTCTTCGCCAATCTCGATCCGGCGAAGCTGAAGCTGCTCGCCTTCATGAGCCAGCGCCTGACCTTCGAGCCCGGCCACGCGGTCTTCTCGCAGGGCGATCCGGGCGATGCCGCCTATATCGTGCTGGACGGCGAGGCCGTCATCTCGATCGACACGCCCAAGGGCAAGATCGATCTCGCGCGCATGGGCCGCAACGAGATCCTGGGCGAGATCGCGATCCTGTGCGACGTGCCGCGCACCGCGCACGTCACCGCGGCGGAGAACGTTCCGCTCGTCTGCCTCAAGATCGAGAAGAACGACTTCCTCGGCCTCATCAACGAATTCCCGTCGATGGCGGTGGAGATCATGCGCGAACTGGCGCGCCGCATCGTCAACACCAACCAGCAGCTCCGCCAGGCCGTCGCCGCGAAGGGCTGACGGCTAGAGCGCGATGTCCGCCGCCACGGGCACGTGGTCGGAAGGCTGCGTCCAGTCGCGCGCGCCGCGCAGGATGTGGAAGCCCTTCACCTTGGGCGCCAGATCGGGCGTGACCCAGATATGGTCGAGCCGCCGGCCGCGGTCGGACTTGCGCCAGTCCGAATTGCGGTAGCTCCACCACGTATAGAGGCGCTGCGGTTCCGGGTATCGCGCGCGCGCCACGTCGACCCAGCCGTGCGCCGCGCGCATCTTCGCAAGCCCCTCGACCTCGACCGGCGTGTGGCTGACGACGTCGAGGAGCTGCTTGTGGCTCCACACGTCGGTCTCGAAGGGCGCGATGTTGAGATCGCCCACGAGGATCGCGGGTTTGCCGGACTTGCGCTTCTTCCAGAGCGCCGCCTGCGAGGCGACGAAGTCGAGCTTGTGCTTGAACTTGGGGTTCGCTGCCGGGTCGGGCTCGTCGCCGCCCGCGGGGATGTAGACGTCGTTGAGCTCGATGCCGCCGGGAAGTTCCACCGCCAGATGGCGGCAGTCCTCGAGCCCGCAATGGTGGCGCGGGTTCGCCGCGGCGAGCGGCACGCGCGAGAGGATCGCCACGCCGTTGTAGCTTTTCATGCCGTGGAAGGCCTGATGGACGAAGCCCATCGCCTTCAGCGCGTCCACGGGGAACGCCTCGTCCGGGCATTTCGTTTCCTGGAGGCACAGGATGTCGGGCCGCGCGAGGCCGACGAGCTTCTCGACGAGCGGCAGGCGCAGGCGCACCGAGTTGATGTTCCAGGTGACGAGCCGGGCCGTGCCGCGCGGGGCCTTGGGCAGCGGCGCATTGTCGGTATAGGGCGGGATCGCGGGTTCGGTCATGGCGGCCGGTCTAGCGCGATTCGGGCTCGGCCGCGAAGGATTTGAGGATGTCCGCGCACGCGGCTTCCGCCTCGAACACCATCATGTGCGAGGCACCGGGCAGTTCGGTCAGGCGCGCGTGCGGGACCATCGCGGCCGCATCCGGGATCATCGCGGTCACCGTCTCGCCCTTCGCAAGGCCGATCGCCACGTCGCCGGCCACGAAATGCAGCGGCATGTCCTTCGGGAAACGGTCCATGGCCGGGAAATTCACGGGCCGGCCGCCGAGCGCATGGAAGATGGCCGTCTCGACGGCCGGCGCGCAGGCAAGCCGCCAGCTGCCGCCTTCGGGCCGCAGCGTGGCGGCCGCATGCGCGGCGATCTGCGCGGCGCCGAAACCCGCGAAAATCTCGCGGCCCGTGAGATAGGCGGCAAGCTCGTCCGGTCCGCCCGGAAATTCGTCGCGCCGCCCTTTCGCACGCGAGGTGCGCTTGCGGTGCCGGGCGAGCCCCGCCTCGTGCAACCGGTGGCCCTCGGGCGGGAAGAAGGGCGGTTCGAACAGCACGAGCCCGCGCAGTCCAAGCCGCGCGAACCGGGCCGGATGGAACAGGGCCAGACGCAGCATGGCCGCCCCGCACATCGAATGCGCGCCGTAGACGATCGGCCGGCCGGCCCATTCGCCGGCTGCGCGCGCGACCGCCTCCACGTCGTCGGCCAGCGCGTCGGGATCGCAGAACGCGGCGAGATCGGCATCGGGGGCCGGCTGCGCGGAACCGCCCTGCCCGGCCGCATCGAACGCGAAGATGTCGAGCGTGTCCGCCAGCCGCGCGAACAGCGTGCGGTAGCTGCCCGCGGCAAAGCCGTTCGCATGGCCCCACAGCAGGGCCGGCCCGCCGGCCCTGCCGCCGCGCCAGCGATAGAGCCGGATTGCGCGGCCGCCGTGCCCCGGCACGCTGCGGCTTTCCGCAAGTGCTGCGGGAATCGAGACGAAATCGGTCATCAGCCGCGTGCCGCGATCGCCTCGGCGAATGCGCGGAAGATCGCCTGCGAGACGAAATCGGTGCGCACGTGCCACTCGGGGTGCCATTGCAGGCCCAGCGCGAATTCGGGACCCTTCGTCCAGCGCACCGCCTCGATCGTGCCGTCGGCGTGCGTGGCCTCGACGGTCAGCCCGTCCGCCAGCCGGTCGATCGCCTGGTTGTGCAGCGAATTGACCCACGCCTTTTCCGCGCCTGTGATCTTTGCAAGGAATCCGCCCGGCGCGAAATCGACCCAGTGACGCTGCGCGTAGCGTTCGTCCATCGTGCCTTCGCCGGGCGCCTGATGGTTGATGCGGCCGGGAAGTTCGTCGACATGCTGGTGCAGGCTGCCGCCCAGCGCCACGTTCAGTTCCTGATGCCCGCGGCACAGCGCCAGCACGGGCAGGTCGCTGGCGATGGCCGCACGGATCAGCGGCAGGGTCGTCGCGTCGCGCGCGGGATCGTGCAGCGTCTCGGGCCGTCCCGCGGCGCCGTAGCGGTGCGGCTCGACATTCGAGGGGCTGCCGGTCAGCAGCAGGCCGTCGATGCGGTCGAGCACCGCGTCCACCTGCTGGCGATCGCCCACGGCGGGCAGCAGCAGCGGCACGCCGCCCATGCCGTCGAGGACGGCGTCCACGTACTGGATGCGCACGATGTGCTGGAGCGAACGGGGGCCGGGCTGCAGGCAGGCACTGACGCCGATGACGGGGGAATTGCGCATGGTTTTCCTAGCCCTAGCACGACGGGCGGGCCAGCTTCAAACCGGTTTGATCCAGCGCAATTCGGCGCGGTGCCGCGCGTGGGATAGTCCCTTCGCGTCAACACGAAGGAACCCTCCGCCATGAACCATTTCCACGCCGTCGTCTGGCTCGACCATGCCGCCGCCAAGATCTTCCACTTCGACGCCCATGCGTTCGAATCGAAGGTCGTGCATTCCGCCCACGGCGGCGACCACGTGCACCACAAGGCCGGCAGCATCGGCGCGGGCCACGCGGCCGACGACCCGAAATTCTTCGCGGCCATCGCCGACGCGCTCAAGGACGCACAGGAGATCCTCGTGATGGGGCCCGGCAACGCCAAGGGCGCGTTTTCCAAGCATCTGGAAAAGCATGCCGCCGCCCTCGCCAAGCGCGTCGTGGCGGTCGAGAACGCAGATCACCCGACCGACGGCGAGATCGTCGCGCGCGCGCGCAAGCACTTCAAGGTCATCGACCGGATGACGCCGCAGCGGGCGTAGCCGCCGCCTCGCCGCGGGTGCGCCACAGCGAATAGGCGATGCCCGCGGCGATCAGGCCCGCCGTCGCCGACAGCGACAGGGCAGCCGGCACCTTCACGCCGAAGCCCACCAGGAAGATCTTGGTGCCCACGAGCAGCAGGATCGCCGCAAGCGCGTATTTGAGATAGCGGAAGCGGTGGATCATCGCGGCCAGCGCGAAATAGAGCGAGCGCAGGCCCAGGATCGCGAAAATGTTCGACGTGTAGACGAGATAGGGGTCGGTCGTGATCGCGAAGATCGCGGGCACCGAGTCGACCGCGAAGATCAGGTCCACCGCCTCGACCAGCACGAGGCACAGGAAAAGCGGCGTGGCCCAGCGCACGACCTTGCCCGTCGCGGGATCGGGGCGGTGCACGAAGAAGCGCTCGCCGTCGAGTTCCTCGGTCACGCGCATGCGCTTCCTGAGGAACCGCAGCACGGGATTGTCGGCAAGCCCGCCTTCGCGGTCGGCCATCACGAGCATCTTGACGCCGGTCGCGAACAGGAACGCGCCGAAGACATAGAGGATCCACTGGAACTGCGCGACGAGGGCCGCACCCGCCGCGATCATCGCGCCGCGCATGACGACCACGCCCACGATGCCCCAGAACAGCACGCGGTGCTGGTATTTCCGGGGTACCGCGAAATACGTGAAGATCATCGAGATCGCGAAGACGTTGTCGAGCGACAGCGACCATTCGACGAAAAAGCCGGTCAGGTACGCCATTCCGGACTCGGGGCCGCGCTCGAGCCAGATCCAGCCGCCGAAGGCCATCGCCAGCGCGAAGTAGAAACCCGACAGTTTCAGGCTTTCGGCGACGCCGATTTCCTGGCGCCCGCGGCTGAGCACGCCGAGGTCGAGCGCCAGCAGGAACGCGACGAGCCCTAGGAACGTCGCCCACATCCACACGGGCGTGCCGAGAAACTCGTTGAAGAGAATTCCGTCCATGGCCGTCGTCTCCCACTTGCCAGTAGGAGTCCGACATCGCGGCAACTGCGCCGCCAGAGGGGCCCGGACCCTGATGGCGTCCATGTGGGGGCTGTCCCGGCCGCGTGCAAGAGCACGGTCGGAAAAATCGGCCAATTAACTGGAATCACTCGGTAAAAGCGGCTTCTCGGGCCTTGCGCACCGCCGGCGCCAGCACGGCGACAAGCAGCGCCACTGCCAGCAGGAGCAGGCCGAGACTGATCGGCCGTTCGACGAAGATCATCGGGTCGCCGCGCGACAGGCGCATCGCGCGGCGCAGGTTCTCCTCCATCATCGGGCCGAGGATGAATCCCAGCAGCAGCGGGGCCGGCTCGCAGCCGAGCTTCACGAACACGTAGCCCAGCGCCCCGAATCCCAGCGTCAGCGCCACCTCGAAGGCCGAATTGTTGAGCCCGTAGACCCCGATGCAGCAGAAGACGAGAATCGCCGGATAGAGCAGGCGGTAGGGCACGCGCAGCAGCGCCACCCACAGCCCCACGAGCGGCAGGTTGATGATGACGAGCATCAGGTTGCCGATCCACATGCTCGCGATGAGGCCCCAGAAGAGCGCGGGCTCGCGCGTCATCACCTGCGGGCCCGGCACGATGCCGTGGATCGCCATGGCGCCGATCATCAGCGCCATCACCGCGTTCGGCGGGATGCCCAGCGCCAGCATGGGAATGAAGGAAGTCTGCGCGCCCGCGTTGTTCGCTGCCTCGGGTGCCGCCACGCCCGCGACCGCGCCCTTGCCGAAGCGCCGAGGGTCGCGCGCGAGCTTCTTCTCGAACGTATAGGCCGCGAAGCTCGACAGCAGCGCGCCGCCGCCGGGCAGCACGCCCAGCACCGAGCCGATGAGCGTGCCGCGCGCGGCGGCCGGGGCGGCCTCGCGCAGTTCCTCGCGCGTGGGCCACAGCGTGCCGACAGGGGCACCCGTCCCGCGCACGAAATGGCGTTCGAGCTGGACGGCGATCTCGGCAATGGCGAAGAGCCCCATCGCCAGCGGCACGAAACCGATTCCGTCCGACAGTTCCTGGATGCCGAAGGTGAAGCGCTGCGTGCCCGAATTGACGTCGGTGCCCACGAGCCCCAGCACGAGCCCGGCGAGCGTCATGGCGACGGCCCTGGCGACCGAGCCGTGCGCGAGCACGATGGCCGCCACGAGCCCGAAGACCATCAGCGAGAAATACTCGGCCGCCCCGAAGAGCTGGGCGAAGCGCACCATCGCGGGGCTAGCCACGGCCACGACGAGCGTGGCGAACGTGCCCGCGGCGAACGAGGCGAGTGCGGCAACCGCAAGGGCGGCGCCCGCGCGCCCGCGCCGCGCCATCGCGTGCCCGTCGAGGCACGTGACGACCGACGAGGATTCACCCGGCATGTTGACGAGGATCGCGGTCGTCGAGCCGCCGTACTGCGCGCCGTAATAGATGCCCGCGAGCATGATGAGGGCCGAGACCGGCGGCAGCGAGAAGGTGATCGGCAGCAGCATCGCGATCGTGGCGACCGGCCCGATGCCCGGCAGCACGCCGATGAGCGTGCCCAGCAGCGCGCCGAGCAGGCACCAGAGCAGGTTTGCCGGCGTCATCGCCACGCCGAAGCCGAGCATCAGCGGATCGAGGAGTTCCATCAGCGGCCGAAAAGCGGGATCGGCAGGCCGAGCCCGTGGACGAAGATGCCCGCCCCCAGCGCGGCGAGGAACGCGGCAAGGACAAGCGTCTCGCCTACGCGGTAGGGCCGCTCGGCAAGTCGTGCCAGCGCCACGCACGCGAAGATCGCGACGAGCAGCCCGGCCGGCTCGAGCAGGGCCGCGAACGCCGCCACGCCCGCGAGCAGGCACAGGAGCGGGCGGGTGTCACGCTCGGGCAGTGCCTCGCCGGTGCCGGAAAGGAAAGCCGAGAGCGCGATGCCCCCGCCCAGCGTCAAAAGCGCCCAGCCCAGCGCCTCGGGCATCCAGCCGGGACCCATGCGGCGCATGTCCCCGGCCGGATAGGCGCCCGCCAGCACGATCACGCCGGCGCCGAGCATCGCGAACAGCAGCCCCGCCAGCGTCCCGGCGCGCAGCAGACGCACGCCCACTCAGTCGACCTTCGCGCCCGAGATGCGCACGATGTCCTTGTACTTGGCGTATTCGGCGCGCACGAACGCGTCGAACTGGGCCGGCGTGTTGCCGACCGGCACGACCGCCAGCTTGGAGAGGCGCTCGACCGTCGCCGGATCCTTCAGCGCCGCGATGGCCGCATCGGCCAGCTTCTTCACCACGTCGGGCGGCGTGCCCGCGGGCGCGAAGATGCCGAACCACGTGGAGATGTCGAAGCCGGGAAAGCCCGCCTCGGCCATCGTGGGGACGTTGGGCACCTGCGCGCTGCGCTTGGGCGTGGTGACGGCAAGCGGCCGCAGCTTGCCCGCCTCGATCTGCGGATAGGCGTTGGCGAGGTTGTCGAAGGTGAACTGCGTTTCGCCCGACAGCAGCGCGTTGAGCTGCGGCGCACCGCCCTGATAGGGGATGTGCTCGACCGGCACGCCGATGCGGTCGGCGAAGAGCGCGCCCGCAAGGTGCCCGCCGCTGCCGTTGCCGCCCGAGCCGTAGTTGAAGCCCTTGGGGTTCGCCTTGATCTGCGCGACCAGCTCGGCGACCGTGGCCGCCTTCACCGACGGGCCGACGACGAGAATGTTGGGCACCTCGCCGACCGCGGTGATCGCGACAGTGTCCTTCAGCGGATCGAAGGGCATCTTCGAATAGAGATGCGGGTTGACCGCATGGGTCGAGAGCGCGCCCATGACGATCGTGTGCCCGTCGGCCGGCGACTTCGCGACGAGATCGACGCCCACATTGCCGCCCGCACCGGGCCGGTTCTCGACCACGACCGGCTGGCCCAGGAGCGGGGTCATCTTGTCGGCGACCGCGCGGGCCGACACGTCCAGCGAGCCGCCCGGCGGGAACGGGACGACGAAGCGGATCGGCTTGGAGGGGAACGTCTGCGCGGCGGCAGGCCCCGCGAAGGCGGCGGCAAGAACGGCCGCGAGGGCCGCGGCAAGCACGGTACGGCGGTTGGAATTCACGGGCGCGGTCTCCTTGAAAGGCAGGGGCGGCAGGTTGGTTCCCGCCGCCC
>JAEUKX010000115.1 GCA_016794025.1 Rhodospirillales bacterium | reverse complement strand
ACGATCGGCGCTTCCGCGCGGATCAGCGGCACGGCCTGACGCTGCATGTTCGAGCCCATCAGCGCGCGGTTGGCGTCGTCGTTCTCGAGGAACGGGATCAGCGCCGCGGCGACGGACACGAGCTGCTTGGGGCTCACGTCCATCAGGTCGACCTGTTCGGGCTTCATCAGGAAGTAGTCGCCCGCCTTGCGGCAGTTGACGAATTCCGCCGTCAGGCGCCCGCGGCTGTCGACCTCGAGGTTCGACTGACCGACATAGTAGCGGCCTTCCTCCATCGCCGAGAGGTAGATGACCTCGTCGGTCACCTTGCCGTCCTTGACCTTGCGGTACGGGCTTTCGATGAAGCCGTACTGGTTCACGCGCGCATAGGTCGCCAGCGAGTTGATGAGGCCGATGTTCGGCCCTTCAGGCGTTTCGATCGGGCAGATGCGGCCGTAGTGCGTGGGATGGACGTCGCGCACTTCGAAGCCTGCACGCTCGCGCGTCAGGCCGCCCGGCCCGAGGGCCGAGAGGCGGCGCTTGTGCGTGATCTCCGAGAGCGGGTTCGTCTGGTCCATGAACTGCGAGAGCTGCGAGGAGCCGAAGAACTCGCGCACCGCCGCCGCAGCCGGCTTGGCGTTGATCAGGTCGTGCGGCATGACCGAGTCGATCTCGACCGTCGACATGCGCTCGCGGATCGCGCGCTCCATGCGCAGCAGGCCCACGCGGTACTGGTTCTCCATCAGCTCGCCCACCGAGCGGACGCGGCGGTTGCCGAGATGGTCGATATCGTCGATCTCGCCGCGGCCGTCCTTGAGTTCGGTCAGCGTCTTGACGATCGACAGGATGTCGGCCTTGCGCAGCACGCGCACCGTGTCGGCGCAGTCGAGCTGGAGGCGCGCGTTCATCTTCACGCGGCCCACGGCCGAAAGGTCGTAGCGCTCGGCGTCGAAGAACAGCCCCTTGTAGAGCGCCTCGGCCGTTTCCAGCGTCGGCGGCTCGCCGGGGCGCATGACGCGGTACATCTCGATCAGCGCTTCCTCGCGGCTGCCGTTCTTGTCCGCCTTCAGCGTGTTCCGGATGTAGGGGCCGAAATTGATGTGGTCGATATAGAGGGTCGGGATCTCCTTGATGCCCGCCTCTTCGAGGATCTTCAGGCTCTGCGCCGTCAGCTCGTCGCCGGCCTCGCAGTAGATCTCGCCCGATTCCTCGTTGATCAGGTCGACCGCGACGTAGCGGCCCTTCATGTCGTCGACCGAGGCGAGCACGTCCTTGACGCCCTCTTCCTTGATCTTCTTGGCAAGCCGCGGAGACACCTTCGTGTCCTTCTCGGCCAGCACCTTGCCCGACTTGGCGTCGATCAGGTCGGAGGCGAGCTTGACGCCGCGCATGCGCTCGGCGTCGAACGCCGTCTGCCAGCCCTGCTTGCCCTTCTTGAAGACGACCTGGCTGTAGAAATACGACAGGATCTCCTCGGCCGACATGCCGATGGCTTCGCCCAGCTCCAGGTCCTTGCCCATCGCCTGGCGCTCTTCGCGCACCTTCTCGGTGCGCGCATCGTCAAGCGCCATCAGGAAGGTCGTCACCGGCAGCTTGCGGCGGCGGTCGATGCGGACATAGACGAGGTCCTTGGCGTCGAACTCGAAATCGAGCCACGAGCCGCGATAGGGGATCACGCGCGCGGCGAACAGGTACTTGCCCGAGGCGTGCGTCTTGCCCTTGTCATGGTCGAAGAAGACGCCCGGCGAGCGGTGCATCTGCGAGACGATGACGCGCTCGGTGCCGTTGATGATGAAGGTGCCCTTGTCCGTCATGAGCGGCATGTCGCCCATGTAGACGTCCTGCTCCTTGATGTCGCGGATCGAGCGCGAGCCCGTGTCCTCGTCGACGTCCCAGACGACCAGTCGCAGGGTCACCTTGAGCGGAGCAGCGAAGGTCATGCCGCGCTGCTGGCACTCCTCGACGTCGTACTTCGGCTCCTCGAGCTCGTAGCGCACGAATTCGAGCTGCGCGCGCTCGGAGAAATCCTTGATCGGGAAGACGGTCCGGAAGACCTCCTGCAGGCCGACGTTCTTGCGCTCGGACGGCGCCACGTCCATCTGCAGGAACGAGGCGTAGGAGCTCATCTGCACTTCGATGAGGTTGGGCATCGGGGCAACTTCGGGAATGCGCCCGAACGACTTGCGAATGCGCTTGCGACCCATCACCGTCTGCAACATCTCAACCTCATCCGTCCCTTGGGGACCAAGCGTCGCCGGGATCGGCGCCGCCTTCGAAAATCCGTTGCGGGCCTATTCGGGGAACCCGCACCCGACCGGCGACCGGTCCCGCCGCTCGCGCGACGGGACCGGGACCGGATTTCGGCCTTACTTGACTTCGACCTTGGCGCCCTGCTCTTCGAGCGCCTTCTTCATCTTGGCGGCGTCGTCCTTGTTGACGCCTTCCTTGACGACCTTCGGCGCGCCCTCGACGAGGTCCTTGGCTTCCTTGAGGCCCAGGCCCGTCAGTTCGCGCACGACCTTGATCACATTGATCTTCTTGTCGCCGGCGTTGGCCAGCGTCACCGTGAACTCGGTCTGCTCGGCGGCGGGAGCGCCACCGGCGGCGGGAGCGCCACCGCCGACCGCGGCAACCGCGACCGGAGCAGCGGCGGAAACGCCCCACTTCTCTTCGAGCATCTTCGTCAGCTCGGCGGCCTCGAGGACCGTGAGGGTCGACAGCTCGTCAACCAGCTTAGCGAGATCGGCCATTTGAATTTTACTCCTCTATGACTTGGAACTTCGGGTTGGTTCGGATCGGCTTCAGGCCGCGTCCTGCTTCTTCGCGTAGGCCCCGATGACGCGCGCCACCTGTGCCGCGGGGGCACGGATGACGGTTGCCAGGCGGGTTGCCGGCGCGACGAGGAGGCCGAGGAACTTCGCGCGCATCTCCGGAAGGGAGGGCAGCGTCGCGAGTGCCTTGACCGCAGCCAGGTCGAGCGCACGCTCGCCAAGGCCGCCGGCAACGATGGTCAGCTTCTCGTTCTTCGCCGCGTACTCGACCGCGACCTTCGCCGCCGCCACGGGATCCGTGGAGTAGGCGAGAGCGGTCGGGCCCTTCAGCGAGTCCCCGAGATGCTGGTACTTCGTGCCGTCCAGAGCACGACGCGCGAGCCGGTTCTTCGCGACTTTGAAACTGGCCCCGGCTGCGCGCATCTTGCGACGCAGTTCGGTCACTTCCGCGACAGTCAGGCCCGCCTGCTTGGTCACGATGACCACGCCGGCGTCCTTGAGCTTGCCGTGAAGCGATTCGACCAGTTCCTTCTTTTGCGAACGGTCCACGATCGTCTCCTGGTTCGCCCCGCCGGCACCATGCCGACGGGACCGTTTCACACGAGCCTCGTGCCACCCACCCGGCTCCCGAAGGAACCGACCGGAACGGCCGAGACCCGGCTCGACCTGTCCCAGAAGTCCAAGTCGTCGGCCGGGATGCTCCCGACCGGCGAATTGCCACCTCTGTCTATGCAGGCTGCTTCCGGTCGCCCGGAGAACGTTTGAGCCGTCCGGCCTTGCGGCCTTCGGGCACCTGCAGTCTCGGACAGGAGCGGACGTCCCTCGGGCCTGCATGCAAGCCGTCGTCGCGTCCGCCTGTTCCCCGCCGCGCGCGCCCGGAGGCGAACGCGGCGGAATTCGTCACACCCGACGGCCGCCTAGGCGGCCTGCTGCGCGACGGTCATGCCGCCGAACGAAGCGATGTCGAGCTTGAAGCCAGGTCCCATTGTCGAGGACACCGTGGCCTTCTTGATGTAGCTACCCTTGACGCCCGACGGCCGCGCCTTGACGATCGCATCAAGGAACGCCTTCAGGTTCTGCGCGAGCTTGGCCTCGTCGAACGCGGCCTTGCCCACGCCGGCATTGATGTTGCCCGTCTTGTCGGCGCGGAACTCGACCTGGCCGCCCTTGGCGTCCTTGACGGCCTGCGCGACGTTCGGCGTGACCGTGCCGAGCTTCGGGTTCGGCATCAGGCCGCGGGGACCCAGCACCTTGCCGAGCTTGCCGACGACGGCCATCATGTCGGGCGCCGCAATGACGCGATCGAAGTTGATCTCGCCCGCGAGCACCTTCTCGGCCAGATCGTCGCCGCCAACAAGGTCGGCACCTGCGGTCTGCGCCTCGGCCACCTTGGCACCCTTGGCGAACACCGCCACGCGCACGGTCTTGCCCGTGCCGTTGGGCAGCGCGACCATGCCGCGCACCTGCTGGTCAGCCTGGCGCGGATCGATGTTGAGGTTCAGCGAAACCTCGACGGTCTCGTTGAACTTCGCCGACGCGCGGCCCTTGAGGAGCTTTACCGCTTCCTCGATCGTGTAGAACTTGTCGACGTTGAGGCCTTCGTAGGCCTTCTTCATGCGCTTGCCCATGCGAGCCATGATCTCAGCCCTCCACCACTTCGAGGCCCATCGAGCGGGCCGAGCCGGCGATCATGGCGACCGCGGCATCGATGTCGTTCGCGTTGAGATCGACCATCTTCTTCTCGGCGATCTCGCGCAGCTGCTTCTTCGTGACCTGGCCGGCCTTGGCGAGGCCCGGCGTCTTCGAGCCGGACTCGATCTTCGCGGCCTGCTTCAGGAAGTACGACACCGGCGGGGTCTTCATGACGAACGTGAAGGTACGGTCGCCGTAGGCCGTGATCACGACCGGGATCGGCACGCCCGCTTCCATCTTCTGGGTCTGCGCGTTGAACTGCTTGCAGAACTCCATGATGTTCAGGCCGCGCTGGCCCAGCGCAGGACCGATCGGCGGCGAGGGATTCGCCTTTCCGGCCGGGACCTGCAGTTTGATGTATCCGACGATCTTCTTTGCCATCTCACCACTCCTTTGGGCTCCCGGCTTGTCCTATGGCGGGGACGGTGCCGGTTGGCGCCCGTTTGAAACTCAGACCTTCTCGACCTGCCCGTATTCGAGCTCGACCGGCGTGGGCCGGCCGAAGATCGAGACGGAGACCTTGAGGCGCGACTTCTCCTCGTCGATCTCCTCGACAAGGCCGTTGAACGACTGGAACGGCCCGTCGGTGACGCGCACCTGCTCGCCGACCTCGTAGGTGACGGCGGGCTTCGGCTTGTCGATGCCCTCCTTCATCTGGCGAAGCAGGCGGTCGGCCTCGGAATCCGTGATCGGCTGCGGCTTGCCGCCCGAACCCAGGAATCCCGTGACCTTCGGCGTGTTCTTGACGAGGTGCCAGGTCTCGTCCGTCAGTTCCATGCGCACGAGCACGTAGCCGGGGAAGAACTTGCGTTCCGCCGAGACCTTCTTGTTGCCCTTGCGCACTTCCACGACACTGTCGACCGGCACCATCACTTCCTCGATCAGCGGATCGAGGCCCTTCTGCACGGCCTGCTCCTTGATCGACGAGGCGACCTTCTTCTCGAAGCCGGAATAGACGTGCAGCACGTACCAACGCATCGCCATGGCGCTCAGCCTCCCAGACCCAGAACGAGGCGCATCGCCCAGGCGATCGCATGGTCGACGACGAAGAAGAAGATGGCCGCGAGCACCGACATCACGAACACCATGGCGGTCGTGACGAGCGTCTCCTTGCGGGACGGCCAGGTGACCTTGTGGGCCTCCTGGCGGACCTGGCGGGCGAACTCGCCCACGCTGGTCTTCTGTGCTGCTGGCGGCATCATGCCGACGATCCTATTCCCGTGTCTTACGCGTTCAGACTTCGATACTGGCAGGAGTGGAGGGGCTCGAACCCCCAGCCCCCGGTTTTGGAGACCGGTGCTCTACCAATTGAGCTACACTCCTAACTTCTTCTCCTACTCGACGATCTTGGCGACGACGCCGGCGCCGACGGTGCGGCCGCCCTCGCGGATGGCGAAGCGCAGGCCCTCGTCCATGGCGATCGGGGCGATCAGCGTCACCTCCATCGACACGTTGTCGCCCGGCATGACCATCTCC
>JAEUKX010000101.1 GCA_016794025.1 Rhodospirillales bacterium | reverse complement strand
GCGACGACCGTGAAGTTCGGGCGCACGGGGTCGGCGCCGATCTGGTCGAGGCCAAGCTCGGCCAGCCACGGGCGTTCGATCATCGGCATGCCGAAGAGGTTGCCCTGCAGCAGCTTCACGCCGCGCCGCGCGAGGTGCTGGGCCTCGGTCACGTTCTCCACGCACTCGGCCACGGTCTCGAGCCCGAAGCCGTCGGCAAGGCCCAGCAGCGTGCGGATGAAGAGCTGGTTGTCCACGTTGTCGGCCACGCCCCGCACGAAGCTGCCGTCGATCTTGACGCTGTCGACCGCGATGGCCTTGAGGTTGCGGAAGCTCGTATAGCCCGCACCAAAGTCGTCGAGCGCCACCTTGCAGCCGAGGTCGCGCACCTGCGCCACGAACTTCGCGGTCTCGTCGATGTCCTGGATGGCGACGGTCTCGGTGATCTCGACCGTCAGACGGCGCGCAAGATCGGGGCGCGTCTTGAGCGTGCCGGAGAGCGCGCGCAGCCACGACGGATCGCCCGCCGTGAGGCCCGAGATGTTGATGGCAAGCTTCACGTCCGGCCAGCGCGCCAGCTCGTTCAGCGCCATCTCCAGCACGCGCCGGTCGAGCAGGCGCATGAGGCCCGTCTGCTCCACCACGGGCACGAACGAGCCCGCGGGCGCGATCGTGCCGTCCATGCGCTGCAGGCGGATGAGGCACTCGTAATGCTCGACGACATGCGTGTTCGCGTCGACGATGGGCTGGAAGGCGAAGACGAGACGCTCGTCCTTCAGCGCGGCCTGCACGTCCGACGAGATGGCGACGAGGCGCTGGTGGAGTTCGCGCTGCGCGGGGCTTGCCGAGAAGATGGCATAGCGGTTGCGGCCCGCGCGCTTGGCCTCGTGCAGGGCGCTCTCCGCGCGCGCCATCGCCTCGACGCCCGAGGGGCCCTGTTCGAGGAACAGCACGGCGCCGGCCGAGCAGGTGATGTGCAGCGGGCCGTCGGGCGTCTCGATCGGGGCGCCGCGCACGGCGGTCAGCAGCCGGTCGGCGGCAAGGCCGATTTCGGACTCCGGACAGTGTGCGAGGACGAGGCCGAAGCGGTCGCCGCCCGCGCGCCCGATCGTGTCGGAGGCGCGCAACGAGCGTTCGAGCCGCTGGCCGAGGCCCACGAGGAGCGCATCGGCCGTCGACCAGCCGAACGCGTCGTTGATGGCCGAGAGATTGTCGACGCCGATCAGCAGGAACGCGCCCGGCGCCTTGTAGCGCGCGGCGTATTCGATGGCGTGGTCGAGCGCCTCGCGCAGGCGCGCGGCGTTGAAGTGGCCGGTCAGCGGGTCGAAGTTGGCGAGGTGTTCGAGCCGCGCCTCCTTCTCCTTCCTTGCCGTGATGGCGCGCAGCGTGCCGGTGAGCCGCACGGGCTTACCGTCGGGCGCGAAATCGGCCCGGCCGCGGTCATGCACCCAGATGAGCGCACCGCCGTCGCCGCGGATGCGGTAGTCGAGGTCGTAGGCGATGCGGTCGACGAAATGCGCGGACAGCGCCTTCAGCCGCTGCGGCAGGTCTTCGGCGTAGAGGCGGCTCTGGTAGACCTGGCCCGAGGGCGGGAAGTCCGCGCGCGGGCCGAACACGTTCTCGGGCCGGCCGAGCCAGGCCATCGTGTCGGCCGCAAGGTCCCACTCGTAGGCGGCGTCGCCCGCGGCCTCGATGGCCGCGGAGGCAAGTTCGGATGACGGGATCCGGATCATGCGGCGCGTTTGAGGGCGGTGGCGAGCGTGTCGACCATGCGATCGATCTGCGGCTTCTCGACGATGAGCGGCGGGCTCATCGCCACGATGTCCCCCGTCACGCGGATGAGCACGCCCGCCTCGAAGCAGTCCACCAGCGCGTCGTAGGCGCGCGCACCCGGCGCACCGGGGCGCGATTCAAGCTCGATGCCCGCCATGAGCCCGATATTGCGCAGGTCGATGACGTGCTTCGTGCCCTTGAGCGAGTGGATCGCGTCCTGCCAGTAGGTCTCGAGGCTTGCCGCACGCTCGAACAGCCCCTCGTCGCGGTAGACGTCGAGCGTGGCCATGCCGGCCGCGCACGCCAGCGGATGGCCCGAATAGGTGTAGCCGTGGAAGAACTCGATCACGTTGTCGGGCCCCTGCATGAAGGCCTCGTGGATCGCCTTCGAGGCGAACACGGCCCCCATCGGCACCGTGCCGTTGGTGATGCCCTTGGCGACCGTCATCAGGTCGGGCTCGACGTTGAAGCGGTCGGCCGCGAAGTTCGTGCCGAGCCGGCCGAAGCCCGAGATCACCTCGTCGAAGATGAGGAGGATGCCGTGCTTCTTCGTGATGGCGCGCAGCTTTTCGAGGTATCCCTTCGGCGGCACGAGCACGCCGGTCGAGCCCGCCACGGGCTCGACGATCACGGCGGCGACGGTCGAGGGATCGTGCAGCGTCAGGATCGCCTCGAGCCGGTCGGCGAGTTCGGCGCCGTGCTCGGGCTGGCCCTTGACGTAGTTGTTGCGCGCAATGTCGTGCGTGTGCGGCAGGTGGTCGACATAGGGCAGCTGCAGGCCGAACTGCTTGCGGTTGGGCGCGATGCCGCCCACCGAGATGCCCCCGAAGCCGACGCCGTGGTAGCCGCGCTCGCGCCCGATGAAGCGCACGCGCTGGCTCTCGCCCTTCGCCTTGTGATAGGCGAGCGCCATCTTGATCGCGGTATCGACCGATTCAGAGCCCGAGTTGGTGAAGAACACGTGGTTGAGGTCGCCCGGCAGCAGCGCCTGCAGGCGCGCCGCGAACTCGAACGACACCGGATGGCCCATCTGGAAGCCCGGCGCGTAGTCGAGCGTGGCCACCTGCTTCTGCACCGCCTCGACGATGGGCTTGCGCGAATGGCCGGCGTTCACGCACCACAGGCCCGACGTGGCGTCCAGCACCTGCCGGTTGTCGGGCGTGTAGTAATACATCCCCTCCGCCCGGGCCAGCATGCGCGGCTTGCGCTTGAACTGGCGATTCGCCGTGAACGGCATCCACAGCGCTTCCAGGTTGTTCGGATCGACGGACTTCGGCGTGGCGGACATGTCGGACGGAACCTCCGGAAACACAGGCACGAACGCGAGATTCGCAAATTAGCACGGGCCGCGCGTGCGTTTCCGGCATTTCGGACCGGCAGAATTGCGGGGTTAAGTACGAATTATAATTAAATTTCGCATTAATTTTAGGTTAATGCAAGATTCTTGTTGAAACGGATTTAGTTATAATTTTACATAATTCCGATGGTCGCATCCGCCACCGTGATCCTTCTGCCGCCGCCCTCGTCCCGCCGGGCCGAGGGCGCGCGCGTGGATGAGGGGATCGACCGTCGCCGGACTGCCGCACGCGGCCCCGCCCGATCGGGGGACGCCGCGTCGTGGGATCCGGGATTTGCGAATGCGCCCCCGCCGCGCGAAGCCGGTCCGCCGCCCGGCTCCGCGCGCGGGCGGCGCAGCTTCGCCGACGAGCTCGTGGGCGAAAGCGGCAAGGCGCCCGCCGACATCGCCTTCACCGTCCAGCGCCTCGCCCAGGAGCGCCCCGGCACGAGCGCGCATGTCGAGGACTGGGGCACGGCCATCGCGGCCTATGCGCGCGCGGGCGAAACCGCTGCGCCGGCACCGGGCTTCGCCGCCTAGAATTCGCGTCCCTCCTCTGCTATCGAAGTTTCTTCCCGCATGCGACGGAAGGAACGGCGGCGATGGCGTTTGCGACGATCTGGGAACTGCTTGCGGTCGGCAGGGACGGCGATGCCGCGCTCGGCGCGCCGGAGACGAAGGCGCTCGACTTCGCGGGCCTGCGCGCGCTTGCGCGCCGCACCGTCGCCGATCTCAACGCGATGGGCATCGGGCGCAACGACCGCGTGGCGATCGTGCTGCCCAACGGCCCCGAGATGGCCGCTTCCTTCCTTGCGATCGGCGCCGGCGCCACCACCGCGCCGCTCAACCCCGCCTATCGCGCCGACGAGTTCGAGTTCTACCTGACCGATCTCAAGGCGAAGGCGCTCGTCGTGCAGGCCGGCGAGGAAACGCCCGCGCGCGCGGTCGCCGCCAAGCTGGGCGTGCCGGTCGTGGAACTGATGCCCGATCGCGCCGCGGGTGCCGGCAGCTTCACGCTTGCCGCCGGCGCCCTGAAGGGCGTGCCGGCGCAGGCGGGCTTTGCCGACACCGAGGACGTGGCGCTCGTGCTGCACACGTCGGGCACCACCTCGCGGCCCAAGATCGTGCCGCTCGCGCAGGCCAATGTGTGCGCGTCCGCCCGGCATATCGGGCAGACGCTCGCGCTGAAGCCCGCCGACCGGTGCCTCAACATCATGCCGCTGTTCCACATCCACGGGCTGATCGCGGCGGTGCTCTCCTCGCTCGCCGCCGGCGGGCAGACCGTCTGCACGCCGGGCTTCAACGCGCTCAAGTTCTTCGCCTGGCTCGAGGAGGCGAAGCCGAGCTGGTACACGGCCGTGCCGACGATGCACCAGGCGATCCTGTCGCGCGCCGAGCGCAACAGGGAGATCATCGGCCGCGCGGGCCTGCGCTTCATCCGCTCGTCGTCGGCCTCGCTGCCGCCGCAGGTCATGCAGGAGCTGGAGGCCACGTTCGGCTGCCCGGTCATCGAGAGCTACGGCATGACCGAGGCGGCGCACCAGATGGCGTCCAACCCGCTGCCGCCGCGAGAGCGCAAGCCGGGCTCGGTCGGCATCGCCGCCGGCCCCGAGGTCCGCATCATGGACGAGGAGGGCAATCTCCTGCCCTCCGGATCGCTGGGCGAGGTCGTGATCCGCGGCCCCAACGTCACGAAGGGCTACGAGGCCAATCCGGACGCGAACCTCAAGGCCTTCGCCAACGGCTGGTTCCGCACCGGCGACCAGGGAACGATCGACGAGGAAGGCTATCTGCGCATCACCGGGCGGCTCAAGGAACTCATCAACCGCGGCGGCGAGAAGGTGAGCCCGCTCGAGGTCGACGAGGTCATCATGGATCACCCCGCCGTGCAGCAGGTCGTCACCTTCGCCATGCCGCACGACAAGCTGGGCGAGGAAGTGGCCGCGGCCGTCGTGCTGCGCGAGGGCCAGAGCGCCACCGAGCGCGAGCTGCGCGATTTTGCCGCGAAGAAGCTTGCGGACTTCAAGGTGCCGCGCAAGATCGTGTTTCTCGCCGAAATCCCGAAGGGCGCCACGGGCAAGCTCCAGCGCATCGGCCTTGCGGGCAAGCTGGGTCTGGGCGCATGAGCCGCGTGCTCATCTTCGGGGCGGGCGCCATCGGCGGCTACATGGGCGTGAAGCTCGCCCAGGCGGGTGCCGACGTGACGTTCTTCGCGCGCGGGCCGCACCTGGCCGCGATGAAGGCGAACGGCATCCGGCTCATCTCCGAAGGCAAGGAAACAGTCATCACCAAGGCCCGCTTCACCGGCGATCCGGACGAGGCGGGCGCGCAAGATTTCGTGATCGCGGCGCTGAAGGCGACCGGCCTTGCGCCGGCCGCCGGCCAGATCGCGAAGCTGCTGGGGCCGGAGACGGCACTCGTGACGGCAATGAACGGCGTGCCCTACTGGTACTTCTACGGGCATGGCGGCGCGCATGACGGGGCACGGCTGAAATCGGTCGACCCCGACGGCCGGCTGTGGTCCACGCTCGATCCGGCGCGCGCCATCGGCTGCATCGTCTATCCGGCGGCCAACATCCTCGAGCCCGGCGTCATCGAGCACACCTATTCGAACCGCTTCGCGCTGGGCGAACCCGACGGGTCGAAGAGCGCGCGCATCCAGAAGCTGGCCGACCTGATGATCGCGGGCGGCCTCAAGGCGCCCATCCGGCCGCGCATCCGCGACGACATGTGGGTGAAGCTTTGGGGCAACCTTACTTTCAATCCCGTCTCGGCGCTGACCGGCGCCACGCTCGAAGCGATCGCGTCCGACCCCGGCACGCGCGCGGTGGCGAAGGCAATGATGCTCGAGGCGCAGGCCGTCGGCGAGGCGCTGGGCATCCGCTTCGGCATCGACGTCGAGAAGCGCATCGACGGCGCCGGCGAAGTGGGCGCGCACAAGACCTCGATGCTGCAGGATCTCGAGGCCCGGAAGCCGATGGAGATCGACGCGATGCTGGGCGCCGTCGTGGAGATGGGCGAACTGGTCGGCCATGCGATGCCGGCCTGCCGGATCGTGCTGTCGCTCGTGCGCCAGCGCGCGCATGTGGCGGGCGTTTACCCATGATGAGCCCCTGCGTGCGCGTGTGCCGCCTCGGCCCCGACGACCGCTGCGAGGGCTGCGGCCGCACGGTCGGCGAGATCCGCGGCTGGGCGTCGATGACGAAGGACGAGCGCTGGGCGGTCATGAAGCGCCTGGCGTCCGAGGGCTATTTCAGCGAGTCGGCGCTCGGCGAGTCCTAGCGGCTTTCGCGCGGCGTGAAGCTGCGCGTGGCGGCGTACTGCCGGGGCCACGGCATGGCGTAGCCCTGCTCGTAGGCCGCATGGCGGGTCCAGTAGGGATCGTAGAGATGGCCACGCGCGAGCACGCAGATGTCCGCGCGGCCGGCCGCCAGGATCGTGTTGCAGTCCGCCCACGACGAGATGTTGCCAACCGTCATCGTCGCGATACCGGCCTCGTTGCGCACCCGGTCGGAGAAAGGCGTCTGGAAGAGCCGCCCATAGGCGGGGCTGCCGTCGGGCACGGTCTGCCCGGCCGATACGTCGACGATGTCGACGCCGCGCGCCTTGAGACGCCGCGCGATCTCCACCGCATCGTCGGGCGTGTTGCCGCCCTCTTTCCAGTCGACCGCCGAGATGCGCACCGAGATGGGTTTCGCCTGCGGCCATACCGCGCGCACGGCATCGAACACCTCGAGCGGGAAGCGCAGGCGCCGGTCGACGTCGCCGCCATATTCGTCGGTGCGCGTGTTCGTCAGCGGCGACACGAAGCTCGCAAGCAGGTAGCCGTGCGCCATGTGAAGTTCAATCATGTCGAAGCCGGCGCGCTCAGCGTACTGCGCGGCACGCACGAAGTCCGCCTTGACCGCATCCATGTCCGCGCGGTCCATCGCCTTGGGCGTCTGGCTGCCGGGCTTGTAGGGGATGGCGGAAGCCGAAAGCAGTGGCCAGCCGCCAGACGGCAACGGCTTGTCCGCCCCATCCCACGGCACGCAGGTGGCCCCCTTGCGGCCCGCATGCGCGATCTGGACGGCGATCTTCGCGGCGCTGTTGGCATGCACGAAATCGACGATGCGCTTCCACGCGCCGACATGCGCTTCCTTGTAGAGACCCGTGCAACCCGGCGTGATCCGTCCCTGCGCGCTGACGTCGGTTGCTTCCGCGATCACGAGCCCTGCCCCGCCGATCGCGCGGCTGCCCAGATGCACCAGATGCCAGTCGTCGGGCGTGCCGTCCTCGGCCGAGTACTGGCACATCGGCGATACGGCAATGCGGTTGGCGAGGGTCATGCCGCGCAGGCGGAAGGGCGTGAACATCGGCGGCGGCGGCGGATCGAGCTTCACTTCGGCCCCTGACGCACCTGCCGCCTTGCGCGCGAAGTCGAGATCGACGCGCCCGACATAGCCCGGATCGCGCAGCTTCAGGTTCGTGTGCGTGATTCGCATCGATCGCGTCAGCATCGAGAAGGCGAACTCGAGCGGATCGAAGCGGCCCGCATAGCGCTCGACATCCTCGAACCATTCGAGGCTCGTCTGCGCCGCGCGCTGGATCGCCTCGACCTGCGGACGGCGGACCTTCTCGTACGACGCAAGCGCGCCACGCACGTCACCGGGGTGGGCCTTGAGTGCGTCGGCAAGCGCGATGGCATCTTCCATCGCCAGCTTCGTGCCCGAGCCGATCGAGAAATGCGCGGTATGCAGCGCATCGCCCATCAGCACGACATTGTCGAAGCTCCAGCGGTCGTTCGAGATCGTCGGGAAGGTCCGCCAGATCGAGCGGTTGGCCTGCAGCCGGTGGCCGCCGAGTTCGGCCGCGAACAGCTTCTCGCAGAAGGCAAGCGTCTGCGCCTCGTCGGCCGCGTCGAGGCCCGCGCGCTTCCACGTCGTTTGCGCGCATTCGACGATGAAGGTCGAATTCGTCCGGTCGTACTGGTAGGCGTGGACGCGGAAAAGGCCGCTTTCGTGATTCTTGAAATGGAACGTGAAGGACGGGTGCGGCCGGGTCGTGCCGAGCCACACGAACTTGTTCTTCCGCCAGTCGAGCCTCGGCCCGAACCGGTCGGCGTAAGCCTGCCGGATGCCGGAATTGACGCCGTCGGCGGCAAGGATGAGGTCGGCATCGGGAAAGTCCTGCGGACCCTTCGCCTCGGTCTCGAACCGGATTTTGACTCCGAGATCCGTCGCGCGGCGCTGCAGGATGTTGAGGAGCTTCACGCGGGCAAGGCCGGAGAAGCCGTGCCCGGTCGATGTCACGACCTGTTCGCCATAGTGGATGTCGATGTCGGTCCAGTGTGCAAACGCGTCGGTGATGGCCTGGTAGCTCTCGGCGTCGGCCTCGGCGAAGTTGCCGAGCGTCTCGTCGGAAAAGACGACACCGAACCCGAACGTGTCGTCCGGACGGTTGCGTTCGACGACCAGGATCTCGGACGACGGATCGGCCTTCTTCGCAAGAATCGAGAAATAGAGGCCCGCAGGCCCGCCGCCGATGCTGACGATCTTCATTTCACCCGCCCCTTCGCGAAGACCGAATTATTTTAGACCTAAAATAATTCGGGGCAAGGCCTAGGTGAAGAGGACGATGCGTGCCCCGTCCCAGACCAGCTTCAGGCCCGTGACAAAAAGGAAGACGTTGCACCAGAAATAGAAGGGCTTGTCCGGCACGCGCGCGTGCAGCCAGAGGCCGAGGAAGATCCCCGCCAGCGCCAGCGGCAGGAGGATTGCGCTCGTGGCAAGGTTCTCGGGCGTGAAAAGCCCGAGCGAGATATAGGGCCCGAGCTTTATCGCGTTCATGAAGGCGAAATAGACCGTCGTCGTGGCGACGAAAACCGTCTTGTCGAGCCGCAGCGGCAGCAGGAAGACCTGGATCGGCGGGCTTCCCGCGTTGGCGATGAAGCTCGTCACGCCGGCGATCGTGGACCAGAAAACGCCCTTGGCCGGATTCGGCGCGACCGCGAGCGGCGAACGGCCAAGCGCATGCAGCGCGAAATCCTTGAGCGGAAAGAGCACCGCGATGACGCCGATCAGGAGGCGGATCCAGCCGTCATCCAGATGGCTGAACGCGGCGTAGCCCAAGGCCGTGCCGATCACTGCTCCCAGCAGGAGGATCCCCATGAGCCCGCGCGCGTAGTCGCGCCGGTACCGCCAGACGCCGACCACATCCATGACCATCAGCAGCGGCAGCATGATCGCCGCCGCCTGCGGCACGGGGATGGCAAGCGCCATCAGCGGCACCCCCATCGAGCCGAGGCCGCCGCCGAAGCCGCCCTTCGAAATGCCCGTCAGCAGGAACGCCGGGATGGCGAGCGCGTAGAAGAAGGGATCCGTAAGCACGCGTCGGGACCGGGTTTCAAACCTTCCAGTCCGGATCCGGGACGGTCTGGAAGACCGAGCGCAGGCCTTCCGACCAGCGGCGCCGGATATCGGAGAAATAGACGTCCTTCTCGTCGAGCCGCTTGCGCACGGCCACGCGGCATTCGTCGCGGCGCAGGATCGCGATGTCGATCGGCAGACCGACCGAGACGTTCGAGCGCAGCGTCGAATCCATCGAGATCAGCGCGCACTTGGCCGCCTCGTTGAGCGTGGTCGAGCCCATGACGACCCGATCGAGGATCGGCTTGCCGTACTTGGTCTCGCCGATCTGGAAGTAAGGCGTCTCGGCCGACGCCTCGATGAAGTTGCCCGCCGAGTAGACCTGGAACAGCCGGAGGCGCCTGCCCTTGATCTGCCCGCCGAGGATGAGGGAGATGGAAAACTCCGTCCCCTGCTCCTTCAGGCGCTGGGCGTCGAGATCGTAGACCTCGCGCACGGCCCGCCCGACAAGGCGCGCGGCCTCGAACATCGACGGGACGTTTGCGAGCGTCTCGGTCCTGTCGGTCCCCATCCCTTCGGTCAGCAGGTTCACCACCGACTGCGAGATGGCGAGGTTCCCGGCCGTGAGCAGGACGACGACGCGCTCGCCGGTCTTTTCCCAGACATGCATCTTGTTGAAGGTCGCGACGTGATCGACGCCCGCATGCGTGCGGGAATCCGAACAGAGAACGAGACCGTCCTCGAGCAGCAGGCCGACGCCGTAGGTCATGGGATCGCGAAACTCCGATTGCGGAAGCGGCCGCTCAATACGTCATTCCGAAGTCGTCCGCAATCGCCTTGCCCAGGGCCACGTTGCTGTTGACGACCTCGGTCAGGAACTCGTGCAGGCCCTGCTCGAAGACGTCGTCGATGCGGCCGAAGCGCAGGCGGTTGTACATCTGGTCGGCCAGACGGGCCGACAGGTAGTCGCGCTGGAACATCTCGCGGAGCTGGTCGAGGAGCTGTGTCAGCTCGCCGAACGAGACGCGCAGCGAACGCGGCATGTCGTCGCGAAGGATCAGCAGTTCCGCCACGCGGCGCGGACGGATGACGTCGCGGTAGATCCGCCGGTACGCCTGGAAAGCCGAGACCGACCGCAGCAGCGCACCCCACTGGTAGTAGTCGACGGCACCGCCGACATCGCGCGCGGTGGGAAGCAGCACGTGATATTTCACGTCCAGAAGGCGCGCGGTCGAATCCGCGCGCTCGAGGAAGGTGCCGACGCGCACGAAGCGGTAGGCGGCATCGCGCGGCATGGTGCCGTAGCCCACGCCGCGGAAGAGGTGGCTGCGCTCCTTGACCCAGTCGAAGAAGGCCCGCAGACCCATCGCCTCGATCTTGGCATAGTCGAGGCTGCGCATCTCGAGCCACGTGGCGTTGAGCGCTTCCCACATCTCCGTCGTGATCTGCGTGCGCATGGCGCGCGCGTTTTCGCGCGCCGTCCACAGCGACGAACGGATCGACGACATGTTGCTCGCGTCAAGCGCCAGGAACTCGATCACGTTGCGGGCTTCGATCTTCCGGCCGGTATCCTTGAACGGCAGCTCGCAGCCCGCGACGACGAGCGCCGGCTCCCACTGCGTGCGCTGGGAATGCTCGTCCGATGCCGAAAGCGACATGCGGTAGGAGACGTCGAGAATGCGCGCCATGTTCTCGGCGCGCTCCATGTAGCGGGACATCCAGTAGAGCGATGCGGCGGCACGTGACAGCATGGCTCAGCTCTCCAGCACCCAGGTGTCCTTGGTGCCGCCGCCCTGCGACGAATTCACGACGAGCGAGCCCTTGCGCAATGCCACGCGGGTGAGCCCGCCGGGCACGAGCTTCACCTCCTTGCCGACCAGCAGGTAGGGCCGCAGGTCGACATGGCGCGGCGCGATACCCTCGTCGACATAGGTCGGGCAGGTCGAGAGCGCGAGCGTGGGCTGGGCGATGTAGTTCTCGGGGTGGGCCTCGATCCGCTTGCGGAACGCCTCGATCTCCTCCTTCGTCGATTTCGGGCCCACGAGCATGCCGTAGCCGCCCGATCCGTGGACTTCCTTCACCACAAGTTCGGGCAGATGCTCGAGGGTGTATTTCAGATCGTCAGCCTTGCGCAGCGAATAGGTCGGCACGTTGGCGAGCTTCGGCTCCTCGCCGAGATAGAAGCGCACCATGTCGGGAACATAGGTGTAGACCGACTTGTCGTCCGCCACGCCTGTCCCGACCGCGTTGGCGAGATTGACGTTGCCCTTGCGGTAGGCGGCGAACAGCCCCCGCACGCCGAGCACGCTTTCCGGATTGAATGCGTCAGGATCGAGAAACGCGTCGTCAAGGCGACGGTAGATCGTGTCGACCCGCTTGGGCCCGGAAACCGTGCGCATGTAGACGATGTCGTTCTCCACGAACATGTCCTGGCCTTCGACCAGTTCGACGCCCATCTGCTCGGCGAGGAAGACGTGCTCGAAATAGGCCGAATTGTACGCGCCCGGCGTCATCACCACGACGGTCGGCTCGTCCTTGTCGGCGCAGCTCGCCGGCGGGAGCGAGCGCAGGGATTTCAGCAGCTCGTCCGGATAATGGCCCACCGGCTGGACGCGATTGATCGCGAAAAGCTCGGGGAAGAGGCGCATCATCGCCTCGCGGTTCTCGAGCATGTAGGAAACGCCCGAGGGTGTGCGGACATTGTCCTCGAGGACGTAGAACTGGTTCTCGGCGACACGCACGACGTCGATGCCGGCAATATGGGTGTAGATGCGCCCTGGCACGTCGACGCCGCGCATTTCGGGCCGGTACTGCGCATTGCCGACGACGAGTTCCTCGGGGATCTTGCCGGCCCGGACGATCTCCATGTCGTGGTAGACGTCGTAGAGAAAGGCATTGAGCGCCTGGACGCGCTGCACGAGACCTTCGGAAAGCGACGTCCATTCCGCGCTCGTGACTATGCGCGGGATCACGTCGAAGGGAATGAGCCGCTCGGGATCGCCGCCTTCGCCGTAGACGGCAAACGTGATGCCAAGCCGGCGGAACAGCAGGTCCGCCTCGAGGCGCTTGCGCCCGATCAGGTCGGCCGGGATGCGCTTCAGCCAGGCGGCGAGACCCGCATAGGCCGCGCGCACGCTGCCGTCCGCGGCGGTCATCTCGTCGAATGGCGTTCCGCCCAAACCCTACCTCCCCGACATTGGTTGCCCGAACGGGCGACAGTCCGAAAGATGCAACCGACAGGCCAGAACCGACATGCCCTGACGACTGTGGCAATTCGCCCGGCACTTGGCAACCGTTGCCGGTTACGCCTTCATCCGCTTCGTCAGCAGGTCTGGACGACGAACCACCCCGCCAGCCGACCGTCGGCCCGCCGCACCGGCTCCGCATCCCAGCATTCCGCCCAGGGCTCCCCGAACCGGGCAAGCCAGAAGACCGGCCGACGATGGCGCACGCCCACCGGGTCGGGCTCCGGCATCGCTGCCGCCCGCCCGTCGCGGAAGGTGCAGTTCCAGACCGAAGAGGCGGCATCGCGCAGGATCAGGCGCCTCTCCGGGCCCTCCGCCCGCAGTGCTGAAACGCCGACCGGCCCTTCGCCGACGGCATGTGCGCACGCCTCGATCGCGGGCAGTTCGGCATCGATGCGCGAAAGCCAGTCGAAGCGCGCCGGCTGTGCCTGCGCGGGCGCGACGACGAGAAGCGCGAGGAGACCGGCGGCGAGTTCAGAACGCGTGGCAGACATTCTGCTCGACCCGCAGGACGGATGTCTGCGCGAACCGCTTCCGGTACTCATCGATAGCGGCGGAAAGAGCGCCGTCGGCGCGCCGTGCATCGGGCAGGACGAGGCGGACGACCCGGCTTTCCTCGACCTCGACGCGGCCGGCTTTCGGATCGCGCCAGCGCCCCTCGGCATCGAAGACGGTCATGCCGTCGGGAAACCGGGCGACGAGCGAGCGCGCAAGATAGTCGCGCCAGTCGGCATCCGAAATGCCGCCGCGCCCGAAATAGAGGTCGACCGACGCAGCCGGTGCGAGACCCTGCGGGCAAACGGGCGCGCAGGCGGAGGCAAATAGCGCAAAAACGACACCGAACCGTCGCATCCGCGCATGTTCGCACGCACCTCCGCCGCGCACAATCGCGCGGCGCCAAGTGCACTTGCCACGGCGCGCGAATGTCCCGAAACTCGGGAGAATGTCGGGGAGAGACGCGGGTTCCATGTCGAGCAAGCGCACAGGCCGGCGCGGCGGACCGAAAGGCCGGCCGCTGGACGAAACGGCACTCGAAGAGGTCCGCCGGCATCTCGGGGCGGCGCCGCGCGCGCGCGACAATCTCATCGAGAATCTGCATGCGCTGCAGGACGGCGAGGGACATCTCTCCGCCCGGCACCTGAAGGCCCTGGCCGAGGAAATGCGACTCTCGGAAGCCGAGGTCTTCGAGGTGGCGAGCTTCTACCACCATTTCGACATCGTGAAGGAGGGAGACACCCCGCCGCCGCCGCTGACGCTGCGAGTGTGCGGCTCGCTCCCCTGCGCGATGCGCGGTTCCGCCGCACTCCTCGAAGCCGCACGCGCCCTCGCGGACCCCGCGAAGGTCCGCGTGCTCATGGCTCCCTGCATCGGGCGGTGCGCCAGCGCGCCGGCGGCCATGCTCGGCAGGCGCGCGATCGACGGTGCCGGACCGGAGGACATCGCCGCGGCGATAGCCGAAGGCCGGACAGCACCCGAAATCCCGCCCCACGCCGGCCTTGACGCCTATCGGGCCGGTGGCGGCTACCGGCTGCTCGAGCGCCTGCGGGCCGACGGCAGCGCACGCGAGACGGTCATCGCAACGCTCAACGAAGCGGGCCTTCGCGGACTGGGCGGCGCCGGGTTCCCTGCGGGCCGAAAATGGGCAAGCGTGCGCGCCGAGCCCGGCCCCCGGCTGATGACCGTCAATGCCGACGAAGGCGAACCGGGAACATTCAAGGATCGCCATTATCTCGAGAGCGATCCCCACCGGATGCTCGAAGGCATGCTCGTCGCCGCGTGGGCGGTGGAGGCGGAGCGAATCTACATCTATCTGCGCGACGAATATCCCGCCGCACACCGGATCCTTCGCGCCGAGATCGCGGCGCTGGAACACGCCGGCATCGTTGCGCCTGGCCATGTCGAGCTGCGCCGGGGTGCGGGCGCCTATATCTGCGGCGAAGAGTCCGCGATGATCGAATCGATCGAAGGCAAGCGCGGCCTGCCGCGCCACCGTCCACCCTATATCGCGCAGCGCGGGCTGTTCGGGCGTCCGACGCTCAACCACAATGTCGAGACGCTGCACTGGCTGCGCGACATCCTCGAGAAAGGCCCGGCCACTTTCGCGGCGGCCGGCCGGCGCGGACACAAGGGCTGGCGCTCGTTCTCGGTCTCCGGTCGCGTCGCGTCCCCCGGCGTCAAGGTCGCACCGGCCGGCATCACGGCCCGCGAACTGATCGACGAGTTCTGTGGCGGCATGCAGGCCGGCCATGTCCTTTCGGGCTACCTGCCCGGTGGTGCGTCCGGCGGGATCCTGCCCGCCCGTCTGGCCGACCTGCCGCTCGACTTCGGCACGCTCGACGCGCAAGGCGCGTTCGTCGGGAGCCACGCCGTCATCGTTCTGTCGCAGGCGGACGACCCGCGCGCGGCGGCCGCCAACCTGATCGGCTTCTTCCGCGACGAGTCCTGCGGGCAGTGCACGCCTTGCCGCGTCGGCACCCAGAAGATGAAGGCGCTGGTCGATTCGGGAACCTGGGACAAGGCGCTGCTCGGCGAGCTTGAAACGGTGATGCGCGATGCATCCATCTGCGGGCTCGGCCAGGCTGCAGCCAATCCCGTGCGCAGCGTCCTCCGGTTTTTCGAGGGCGACGGCGAATGACTGGCGCGATCCGCTTCCATCTGGACGGGCGCGAGGTCGAGGCATCGGCCGGCGAAACGATCTGGCAGGTGGCAAAACGTGAAGGCGTGGAGATCCCGCATCTCTGCCACCGCGACGCGAAGGACTACCGGCCGGACGGGAACTGCCGCGCCTGCATGTGCGAGATCGAGGGTGAGCGTACGCTTGCGGCAAGCTGCATCCGAAAGCCTGCGGCCGGAATGAAGGTCCGGACGGCCAGCGAACGGGCGAAGAAAGCCCGTGCGATGGTTCTGGAACTCCTCGCGGCCGACATGCCGGCGCGGAATGACTCGCCGGACCCGCGGGCCGAGTTCTGGTCGTGGCACGAAAAGACGGGTGCCGGCGCCGGCCGGCTTCCGGTCGACGCCCGCGCAGCGACCCACGATGCCAGCCACCCCGCAATTGCCGTCAACCTCGACGCCTGCATCGCATGCGGACTATGCGCACGCGCGTGCCGCGAGGTGCAGGTCAACGACGTGATCGGCATGGCCTATCGCGGCCACGACACGCGCCCGGTCTTCGACATCGCCGATCCCATGGGGGCATCGACCTGCGTGGCCTGCGGCGAGTGCGTGCAGGCGTGCCCGACGGGCGCGCTGCTCGAAAAGTCCGTCATGGACGGCGACGCACGCCGGCGCACGCTTGCACCCGAGCGCACGGTTGACACGCTATGTCCGTTCTGCGGCGTGGGCTGCCAGACGACCGTCGGAACGGTGGGCAACCGCATCGTCAAGGTCGATGGCCGGGATGGCCCCGCCAACGACAGCCGCCTTTGCGTCAAGGGCCGCTTCGGCTTCGACTATGTCCATCACCCGCATCGGCTGACCCGTCCGCTGATCCGCCGCGATGGCGTTGCGAAGCGTGCGGATATCCACGTGGACCCGGCAAACCCCTGGGAGGTTTTCCGACCGGCGACTTGGGAAGAAGCCATGGCGAGGGCCGCCGAAGGTCTCGCGCGCGTTCGCGACATCCACGGCGGCGGCGCGCTGGCCGGCTTCGGCTCCGCCAAGGGCTCGAACGAAGAGGCCTACCTGTTCCAGAAGCTCGTCCGGCAGGGGTTCGGCACCAACAATGTCGATCACTGCACGCGCCTATGCCACGCCTCGTCGGTCGCTGCCCTGCTCGAGGGGATCGGGTCGGGCGCCGTGTCGGCGCCCTTCGCCGCGGCACTCGACGCCGACTGCATCATCGTCATCGGCGCAAGGCCCGAACAGAACCATCCCGTCGCCGCCAGCTACATCAAGCAGGCCGCCAAGCGCGGTGCCAGCCTGATCGTCGCCGATCCGCGGCGGCAGGCGCTGATGCGGCTTGCCACGCACGCGCTGCAGTTCAAGCCCGGCACCGACGTGGCGCTCCTGAATGCGCTGCTGCACACGATCGTCGCCGAGCGGCTGTACGACCCGGAGTATGTCGCACGCCATGTCGACGGCTTCGACGATCTCGCCGCGCGCGTTGCCGACTATTCGCCCGAGCGCATGGCGCCGGTCTGCGGCATCGACGCGGCGACGCTGCGGACGGTTGCCCGGCTCTATGCGTCTTCGAAGCGCTCGATCATCTTCTGGGGAATGGGGATTTCGCAGCACATCCATGGAACCGACAATGCGCGCTGCCTGATCGCCCTTGCACTCGTCACCGGGCAGATCGGGCGGCCGGGCACGGGGCTCCATCCGCTGCGCGGCCAGAACAACGTGCAGGGTGCATCGGATGCCGGCCTCATCCCGATGATGTACCCGGATTACCATCCCGTCGAGAACGCCGGATACCGGACCGACTTCGAACGACGCTGGGGCCGGTCACTCGATCCCAAACGCGGACTGACCGTGGTCGAGATCATAAACGCCATCGCCGCCGGCCGGATCCGCGCGATGTACGTGATGGGCGAGAATCCCGCGATGTCGGATCCCGACCAGAATCACGCGCGCGCCGCCCTTGCAAAGCTCGAGCACTTCGTCGTGCAGGACATCTTCCTGACGGAGACCGCGTGGCACGCCGACGTGGTCCTGCCGGCTTCCGCGCACGCGGAGAAGCTCGGGACATTCACGAACACGAACCGGCAGGTCCAGCTCGGCCGCCCCGTCATCGATCCGCCGGGCGAGGCGCGGCAGGACTGGGCGCTGATCGTCGAGATGGCCGGCCGTCTGGGCCTCGACTGGCGCTATCCGGACATCGCATCCGTCTACGAGGAGATGCGCGCGGCGATGCCTTCGCTGGCCGGCCTGCCGTGGAAGCGCATCGAACGGGATGGTGCTGCGACCTATCCGGCTGACGACGAAGCCCACGCCGGCCACGACATCATCTTCTACGACGGGTTTCCGACGCCGAGCCGGCGCGGGCGCATCGTGCCGGTCGAGTTCCTGCGCCCCGGCGAGGAAACGGATGCCGCCTACCCCCTCGTGCTGAGCACCGGGCGGATGCTCGAACACTGGCATACGGGCGCCATGACACGGCGTTCGGCCGCCCTCGATGCGCTCGAACCGGTCGCCGTCGCGTCGATGAACCCGGAAGAGATCCGGCGGCACGGTCTGGCGGCCGGCAAACCGATCCGGATCGAGACGCGCCACGGGGATATCACGGCGGAGCTGCGCGCCGATCCGGATGTTCCTTCGGGAATGGTCTATATGCCGTTCTGCTTCGTCGAAGCCCCGGCCAACATGCTGACGAACGCCGCTCTCGATCCGTTCGGCAAGATCCCGGAATTCAAGTTCACGGCCGCGCGCATCGCGCCGGGCCGGTAGGGCGCCTCAGCCGACCGCGGCCAGCCTCGCCGCGATCCACGCGAGCCCGTCGCCCTCGAACAGCCGGTCGAGAACCGTGAAATGGTTTGTTCCGGGAATCTCGTCGACGATCGCTTGGCCGCCGGCCTCGATCCGTGCGCGCGCGAAGTCGTGCGACTGCCCGCGAAACCCGGCTGTCTCGTCCGCGCCGACGGCTAGGCGCGCTGGAACCTGCGCGCGCAGGCCGGCAAGGCGCATCGGGCTTGCGGCGGCCGCGGTCTCCGGGTCGAGGCGGATCGAGGCACCCACGCTCGTCGCCACCAGCGGCAGAAGGTCGTAGACGCCGCTGACACCGAACAGCCCGCGCACGCCCAGACCGCTCGATCCGCGCAGCATCGCCATCGCCGCAAGCTGGCCGCCGGCCGAGTGGCCCGAAAGGACGACGCGGCCTGGATCGAAGGCAAGTTCGCCCGCCCGGTGCCGCAGCAGGCCAAGCGCCTCGCCGATCTGCGCCTCGATCGCGGCCAGCGAAATGCCGGGCGCGAGGTCGTAACCGGGCATCGCCACGCTGAATCCGGCGGCGACCAGCGGTGCCGCAAGAAACAGGAACGTCTCCTTGTCGAGCGCGCGCCAGTAGCCGCCATGGATGAAGACGACGAGCGGCGCCTCGCGCCCGCCGGGAAAGAAGTCGATCCGCTCGCGCGCCGATTGCCCGTAGGCCAGTTCGACATGGCCTCGCTGCCGGGCCCGGAAATCCTCGCTCGCGCCGCGCATGCGCGCATAGATCGACTCGCGCTCGGGATAGCGTGCACGAAGCGCGTATTCCTGCTCGAGCGACGGGTCGATTCCGTCAGGCGCCAAGATAGGCCTCCCTCACCGATGGATCCGCGCGCAGATGGGTGCTTTCGCCGCGCACCGCGATCGCACCCTCCGACAGCACGGCGCCCGACGACGCCACTTTCAGCGCCATGCGCGCATTCTGTTCGGCCAGCAGGATCGTCAGGCCGTCTTTCGCCAGCCCCGCGATCGTCCGGAAGATGTCGCGCACGACGATCGGTGCGACGCCCATGCTCGGCTCGTCCAGAAGCAGGACGCGCGGCGCGGACATCAGCGCGCGCGCGATCGCGAGCATCTGCTGCTCGCCGCCGGATAGGGTCGAAGCGTCCTGCGACAGCCGCTCCGCAAGACGCGGGAAAAGCGCCAGCACCCGCTCGCGGTCGCGCGAGATGGCCACCCGGTCGGCGCGCAGATAAGCGCCGATGGCGAGATTCTCGACCACGCTCAGGCCGGCGAACACGCGCCTTCCCTCCGGGACAAGCGCCAGCCCCGCCGCCAGCCGTTCGTCCGGGCCGAGCCGGGTCACGTCGCGCCCGTCGAGACGGATCGTGCCGCCGCGCGCGGGCAGAAGCCCCGCGAGCGCGCGCATCGTCGTCGTCTTGCCGGCACCGTTCGCGCCGAGAAGGCATACGCACTCGGCCGCATGAACGCGCAGGTCGAGGCCGCGCAGCACGTCGGCGGTGCCGTAGCCGGCGCGAAGTCCGTCTATCTCGAGCATCGCGCCTCACGCATCTTCTTCGCGCCCCAGATACGCCTCGATGACGGCCTGATCCGCGCCGATCTCGGCGGGCGTGCCTTCCGCGATCGTGCGCCCCCCCGCCATGACGAGAATCCGCTCGGCGACAGACATGACCAGACGCATGTTGTGCTCGACCAGAAGGACGGTCGTGCCACGTGCGGGAAGCGTGCGGATCAAGGCCGCCATCTGCTCGGCCTCGGCGTGCGGAAGGCCGGCGGCGGGCTCGTCGAGGAGGACAAGCCGCGGGCTTGCCGCAAGCGCGCGGGCCAGTTCCAGCAGCTTGCCCTCGCCATAGGCGAGGCCGCCGGCTGGATCGGCCGCGCGCCCTGCCAGCCCGACCAGTTCGAGAAATTCCTGAGCGCGCGCGCGCGCCGCGCGCGCCGGACCGCGGCCGAAAGAGAAATCCAGAACGTCGCCCAGCAATCCGCCCGGCATCAGCGCGTCGGATCCGAGGAGGACATTCTCGAGAACGGTCAGGTCGGGAACCAGCCGCAGGTTCTGGAAGGTCCGCGAGATGCCGAGCCGTACGCGCCGATGCATGGGAACGTCGTCGACCGGCTGCCCGGCAAAGCGGATCGATCCGGCGCTTGGCGCAAGGACACCCGCGATCACGTTGAATAGCGTCGTCTTGCCAGCTCCGTTCGGGCCGATGACCGCGGCAAGACACCCCTCGGGCACGCTCAGATGCACGTCCGAAACGGCCGCAACGCCGCCGAAGCTCCTGCTGATGCCGGAAATTTCGAGAAGCGCCGTCATGTGCCGCTCCGGACGAACCGCCGGCCGAGAGCCGCGAGACCCGCCGAAATTCCGCCCGGATAGACGAGCAGGACAGCCACAAGCGCGCCGCCGAAGACAATCATTTCGAAATCGTGCAGCCGCCCCAGAAGTTCGGGCGTGAGCGTGAGGACGAGCGCGCCGGGCACGGGGCCCCAGAATCGCCCCCACCCGCCGATGGCAACCGCGGCGACGAGAAGGACCGAACGCAGGAAGCCGAACGTCTCGGGCGAGGCGAACTGGTTCACGTGGACGTAAACCCACCCGCCGCCGCCCGCCATCATTGCCGTCAGCACGAAGATCGTCACCTTGAGGCGTGCCGTGTCCGTTCCCATCGCGCCCGCCGCCAGCTCGCTGAAGGCGACCGCCCGCATCGCGCGGCCGGCACGCGAGCGCAGCAGGCGCAGGACAATCGCCATGCACACGAACGCATAGATCCACGCGACGAAGAACTGCCCGAACGGCGTATCGATCCAGGCGCCGAAGGTCCGCGAGAAGCCGGGCACGCCGAGAAGACCGTTCGGCCCCCCGGTGACGGACACGAGTTCGCTGAACAGGACGGACAGGATCGCGTTGAACCCGAGCGTGGCCATCGCGAGATAGTGGCCGTGGAGCCGCAGCGACGGCAGGCCGATCGCCAGGGCTGCCGCTCCGGCGAGGAAGAGCGCCGCCGGCAGGCCCAGAACGGGTGGCACGCCAAGACGCGCGCACAGGACGCCGCTGGCATAGGCGCCAAGTCCGAAAAAGGCTGCGTGGCACAGCGACACCTGCCCGCAATATCCCGCAATCAGGTTGAGCCCCGCGATGAGCCCGACATTGACAAGAAGGCCCACGCCCAGAAGCGCGATGTAGTCGTTGGGCGAGAAGAAAGGCCAGAGTCCGAGCAGGGCGAACACCGCCGCGAGGCTCCTGAGGCGCGGCAGGCCGCTCATACCCGCTCCCCGGTCCGCCGGCCGAACAGGCCGTGCGGGCGCGCGAACAGCACGAGCAGGAACAGGATGAACGCGACAGCATCCTTGAAGCGCGACGATATCTGGTAGCTCGACACGGCCTCGAGCGCGCCCAGCACGATACCGCCCGCGACGGCGCCAAGCGGGCTGGCGATGCCGCCCAGCATCGCCGCACTGAAGCCCTTGAAGCCGAGCATGGTGCCTTGATCGTAGGAAATCAGCGTCAGCGGCGTCACGACAAGGCCCGCCACCGCCCCTGCCGCCGCCGCGAGCGCGAAGGAGAACATGACCATCCGGCGGACGGGAATTCCGACGAGGGCGGCGGCATCGGCGTCGGCCGCCGAGGCCCGCAGGGCAAGCCCGATCCGGCTGCGTGCAAAAAGCAGGTGAAGGGCCGCGACGAAGGCAAGGCACGCCGCAATGACGATCAGGGTCTGGGCCGGCACGGAGACCGCCCCCATCCGCACAAGCGCGTCGCCGAACACGCCGGGGTAGCCGTTCGGGTTCTTCCCGAGCGTGACCATCACGACCCCCTTCGTGAAGATCGCGATCCCGATGCTGACCATCGTCACGAGCAGCGGTGCCGGATCGCGCAGGCGGCGGACACCGATCTGATAGGAGAGCACCCCCACCGCCGCGACCAGCACGAGGGCGGCCGCGGCCGCGACCGGCAACGGCCAGCGCGCCGTGAAGCCGGCGGCTGCCGCCATACCGGCAAGCATCACCCATTCGCCCTGCGCGAAGTTCACCGCACCGGTCGACCGGTAGATGAGGCTGAAGCCGAGCCCGACCAGCCCGTAGACGGCACCGTTGCCGATGCCGCCGATCAAGACCTGGATGAGCGCCGTCGCGTCGAACGCCGGCATCAGATCTCGCCGAGTGCCTTGTGCGAAAGGCGCTCGAGCTTGACGCCGTAGCCGTCGAGGAACGTGCGGGTTGCCGCGAGGACCTTGCCCAGCACGGCACCTTCCGCTTGGGGCGTCGCCGCCCCGAGACCGGCCGTGGCGCTGGCGGCATCGGCCGCCGCCTCGGCTGCCGCTGAGGACGATAGGCACGGCAGGTGATAGCCCGCGAATTCCACGTCGCGGACATGCTGGCCAAGCCGCTCTGCGATCTCGGCCTTCTCGGCCTGCGTCCAGCCGGGTGCACGATGCGCGGAATAGATCCGCCCGAACTCGGCATGACGCGTCTTTGCGGCGATCATCCGGTCGAGGACGGCGGCGATCGCCGGATCCTGCGCGTTTTGGCGGTGCAGGACAGCAAGATCGCGCTCGAGCGCGTCCTCGAACAGGCACGTCGCCACGATCTGCGCGTCGAGCGAAACACGCGAGTCGAACGCCGTACGATGGGACGAGCGGTTGAACACGGCCGCATAGGCATCCGTCGAAGGCCGCGCGGGCGGCCTGGCGCCTTCGCCGGCAAGCGCGCGCGCAAGCATGTCGCACGACTCGACCTGCCAGGCCTCCTCGGTGTTGCGGACGGTCAGGAACATGTGGGTCTCGGCCTCGCGGCCGATCTCCATGCAGAACCGGACGACAAGTGCAGGCGTCTCGATGAGCGCGGTCCCCTCGACCCATGCGCGCCGCCGCCACGTGGCCGCTCCGGCCGCGCGCTGTTCGGGCGTCAGCCGCGCCGTATCGAGACGGTCCCACGGCACGTCGCGCCGCGGGTCCCAGCGGTCCGACTTGCTCTCATGGTAGAGCTTGCGAAGCGCGGGAACCGCCTCGGACAGCTTCAGCGGGAAACGCCGCTCGACGAGAACGGGGACGGGTTCCTTGAGGTCCGCCATGGCTCAGATCGTCCCGAGCTTTGGATGGCGGAAGGGCGGCAGCTCGATCCCGAAGGCTTCCATGCGCGCGCGCACGCGCCTGATGCTGTCGATGAAGACCGGCTTCTCGGCCTCCTCGACGGTCGCGCCGAGCCCGGCCTCGTAGGTCAGCCTGTCCGCATTCACCTCGGCCTCGCTTGCGGGCGACGGCGGCGCGAGCCACGCCGAATGGTAGCCGTTCAGCTCCACCTTCTCGATCATGACGATGACCGCCTCGCGGATGCGCGCCTTCTGCTCGGGCGTCGCCTCGGCAAGCGCATGCTCGAGGAAATACCAGCCGAACGCGCAGTGGCGGACCTCGTCGCGCATTACCGCCTTGCAGATCGCCTTGGCTACCGGATCGCGGGAAATCTCGATCAGGTGCCGGAAGACGTCGAAGGCGATCTCCTCGGCCGTGCAGACGAGTGCCGCGATGATGCCTTCGAGCGGGATCGAGGTGTCGAGCGCCGACTTGCGCACGCCATGCGTGGCGACGCTGCCCTGATAGGCCTGGACGACCGGCTTTTCGATGTAGCCGCCGAGCTTCTCCGCCATCATGTGGCAGACCTCGGCGTGGCGCGTTTCCTCCTGGCTGCGGATCGTGAAGAAGAGCTGCATATCCGTCGGCCGGCGCTCGACGCCGAAGCGGATCTGCAGCGTGGGGCTCTCGCTGATCGCCCCGTACTCGCTCCACGCGCGCCGGCTCCAGTACTGGCGGGCGGCGTAAAGCTGTTCTTCCGTGTATTTCGAGAGGTCGAGTTCGTTCCAGGGAATGTCGACACGCGGATCCCACTGGTTGCGCGTGGCCGCATGGAACAGCTCGCGAATGCGCGGGATGCCCGTGTCGAAGTCGGCGGGGAAGCGGTCCTCGGGCATGCCAAGCAGCCCGTGGACCATTTCCGTCGCCTGCGCCGGCGTCATGTCGCTGGAAAGAAGCATCGCCCCCTCCTCGATTTATGCGTAGTCCGCGAGATTGAAGCGGCCGTTCTTCCAGTCGAGCAGGACAACGTCCGAGCTTCCCAGCCCCGAATGGCGCTCTGCGCTGAAGTTGAAAACGCCGCTCACGCCCTTGTACCCGCGGACCTTCTCAAGCGCGTCGCGGATCTTGACCTTGTCCGGACCGCCGGCCTTCAGCGCCTCGGCCACGATCTTCATCGCGTCGTAGGTCTGCCCGACGAACTGGTTGGGAACGCGATTGTACCGCTTCTGGAAACGCCCCGAAAGATCGACGATCGGCTGGCGCACCGGATCGCTGGCCGGAAGCTGGTCGCCGACCGGGAACTTGACCGAGAGCAGGAGCAGGTCCTGCACCGCATCGCCGGCCAGATCCATGTAGCGCTGCGACACGAAGCCGTAGCTGTGCACGAGGCGGCCCTTGATGCCGAGCTGCCGGGCCTGACGCAGGAACACCACGCCTACAGGCGCCACCGTCCAGCACACCACGACCTGCGCGTTCGATGCGCGCACGCGCGTGAGCTGGCCGGTCAGGTCGGTGTCGGCGGGGTTGAAGCTTTCGTAGGTGACGTTGAGGCCGCGGCGCTGGGCGACGATCTTCATCTGCTCGACGGCGCTCTGCCCGAATCCGGAATTGTCGGCCACGAGCGCAACGTTCTTCTGGTTGGTCTTGATGCACCACGCGGCAAGCCGCTCGAGCACCTGGTCGTCGTCCGCCGTGCTCTTGAACGAGAAGCGCCGTTCGTTGGCCGGCTCGATGATGCTCATCGCGCCCTCGGTCGACATGAAAGGCACGCCCGCCTGCTCGCACATCGGCGCCATCGCCACGGCGATACCGCTCATGCTGCCGCCGCCGACGATCGCATCGACCTTGTCCTGCGACAGGAGGCGGCGTGTGGCGTTGAGTGCGCGCTGGGTCTGGCTCTCGCCGTCGTAGAAGAACCACTCGATCTTGCGGCCGCCGATGCCGCCGGCGGCGTTGATCTCCTCGACCGCGAGCTCGACGCCCGCGCGCATGTCTTCGCCCAGGAACGCGGCCGGGCCGGTCACCGACAGGATAGTGCCGACCTTGAAGGTGGCCGCCTGCGCGTTCGCGCGCGACACGAACGGGGCCGCGAGAATGCCGCCGAGAACGGTGCGGCGATGGAAGCGATTGGTCATGGCTTCGTTTTCCTTTCCGGGGTTGCGGCCGATGCGATGGGAATGTCGACGACGTAGCGGGCCTGATCGGCCCGATAGAAGGAATGACCCGACATGACGGGCCTGCCGTCCGCGTCGCGGTAGTGGAGACGGCGGAAAAGGACGGGCTCGCCCGCGGCGACGTCGAGCGCCTTGGCGACCGCACCTTCCGCGGCCGTCGCCTCGATGCGCATTGTGGCGCGCGCCATGACGACGCTGCGGCGAAGGGCATCGAGCAGCGATCCGCTCGCGGCATCGCGCCGGCCGACGGCATCGGCGAACGGGGGCGCTATGTAGCGGTAGTCGAGCGAGACCGGAACGAGGCCGGCCAGACGCAGCCGCTTGATCGACAGAACGGGCAGGTCCGGCGCCACGTCGAGCGCCACCGCATCGGCCTCGGGCGCCGGCCGGTGGGCGAACGCCAGGAGACGGAACGAGATGGCCCGGCCGCTTCCCGCCCACTGATCGATGAAATCCATCGCCGGCGTGAAACGCTCTTCCATCTTGCCGAATTCGACGAACGTTCCGGCCTGCCGCCGCCGGCGCAGGTAGCCGCGGCGCACGAGTTCGTCGAGCGATTTGCGGACCGTCATCCGGCTGACGGAGAAATGGTCGCTGAGCGATTCCTCGGTCGGGAAGCGCAGCTCGGCCGAAGGCCAGGCCGCGATGGCCGACATCAGGCGCCGGCGGATCTGGGCATGCAGCGGCAGGGGGGATTCACGGTCCAGTTCCCCTCCCGGCAGAAGTGCGAGCGTTCCATCCGCTTCGACTTTGTCCATCGGTATAGACAAACATACCGATGTAGGTTCGGCAAGCCCGATCTTCGCCCGTTGCGGAGGGTCCTATTTTCGCGCGGCGCGGATCGCCGCCCACACGCGCGAAGGCGTGGCAGGCATGTCGATGTGGCGGATTCCGAACTCCGAAAGAGCGTCGGCCAGCGCATTCATCACGCTCGGCAGCGCGCCGGCGCATCCGGCCTCGCCGCACCCCTTGGCACCAAGCGGGTTCGTGCGCGCCGGCACCGAGTGATAGTCCGTCGTGAAGGACGGCACATCCGGCGCACGCGGCATCGCGTAGTCCATGTAAGACCCCGTCAGCACGCTGCCATGTTCGTCGTAGCGCACGCTTTCCATCAGCGCCTGACCGATCCCCTGCACCACGCCACCATGCACCTGGCCCGCGACGAGCATCGGATTGACGACCGTGCCGAAATCGCCGACGGCCGTGTACTTGACGACCTCGACCACGCCCGTGTCGGGATCGACCTCGACCTCGGCGATGTGGCACCCGTTCGGGAAGGCCGACGGCGCCGCGTCGAAGACATGGTCGACATCGAGCGTGGCGGGCACGCCTTCGGGAAGCTTCATGCCCGCATGGATGCGCGCCGCGAGATCCATGATTCCGATCGACCGGTCCGTGCCCGCGATCGAGAAGCGTCCGGCAGCGAACTCGATATCCGCTTCCGCCGCCTCCAGCGCCACGGACGCGATCCGGCGCCCGGCCTCGACGACCTTGGCGCTCGCCTCGACGATCGCGGCCCCGCTCGCCATCATCGATTTCGAGCCGCCGGTCCCGCCGCCCGCGATCAGCAGATCGCTGTCGCCCTGGACCAGACGCACGCTCTCGAACGGCACGCCGAGCCGTTCGACGAGGACCTGCGCGAACGGCGAGGCATGGCCCTGCCCGTAGTCGAGCGTTCCGGTCACGATCGTCACGCTGCCGTCCTTGCCGAAGCGGATACCGCCCATCTCCTTCTGCGGCGGTGCGGTCACCTCGAGAAACGCGCCGATCCCGCGGCCGCGCAGCCTTCCGCGCGCGCGGCTCTCCGCCTTGCGTGCCGCGAAGCCCGACCAGTCGGCCAGTGCAAGCGCCTGATCCATCTGGGCGGTGAATTCGCCACTGTCATAGGTCATGCCGGAGGGCGCATTCCACGGCATCTCTTCCGGGCGGATATGGTTGCGCTTGCGCAGGTCGACGCGGTCGATGCCCGTTTCGGCGGCCGCGATGTCGATCAGCCGCTCCATGTAGTAGTTCCCTTCCGGACGGCCTGCACCTCGATAGGGGCCGATCGCGGTCGTGTTGGTGAACACCGTCTTGATCGCGACCTCGATGAGCGGCGTGCGGTACTGGCCGACGAGATTCTTCGCGATATTGAGCGCCGGCGGGATCGGCGCCACCTGCGCGAGATAGGCGCCGACATTGCCCACGCCCGTGATGCGCACGGCAAGGAAGCGGCCGTCGCGGTCGAGGGCCAGTTCGCCCGTCACCTCGCCGTCGCGACCATGCATGTCGGAAAGGAAACTGTCCGAGCGCTCGTCGGTCCACTTCACGGGCCGCCCGAGCGCGCGCGCGGCATGGAACAGGCAGACATATTCCGGGTAGACCTGCGCCTTCATGCCGAACGACCCGCCGACATTGCCCGTCAGCACGCGCACCTTGTCGTGCGGAACCTTGAGAATGTCGTCGGCGATCGAGTTGCGCAGCCCGAACACGCCCTGGCTGCCCACATTCAGCGTCCAGCGGCCGCCGGGCGCATCGAAGCTGGCGATTGCCGCGCGCGGTTCCATCGCGCTGACGACGACGCGGGAATTCACCATGTCGGCGCGCACGACATGTGCCGCGCCCGCAAAGGCGGCCGCGACCTTCTCGGAATCGCCGTGGTGGAAATCGAGCGACACGTTGCCCGGCGCTTCGGCGTGGATTTGCGGCGCGCCGGGCAGCAGCGCCTCGCTCGCACGGGTGACGGCCGGGAGTTCCTCGATATCGAGCTCCACCGCCTCGGCCGCGTCCTTCGCCTGCACGGCCGTCTCGGCGACGACAAATGCCACCGGATCGCCGACATAGCGAACCTTGTCGGTCGCCAGCGCCGGCCGCGGCGGCATCTTCATCGCGGATCCGTCGCGGTTCTTGAGGGCCATCGTGCATTTGAGCCCGCCATAGCCCGCCTTGGCGAGATCGGCACCCGTCCAGACGCCGAGGACGCCCGGCATCGCCTTTGCCGCTTCCGTCGAGATGCCCCGAATGACGCCATGCGCATTGCGGCTGCGCACGATGAAGGCGAAGGCCTGACCGGGAAGGTTCATGTCGTCGGTGTAGCGGCCCTCGCCGCGCAGCAGCCGCGGGTCCTCCGACCGGGGGACGGGTTGCCCGACGGCGAACTTGGCAAGGGCCATCCGGGCGGCAGGGTCGATCGCGTTCATGGGCGGAAATCCGACTTAATTGCGGGAGGGGCGAGGAGGATAGTTCGCCAACGCACCCAATTCCATTATCTTGGCGCGATGACAGGCATGCATGGACGCACGAGCGTCGTTACAGGTGCCGCAAGCGGCATCGGCCGCGCCACGGCGCTCGCGCTGGCGATGCCCGGCGCGGCACTGATACTCCACACCGGCAGCAATGCGACGGGTCTGGAAGCAACGGCAAGTGCCGCGCGCGACAAGGGCGCGGAGATCGCAACACTTGTCGGCGATCTGTCGGATGGCGGCGCGGCCTCCGCCCTCGCCGAGCTCGTCCGCACGCGCTTCGGAAGGCTGGATGCGCTGGTGGCTGCGGCCGGCCGGGCCGATCGCGGCGAGGCAAGCACGCTCGACGCCGCCCGCCTGACGGCGGCAAGCCGGCTGTCCGCCCAGACGTTCCTCGATCTCGCCCAGGCCCTTCTCCCGCTGCTTCGGGCCAGCCCGGCGCCGCGCATCGTCGCGGTCTCGTCCTATGTCGCGCATGTCGTGCGCACCGATCTTGGCCTCTTTGCTGCGTCGGCGGCCGGCCGCGCGGCACTCGAGGCGCTTGTCCGCACGCTGGCGGCGGAACTTGCGCCGGAGGGGATCTGCGTCAATGCCGTCGCCCCCGGCCTCACCAAGAAGGATCCGGGCCGCAAGAGTGCGCTGTCGCCCGAGGCGATCGCCCGGCTCGAGGCGGCAATCCCCATGCGCCGCCGGGCGGAGCCCGCCGAAATAGCGGCAGTCGTGGCGTTCCTCGCCTCGCCTGCGGCTTCCTATGTGACCGGCCAGATCGTCCACGCCGACGGCGGCCTGACCTGACCGCTGTCCCGGTCAGGCACGCGCAAGCCGCGCGACGGCGCCCGAAACGCGCTCGATGGCGGCATCGAGCGTTTCGTACTTCTTCGCGAAGCAGAAGCGAACCACGGAGCGCTGGTGGTCTTGCGAATAGAAAGCCGAGACCGGGATCGCGGCCACGCCCGCCTGCGCGACCATCCGGCGGCAGAAGGCCGCATCGTCCGACACGCCGAGCGGTGCCAGATCGACATTGATGAAATAGGTCCCGGCACTCGGCAGTACCGAGAAACCCGCAGCCGACAGGCCCTTCTGCAGATGGTCGCGGCGCGCCTGGAGGTCGTGGCGCATCGCCTCGAAATGGGCGGCCGGCTTGCCGAGGCCATAGGCGACGGCGGTCTGGAGGTTCGGCGGCGTCGTGAAGGTGATGAACTGGTGGGCCTTGGCGAGGACGCGCATTACCGCCGGCGGGGCAACGACGAAACCGACCTTCCAGCCCGTCAGGTTGAAGATCTTTCCGGCCGAGCCGATCTTGACACTCCGCTCGCGCAGACCCGGAACCGCCAGCACCGAGACATGGCGTCTGCCGTCGAATACGACATGCTCCCAAACCTCGTCCGAGATGACGACTGCCTCGCTCCCGTCGAGTGCCGCGGCGAGGACGGCGAGATCGCCCGCATCGTAGAGGCAGCCCGCCGGATTGAGCGGGTTGTTGAACAGCACGGCACGGGTCCGCGGGCCGATCGCCGCGCGAAGCGCTGCGGCATCGAAGCGCCAGTCCGGCGGCGACAGCCGCACGATGCGCGGGATACCGCCCGCCCGGCGCACCAGCGGCAGGTAGGCATCGTAGGCGGGTTCGAACAGAACGACTTCGTCGCCGGGCGTGACGGTCGCCAGAAGCGCCCCGGCGATCGCCTCCGTCGCCCCCGAGGTCACCATGACCTCGCTGGCGGGGTCGATGTCGAGCCCCTGATGCGCCTTGTAGTGCCGGGCCACCGCGTCGCGCAGCTCCGGCAAGCCCATCATCGGCGGATACTGGTTCCACCCGTCGACGACGGCCTGGGCGGCCTTTTGCCGCACGTCCTCCGGCCCCGGATCGTCCGGAAATCCCTGGCCGAGATTGATCGCGTCGTGGGTTCGGGCCAGCGCCGACATTTCCTCGAAAATCGTCGTCGGCAGATCGGCAAATATTCGGTTCAAGATTTCTTGCGCCTCGAATTTGGGCAGGGCGGCAGGAAGATGCACGGCACCGCGTTTACGGTCAATTCCGTTTGAACTTTGCGCGCCGGAATGGCAATTTGAAGGTTACAATTCGTTTGGATGCAGATAAATCCGATGGCCTGACAGGCCGCCAAATCCCGCAAATCAAGTCATTCAATCCCGATATTCGACGGACTTCATGAATCGTAAATCGCCGCGCGACAACGCCCCTCAAGCCGACAACGAGTTCCAGCCCGCCTTCCTGATGCGCCCGGCCAAGCCGGCGTCGGCAGCGCGCGCGGCACCGCCAGTCCAGCCGGCCCAGCCCGCGGAGCCCCCACCCGCCGAGGCCGCCCGCCCGGCAGCGCCGCCTCGCCCTGCCGAGGGGCCGATCCACGGCGTGGTCAAGTGGTTCAACCACGCCAAGGGCTTCGGCTTCATCCTGCTTGACGACGGGCGCGAGGTCTTCGTGCATTCCAACCGTCTCGATCCGGCCGTCGCGCGGATGCTGAAGCCGGGCCTCGACACCGAACTGATGATCGTGCCGGTCGCGAAGGGTTTCGCCTGCCAGGAGATCCTGAAACTGGCGACCGCGGCGACGCCCGAGAATCTCGAGCGCGTGGGCTGGAAGCCGCAGGGCGAGGTCAAGCGCCCGGCGCAAGGCGATGCGCAGACTGTCCGCGCGACGATCAAGTTCTTCAATCCGCAAAAAGGCTTCGGCTTCGCCACGCCGGAGATTTCGCTCGGCCGCGACATCTACCTTCCCGCCCGCCTGCTCGAGACGGCGGGGATCGCGACGACCCAGCATGCCGGCATGCCGGTCGAGATCGACTATGTGAAGACCGAGCGCGGCTTCGAGGGCGTCGCCCTGCGCGTTCTTGCGGCGGCTCCCGGCCCCGCCGAATTCGCGCCGGCCCCCTATCCGATGGGTCCCGGCGACGACCGGGATGGCTATCCCGATTCCGGTTACGGTTCGCAGGACTTCCCCCAGCCCGACTATGACAGGCGCCGCGACGAACCGCCCCAGCGGGTGCTTGGCCCCGGCGACTTCGTCGAACCCTGGCGCCCTGCGTGACAGGCATGCGGCACGCAACGAAATTCGTTCGTGCCGCAGCCTTCGCCTTTCTTCTTTTCTTTTGCGGGACACCCGGCGCGCGCGCCGAGCCGGTCGATCTCACGCTCGTGCTCGCCGTCGACGTTTCCTACAGCGTTGACGCCGACGAAGCGCAACTCCAGCGCCAGGGCTATTTCGACGCGCTGGTGCATCCGCGCGTCCTGCAGGCGATTGCCGGCGGCCCCAACCGCGCCATCGCGGTCGCCTACATGGAGTGGGCGGGCAACTGGCACAACAAGATCGTCGCCGGGTGGACCGTCATCCGTGACCGGGCGAGCGCGCAGGCATTCGTGGACAGGATCGCGGCGGTGCCCTCGCAGCCGGCAAGCCGCACGTCGATCAGCGGCGCCATCGATTTCGCGGTCGCCATGCTCGAGGACAGCGGCTTCGAGACCGCGCGCCGCGTCATCGACGTTTCAGGCGACGGCCGGAACAACCAGGGCCGCCCTGCATGGGCGGCGCGCGACGATGCCGTGGCGCGCGGCATCACGATCAACGGCCTTCCAATCGTGACCGGCAATCCCGATTTCGGGCGGCCTCCCGACGAGGGTCTCGTCGACCACTACCAGGACGAGGTCATCGGCGGCCCCGGCGCGTTCCTTGTCGTCGCGCAGGGCTTTGCCGCCTTCACCAATGCCGTCCTGTCGAAGCTGGTGCGCGAGGTCGCGGGAACGGCGGCGCTGGACCCTCAGTCGGCCGAAGGCTCGAACTTCATCGCCACGCCGTTCATGCAGTAGCGCAGGCCCGTCGGCTCGGGGCCATCGTCGAACACATGGCCGAGATGGCCGCCGCACGCGCGGCAATGGACCTCGGTGCGCGTCATGAAGAACTTTCGGTCGACCGACGTTTCCACCGCTTCGGGCAGCGGCGAGTGGAAGCTGGGCCAGCCCGAGCCGCTCTCGTACTTGGCATCGGACGCGAACAGGGCTGTGCCGCAGCCCGCGCAAAGGAACCGGCCCTTGCGGTGCTCGCCGTTGAGCGGGCTTGTTCCCGCACGCTCGGTGCCGTGGCGGCGCAGAACCTCGTATTGCGCGGGCGTCAGTTCGCGCCGCCAGTCTTCATCCGATTTCGCCATCCCGATTCCTTCCCGGAAATCTCCGCTCGGCAGGTTGGCCTGACCTTAGCGTGCCGACCGGAAGTGGCAAGCACCTCTTCCTATTTGCCCCCCGTTATGCGATTGGGATTGCAGGCATACGGAGGACGCGCCGGAATGGCGACGGACCGCACAGAAGCGATGGCGGCCGCTTTCGCGGCCCTGCCGGACGGGATCATGGTCTTCGACCGCGACCACCGGCTCGTCGCCTGGAACGCGCGCGCGTTCGAATTCCTCGACCTGCCGGCGCACTTTGCAGGTGCAGGCACGGCCTTCGTCGACATCCTCATGTTCCAGGCCAACCGGGGCGAGTTCGGCCCCAACGGGCTGCAGACCGTCCGCGAGGCGAGCGGCGCCACCTCGTTCGACGAGGCGGCGAACTTTTCGCGCCTGACGCGCCAGGGGCGCTACATCGAGATCAAGCGCAACCCGATCGCCGGCGGCGGGTTCGTTGTCCTCTATATCGACGTGACCGATCGCGCGCTGGCGACCCGCAAGGCCGTGCACGAGCAGAACCGGCTCGCCGAGGCGATGGAAGCGCTCGGGGAAGGCTTCGCGCTACTCGACGGCGAGGAGCGGCTTGTCTCGTGGAACCGACGCTACGGGGAGATCTACGAGCCGATCCGCGATTTCCTGAAGGAAGGCACGACCTTCGAGGCGCTCGTGCGCGCGATGGTGTCGACGGGAATGAGCCGGGTCGTCTCAGGCGACATCGAACAGCATGTCGCCGACCGGGTCGCGCGCATCCGCCGACAGAGCGAGCCGGTCGACGTTCAGCGGACCGACGGAAGCTGGATCCGGCTTATCGACCGGAAGATGTCGGACGGCGGGACCGTCATGTTCCGCGTGTCGATTACCGATCTAAAGCGGCGGGAAGCGGCGCTGACAGTGCTGAACGCCGCGACGACGCGGCTGCTCGGCAACTCCGACTGGCGGGCGGCGGTCGAATGGCTGCTGGGCGAAATCGGGCAGGTTATGGGCGTGAGCCGCGTCAAGCTCGGCCGGAACAGCATCGATGCCGGCCGCTTCGTCCAGGACGACGTGTTCGAGTGGACCGCCGACGGCGTCCCGACGCTTGCGGGCAGCGTGCCGACGCGCGAGCGCCCGTTCGCGCACGAGGCGTTCGCCGACTGGCGCGAGAAGCTGGGAACGGGCGAGCGGATCATCTGCGACGTGCGCAATCTCGATCCGGAAAAGCGCCGGCTCCTCTCCGGTCTCGGGCTCCGGTCGGTTCTCCGCATGCCGGTCATGGCGGGCGCGACGTGGTGGGGCACCGTCGGGTTCGACCAGTGCGATGCCGAACGCCACTGGACGCCGACGGAAATCGACACGCTGGGCGCCGTCGCCTCGTTCGTCGGCCTCGCAATCGAGCGGGGCCTGTCGGAAACCGCGCTGCGCGAGAGCGAGGAGCGCTTCCGCGTCGTCGCGCAGTCCCATCCCGTGCCGGTCGTCGTCGTCGAGATCGCGGGCGGGACGATCCGCTACGCGAGCCCGCCGGTCGACGACCTTCTCGGCGCCGAGAAAGGCTCGGTCGTGGGCACGCGGGCGCTCGACCTGTGGGCGAACCCCGAAGACCGCCTCGATTTCCTCTCGCGCATCGAACCCGTCGGGCGGGTCGATGCGGCCGAATACCAGTTCAGGCGCCGCGACGGATCGACCTTCCCGTGCGCGGTCACCGCCCGGCGCATCATCTACGAGGGCGTCGATTGCACCGTCGGCGCGCTTGTCGACCTGACCCAGACCCGACGCGCGGAAGCCGAGATCGCACGCCAGCGCGAGGCGCTGCACCAGTCGGAAAAAATGGCGGCACTGGGCTCGCTGCTGGCCGGCGTGTCGCACGAGCTCAACAACCCGCTCGCGATCGTCGTGGGCCAGGCCTCGCTCCTGGAATCGGGCGCCGGCGACCCGAAGACGGTCGAGCGCGCCCGCCGCATCGCCGCCGCAGCCGACCGCTGCGCGCGGATCGTCCGCACCTTCCTCGCGATGGCACGGCGCAAGGCCCCTGAACGCGCGCCGGTCGATATCGGCGCCGTGATCGACGGTACGCTCGACCTGCTCGGCTATCTCCTGCGTTCCGCCGGGATCGAGGTCACGCGCGACTTCCCGCCGGATATGCCGCAGGTCATGGGCGATGCCGACCAGCTGAGCCAGGTCGTCTCGAACCTCGTCGTCAACGCCCAGCAGGCCCTGGCCGAAAGGCCGGCGCCGCGGCGCCTGCGCGTCTGCGCCATGCCGGTCGCGACCGGCGACCGGATCCGCGTCGAGATCGCCGACAACGGGTCCGGCGTTCCGCCGGAGATCCGCGAGCGCATCTTCGAACCGTTCTTCACCACGAAGCCCGAGGGCGTGGGCACCGGCGTCGGACTCTCGGTCTGCCGCGGCATCGTGGAAGGCCATGACGGCACGATCTCGGTCGGCGACGCGCCGGGCGGCGGCGCGCAGTTCGCCTTCGAGCTGCCGGCAGGCAAGATGCCGGCCAAAGCCACCGGACAGGCCGCCGGCGAAACGCAGGCGGTGCACGCCGGCACCCGACGGATCCTGGTCGTGGACGACGAGCCGGGAATCGCCGCCACGCTTGCCGAAATCCTCCAGGACACCGGTGCCGAGGTCGACATCGCGCATGACGGTCGGCAGGCTTTGGCGCTGATCGCGCAGACCCGGTACGATGCCGTATTCAGCGATCTTCGGATGCCGGGCATGGATGGCCCTGCCCTCTATCGCGAGATCGCCCGGCGCCATCCGCGGCTTGCCGCACGGTTCGTCTTCGTCAGCGGCGACACGCTTGGCGGCAGCCTGACCGGCGATCTGGCCGAGGCGAGCATCCCGCTGGTCGACAAGCCGTTCCAGCCGCGCGAGATCCGCGCGCTGGCCGGCCGGATCGTGGGCAACGAGGACGGATAGGCAGAATGGCAAGACACGGCACGAACGCATCGCAGCCCCGCAACACGTATCGGCGCGGCGCCTCCGGCAAGCGGCCATGGGGCACGTGGCGGGTCGTCGATCTCGACAACGCGTTCGTCGTCAAGCGGATCGTCGTGATGCCCGGCGAACGCCTGTCACTGCAGCGCCATTCGGGCCGGGCCGAGCACTGGTTCATCGTCGAGGGCAGCGGAACCGTGACGCTGGGCACGCGGAACAGGCGCGTGCGCGCGGGCGAAGCGGTCGACATCCCCGTGCAGATGGTCCACCGGCTTGCCAACGACGGGAAGGTTCCGCTGACGCTGATCGAGATCCAGCACGGTCCCGTCCTCGACGAGGCCGATATCGAGCGCCTGTCGGACGACTACCGGCGCGTTCCCGCGGCGCGCGCGCCCCGCGCGACTTCGCGCAAGTAGGCCGACTGGAGCTCGCCGAAGACGGAGCGCGCCGGCTGCGGCGCGCCGAGATGGATCGCGCGCAATTCGGCCATGAAATCCTTCCACATGGCGGGCCCGCCCTCCTCCAGCAGCCGCGCGCGGATCGAGAGCTCGCGCGAAACCGGCGTATGGCGGCGCCCCCAGGCACCGAGCTGGGCGAAGACCGGCACGAGCTGGATCGAGGATTCGGTCAGGCTGTAGATCGCCTTCTGCGCGTGACTCGGATCGTCGCGCCGGCTCAGCAGGTCGAGCTGGACGAGCCGCTTGAGCCGGTCGGCGAGGATATTCGAGGCGATCTTCTCCTCGGAGCCACGCCGGAGTTCGCGGAAGTGCCGCCGGTTGCCGAACATCACGTCGCGGATGACGATCAGGCTCCAGCGATCGCCGATCATCTCCAGCGTTAGATTGATCGGACAGCCCGACCGGTGCCCGGCTTTCATCGTTCTGGACCCGCCCCTGAATACCGGTTGCAATATAGGATCGGTTTCGGTAAACCTCAACCGGTTGCAGATTGAAACTGGTCTGGGGGATGTCATGGGAAGCCTCGTCCTGGCGATGTTCACGAGCCTCGATGGCCGCACCGAGGGGGCCGACGGCCAGTTCCGGCCGCCACCCTGGTCGGACGAGGTCGAGAAGCACTGGTCGCTGGCGGGCCTTGGCCGCGCGCGCCATCTGCTCTATGGACGCCGGAACTTCCTCTTCAACCGGGAATTCTGGCAGGCGGCGGAGACCGATCCGGGAAGCATCGCGGCATCGATCGCCTATGCCGGCACGATGAACCGGCTGCCGAAGACGGTCGTTTCGACCACGCTCGAAGGCAATCCGGGCTGGAACGCGCGGCTCATGCGCGGCGATGTTGCGGGCGCCGTCGCGCGGCTCAAGGCGGAAGTCGATGGCGACATCTTCTCCTTCGGCGGCGCCGGTCTTGCGCACAGCCTCGTCGCGCACGACCTGCCGGACGAGTACCGCATCATGGTGACGCCGACAATTTTCGGGAACGGCAAGCGCCTGTTCGCCGACGGCCTGCCGCCGCTCGAGCTGGAGACGGTCGATGTCCGCCGGCTCGACACGGGAAGTGCGATCATCCACTACAGGCGCGTGCGCTGAGGAGAATGCAGATGTCTCTCGTCCTCCATGCCCACCCGCTGTCGTCCTATTGCCAGAAGGTGCTGACGGCCCTCTACGAAGCGGGAACGAAGTTCGAGTTCCGCGCGGTTGAATTCGGGAACCCCGCGTCCGTCGCGGCGCTTGCGGCACTCTGGCCGATGAAGCGCATGCCCGTCCTCGTCGACAACGGCACGGCGATCCTGGAATCGACCATCATCATCGAGCATCTCGATCTCGTGCATCCGGGCCCGCGCCGGCTCGTGCCGGCGGACCCGCGCGCGGCGATCGAGGCGCGCCTGATGGACCGGATCTTCGACAACTACGTGATGACGCCCATGCAGAAGATCGTCTTCGACGCGCTGCGGCCGGCCGATGCGCGCGACACGCTCGGCGTTGCGGCCGCCCGCACGCAACTCGACACGATCTATGCGTGGCTCGACGCGAAGCTGGCCGGCCGGCAGTGGGCGGCGGGCGCGGAATTCGGGCTTGCGGACTGCGCGGCGGCACCTGCCCTGTTCTACGCGGACTGGTGCCACGCCTTGCCCGCAGGGCATGAAAACCTGCGTGCCTACCGCGCGCGCCTCCTCGCCCGGCCGTCCTTCGCGCGCGCGGTCGACGAGGGGCGCCCCTACCGTCACCTGTTCCCGCTGGGCGCACCCGACAGGGACTGACGCGCCCCGCGCCCGGCGAGGAACGCGGCGATCGCGGCGAGCTTGACGGCGGCGGCAAGGTAGAGGACCGGCTCGGCCGACCCTGTCAGGTCGCGCAGCAGGCCGAAGACGGCGGGCGCGAATGCATAACCGGCCTGCGCGATTGCCACGATCAGCGCCACCGCACGCGGCACGTCCGCGCGATCGAACTCGCCCTGCGCGATCAGGGGCGGCAGCGAAGTGGCGTTCCCGATACCGAAGCCGAAAAGCGCGACGCCGACGACGACCAGGGCCGGGCTTGCAAATCCCGAAAGGAAAAGCACGAGGATGCCGCCGATCTGCAGCGCATAGCTGGCGGCCGCGGCGAGCCGCCTGTCGGCGCCCGCCGGCATGAGCCATCCGAAGGCCGTGCGGCCCGCAATGGCCGATGCCGTCGCGAGACCCATAGCGGTGCCAGCCCCCGCGGACCCAAGCGCCGGCACGATCATCGAGAAGAGATGGGCAACAAGGCCGATCTGCGCGAAAAGACCCAGTGCCATGCCCGCCGCAAGCGTGCGGAATCGCGCATCGCGCAGCAGCAGGCCCCCCGGCAGGGGTGGCGCGCCCGCCCCCGGCGCTGCCGCGGGCCCGGCCACCACTTCGCCGCCGTCCGGCAGCTGGCCGAGGGATTCCGGCGTCGGCCGGAATACGCGCAGCGAAAGGAAGGCAACGACCGCCACGGCACAGAACCCGACCGTCGCAGCCGCAGCCGAAAAGCCATACCGGCCGATCAGGAAGACCAGAAGCGGCGAGAAGACGATGCCGCCGACGCTTGCCCCGTTATAGGCCGTCGAAAGCGCCCTCGGCCGCAGGCGGACGAACCACGGCGAGACGATGGCGTTGACGGCCGCCGCGGCCATCGTCACCCATCCCGCCCCGGTCAACAGTGTCGCCGCAAAGAGCTGCCACGGTTCGGCCGCCAGCCCCCACCCGAGGAGCCCCAGCGAAAGCCCGCAGGCACCCGCAACGGTCACGACCGGCAGGCCGAAGCGGCGGTAGAGCCGCGGAAGTGCGGCCACGACAAGCGCGCCGACGAGGAAATGGACGGTCACGGCCGCCGAGACGAGCGAGATCGGCCAACCCGTGCGCTCGCGCACGGCCTGCAGATAGACCGGCGGGCCGTAGAAGCCGAGGCCCCAGCCGAACACGGCCAGAACGAAGGCGCCGGCGACGACATGCCAGCCGAAGAAGGGTCGGGTTGCGGTTCCGCTCTGCATGGCCCGAACCTACCGCAGCGGGAAGGCCGATGCTTCGGCGCCCCCCGAAATGAAAGGCCCACCGATCCGGATCAGGGATCGGCGGGCCCGTCATCGGCACGGCGCCGCAGCCGCCTCAGGCAAGGTCGAAGCGGTCGGCATTCATGACCTTAGTCCAGGCCGCTACGAAGTCGTCGACGAACTTCCGCTTGGCATCGTCCTGCGCGTAGACCTCGACATAGGAACGCAGGATCGAGTTCGAGCCGAACACGAGGTCCACGCGCGTCGCCGTCCACTTGACGGCGCCCGACTTGCGGTCGCGGATCTCGTAGGAGTTCCGGCCCGTCGGCTTCCACGTGAAGGCCATGTCGGTCAGGTTCACGAAGAAGTCAGTCGTGAGCGCGCCGACGCGGTCGGTGAACACGCCGTGCCTGGAGCCGCCATGGTTGGCGCCGAGCACGCGCAGGCCGCCGACAAGCACCGTCATTTCCGGCGCCGTCAGCCCCATGAGCTGGGTGCGGTCGAGCATCAGCTCCTCGGGCATCGCGGCGCTGTTCTTCTTGAGCCAGTTCCGGAAGCCGTCATGGACCGGCTCCAGCACACCGAAGGAAGCGGCATCGGTCATCGCATCGGTCGCATCGCCCCGGCCGGGCGCGAAGGGCACGGTCACCTCGAAGCCGGCGGCCTTCGCCGCCTTCTCGACGCCGACATTGCCCGCAAGCACGATGACGTCGGCAAGGCTCGCCCCGGCCTTGGCCGCGATGGGCGAAAGCACGCCCAGCACCTTCGCCAGCCGGGCGGGCTCGTTGCCCTCCCAGTCCTTCTGCGGGGCCAGACGGATGCGGGCGCCGTTCGCGCCGCCGCGCATGTCCGAACCGCGGAAGGTCCTGGCACTGTCCCATGCCGTGGCGACAAGTTCGGCCACCGACAGGCCGCTTGCCGCGATGGCCGACTTGACGCCGCCGATGTCGTAGTCCGTGCGGCCGGCCGGGACCGGGTCCTGCCAGATCAGGTCCTCCTTCGGCACGTCGGGCCCGAGATAGCGGACCTTCGGCCCCATGTCGCGGTGCGTAAGCTTGAACCACGCACGCGCGAAGGTCTTCGAGAAATGGTCGGGGTCCTTGTGGAAGCGTTCCGAGATCTTGCGGTAGGCCGGGTCCATCTTCATGGCCATGTCGGCATCCGTCATGATCGGATTCCGGCGGATCGACGGATCCTCGACATCGACGGGCTTATCTTCTTCCCGGATGTTCACCGGCTCCCACTGCCATGCGCCGGCCGGACTCTTCCTGAGTTCCCAATCATGGTTCAGCAGCAGGTGGAAGTAGCCGTTGTCCCACTTCGTGGGATGCGTGGTCCAAGCCCCTTCGATGCCGCTCGTCACGGTGTCGCGACCGATGCCGCGGCCCGTCTTGTTGAGCCAGCCCAGGCCCTGGTCCTCGATCTCGCCGCCTTCGGGCTCTGGCCCCAGCTTCTTGGCGTCGCCGTTGCCGTGCGCCTTGCCGACGGTGTGGCCGCCGGCCGTCAGCGCCACGGTCTCCTCGTCGTCCATCGCCATGCGCGCGAAGGTGATGCGCACGTCCTGCGCCGTGCGCAGCGGATCGGGCTTGCCGCCCACGCCTTCTGGGTTCACGTAGATGAGACCCATCTGGACGGCCGCAAGCGGGTTTTCCAGCATGTCGCGCTTGTCGCCGTCATAGCGGCCCGAAGCCAGCCACTCCTTCTCGGCGCCCCAGTACACGTCCTTCTCGGGGTGCCAGATGTCCTCGCGGCCGAAGCCGAACCCGAATGTCTTCAGGCCCATCGACTCGTAGGCGATCGTGCCGGCAAGCAGGATGAGATCGGCCCAGCTGATCCGGTTTCCGTACTTCTTCTTGATCGGCCACAGCAGGCGGCGGGCCTTGTCTAGATTGGCGTTGTCGGGCCACGAATTCAGCGGCGCGAAGCGCTGGTTGCCCGTCCCGCCGCCGCCGCGGCCATCCGCGACGCGATAGGAACCGGCCGCGTGCCACGCCATGCGGATCATCAGGCCGCCGTAGTGGCCCCAGTCCGCCGGCCACCACGACTGGCTGTCGGTCATCAGCGCATGCAGGTCCTTCTTGAGGGCCGCGACGTCGAGTTTCTTCAGCTCCTCGCGGTAGTCGAACCGCCGGCCGAACGGATCGCTCTTCGAGTCGTGCTGGTGGAGGATGTCGAGGTTCAGCGCCTTCGGCCACCACGCCACGGCGGACGTGCCGGCCTGCGTGTTCGCCCCGTGCATCACCGGGCATTTCGATTCGCTCATTTCCGCTTCTCCCTTCGGCTCAATTTCAATTCGGGAACAAGGTGATCTTGTCCGTATGTCGCGACGATATTGCGGCGCCTTCAACAAGAGAAATTGATTTAAGTTGGCATTCTCATCGGATATTCCGATAATACTTCGCGCGATCGCCTTGACAACGCGACCGGCCGCCGCCCACAGTCGCGGCTCGATCATGGTTCTCCGGGTTGCAATACCCGGAGCTAAGAGGGAACTCGGTGCGGCCCCAGGGCCAATCCCGAGGCTGTCCCCGCAACTGTGAGCGGCGAGCTCCCCGCCCATCGTCCACTGGTGCATCCGCGCCGGGAAGGCCGGGCGGGACCGGCGTCGACCCGCGAGCCAGGAGACCTGCCTGATCGAGTTGGAGCGTCTTGCGGGCGGGGAGCCCCGCGGGCCCGAGTGCCTTGCGGAGCGGTCACCCCCTTCCCAGCACCCGCGCGTCGCGATCTTCCCGCCCCGATCACGGGAGATCGTCATGTCACAGACAAAGTTCGTGCGTACCGCTTCCCTTCTCGCTGCCGCCGTCCTCTGGGCGTCGGCAACGGCTTCGGCCGAGCCGACCCGCTATCCGATGACATTCGAGAACTGCGGGCAGAGCGTCACCATCAAGGCGCCGCCAAAGCGCGTCGTCTCGGTCGGGCAGACGCAGACCGAAATCCTCTACGCGCTCGGCCTCGCGGAACGGGTCGTGGGTACGGCCGTGTGGTTCGGCCCGGTGGCCCCGCGGTTCGCGGCGGCCAATGCGAAGGTGAAGCGGCTCGCCGACAACGACCCGAGCTTCGAGGCCGTCGTCGGGCAGGAGCCGGAACTCGTCACCGCGATGTTCGAGTGGCATATCGGGCCGCACGGTGCGGTCGGCACGCGCGAGCAGTTCGCCAAGCTTGGCATCCCTGTCTACGTGACGCCGGCCGACTGCGTGGGCAAGGACAATTCGGGCGCCGGCGACGGTGTGCGCACCGAGATGTTCACGATGGAACTCGTCTACCGCACGATTCTCGAATACGGGCGGATCTTCGACGTGTCCGACCGCGCGGAAAGTCTCGTCGCGGAGCTGCGCGCGCGCGAGGCGAACGCGGCGGCAGGCGTTGCGGGCACGGCGGCGGCGAACGTCCCCGTCGCGCTGTGGTTCTCCAGCCGCACCATCAGGGGCGAGGCCTTCATGGCCGGCCGCACGGGCGTGCCCGCCTATCTCTTCTCGAAGCTGGGCGCGCGCAACGTCATCGCGAGCACCGAGGAATGGCCGCTGGTCGGCTGGGAGAGCATCGCCGCGGCGAACCCGCAAGTCCTGGTCGTCGTGAAGATGGACCGCCGGCGCTTCCCGGCCGACGACATCGAAGCCAAGCTCGACTTTCTCAGGACCGACCCGGTCGCAAGCCGGCTCGACGCGGTCGCCAAGGGCCGCGTCGTGATCGTCGATGTCGGCGCCACACGCGCCGGGCTCGACGCGGTCGACGGCATCGAGACGCTGGCCAGGGCCATCGCCGGTTTCGGGCCGCTCAATTGACGCACGGCGTCCATCGCCCGAACTGGCCGCTTCGCATCGGCATCGCCATCGCGGCAGCCGCCGCGGTGGCGCTGTCGATCGCGACGGCGGTCACCATCGGGGAAATGCGGATTCCGCCCGCCGTCGCCTTCCGCGCGCTCGCCAACGGGCTTTTCGATGCGGGTTACCCGGTCGGGCCGATCCAGCAGGGCGTCATCTTCGAATACCGGCTGAGCCGCGCGCTGATGGCGGCGTTATGCGGCGGCGCGCTGGCCCTGTCGGGCGCGATCCTGCAGGCGCTGCTGCGCAATCCGCTGGCCGAGCCCTATATCCTCGGCATTTCCGCAGGGGCCTCGACCGGTGCCGTGTGCGTGCTGATCCTCGGCGTGGGCGGATCGGCGCTGACGCTTTCGGCCGGGGCGTTTGCCGGATCGATCCTGGCGCTGGCGGTCGTCGGCCTGCTGGCAGCAGGTGCGGGCGGGGCGAGCGAGCGGGTCATCCTTGCCGGCGTCGCGGGTTCGCAGCTTTTCAACGCCGCGACCGCGACGATCGTGACGACGCTGGCGACGGCCGAGCAGGCGCGCGGCGTGATGTTCTGGCTTCTGGGGAATTTCGGCGGCGTACGCTGGCCGGATGTCGGCGTCGCCGCGCCCGTGGCACTGGCAGGATTCGCGGTGTGCGTCGTCCACGCCAAGGCGCTCGACGCGTTCGCCTTCGGCGCCGACACGGCCGCCTCGCTGGGCGTGGCCGTCGCGCGCATGCGCATCGTGCTGCTGGCGACGACCGCGGTCATGACCGCGGTGATGGTTTCGATCGTCGGCACGATCGGGTTCGTGGGCCTCGTCATCCCGCACGCGGCGCGCTTCCTCGTGGGACCCGGCCATGCGCGGCTGCTGCCGGCGTCTCTGGTCGGCGGGGCGGTGTTCATGATCCTGGCCGACATCCTGTCGCGCGTGCTCGTACCCCAGCAGATCCTGCCCATCGGCGTCGTCACCGCGCTGTTCGGCGCGCCCGCCTTCGCGATCATCCTTTACCGCGCACGGGCGCGGACATGACGCTTTCGGCCCACGACGTGCGCTGGGCGGCAGGCGGCCGCATGATCGTCGACGGCGTGACGCTGGAAGCCCGGCCGGGGCGCATGCTCGGCCTCGTGGGGCCAAATGGGTCCGGCAAATCCAGCCTGCTTCGCGTGCTTTGCCGCCTGCGGCGCATCGCCGGCGGCGTGGTGCGGCTGGACGGGCGCGACATCGACGGCTACGCGCGACGCGCGCTCGCGCGGCGGCTCGCCTTCGTCGAGCAGCAGGCGTCGACCGACGTGGGCCTGACGGTGTGCGATGTCGTGCGGTTGGGCCGGACGCCGCACCGCGCGGCGCTCGCCTCATGGTCGGACGCCGACGAACACGCCGTCGAAGGCGCGCTCGCGCGCGTGGGCCTCGCCGACCGGCATGACCAGGCCTGGCACACACTTTCGGGCGGCGAGCGCCAGCGCGCGCAGATCGCCCGCGCGCTCGCGCAGGAACCGGGCGAACTCATCCTCGACGAGCCCACGAACCATCTCGACATCCGCCACCAGCTTTCGATCCTGTCGATGGTGCGCCGCCTGGGCGTCACCTGCCTCGTGGCGCTGCACGACCTCAACCTTGCCTCGCTCTTCTGCGACGAGATCGCGGTGATGCAGGCAGGCAAGCTCGTCGCCGCGGGAAGCCCGCAGACGGTTCTTACGCCCGATCTTGTGCGAGACGTGTTCGGCGTCGACGTGCGCATCCGGACCGACTCCGCGGGCCACCGGCATATCGAATATGTCGTCGGCGAGGCCGGCGGGGCAGATCCCTGACCCTTCCGGCAATGCTGTCCGCGTTAGGGGCCGGCCGGCGCGACCGCGGCACCCTCGATGCCATGGCGCTTCAACGCGGCCGCGACGAATCCCGAGGCCTTCATCTCCTCGACGAACGCGGCCAGATAGGCGGCCGCTTCGGGATCGCGGCCGGCCGCCAGACCCATCGCCTGCTTGATGGTCATGAAGCTTTCCGGAATCAGGCGAAGCCTGCCGGGATTCCGGGGGAGGTCGACCTCGAGCTGCTGGCGGACATTCGCCGCAACCTCGAGGTTCTGCGCCAGCATCATCGGGACGACGGCCTGCGATGTCGGTGCGCGGACCAGCGTCGCCGCCTTGATCTCGCGCGTAAGGAACAGGTCATAGGCGCTGTCGCGCCCGACGGCGATGCGCACACCCGGCCGATCGACGTCCGCCGGCGCACGGAGCGGCGACTCGACGGGTACGGCGTAAGCACCCTCGATATGGATGTAAGGCGGGGAGAAGACGATGCCCTTCCCGCGGGCCGGGTCGATAGCGAAGAAGCCGATATCGACCTGGCCGGCGCGCATCGACTCGACCGCCGCCCCGGCCGTCGCCACGACGAGCGGCTCGACGCCAAGCCCCAGGCGCCGGCCAAGCTCGTTGGCGAGATCGACCGAGACACCCGTCACGGGACCATGCGGGTCGGCACGGCGCGCCAGCACGCCGTTGCCGATATTGATGGCCGCCCGCAGGCGGCCTTCCGGCGCGAAAGCCCGACCAAGCATCGTCTCATTCCCCGTCGAAAGCGAAACCGCCAGGAACCGGCATCGAGTCTAAACGAAAAACCCGCCGACTCGGGTTCACGAGTCGGCGGGCTGATCTGGTTGCGGGGACAGGATTTGAACCTGTGACCTTCAGGTTATGAGTGGCCGGGAAGCGATTGCGAAGGAACACGCGGATTTGCTTTTTTCTTCGTATTTTCAATGACTTGGTTGACTTTGAGCGGGACGCCCCACACTCTGATTTTCGCAGGCTCACGCCGCGACTTTCGCCCTCTTGCTTCCACAGTGCTTCCACGGGCGAGCGCAGCGGGTGCCTGGAAGCAGAGTGAGCATCAAGAGCGGATCGCGGGCCATGCCGAAACTGACCAAACGCGTGATCGACGCCGCCGAGATTCAGGCGGCCGAGTATTTCATCTGGGACGACGAACTCCCCGGCTTCGGTCTCCGCGTTCTGCCTAGCGGTCGCAAGGGATACATCGTCCAGTACCGGGCCGGGCGACGCTCCCGCAGAATGAGCCTCGGCCCCAGCACCGTCCTGACTTGCGAACAGGCGCGCACCCGCGCCATCGGCATTATCGCGGCGGCCAGGAACGGCGATGACCCTGCCGCCGAACGCGATG
>JAEUKX010000067.1 GCA_016794025.1 Rhodospirillales bacterium | reverse complement strand
TCGTTGTGGCGGAAGATGAGCTTCTCGGCGCCGGAATGGCGGATCCCCTCGATCATCGAGGCGTGGTTGAGCTCGTCCGACAGGATCACAAGGCCCGGCATCAGCCGGCCGAGCGCCGACAGCGCCGCCTCGTTCGCGTTGTAGCCCGAGGAGAAGACGAGTGCTGCCTCCTTCGCGTGGAGGGCGGCAAGCTCGGCCTCGAGCAGGACGTGCTGGTGGTTGGTCCCGGAAATGTTGCGCGTACCGCCGGCGCCGGCGCCATTGGAATCGAGCACGGCGCGCATGGCCGCAAGCGTTGCGGGATTCTGGCCCATGCCGAGATAGTCGTTCGAGCACCACACGACGACGTCGACCGGCCCCTCGGGCGAATGCCACACCGCATGCGGGAACGCACCGCACTTGCGCTCGAGATCGGCGAACACGCGGTAGCGCCCCTCCGCCTTCAGCTTGGCGGTGGCGTCCTCGAAATAGCGGTCGTAATTCCTGCGCATGCCGGTCCCTTGACTCAGTCGAGAAGGCCCTTGGCCTTTGCGGCGGCATGGCCGTCGTCGAGGCCCTTGCGCAGGCGCACGAACATCTCGTCGATCTGCGCCTCGTCGATGACGAGCGGCGGGCAGACCGCGATGCGGTTGTCGAACAGCGCCCGCGCCATGAGCCCCGCCGCCTCGCACGCCTTGCCGACGAGCGGCGCCACGGCCTGCGAGGGCTGGAAGAAGGTCTTCGAGGCCTTGTCCTTGACGAGCTGGAGCCCGCCGATGAGCCCCACGCCCACCGCCTCGCCGACCAGCGGGTGATCGGCAAGCGCGCGGAGCCCCTTCTGGAAGCGCGGCGCCACGCGGCGCACATGGCCCACGATGTCGCGCTCCTCGTAGATCTTCAGCGTCTCGATGGCGACCGCGGCCGGCACGGGATGGGCCGAATAGGTGTAGCCGTGGCCGAAGCTGCCGATCTTGTCGCTCTGCTGCTGCATGGCGGCGAAGACCGGTTCGGAGACGAGCACGGCCGAAATAGGCAGGTAGGCCGCCGACAGCGCCTTGGCGCAGGTGATGATGTCCGGCTTGATGTCGTAGGTCTGCGAACCCCACATGTTGCCGGTGCGCCCGAAGCCGCAGATCACCTCGTCGGCGACGAGCAGGATGCCGTACTTCTTCAGCACCGTCTGGATCTTCGGGAAGTAGCCGGCTGGCGGCACGATGACGCCGCCGGCCCCCATGACGGGCTCGGCGAACATCGCGACGATCGTCTCGGGATCCTCGGCAAGGATGAGCTTCTCGAGATTCTCGGCAAGCCGCGTCGAATAGGCCTCCTCGCTCTCGCCCGGCAGGGCGTGGCGGTAATGATGCGGCGTGTCGGCATACGCGACCGGGAAGATCGGCAGATCAAAGTCGCGCTGGTTGATCGGCAGCCGCGTCAGCGAGGCCGCCGCGATGGTCACGCCGTGATACGCCTTGTCGCGGCTCAGGATCTTCTTGCGCCGGGGCGTGCCGGCCGCGTTGGCGATGTACCAGAGGATCTTGATGGCCGTGTCGTTGGCTTCCGAACCCGACCCGGCGAAGAAGACCTTCGACATCGGGACGGGCGCGATCTCCTTCAGCTTCTCGGCAAGGACGATGCCCGGCTCGTGCGATTTGCCGGCGAAGATGTGGTAGTAGGGCAGCTCGCGCAGCTGCCGGTGCGCGGCTTCCGCCAGCCGCGGCTCGTCGAATCCCAGCGACGCGCACCACAGGCCGGCCATCCCCTCGATGTAGTCCTTGCCGCTGTCGTCGCGCACATAGACGCCATGACCCTTGGTGACGACGACGGGACCATCCTTCTCGTGCGTGCGCAGGTTCGTATACGGATGCACGAGGGCCGCGATGTCGCGGGCGGCCAGAGAATTCCCGCGCGGGCGCGCGTCGTTCATGTCGACTCTCCCAAGGCTTCGATGCGCCGCATCCTAGCACCATCGCCGCGCGCGCGCGAAGTGACGTTCCCGACGTGTTCTATCGGGCGCGCACCCGGCCTGAAATTTCCTTTTATTCGGCGCGGCAAGCCATTACCAAATGCAAAGAACAGGTGCGCGGACGCGTCGCAGGCGGGTTCCGGACAACGACGGCGCGGGAAGCGCTGCGGTCCGGGACAGGGTCCTGCGGATGAGACGGGTCGGACAAGGGATCTTGGGTAACATGCCGTTGCAGGACGACGGTCGCAGGGCACCCGACGCCACGCCGTTGCACGAAGCGCGGCGGCAATGATCGCATTCGTCATCCGCCGGCTGCTCCAGGCGGTCCTCGTGATGATGGCCGTGGGCTTCGTCGGCTTCTCGCTGTTCGCCTATGTCGGCGATCCCGTCGCGATCATGCTGGGGCAGGATTTCACCGAGGAGTCGCGCCGCCAGCTCGTGCACGAACTCGGCCTCGACCAGCCGTTCTTCGTGCAGTACGTGCATTTCCTGCTCAATGCCGCGCAGGGGAATTTCGGGATCTCCTACCGCCTTGCCCGGCCCGTGTCCGAGCTGCTCCTCGAGCGGATGCCGGCCACGCTCGAACTTTCGCTCTGTGCGGCCGCCATCGCTCTGGCCGTCGGGGTGCCGATGGGCGTCTACACGGGACTGAAGCGCGATACGTGGCTGTCGCGCCTGCTCCTGACCGTCAGCCTCGTCGGCGTCTCGCTGCCGACTTTCCTGATCGGCATCCTGCTCATCCTCGTTTTCTCGGTCGTGCTGGGCTGGCTGCCTTCCTTCGGGCGCGGCACCACCGTCGCGGTCGGCTGGTGGACGACCGGCTTCCTGACGGAGTCCGGCGTGCGCGCGCTCATCCTGCCGTCGATCACGCTGGCGCTGTTCCAGATGACGCTGATCATGCGGCTCGTGCGCTCGGAAATGCTCGAGGTCCTGCGGACGGACTACATCAAGTTCGCGCGCGCGCGCGGATTGTCCGACCGCGCGATCAATTTCGGACACGCGCTCAAGAACACGCTCGTACCCGTGATCACGATCACCGGGCTGCAGCTCGGCGGCATCATCGCGTTTGCCATCGTGACCGAGACGGTCTTCCAGTGGCCCGGGATGGGCTTCCTGTTCATCCAGTCCGTAAGTGCCGCCGACATTCCCGTGATGGCGGCCTATCTCGTGCTGATCGCGTTCTTCTTCGTGCTGATCAATCTGGTCGTCGACCTGCTCTATTACGCGGTCGATCCGCGCCTGCGCGTGGACCGGACCGCAGCCGGCGGCCACGGACACTGAGGGGCGGCATGGACGCGCTGAACCGGGCCCTCGATTCCGACATCTTCCACAGCTTCCGCCGGTCGCCGGCGGTCGTCGTCTCGGCGATCGTCACGGTCCTGTTCTTCGCCGGCGCGATCCTGGCGCCGTGGATCGCGCCGCAGAATCCCTTCGACCTTGCGCAGGTCGACCTGATGGACGCCTCGCTCCCGCCGTTCTGGCTGCCGGACGGCCAGCCGCATTTCCCGCTCGGGACCGACACGCAGGGGCGCGACGTCTTCTCCACGATCCTGTTCGGCAGCCGCATCTCCCTGCTCGTGGGCGTCCTGTCGGTTGCCTTCGCCATGGTGCTGGGCATCGCGCTGGGCCTTGTCGCCGGCTATGCCGGCGGGGCGGTCGATGCGGTCATCATGCGCATCGCCGACGTCCAGCTTTCGTTTCCCGCCATCCTCATCGCGCTGCTGATCGACGGGGTCGCCCGCCTCGTGATCCCGCGCGAATTGCACCACGAGATCGCGATCTATGTCCTCATCCTCGCGATCGGCTTCTCGGGCTGGGTCCAGTATGCGCGCACCGTGCGCGGGTCTTGCATGGTCGAGAAGGGCAAGGAATACGTCCAGGCCGCGCGGGTCATCGGGCGCCATCCGGCGGCGATCATGCTCCAGCACGTGCTGCCCAACGTCCTGGGGCCGGTGCTCGTCATCGCCACGATCCACCTCGCGATCGCCATCATTTCCGAGGCGACGCTCTCGTTCCTGGGCGTGGGCGTTCCGCCGACCGAGCCCTCGCTCGGCACGCTCATCCGCATCGGCAACAATTTCCTGTTCTCGGGCGAGTGGTGGATCACCGTGTTTCCCGGTGCGGCGCTTGTCGTCATGGTCCTCGCCGTCAACCTGCTGGGCGACTGGCTGCGCGACGCGCTCAACCCCAAGCTCCGCTGATGGACGCGAACGGCACCAAGCTGCTGGAAGTCCGCAACCTGCGCGTCGAGTTCCCGTCGCGCCGCGGGACGCTCGTGGCGGTCGACGACGTTTCCTTCGACATCGCGCCGGGCGAGGTGCTGGGCGTCGTGGGCGAGTCGGGGGCGGGCAAGTCCATGACGGGGGCGGCCATCATCGGCCTGCTCGAACCGCCGGGGCGGATCGCCGGCGGCGAGATCCTGCTCGACGGACAGCGCATCGACAACCTGCCGTACGAGAAGATGCGCCGGGTGCGCGGCCGCCAGATCGGCGCGATCTTCCAGGACCCGCTTACCGCGCTCAATCCGCTCTATACGATCGGCCGCCAGCTCGTCGAGACGATCGTCACGCATCTCGACATGGGCGAACGCGCCGCGCGCGACCGGGCGATCCAGCTTCTCCAGGACGTCGGCATCCCGGCGGCCGAGCGCCGGATCGACCATTACCCGCACCAGTTCTCCGGCGGCATGCGCCAGCGCGTCGTCATCGCGCTGGCGTTGAGCGCCAATCCGCGCCTCATCGTGGCCGACGAGCCGACGACGGCGCTCGACGTGTCGATCCAGGCGCAGATCATCACGCTCATCAAGCGCCTGTGCCGCGAGCACGGGACGGCCGTCATGCTCGTGACGCACGACATGGGCGTGATCGCCGAAACCGCCGATCGCGTCGCCGTCATGTATGCCGGGCGCATTGCCGAGATCGGGCCCGTCCGCGACGTCGTCCGGCGCGCGCGCCATCCCTATACCGAGGGCCTGATGGGCTCGATCCCGAAGATCGGCGAGACGGTCGGGCGGCTGACGCAGATCGACGGCGCGATGCCGCGCCTCGACGCGATCCCGCGCGGCTGCGCGTTCAACCCGCGCTGCGCGCGCGCGTTCGGCCGGTGCCGGATCGACCGGCCCGATCCCATGGACGTCGACGGCGCCAGGGTGGCCTGCTGGCTCTACGGGGAGGGACGATGAGCCCGCCGGATGCCCCGCTGGTCGCCGCGCGCGGTCTGGCGCGCCATTTCGACGTCTCGCGCCCGCTGCTGAACCGCCTGCTCGACGGCGCGCCCCGGCAGGTCCTGCGCGCGGTCGACGGGGTGGATTTCGAGATCCGCAAGGGCGAGACGCTGTCGCTGGTGGGCGAGTCCGGGTGCGGCAAGTCCACGGTCGCGCGCCTCGTCGTCGGGCTCTACCGGCCGACGCGGGGCAGCGTGGTGTTCGACGGCACGGACATGGCGGCACTCGCCTCGCGCGCCGCGGCCGAGCGGGTCCGCCGGCGCTTCCAGATGATCTTCCAGGACCCCTACGCCTCGCTCAATCCGCGCTGGCGCGTGGGCCGCATCGTGGCCGAGCCGATCGTGGCGCACGCGCTGATGTCCGATCCGGCCGCGATCCGCGCGCGCGTCGACGAGCTTCTCCTGCAGGTCGGGCTTTCGCCCGCCGACCGCGACAAGTTCCCGCACGAATTCTCGGGCGGCCAGCGCCAGCGCATCTCGATCGCGCGGGCACTTTCCTCGAATCCCGAATTCCTCGTCTGCGACGAGCCGACTTCGGCGCTCGACGTTTCCGTGCAGGCCCAGATCCTGAACCTGATGAAGGACCTGCAGCGCGCGCTTGGCCTCACGTATCTCTTCATCAGCCACAACCTCGCGGTCGTCCACTACATCTCGGACCGCGTGGGCGTGATGTATCTGGGCCGGCTCGTCGAGACGGGCGACGTGAAGACGATCTTCGCGCGCCCGCAGCATCCCTATACACGCATGCTGCTCGACGCGATCCCCGATCTCGAGATGTCGGGCCGGCCGCGCACGCCCGTCGCGGGCGAAGTGCCCAATCCGATCGATCCGCCGCCGGGTTGCGCGTTCCACCCGCGCTGTCCGCTCGCGACCGACCGCTGTCGCCGGGAAGTGCCGCTGGCGCGCGTGGCGCCGACCGGGGCAACCGTCGCCTGCCACGCGGTCGAGGAAGGCCGCCTGCCGCCGCGCTAGATCCGTCGCGCTAGATCCGGCGGGTCGCGAAGCCGGCCGCCGCCAGATCGGCGACCAGCGCTTCGCCCGCCGCGCGGTCCACGACCTCGATGGTCGTGTCGACCGTCACGCTCTTGGCGGATTTCTCGGTGAAGATCCGCTGGTGTTCGATCTCCACGATATTTCCGCCCGCGGCGCCGATGCGGCGCGCAAGCTCGGCCAGCGCGCCGGGCCTGTCGGCGATGTCGACGCTGAGACGCACGAGCCGCCCGTCGCGGGCAAGCCCGCGCAGCAGCACGCTCGACAGCACGCGCGTGTCGATATTGCCGCCGCACAGCACGAGGCCGATCTTGCGGCCGCGGAACCGGTCGGGATGCGCGAGCACGGCCGCAAGGCCGGCCGCACCCGCCCCCTCGGAGACGGTCTTCTCGATCTCGATGAGCAGGACGATCGCGCGCTCGACGTCGAGCTCGTCCACGACCAGCACCTCGCGCACGTCGCGCTCGATGACGGGCCAGGTGAGCCTGCCGATCTCCGCGACCGCAATACCCTCGGCGATCGTCGGCCCGCCGGTGCGCACCGGCAGGCCTGCCTTGCGCTGCGCGGCGGCCGAGAATGCCGAGACCTCGACGCCGAAAACGTCGATCGACGGGCGGATCGCCTTCGCCGCGATCGTGACGCCGGCGATCATGCCGCCGCCGCCGACCGGGATCACCAGCGCGTCGAGGTCGGGCACCTCGGCAAGCATCTCCAGCGCCAGCGTTCCCTGGCCCGCGATGATCGCGGGATCGTCGTAGGGGTGGACGAAGACCAGCGCTTCCTTCTCGGCAAGCGTGCGGGCGAAGGCGGCGGCCTCGGCAAGCGTCTCGCCCTCGAGGATCACGCGCGCACCATGGTCGCGCGTGCGCGCGACCTTGGCGTTGGGGGTGGCCTTGGGCATCACGATCGTGGCCGCGATGCCGAGCCGGCTTGCATGGTAGGCGACGGCCTGGGCGTGGTTGCCGGCCGACATGGCGATGACGCCGCGGCGGCGTTCGGCCTCGGTCAGCTGGGCGAGCTTGTTGAGCGCGCCGCGTTCCTTGAACGAGGCGACGAACTGGTGGTTCTCGAACTTGATCCAGACCTCGGCGCCCGCGATCTCGGACAGCGTGCCCGAGCGCAGCGTGGGCGTGCGCAGGACGCGGCCTTCGATGCGGCGCGCCGCGGCGGCGATGTCCTCGGGCGTGACGGGCGGGGTTTCGGTCATTTGCGGCCGTAGCTGTCTTCCAGGCGCACGATGTCGTCCTCGCCGAGATAGTCGCCCGACTGGACCTCGACGATGCGCAGCGGCTCGCTGCCCGGATTCTCGAGCCGGTGGACGCACCCCACGGGAATGTAGACCGACATGTTCTCGCGCAGAACCAGCACGTCCTCGTCGCGCGTGACCTTGGCCGTTCCGCTGACGACGACCCAGTGCTCGGCGCGCCTCGCGTGCTTCTGCAGCGAGATGCGCGCGCCGGGCTTGACCATGATGTGCTTGACCTGGTGGCGCTTGCCGAGATCGACGGTCTGGTAGGTCCCCCACGGCCGGTAGACGACCGGCTGCGCGCTCGCCTCGCTGCGGCCCTCGGCCTTGAGGCGGTCGACGATCTTCTTGACGTCCTGCGCGCGGTCCTTCGCGGCGACCATCACGACGTCCTTCGTGGCCACGATCACGAGGTTGTCGACGCCGACGGCGGCCACGAGCCGGTCCTCGCTGCGCAGGTAGGAGTTCGTCACCGTGTCGGCCACGACATCGCCGAGAATGACGTTCCCGGCCGCGTCGCGCGAACCGATTTCCCACAGCGCGTTCCAGGCGCCCACGTCCGACCAGCCGAGCCGCGCGGGAACGACGGCCGATTTCGTCGTGCGCTCGGCCACCGCGTAGTCGATCGATTTCGACGGGGCCTTCGCGAAGGCCGTCCGGTCGAGGCGCACGAAGTCGAGATCGCGCGCCGCCGCGGCGAGGGCGGCACGGGCCGCCTCGGCAATGGCCGGCTCGTGCCGCGCAAGCTCGGCGAGATAGGCGCCGGCCGCGAACATGTACATGCCCGAGTTCCACGCCCAACCGCCTTCGGCAAGGTAGCCCTTCGCCGTCTCGAGATCGGGCTTCTCGACGAAACGCTCGACCGCGAAGGCGCCGGCGACGCCCGCAAGCGCGCCGCCGCTGCGGATGTAGCCGTAGCCGGTCTCCGGCGATTCCGGCTCGATCCCGAACGTCACGATGCGGCCGGCCGCCACGGCCTGCCGGGCGGTCCCGACCGCGGCGGCGAAGGCCGCCTTCTCGCGCACGACATGGTCGGAGGGCAGCAGCATCATCGTTTCGTCGGGCCCGAGCAGGCCCGCCGCGGCCGCGGCGGCGGCGGCCGTGTTGCGGCCCACGGGTTCGAGAAGGATCGCGCGCGGCGCGACGCCGACCTCGCGCAGCTGCTCGGCGATGATGAAGCGGTGCTCCTCGTTGCACACCACGACCGGCGCGCCGAAGGCACCGCCCGTCGCGCGCAGCGCGGTGTCCTGGATCATCGTGCGGGGGCCGGCCAGCGCCAGGAGCTGCTTTGGATAGAGTTCGCGCGACAGCGGCCACAGCCGCGTGCCGGCTCCCCCCGACAGGATCACGGGCACAACCGGGCCCGGGGACGTCACCATTGCCGTTGCTCCCGCAAATTCAGGCCCTTGCTAGCCGATCCGGCGGCCGGTGGCCAGCCCGCTTGCATCCTTTGACCTGGATCATGGCGGACCGGGCCGGCCGGGATCAGTCTATTCCTCACAATATTTCCGGAAGGAGAACGCGATGGCCACGGCTTCAATTCTCGGGAAAGCGGATTCGAACGCGAGGCCGTCGGCCGGCTTCCGTGACGTGGTCGTGCATGTGGACGAGAGCCCGCAGACGGCCGCGCGGCTGGCCTTCGCGGCGGCCTTCGCGCGCGAGTACGGCGCCCATCTCGTGGCCGTGGTGACGCAAGGCCCGCCCGAAATCCCGCCCGGCATCCGGGCCGAGGTGGGGAATTCCTTCATCGAGCTGTGGCGCGAGCGCGCGCAGGCCGTCAGTGCCGGGCTTGCCGAGCAGGCGGCCAAGGCCGGCCGCGCCGAAGGCATCGACATCGAATGCCGGATCGCCGAGGGCCTGCCGGAGGAGACGCTGCTCGTCCATGCCCGGCACGCCGACCTGACGATCCTCAGCCAGGCGAGCGGGCCCGACGCCAGCGACCAGACCCGGACGATCGAGGCGCTGCTCTTCGGCGCCGGCCGTCCGATCCTGCTGTTGCCCGCCGCGGGGCGCTATGCCGTGCCGGGCCGGCACATCCTGGTGGCGTGGAATGCCAGCCGCGAATCCGCACGTGCCCTTGCCGACGCGATGCCGCTGCTCGGCTGCGCAAAGCACGTGACGGTGCTGAGCGCCGACCCGAAGGCGGCGGCAAGCCGCGTGCCGGGTGCGGACATCGCGCTCCATCTCGCGCGCCACGGCGTCAAGGTGGCGACCAGCACGACCTATGCCGGCGACATCGGCGTGGGCGATGCGCTCCTCAACCGCGCGACCGACCTTGGCGCCGACATGCTGGTGATGGGCGGCTACGGCCACAGCCGCACGCGCGAGGCGATCTTCGGCGGCGCCACGCGGCACGTGCTCGATCACATGACTCTGCCGGTCCTCATGTCGCATTGAGGCGGCGCGGGTCGAGCAGGTCCTGAAGCGCATCGGCGAGCAGGTTCGTCGCCGCGACCACCGCAAGGATGGCCAGACCTGGCCAGAGCGCGATCCACGGCGCCTGCCAGACGGCTTCCTGCGCGCCACCCAGCATGTTGCCCCAGCTCGGCAGCGGCGGCTGGATGCCGAGGCCGAGGAACGAGAGCACGCTCTCGAACAGGATCGTGCCGCCCACGGCCAGCGCCGTCGCCACGAGGATCGGGCCCGCGCAGTTCGGCAGGATATGGACGAGCGCCACGCGCAGCGGCGAGGCGCCGAGCGCCGTCGCCGCGCGCACGAAATCGCGCGCGGCAAGCGACATCGCGGCCGCGCGCACCAGCCGCGCCACCTTGGGCCAGCCGAACGCCGCCACGATGACGACGATGCGCACGAGCCCGCCGGCATCGCCGCCCGGCAGGCCGATCTTGGCGGGATCGGCCGCCGCCAGCACGATCAGCACCGGCAGCACGGGCAGCGACAGGACGGCATCGGTCGCGCGCATGAGGAGCGCGTCGACCCGCCCGCCCGCACAGCCCGCCGCAAGGCCGATTGCCGTGCCGACGAGCGAGGCCGCGAGGGCCGCGCAGATCCCCACGGACAGCGACACGCGCGCCCCCAGCGCCAGGCGCAGCGCCACGTCGCGGCCAAGCTCGTCCGTTCCCAGCGGATGGGCAAGGCTCGGCGGCGCATAACGCAGCGCAAGATCGACGGCGGCGGGATCGAGGCCGAACGCGGCGGCGAGCGGCGGCACGCCGAGGGCGGCCAGTGCGGCAACACCCAGCACGCACGCCGCGAAGGCGAGCCGCGCGTTCATGGTGCGGGCCCGCCGCGCGCAGCGCCCACGCGCGGATCGAGGAGCGCATGGACGACGTCGGCGGCGAAATTCGCCGCGACGACGAGCAGCGCCGCCATCAGCAGGCAGGCCAGCGCCAGGTTGAAGTCGCTCGCCATGACCGCGTCGTAGATGAGCTTGCCCATGCCCGGATAGGCGAAGATCGTCTCGGTCACGAGCGCGCCGGAGAAGAGGCCGCCGAAACCCAGTGCCGCGACCGTCGCCACGGGGACGAGCGCGTTGCGCAGCACATGGCCGAACAGGACGCGGAGTTCCGAGGCGCCCTTGGCGCGCGCGGTGCGGATCCAGTCCTGCGCCAGCGCCTCGCGCGCCGCCGCGCGCATGTGGCGGGCATATTCCCCGGCCTCGACGACGGCGAGCGTCGCCACCGGCAGGATCAGCGCCTGCGCGCGCGCCAGGAACCCGTCTTCGCCCGGCGGCGGCAGGGCGCTTGCGGGCAGCCAGCCGAGCACGACCGAGAAGACGACGATCAGCAGCAGCCCCAGCCAGAACGTGGGAATGGCGGCCGACAGGAACGCGAAGCCGTTGATGGCCGCATCGACAAGGCTGCCGCGGCGTGCCGCCGCCAGCAGACCCAGCGGCAGGCCAAGTGCGAGCGCCAGCGCGAAGGCCGCGAGCATCAGGGCCGCGGTATTCGCAAGATAGGGGGCGAGCGTCTCGAGCACGGGCCGCGCGAACATCCGGCTGTAGCCGAGGTCGCCGCGCAGCAGCGCGCCGAGCCATTCGCCGTAGCGCTCGACGATCGGGCGGTCGACGCCGTGGAGCTCGCGCAGGCGCTGGATGTCGGCAGGCGTGATGTTGGGATTGCCCGACGCCATCAGGTCGACCGGGTCGCCGGGCATGGCGCCCAGCAGCATGTAGATCGCGAAACTCGCGAAGAGCAGCACGAGCAGGCCCTGCAGGGCGCGCAGTCCTGCGTGGCGGATCATCTCGGCCGCCAGTGCTCGATGCGCAGCGTCGAATAGTACTGGTGGCCCGTCGGCTCGATGCCCGCGAGCCATTTCGGGATCACGAACGGGTCCGCGCGGTAGTAGAGCGGCAGGACCCAGGCCTGTTCGGCGTAGCGCGCCTGCAGCTTCGCCCAGATCGGCCGGCGCGCCGCCGGATCGAGTTCGCGCTCGAGCGCGTCGATCATCGCGTCGGTCTCGGCATCGGCGATGCCCGGCTGGTTCTGCCCGGCCCAGGCGTTCGCCTCGGTCGGGATGCTTTCCGAATGCAGCGTGGTGCGCGGCACGGACTCGGGCGCGGAGAACCACGCATACATCGCCAGCTGGAACCGGCGCTTGCGCAGCGTCTCGCCGAACCAGACGCGCGCGGGCTCGTTGCGGATGCGTGCTTCCACGCCCACGCGGCGCCAGTTGGCCTGCAGGGCCTGCTGCACGGTCTCGCGGATCCGGTTGCCGGACGTCGTGCCGAACTCGAAGGACAGGCGTTCGCCCGCGGCATTGCGCCTTATGCCGTCGGGCCCCGCCGCATAGCCCGCCTCGTCGAGCAGGGCGCGCGCCCGGTCCGGGTCGAAAGGCACTTCCGGCACGTCGGCGGCATAGACGCTGTCGCGCGGATTGACGAACGAGCGCGCGACGGGCTGGCGGCCTTCGAAGAGCTGGCGCACGAGGCCGGCTCGGTCCGCCGCCAGCAGGAGCGCGCGGCGCACACGCAGGTCCTTGAAGGCCGGCACGTCGAGATTGAGGTCGACATGCTCGTAGAGCAGGCTCGGCACATAGGTGAAGTCGAAACGCGCGCGCTGGCGCTTTTCCAGCGCCAGCGCCTGGTCGAGCGTGAAGCCGAGCTCGCCCGCCACGTAGTCGACGCTGCCCGACAGGAGATTGGCCTCGAGGGCGGCCGAGTTCTCGATCGTGCGCACGACGATGCGCCGGAAATGCGGCTTCGTCCCGCCCCACGCCGGATTGGGCTCGAGCGTGATCGAGGCGCCCGGCTGGACCTGCACGATGCGATAGGGGCCGTTGAATAGGCCGGGGGTCGCGGGCTCGGTGTCGAAGGCGGTCCGCCGCCGGTAGTTCTCGGGATCGGCCTCGAAGCGCGCGCGCTCGATGTGCGCGGGCAGCAGCTCGTACTGGCTGAAATCGTTGTAGGTGAAGGTCACGCGGTCTTGCGTGAAGGCGACGGTGTGGGCATCGCGCGCCTCGACCTTAAGGATGCGGCGGTAGCCTTCGCCGCTCGCCACGCCCGAGCGGGGATGCCGGCCCACGTCCCACGCCAGGATCGCGTCGGTCGCGGTGACGGGCGTGCCGTCGCCCCACTTCGCGCGCGGGTCGAGGCGGAAGACGACCTCCACGCCCTCCTTGCCGTCGCCCAGCGCCACGCGCCGGGCGCCGCCGTTCTCGAAGGTCGGCAGGTCCACGCACAGGAGGCAGACGAGCTTCCAATCCTTGTCGTAGGTCGTCAGCGGCCGCCGCGCCATGCCAAGCACGTATGTCTTGGCCGCCATCGCGTCGATCATCGGATGGAGGGTCGACGGGAACTGCGTGATGGCGATGGTCAGCGTGTCGCGCGGCTGGGCCGACGCCGGCAGGACGCCCGCAAGGGCGGAAAGGAGGAGCGCTGCGGCGGCGGTCGCGCGGCGCATCGCCGGGCTCAGGCTTCCTTCTTCGCGCCGTCCGCGCCGATGCCGCCATGCGCGGCCGACCAGGCGACGGGGGCTTCGAGGAACTTGCGCACCTCCGACAGGTCGGCGGCGCTATAGGCCTTCTGGCGCTCGGTCTCGCGCAGCACGTCCCACCACGTGGCAAGCGCCAGGAGGTCAACCCCCTCGGCCTTCAGGGCCGGGATCGTGTCGGGGAAGATGCCGTAGTGGAAGACCACGAACGCGTGCGTGACCTTCGCGCCCGCCTGCCGCAGGCCGTTGACGAAGTGCATCTTCGACTTGCCGTCGGTGGCGAGATCCTCGACCAGCAGCACGTTCTGGCCTTCGCGCAGGTCGCCCTCGATCAGCGCGTTCATGCCGTAGCCCTTGGGCTTCTTGCGCACATAGAGCATCGGCAGGTCGAGCCGCTCGGCAATCCACGCGCCGTAGGGGATGCCCGCCGTCTCGCCGCCCGCCACCGCGTCGATCCCGGTGAAGCCGGCCGCCCGCTCGATCGTCATCATGGCCATGTCCATGAGCTTGCGGCGCGCGCGCGGGAAGCTGATGAGCTTGCGGCAGTTGCAGTAGGTCGGGCTCGCGAGGCCGGAGGCGAAGATATAGGGCTTGGTCGCGTTGAACTGGATCGCCTTCGTCTCGATCAGGATGCGGGCGGTGGTCTGGGCGATCTCTTCGGGCGACATGGAGACTCCGTGGCCTAGGCGTTGGCCGGTTGTAGGCCGGGGCAGGGGCCCCCGCAAGGCAGGGCGGGACTTGTCCACAACCCGGCAGGAATTTCCTGCCCGGCTCCTGAATGGCCCGGCCAAGTAGGCATAAAATTTACGGTCACAATGTAACTGTTACAACATTTCCATTGAATTCATTGATAAATTTGACTCGGCACGCGGCTTGCGAAACAGCCGTTAACCAACCGGGAGATTTACCATGTCGACCTCGATCAACACGAACATCGGCGCAATGATGGCGCGGGCTTCGCTGCGGACGTCGGGCGCCCAGCTCGACGACGCCTCGAAGAAGGTGGAAACCGGCTATCGCGTTGCCGACGCTTCGGACGATGCGTCGACCTTCTCGGTCGCCCAGGGCATCCGCGGCAACCTGCAGGCCTATAGTGCGGTGCAGCAATCGCTGACGAACGGTGCGGGCCTCGGCAAGGTCACCCAGGCGGCGCTGACGAACGTCTCCGATCTCATCGGCAACCTGCAAGCCAAGATCACGCAGCTGGCCGACGGGTCGATCAGCGCCAACCAGCGCACGATCTATACCGCCGACTTCAACGCGATGACCTCGCAGATCGCCAACTTCATCAGTCAGGCGAACTACAACGGGGTCAACCTGCTCTCGGCGGCCTCCGCGGCGCGCACCTTCCTGGTTGACACGAGTGCCGCGACATTCTCGCTGTCGAGCCAGTCGGCGGTGCGCGCGGCCTTCACGACCTTCACGGCCTCTTCGGTCGCCTCGGCCTCGCAGTCGACGCTGGCGCTGACCTCGCTCAACACCTTCGCGCAGTCGGTCAACACGGCTCTTTCCAACGTCGCCTCGCAGACCCGCGCGCTCGACCTGCAGAACAACTTCATCAACGCGCAGGTCGACGCGATCCAGCAGGGCCTTGGCGCCACGGTCGATGCCGACATCGGCAAGGCCTCGGCCGAGGTCCAGTCGCGCCAGGTCCAGCGCCAGCTCGGCGTCCAGTCGCTGTCGCTGGCCAACCAGCAGCCTTCCACGCTGCTCGGCCTGTTCCGCTGAATTGAACCGGCGCCCCCCTTTGCGTAAGCTCGCGCAAAGGGGAGCGACCGGATGAAAGCCAAGCGCAAGACGCCGACGAAATCGAAGAAACCCTATTCGACAGCACCGGGCGATCCCGTGCAGGTCGACCGCACGGCCGCCGGCGATCCCAGGATCGTCACCGTAATCCTCAACCGCCCGGAAAAGCTCAACGCCATCTCGAGCGCCCTGTGGGCCCAGCTCGGCGAGGCGATGCGTGCACTGAACGCCGAGGACGATATCGGCTGCATCGTGCTGCGCGGGGCCGGCGACAGGGCCTTCGGCCCCGGGGCCGACATCTCGGAATTCGAGACGACGCGCAAGACCACGCGCATGGCGGTCGCCTACGGCAAGGTCATGCACGCCACGCTCGCGGCGATCGACGGATGCCGCCATCCGACCGTGGCGCTGATCCACGGGCTGTGCGTGGGCGGCTCGCTGGAGATCGCGGCCATGTGCGACATGCGCATCGCGGGCGAGAGTGCCCGCTTCGGCGTGCCGATCAACCGCATCGGCGTGATCATGGCCTATCCGGAACTGACCGCGCTGATCGATCTCGTCGGCCGCGCCACGGCGCTGGAGATCCTGCTGGAGGCGCGCGTGTTCGGGGCGGCCGAGGCGAAGGACAAGGGCCTCGTCACGCGCGTGGTGCCCGACGCGAAGGTCGAGGAGGACGCGTATCTGGCGGCGGGGCGTATTGCGTCCGGCGCGCCGCTGTCCAACCGCTGGCACAAGAAGTTCGCGCGCCGGCTGCGCAGCCCGAAGCCGCTCTCGAAGGCCGAATATCTCGAAGGCTTCGCCAACTGCGACACGCGCGACTATCTGGAAGGCTATCGCGCG
>JAEUKX010000043.1 GCA_016794025.1 Rhodospirillales bacterium | reverse complement strand
CATGGGCACGCGGAACTCGATCGACCCGCCCCACATCGTCGCGATCCACGAGAAGATCTTCACGCCCGTGGGCACGGCGATCACCATCGTGGCGGCGGTGAAGTAGATGCGCGAGTTGACGTTGATGCCGGTCGTGTACATGTGGTGCGCCCACACCACGAAGCCCACCACGCCGATCGCCGTCATCGCGTAGGCCATGCCGAGATAGCCGAAGATCGGCTTCTTGGAGAAGGTCGACACGACGTGGCTGATGATCCCGAAGGCGGGCAGGATCATGATGTAGACCTCGGGGTGGCCGAAGAACCAGAACAGGTGCAGGAACAGCACCGGATCGCCGCCGCCGGCCGGCTCGAAGAAATGCGTGCCGAAATTGCGGTCGGTCAGCAGCATCGTGATGGCGCCGGCGAGCACCGGCAGCGACAGCACGAGCAGGAACGCCGTCAGCAGCATCGCCCACAGGAACAGCGGCATGCGGTGCATCGTCATGCCGGGGGCGCGCATGTTGAAGATCGTCGTGATGAAGTTGATCGCGCCCAGGATCGAGGACGCGCCCGCCAGGTGCAGCGACAGGATCGCCATGTCCATGGCCGCACCGGGGTGGTACTGCGCGTTGGACAGCGGCGGATAGATCGTCCAGCCCACGCCCGCACCGCCGCCGATCACGGCCGAGCCGAGCAGCAGAAGGAAGGCCGGCGGCATCAGCCAGAAGCTGATGTTGTTCATGCGCGGGAAGGCCATGTCGGGCGCGCCGCACATCATCGGGATGAACCAGTTGCCGAAGCCGCCGATGAGCGCCGGCATGACGACGAAGAACACCATGATCAGGCCGTGGGCCGTGACGATCATGTTCCACTCGTGTCCGTCGGCCATGTACTGCATGCCCGGATGCGAGAGCTCCATGCGCATGTAGACCGAGAACGCGCCGCCGAGGATGGCCGCGAACATCGAGAACACGAGGTACATCGTGCCGATGTCCTTGTGGTTCGTCGAATAGAGCCAGCGGCCCATGCCCGTGGGCGTGTGGTCGTGGTGGTCGTGCCCGTCGTGGGCGTGATTGTCGTGGGCGTGGGATGCGCTCATGGCCTGTTTCCTTGGCGCGGGAGGTTACTTGGAGACGTTCTGGGCGACGGCCGGCGCGGCAAGCGCCTGGACCTCGGCCACCGAAAGCGGCGCCTGGCCGCCGTCGGCGAAGCGCTTCTTGGCCTCGCCCACCCAACGGTCGAACGTGGCCTTGTCGACCGCCTCGACCGCGATGGGCATGTAGCCGTGGTTGACGCCGCAGATCTGGTTGCACTGGCCGTAGAACACGCCCGCCTTGTCGGCCTTGAACCACGTCTCGTTCAGGCGGCCGGGCATCGCGTACTTCTGCACGCCGAGCGAGGGGATGAACCAGGAGTGGATCACGTCGGTGCCCGCGATCAGCACGCGCACGGTGGCGCCCACCGGCACGACCACGCGGTTGTCGACGTCGAGCAGGCGCGTCTGGCCCGGCTTCAGGTCGGCGTCCTGGACGATATAGCTGTCGTACTCGAACTCGCCGTGGTCGGGGTAGCCGTAGCTCCAGTACCACTGGTGGCCGGTCACCTTCAGCGTGAAGTCCGCTTCCGGCGCCTTGTCCGAAACGCGGATGAGGTGGATCGACGGGATCGCGATCAGCACCAGCGCCAGCACCGGCACGCCGGTCCACACGATCTCGAGCAGCGTGTTGTGCGTGGTGCGCGAGGGCGTGGGGTTGGCCGCGGCGCGGAAGCGCACGATCGTGTAGAGCAGCAGCGCCAGCACGAACACCGTGATGAGCGTGATGACCACGAGCAGGATGTTGTGGAACCAGCCGATATATTCCTTCACCGGCGAGGCCGCGGGCTGGAAGCCGAGCTGCCAGGGCTCGGGCTGGATCGCCGCGGCGGGCGTGGCGCCGAAGACCAGCACTGCCATCACCGCAAGGAACGTGACGGCGAGCGCCGTGCAGTTGCGGACGGATACGTTCGTGAGCATGTCCTGCCTATGGTTTCGATCGCGCTTCCGGGCGCGACGGGGCACCGGCGCGACGGGGAACGGAGGGTTTCGAACGCCCTCTTGCGGGGGCGGAATCGCAAGCTACACGAAGGGGCTGGCTGCACTCAACCGCCGCCCTTCACGGGCCTCCCTGCCCTTCTCGCCGGGGTTGGCCGCCGCCTCGGGCCCCACCCTTTAACCTTTTGATCTGGATCAACTATGGCAGATCTGCGGCCGTTTGCCGCACCGGGCTACCGGTCGCCTGCGCCCGGCCTGTCGGCCCGCTGGAGCGACCGGCGGAAGCGGCGCAGCCCCAGCCAGACCGCCAGCGCCACGACCGGGATGGCCACCCCGGTGGCGATGTCCTTGTCGATATGCAGGCCCGCGGCGTCGAGCGCGCGCACGGCATAGGCCACGAGTCCGACCATGTAGTACGTGATCGCCGCGACCGACAGGCCCTCGACGGTTTCCTGCAGGCGCAGCTGCAGATGCGCGCGCCGGTCCATCGAGGCGAGGAGCGACTGGTTCTGCGCCTCGACGGCAAGATCGACGCGCGTGCGCAGCAGCGCGCCCGCGCGCGTCAGGCGCTGGGACATGCGCGCCAGCCGGTCAGCAGTCGATTCGCACGTCCGCAGCGCGGGCTCGAAACGCCGGTCCATGAACTCGCGGTAGGTCTGCAGGCCCTCGATGCGTTCCTCGCGCAGCTCGGCCACGCGCTTGGCCACAAGTTCGGCATAGGCGCGCGCCGCCCCGAACCGGTAGGCCGAGGCGGCCGTCGCCCGCTCGATCTCGGCCGAAAGCGCCGTCAGGCGGTCGAGCAGGGCGCGCTGCTCGCCGATGCCCGCGGCCGCCTGCATGGCGTCCATGATCCCCAGCAGGTCGGCATCGACCGAGGTGACGCGCGGGCCCACGTCGCGCGCGACGGGAAGTGCAAGCATCGCCATCGTGCGGTAGGTCTCGATCTCCAGCAGGCGCTGGATCACGCGGCCGCATTGCCGCTCGCCCAGCCCCCGGTCATGGACGACGATGCGCCCGAAGCCGTCGGCATGCAGGCGGAAATCGGTCCACGCAAGCGCGCGTCCGCCGGCCATCGTGCTGCCCACCAGATAGTCGGCATGCAGCCAGGCGGCGAGCTCGGCCACATCGGGGGCGGTCCGCTCGCGCGCCAGCAGCACCACGTGCACCGCGACGATCCGCTCGCCCGGAATGGCGGCGACCCAGTCGGCCGGCGCCAGATCGATGGCGTTCTGCGCGAAGGGCGTGCCGAAGGCGCCGCCCTTGAGGAAGGTCCAGGTGCAGAATTCGGTGTGGCGCTCCCATTTGAGGCGGTAGCCGTCGAGCTCGGCCACGAAATGGTTGGCCCCCGGCGGCGGATGCGCGATGCCGTAGCGCTCGCACAGCACGACGAGATGCGCGCGGTCGGCCGAAGCCCCCTGCTCGCCCGTGGTCATCGCGAGATGGCTGGCGCGTTCGGGCGCGGCCACGGCCAGGAACGGGCGCGCATGCACCTCGTTCACCAGCGCCACGCGCTGGGGATGCTCGCGCATCGCCTTTGCCTTCGTCTCCGCCATCGCCGCAATTCCGCCTTGCCGGTGCGCGAAAGACTACATGGCCGCCGCGCGTGCGGCCACGATTGGAATCGGGCGGCCGAGCGCCTAAATTCCCTTCGCCCCTTTCCGGAGTCCCGCCGACATGAGCCATCTTGCCCGCACCGACGCGCTGTTCTTCGCCCAGGCCGGCCTCGACCTTGCGAAAGCCCAGCGCCAGGTGGAGGACGCGCTCAAGGGGGCCGACGACGGCGAGCTGTTCCTCGAATACCGCCAGTCGGAAAGCCTTTCGTGGGATGACGGCAAGCTCAAGGGCGCCTCGTTCGACACCTCGCAGGGCTTCGGGCTGCGCGCGGTTTCGGGCGACACGGCCGCCTATGCGCACGCCTCCGACCTCGGCCACGACGCCATCGCGCGCGCCGCGCGCACGGTTTCGGCCGTGCATGCCGGCCACGGCGGCACGGCCGCCGCGGGCCCGGCGGGCACCAACGCGCGCCTCTATTCCGACGAGAACCCGCTCGAACTGATGGGCTTCGCCGAAAAGGCGAAGCTGCTGGCCGAGATCGACGCCTACGCACGCGCGAAGGATGCCCGCGTGCGGCAGGTCATGTGCTCGATCGCCGGCGAATGGCAGGCCGTGCAGATCCTGCGCGCCGACGGCGAGCGCATCGCGGACATCCGCCCGCTCGTGCGCCTCAACGTCGCCGTCGTCGTGGGGGACGGCGACCGGCAGGAGACCGGTTCGCACGGCTGGGGCGGCCGCTTCCGCTTCGAGAGCGTCGTCGACCCGGCCAACTGGAAGCGCGGCGTGGACGAAGCGGTGCGCCAGGCGCTCGTCAATCTGGGCTCGGTGCCCGCACCTGCTGGCGAGATGCAGGTCGTGCTCGGCCCCGGCTGGCCCGGCATCCTGCTGCACGAGGCGATCGGCCACGGCCTCGAAGGCGACTTCAACCGCAAGAAGACCTCGGCCTTCGCAGGGCTGATGGGCCAGCGCGTGGCCTCGCCCGGCGTGACGGTCGTGGACGACGGCACGCTTCCCGACCGGCGCGGCTCGCTGACCGTCGACGACGAGGGCACGCCCAGCCAGCGCACCGTGCTGATCGAGGACGGCATCCTCGTGGGCTACATGCAGGACCGGCAGAACGCGCGGCTCATGGGCATGAAGCCCACCGGCAACGGACGGCGCGAGAGTTTTGCCCACCATCCCATGCCGCGCATGACCAACACCGTGATGGCCGCAGGCAGCCACACGCCCGAGGAGATCATCCGCTCGGTCAGGAAAGGGCTCTACGCCGTCAATTTCGGCGGCGGGCAGGTCGACATCACGTCGGGCAAGTTCGTCTTCAACGCGGCCGAGGCGTATCTCATCGAGGACGGCAAGGTGGGCCCCGCGGTCAAGGGCGCGATGCTGATCGGCAACGGGCCGGACTCGCTCACCAAGGTCAAGATGGTCGGCAACGACATGAAGCTCGACCCCGGCGTGGGCACGTGCGGCAAGGACGGCCAGGGCGTGCCCGTGGGCGTGGGCCAGCCCACGCTCCTCATCGACAATCTCACGGTCGGCGGCACGGCCGCCTGAACGATCCGGACGGAAAGAAGCAACGATGGCGCTTGGCGTTTACGGCGACGCGGCCCTGCTCGGCCTCGTCGAAGGGCTCACGGAATTCCTGCCCGTCTCCTCGACGGGCCACCTGCTGCTCGGCGACGAGCTTCTCGGCTTCCAGGGCCCGCCCGGCCGGACGTTCGAGGTGGTGATCCAGCTCGGCGCGATCCTCGCGATCCTGTGGGTCTACCGCGCGAAACTGTTCGGCGTGGCGCTGGGGCTGTTCTCGAACGCGGCCGACCGGCGCTTCGCGGCGAACGTGACGATCGCCTTCATCCCGGCGCTGGTGCTCGGCGCCACGCTCCACGGCTTCATCAAGGGCGTGCTGTTCAATCCGTGGGTCGTTTCGGTGGCGCTCGTCGCGGGCGGCGTCGCGATATTGTGGATCGAGCGCAACCTGCCGCGTGCCGACACGCACGAGATCGACGCCATGACGCCGATGACGGCGCTGAAGGTCGGGGCCTGCCAGGTGGTGGCGATGATCCCCGGCGTGTCGCGTTCGGGCGCCACGATCATGGGGGCGCTGCTGCTGGGCGTGGACCGGAAGACGGCGACGGAATTCTCGTTCTTCCTCGCCATTCCCACGATGCTGGGAGCGACGGTCTACGACCTCTACAAGAACCGCGCGGTGCTGGGCGAGGGCGACTACACGCTCATTGCCGTGGGCTTCGCCGTGGCGTTCTTCGCGGCGCTGGCGGTCGTGCGCACGCTCGTGGGTTTCGTCCAGCGCCACGGCTTCGTGCCGTTCGCGTGGTACCGGATCGCGGTGGGGGGCGTGGCGCTGGCGGCGCTGGCGTTCGCGCGCTGACGCATTGCAATCGGCGCACGCGCGGAGAATAGTAGGCGGCGACGCCACAACCGCAGCGGATCGACGTGCAGAACGCAAATCGCTTCGAGAAGCGCCGGATCACGGCCGCAATCGGCATCGGCCTCGTGCTGGCGGTAGTCGTCCTTGCAGGATTCGAACTGCTGCTGCGGTTCACCGGGCTCGGCGCATCGCTCGTGGACGATCCGCGCCCGCTGATCCCCGCGCGGGACGTGCAGCTGCGCGAATATCCGCCCAACGCGACGCTCCGGTTCGTTCCGCCGCCGGCGCGACGGCTGTCGGGCGACATCGTTGCCGACATCTATCCGGTCCGGACGGATGAACACGGCTTCATCGAGCCCGGCCGCGTCCACCGCGATCCCGACGTGACAATCGCGTTTCTCGGCGGATCGACGACCGAATGCCTTTTCGTGTTGCCCGAAAACCGCTTCCCGTTCCTGGTGGGCCGCGAGATCGAACGGCAGCTCGGGATCAAGGTCAACACGATCAACGCGGCCCGCTCCGGCAACAACACCCAGCACCTTCTCGCGGTGCTCCAGTCCAAGCTGTTGGCCCTGCGGCCCGACATCGTCGTGCTCATGGAGAACACGAACGATATCGGGATTCTCAGCCGCCTCGGCAGCTACTGGGCGGACGACGAGATATTCGGGATCGTGCGGCCGGTCGACAGGGGAATCACGGCCGGCGTCCGGCTGATCCGGGACGCGACGTTCGGGTACACGTACCGCGTCGCGCGCGAGGGGATGCGGCGGCTGATCGATCTGCTCGCGCCGATCCTCGGCTATGGTCGCGCGAACGCGCAGACTGCCGCCGCGAACGGCACGGGCGTCGAGGAATGGGCGCGACAGTACCGGGCTTCGCTGACCCAGTTCGTCGAGACGTCGCGCGCCTGGAACATCCGGCCGGTCCTGATGACGCAGGTGACCTTGGCCGGCGACGCGCGCGTGCGGACCGGCGCCGATGCCGGAAACTACCTCGCCGACGATCTGCTGAAGCGCGGGGGCTTCTCGGCCGAGTCGTTCGACTCCACCCACGCCTACTTCAACGCGATCGTGCGGCAGGTGGCGGCGGCTGGGGGTGCCGGGCTGATCGACCTTGCTGCCGAAAGCTGGGACCGGCGCCAGCTCTATGACGGACTGCATTTCAGCGATCCGGGCTCGCAGCGCGTCTCGGCTCTGGTGGCACCGGCTCTGGCAGACGAGATCCGGAACCTGCTTGCATCCCGCCGGGGTGGCCGCGCGCTGCCCTAAGCGCATGGAAGTCCTGCGGTTTCCGGGCCGCGGCGATTTCGAATATTGAATTGCCGCGCAGAGTGCTTACGTTGAGGGCATGACCAAGCTCCGCCCCCTGCTGCTGGCCTCCGTCGCCGCCCTTGCCCTTGGTGCGTGCGACGACAAGTCGGACCTCGTCTCCGAGTTCATACGCGACGAGGCGCAGTGCGCCGGCCAGAACAATCCGGGCGCCTGCCGCCAGGCGCTGATGGACGCGCGCGAGGCGCATGTGCGCAGCGCCCCGGCCTTCGCCAGCGCGGAAGCCTGCGAGGCGCGCTTCGGGGCCGCCAACTGCCAGCCCGTCGCCGGCGTCAAGCCGACGCAGGAGCAGCTCGCCGCGGCCGGTACCGAACCTGCACAGGTCCAGCAGGCCAACGGCTCGTTCTTCATGCCGCTGCTGGCCGGCTACATGATGGGCCGGCTTGCCGGCGGCGCCCTCGCCGCCCAGCCGCTCTATCGCGACACGCAGAACCGCGCCTATACGGGCACACGCCTGACCGGCACCGCGTTCGACAGCCGCACCATGCCGCCGCCGCGGCCCGTGGCGCAGGCGGCGCAGGCCGGCGCGCGCCCGGCGGGCACGGTCGAGCGCGGTGGCTTCGGACGCACCGGCGCCGGCCGCATTTCGGGAAGCTGAAGCACCGGACATGGAACGTGTCGCGACGGACGTGCGCGCCGATCTCGCCGGGCGCGTCGCCGATCTCGGCCTGTCCGCCGCGCACGAGGACGGCGCGGCCTATCTCGTCTCCGACGCGGCCTACGCCTTCGACAAGGCGGAGATCGACGTTCTCCACGACGCCGGCGCGGAACTCGAGCGCATGTGCCTCGAACTCGTCGATCGCGTCGTCAACGACGACCTGCTCGACCGGTTCGACCTGTCGCCGCTCGCTGCACGGCTCGTCGCCGATTCGTGGGACAGCCAGGCACGCAACCTGATCGGCCGCTTCGACCTCGCCTGGCAGCCCGGCAAACCGCCCAAGCTGCTCGAGTACAACGCCGAGACGCCCGTCGGCCTCGTCGAAGCGGCGTGTTTCCAGGCCGACTGGCGCGCGGCTGCCGTTCCCGATGCGCTCCAGTTCAACGAGATCGAAGGCCGCCTCGCGCAGGCGTGGCGCGATTTCGGCCTTGCGGAGCCGTCGGTGCATTTCGCGGGCTCGCCCGGCGACGCGGAAGCCTCGCTCACGCTCGATTTTCTCGCCGCGACAGCGCGCGCCGGCGGCCTCGAGGCCGTGCGCCTCGATCTGGACGCGATCGGCTGGGACGGCGGGAAATTCCTCGACGCCGACGACCGGCCCATCCGCACGCTCTTCAAGCTCTATCCGTGGGCCTGGCTCGTCGAGGACGAATTCGGCCCGAACATCGAATCCTCGGGTCTCGCCATGATCGAGCCCGCATGGAAGATGCTGCTCGCCGACAAGCGCATGCTCGCCCTGCTGTGGGAGATGCATCCCGGCCACCCGAACCTGCTGCCGGCAAGCCTGCAGGCGCGCGACATCGCGGGGCCGGCGGTCGCCAAGCCGGCACTCGGACGCGACGGGGCCGGCGTGAAACTTTTCGCGAAGGGGCTTTCGGCGCCGGCGACCGCGGGCGACGCGGCCGATCCGCTGCCGCAGGACGGCCCGCTCGTCTATCAGGCGATGGCGGAACTCGCGCGGACCGGACCTGTCAGCGCGCTCGCATCGGTCTGGATGGTCGCCTCGCAGCCCGCCGGCCTGTCGATGCGCGAGGCGGACGGCGATTTCATCGGCTCTGACGCGCGCTTCGTTCCGCACTTCGTGCGCTGACTCGGCGGGCTGCGTCTTCGCAGGGCCCGAAACGGAAGCGGGGCGGGAAGTTTCCTTCCCGCCCCGTTTGCGCCGAGATCACTTGCGCTCGGCCCATTTGGGCTTGCGGATGCCTGCCCACCATTCCTCGGGGACCTGCTCGAGCGTCGCCCAGACAGAAACGGTGTCCTTGTAGACCTCCTGACATCTGACGAGCCGCCTCGGGCCGCCGTTCGCCCAATCGATCACGGCGGGCGACACGCGGCAGCGTTCGTTCCGCAGATATCGCGAGATCCACCCTTTTCCGGTCCGGAAATCCGCATAGGATCGGGAATAGACCGGCACCCCCCAACGGCTTCGCCGGTCGATCATCCGAACGATCCGGCCGACAAGCCGACGCTCGTCGAAAAGCTCCCGCCGGTACGACGTCAGAATGTCGCGCGCACCCCACACCTTCACGACGCTTTCCGGCTCGGACTCGCAGAAAATGTCGTCACGCGGCTCGTTGTGCGGTCGCATGGAAAAGCTGATGCGCGGCGATAGATAGTTCTTCCATGTCCAATGGGGCAGTGGCCCCGGATAGTCCGGTTCCTGCAGGAAAAGCTCCGGCTCCCAACCCGGATAGGGAAACATCAGGCAGACGTCCCGTTCGAGATCGGGCTCGTCGAGCCGATTGAGGATCCGGAAGCTCGGCGCCACGGCCGGATCCGTCTTCGCTTTCCAGCGTTCGTAGAAGAACGCGTTGGGAAATGCGGTCCGGATATCCGCTTCGAAAGCCAGCCAGTCCGGTACTGACCAGCTTACCGATATTCGATGCCCCGCATTCGGCGGGATGGCCGGGCGCGGACCTTCGCGCATCAGTTCCTCGAACTTCATGGCGGGTTACCGCCCGGCCTTGCGTTTGCCCGACGCGATGTCGGCGCGGATATGTTCTTCGAGGATCCGGACGCCCTCCTTGCACTTCCGGTACGCCTCGTCGAACGAGTCCGTCGGATTGCCGTCGCCGACCTTGGCGATCCAGCCGACGAAACGGATGACGTTCGATCTGATCAGATCGTCGAGCTGGGCCTGCTCGCGCGAGATCGGGCTGCCGTCGGCGCGGGTGGTCACCGTGTTGATCGCAGCACCGTGTTCAACATTGTTGTCCCCGTCGACGGTCCCCATCAGATAGTCGGGCAAGCGCGTCTTGCCGGGAGTCTCCAAGACCCTCTCTTTCATATAATCCACTTCTTTCCCGTCCCGCGATGCGCCGCCCAGATGCTTGATCAGCTCCGGGAACTCCGACTCTTCGATCGCCTTCTTGCAGGCCTCGGCAACGACGCCGTTGAGTTTTACGGTCTTCGGCAAGCCGCGGTTGTCGGCGAACTCGCCCTCGTTGAAGACGACGTTGAACTGATCGAGGAATTTGCCGACGATCTGCTTGCGCTCGTCGGGATCCAGGGCCGGCGGCGATATCTGACCCGCCTTGGGTCCGGGATCGGCCGGCAGCGTCTCGATCATGTCCTCCGGCTTCGGCTGCCGGATGGAGCCGCCCATGTTGCCGGGCGCATCGATCCGGGGCGGCACAAGGCCCGGCACGGGCGGCATGGCTTGCGGGTCGGCCGGCGTACGGCCCGACGTCGGCTTCAACAGCTGCTCCAGCGCCTTCCCGGCAGCGATGGCGGCGGCAGCGCCGGCGGCGGCCCCCGCCGGTCCACCGCCGCCACCCGTTCCCTCGACGATGAAGCGCCCGCCGTTCATCACCTGATCGCCCGGCATCATCGCCACCTGCACGGTGCCCAGCGGCGGGGACGGTTGCACCTTGATGCCGAGGCCGTCGATCTGCGCGTCCGTGAGGTGGCCGGTGACGGCGCTGGCGAACTTGCCACCGAGGCCGGGCTGCGCTTCGTCGAGCTTCTTCGCTAGGTCTGCCACTTCGGCGAGCGCGCGCACGCCGCCCTGCTCGACGGCGTCCTTCATCAGCGGCGCATAGCCATCGATATCGCCGGTGCGCAGCATCGTGCGCACGAGGCGGGCATTGGAGGCGTCCGCTCCCTGGTCGATCTCGGGCAGGTTCGGTACGGCGGAGAAATCGACCGGTGGCTTCCGCCACACGATGACGTCGCCCACACCGGTGCCGAGCGTGTCGTGATGGCGTTCGATGTCCTCGGGGCCTGGCGGCGAATAGCCGGCGAGCGTCGCACCCAGCGCGTCCGCCATGTGGCGGATCGTCGGCCCGTCCGGGCGCAGTATACCGTCCACGTCGAGGCCGTTGCGCTTCTGGTAGGCGCGGATGCCCTTGTCGAGCGCGAGGCCCCAATAGCCCGTGGGCCCCTGCGTGCGGTCGAGCGAGTAGTCGCCGCTGTTGGCAAGGATTGCCTCCAGCTTGGCAACGTCGCGCCGTCCGCTCGGGTGATTCGGGCCCACCCAATCCTCAAGATCGAACCAGCCGTCACCACCCGCGTCGGACGGCGTCTCGCGAGACACGAAATCGTCGGTCAGTAGGTTCTGCTGTCGGCCGAACATATGTTTCTCCACATCTAAAGGTAGAGGAACAATATGAGAACAATCTCAAAGAGTCAAGGTATACATTCTTATGTCGGGTACCGAAAAAGGGCGGGAAGTTTCCTTCCCGCCCCGCTCCGTCTCGTCGATCCGTGTGGCGGATCAGGCCGCGTTCTTGGCCATGATCTCGTCCGCGATGTTGCGCGGCACGGGCTCGTAGTGGTCGAACTGCATCGTGAAGGACGCGCGGCCCTTCGACATCGAACGCAGGTCCGAGATGTAGCCGAACATCTCCGACAGCGGCACGTGCGCCCGGATGATGACCGAGGTGGCCACCTGATCCTGGCTCTGGATGATGCCGCGGCGGCGGTTGATGTCGCCCACGACGTCGCCCACGTGGTCGGGCGGCGTCGTCACCTCGACGTCCATGATCGGCTCGAGGATTATCGGGTTGGCCTTGCGCATGCCTTCGCGGAAGCAGGCCTTGCCCGCGATTTCGAAGGCGAGCGCCGAGGAGTCGACGTCGTGGTACTTGCCCTCGAGCAGGGTGTACTTGAAGTCGACCGTCGGGAAGCCCGCGAGCACGCCCTGCTCGCACTGCACCTTGATGCCCTTTTCGACCGCCGGGATGAACTCGCGCGGGATCGAGCCGCCCACGACCTCGTCCTCGAACACGACGCCGCCGTTGCGCGGCATCGGCTCGAACTTGATCGTGACTTCGGCGAACTGGCCGGAGCCGCCCGACTGCTTCTTGTGCGTATACGTCTCGGTGTGCGCCTTCGCGATCGTCTCGCGGTAGGCCACCTGCGGCGAGCCGATGTTGGCTTCCACGCCGTATTCGCGCTTGAGGCGGTCGACGATGATCTCGAGATGCAGCTCGCCCATGCCCGAAAGGATCGTCTGGCCCGACTCGTGGTCGGTGCGCAGGCGAAGCGACGGGTCTTCGGCGACCAGCTTCTGAAGGCCGAGCGCCATCTTCTCGACCGAGTCCTTCGTCTTGGGCTCAACCGCGATGTCGATGACGGGCACGGGGAAGGCCATGCGCTCGAGGATGACGGGATCTTCCGGTGCGGCGAGCGTGTCGCCCGTGCCGGTATCCTTGAGGCCCACGAACGCGGCGATGTCGCCGGCGTAGACCTCCTTGATCTCGTCGCGCTTGTCGGCGTGCATCTGGAACATGCGGCCGATGCGTTCCTTCTCGCCCTTCGTCGTGTTGAGCACGGTGTCGCCCGACTTCAGCACGCCCGAGTAGACGCGCACGAAGGTCAGGTTGCCGTACTTGTCGTTGATCATCTTGAAGGCGAGCGCGGAGAACGGCTCCTCGTCCTTGGCGGGCTTGAAGCGCTCGGGCTGGCCTTCTTCGGTGATGACGCGCATGCCGGGGATGTCGGCGGGCGACGGCAGGAAGTCGACGACCGCATCGAGCAGCGTCTGCACGCCCTTGTTCTTGAAGGCCGAGCCGCAGAACACCGGACGGAACGTGCCGTCGACGGCACCCTTCTTGATGCAGCGCTTCAGCGTGGCCTCGTCGACCTCGCCCTTCTCGAAATATTCCTCCATCGCCTTGTCGTCGACGCCGACGACGGCATCGAGCAGCGCGGCGCGGTATTCCTTCGCCTTCTCGACGAGGTTTTCCGGGATCTCGACGTCGGAGAACTTGGCGCCGAGCTCGTCGCCCTGCCACACCACGCCCTTCATGCGGATGAGATCGACCACGCCCTTGAAGTCGCCTTCGGCGCCGATCGGGATCTGGCACACGGCCGTGACGATGCCGAGCTTCTCCTTCATGGAGTCGACGGCCTTGTAGAAGTCGGCGCCCGTGCGGTCCATCTTGTTGACGAACACGACGCGCGGCACGTTGTAGCGGTCGGCGAGGCGCCAGTTCGTTTCCGACTGCGGCTGCACGCCGGCAACGCCGCAGATCACGAACACGGCGCCGTCGAGCACGCGCAGCGAGCGGTTCACCTCGATGTTGAAATCGATGTGGCCGGGCGTGTCGATGACGTTGATGCGGTGGCCGTTCCACTCGGCGGTCACGGCGGCGGACGTGATGGTGATGCCGCGCTCGCGTTCCTGCGCCATGTAGTCGGTCGTCGTGTTGCCGTCGTGCACTTCGCCGATCTTGTGCGACTTGCCCGTGTAGTAGAGGATCCGCTCGGTCGTGGTCGTCTTGCCGGCGTCGATATGCGCCGTGATGCCGATGTTGCGGATCTTCTCGATCGGGACTGCTCTGGGCACGACTGCCTCCGTAGGGGTGCCGCCGGCGTGCCCCTTTTCCGGGGGAACGGACGGCGGGTTCGGGTAAAGACAAAAACACGCGAGCCCGCGCCCTCCCGACGGTCGGAAAAGGCGGTCCGCGTGCGAAGCCGGAAAACCGGCGCGGGGTATATACCGCAACGCGGGATATGGCAACCCCCGAACCGCCCGGCAAGGGGTGCGGGCCGGGACCGCCGGACTGGCCCTAAACGCCCGACTCGGTTAGGATTCGGGGCATGGCGACTCCACCCTCCCCCGAACGCAAGGCCAACCTGCGGCTGATCAATGCCCAGGCCGACAAGATCCGCGCCAAGCTCGACCCCAAGGTGCTCGAGCGGGCCAAGGTCGTGGCCGACGGCGGCGAGATCTACGACAAGGCCGCCGCCCAGAAGGTGGTGGGCGAGTTCCTGCGCTCGAAAACCCGCAAGGACGGCGGGCTTTTCCACGAGGAACTGAAGGCCCGCCTCAAGGGCACCACGCACTGAGCCCGGCCGGGTCCGGCTCCCCGGCGGCGCGGAGTACCTCGCCCCGGCCCCCCTATTCCGCCGCGTAGCTCTTGCCGACCGTCAGCGGGTCGCGGAACGACGGGTCCGGATCGATGAATTCGGGCGCCGGCTCGGCGCCGACCGCGTCGAAGAAGCGGCCGATGAAGCAGCGGAAGGCCGCGCACAGCGCGATATCCATGATCTGCCGGTCCTCGAACCCCGCCCGGCGCAGCCGCTCGATGTCGACGCGCTCGATCGTCTGCGGCGCGCGCACGACCTTCTCGGCATAGGTCAGCATCTCGACGTCCTTCACGGGCAGGCCGGCGCGGCGGAAGTCGCGCTGGACGGCGATGACCGCCTCCTTCGAGCCGAGATCGTCGACGAGCTGCTGGGCGTAGACGTACGAGCAGTGCGTCGAGGGCACGTATCGGGCCGCCACCAGCGTGATGAGCTTCCATTCGCGCATCGAGAGCGTGAAGCCGCGCCGCACCGCCTCGACGAAATCGGTATAGGCCGGCAGCAGGTCGGGCCGCGTGGTCATGCAGCGCGCCGTCGAGAAGACCTTGCCGAAGCGTTCGCGCTGCTGGGCGAAGATTTCGGCCACGCGGCCGGTCGCCATCGCGTCGCTTATTGTTTCTAAATACATTTGTATTTCCCCGATTATGTTAATTTCTAATTAATCAATACATGAAACTGCAAGTAATTGCGACGTACTATACTTGTAGGATCGAACGGCTTGGAAATCGGGCGCGCAGCCTTGATAGTGCGCGCGAGCCACCGCAAGCCCGGAGCATCCGATGAAGGCCTACCGCTTCCTGACCGGCAAGGACGACGCCGCGTTCTGCCATCGCGTGACCGCTGCGCTCAATGCGGGCTGGGAACTGTACGGCGCGCCGACGCTGACATTCGATTCCGCGCGCGGCATCGTCGTTTGCGGGCAGGCGATCGTGAAGGACGCGCCGGGCCGCGAATATTCGCCGGACGTGAAGCTTTCCGAACTGTGAGCGGTCAGTCGCGCGGTCGCAGATGGTCCGCGAACTGGCGCGCGCACTCGGCCCACGAATAGCGCAGGGCGTGCGCGCGGGCGCGTTCGCGCGGGATCTCCAGCGCGGCGAGACACGCCTTGCGCAGGTCCTCGTCCATCGCGCCGCCGGACTGCGCTGCCGGCACGTCGCCCAGGACGTCGAGCGGGCCGGTCACCGGATAGGCGGCAACCGGCGTGCCGCAGGCCATCGCCTCGAGCAGGACCAGACCGAACGTGTCGGTGCGCGAGGGGAAAACGAACACGTCGGCCGCCGCATAGACCTCGGCAAGTTCGCGCTGCTGCAGCACGCCCAGATAGCTCGCCTCGGGATAGCGCGCCTTCAGCGCGCCCATCGCCGGTCCCTCGCCGACCACCCATTTCGAGCCGGGCAGGTCGAGTGCCAGGAACGCCTCGACGTTCTTCTCCACCGCCACGCGCCCGACATAGACGAAGATCGGCGGCTTGGTCTTGAGCCTGTCGCGCGGACCCGGCCGGAAGATCTCGAGATCGACGCCGCGCGTCCACAGCACGACATTGCCGAAACCCCACGCCTCGAGGTCGGCTTTCACCGTGGGCGTGGGCACCATCACGCGGCTTGCCGCCGAATGGAACCGCCGCAGGACCGCATAGCTCCACGACAGCGGCGCCTTGGTGCGTGCGCGCACATATTCGGGGAAGCGCGTGTGGTAGGCCGTGGTGAAAGGCAGGCCGCGCTTCAGCGCCGCCCCGCGCGCGGCCCAGCCGAGCGGGCCTTCGGTGGCGATGTGCACGGCGTCGGGCCGGAACGCATCGAGCATGCGGCCCACGGCGCCGGCCCCGGCCAGCGACAGCCGGATCTCCGGATAGGTGGGGCACGGGAACGTCGTGAAGCGTTCGGGCGCGATCAGCTCGATGGCGTGGCCGGCAAGCGCCAGCTCGCGCATCGTCTCGGTCAGCGTGCGCACCACGCCGTTCACCTGCGGGCGCCACGCATCGGTCACGATGGCGATGCGCAAGGGCCGGCGCGCCTCGGCCGCCGGCGGCAGGGCAAGGGCGGGTCCGGCGTTCATGCGGCGGCCAGCATGTCGAAGGCGCGCACCTGCGCCCAATGGACGATCCGGAAGCTCCCGTCGAAATCCTCGACAAGGGCCGTGCAGCTTTCCACCCAGTCGCCGTCGTTCATGTAGGTGACCCCGTCGATCTGGCGGATCTCCGCCTTGTGGATGTGGCCGCACACCACGCCGTCGAGCCCGCGCCGGCGCGCCTCGTGCGCGAGCGCCGTCTCGTAGTCGCCGATGTATTTGACCGCGTTCTTGACCTTGTGCTTGAGCCAGGCCGACAGCGACCAGTAGGGCAGGCCCAGCGCGCGCCGCGCGCGGTTGAACCAGCCGTTCGTCCACAGCGCCAGCGCATAGGCATGGTCGCCCAGGAAGGCGAGCCAGCGCGCATAGCGCACGATGCCGTCGAAGGCGTCGCCGTGGATGACGAGGAGCTTCCGGCCGTCGGCCGCATCGTGGACCGCCTCGCCCGTCACGTAGACGCCGCCGAAATGCAGGTCGAGATAGTCGCGCAGCATCTCGTCGTGGTTGCCCGGCACGTAGATCACCTCGGTGCCTTTGCGCGCCTTGCGCAGCAGCTTCTGCACCACGTCGTTGTGCGACTGGTTCCAGTACCAGCTGCGCCGCAGCCGCCAGCCGTCGACGATGTCACCCACGAGGTAGAGCTTCTCGGACTCGTTGTGGCGCAGGAAGTCGAGCAGGAAATCCGCCTTGCAGCCCGGCGTGCCGAGATGGATGTCGGACAGCCAGATCGTCCGCCAGTGGCGCAGCGGACCGCCGCCGCCGCGATCGAGCCCGTCGGGTTCCGCGTTGCGAAGCCGCTCGAAGAAACCTTGCTTACCCACAGGCCCGCCCCCAGATGTGGATGCGACGAACTTCTGCTGCGCTGTATATGGATTTATGGTAACCGTATTAAGTGAAACTTCGGTTGCAGAAAAAATACCCGAAACATCCTGAAAGTGTCATCGAGATGTCATCGAACGCGGCGCCGAATCTCCTCGTCGTCTACAACCCGATCGCCGGACGCCGCCGCAAACGTTTCCTGTCGCGCGTGATCGAGGCGCTGGAGGCACGTGCCGCGCGCGTGCGCCTGGAGCCCACGAAGGCGCGCGGCGATGCCGAGGCGTTGGCCCGCGCGGCCGCGCGCGAGGGCGTCGAGCGGCTCGTCGTGGCGGGCGGCGACGGCACGATCAACGAGGCGATCAACGGGCTGGCCGGATCGCCGGTGCCGCTCGCCGTCGTGCCGCTGGGCACGGCCAACGTGCTGGCGCAGGAACTGGGGCTCGGACGCTCGGCGCGCGCCGTGGCGGCCGCCGCCCTCGACGGGCGTGCCTTTCGCGCGGCACTGGGCAGCGTCAACGGGCGGCGCTTCTCGATGATGGCGGGCGTGGGCTTCGATGCGCACGTTGTTGCGGGCGTATCCGCCCGGCTCAAGCGCGTGCTGGGCAAGGGCGCATATGCGATCGAGACGCTTCGCCAGCTCGTGTCCTTCGCGCAGCACCTCTACGAGGTGGCCATCGACGGCACGCCGCACCGCGCGGCCTCGGTGCTGGTCTGCAACGGCCGCCACTATGCGGGCAGTTTCGTGGCCGCGCCCGAGGCGCGGCTCGACCGGCCGGAACTTTGCGTCGTGCTGTTCCTCGATCCGGGGCCGGCGGCCACCCTCGGCTACATGTGGGCGCTGGCGACGGGCCGTCTTGCGCGCCACCCGCGCGTGCGGATCGTGAGCGCGCGTTCGGTCGCGATCGCGGGCCCGGCCGGCGAACCCGTGCAGGGCGACGGCGACGTGATCGCCCGCCTGCCGGCAACCTTCGAGATCGTGCCGGACGGCGTGGTGCTGGTGGGCCCGGCGGACTGAGACCCCGGCTTTACTTCCCGGCGATCGTGCAGCCGTCGATGCGCAGCGTGGGCGCGTCGGTGCCGTAGCGGAACACCAGATCGTCGGCGGGCGTCGTGTTCCTGAACATCTCGACAAGGTTGCCCGCGACGGTCACTTCGCTGACCGGGTAGGTCAGCTCGCCGTCCTCGATCATGTAGCCGGCGGCCCCGCGGCTGTAGTCGCCCGTGACGCCGTTGATGCCCATGCCGATGAACTCGGAGATGTAGAGCCCGCGCTTGATGTCCTTCAGCATGGCAGCGCGCGGGAGCGTGCCGTTCTCCATGTAGAGGTTCGTGGTCGAGGGCGAAGGCGGCGAGGTCGTGCCGCGCGCGGCGTGGCCCGTGGATCTGAGGCCGAGCTGGCGGGACGAGCGCAGGTCGAGGATCCAGGTCGTGAGCCGGCCCTTGTCGACGAGCGCGCGGCGCTTCGGCGCGATCCCCTCGCCGTCGACGGGCTTGGAGGAAAGGCCGCGCTTCCGGAACGGATCGTCGACAATGGTGATGCCGGGGGCGAACACCATCTCGTCCATCTTCGACTTGAGGAAGCTCGTGCCGCGCGCGATGGACGCGCCGTTGATGGCGCTTGCAAGGTGGCGCACGATCCCGCCCGACACGCGCGGGTCGAGCACGATGGGCAGCTTGCAGGTCTCGATCTTGCGCGGATTGAGGCGCTTGAGCGTGCGCTCGGCGGCACTTTTGCCAATCTTCGCAGGATCGTCGAGATCGGCGGCGTGCAGCGCGGACGACCAGTCGTAGTCGCGCTCCATGCCCGTGCCCTCGCCCGCGATGACGGCGACGGAGAAGGAATGCGTCGTGCGCGCGTATTCGGCGGAAAAGCCGTTCGACGCGACCAGCGCCACGCGGCTCGATCCCCAGCTTGCCTCCGCACCCTCGGAGTTCGTGATGCCCTTGACGGCCATCGCCGCCTCTTCGGCGGCGCGGGCGCGCTCCATCAGCGCCTCGGCCGGCGGCTCGACCGGATCGACGAGGTCGAGATCGGGGAACGTGCGCGCGACGTCGGCGGCGTCGGCAAGCCCGCAGAACGGATCCTCGGGGGCTGCAGCCGCCATGGCCACGGCGCGCGCGACGAGCGCATCGAGCGCGCGCGCGCTGCGGTCGTTGGAGGAGACGATCGCCTGACGCTGGCCGACGAACACGCGCAGGCCCAGATCGTGACCCTCGGCGCGCTCGAGCTTCTCGAGCTTGCCCAGCCGCCGCGCGTGGCTGACCGACACGCCCTCCACGAACAGCGCGTCGGCGGCGGTCGCCCCCGCCTTCTTCGCCTTGGCGACGAGATCGCCCAGCAGGTCGAGCGTCGATGTCGTGTCTTGCATGGGGTGTTCCTATCGAAGGCGGCGGCGCGTCTCGAGGGCGAGCGCGCCCAGACCGAAGGTGAAGGCGGCGAGCAGGAGCGGCGTGCCCGCCACCGGGATATGGCGCAGGATGGCAAGGGCGACAAGCCCGGATGCGATGGCGGCCAGCCGCCACGCGGCGTGCGGCGCCTCGGCACGCCGCACGGCCTTCAGCGCCAGATCGCCGAGGAAGCCTGCCGCCACGATGTAGCCAAGCGCCAGCGCCAGCGCGAGGGCCAGCACCAGCGTGCCCGCGAACGGCAGGCCCACGAGCGTGATGGCGGCAAAAAGCGCAAGCAGCGGCACGCAGACGGCAAGCCCCGCCCCCCAGGCGAGCGAGGCGCCGGGGCGCATCGCGATGTTCGTCGCGCAGGCGCCAAGGAAGCCCGGCGCGAAGGCCGCAAGCGCCAGCGCCGCCACGACCAGCAGCACGTCGAACGCGATGCGGATGAGCATGCCCACGAAGCCGAGGAGTGCATCGATCGCGTTCGTGGCGCCGCCGAAATTCTGCTCGGTGCCGCCCGCGACGACCGCACGCGGGTCGATCTCGACCGGGTCGGCCGACCACACCTTCAGCCGGCCGCCGATGCGCGCATGGGGGCCGATCACGACACGGGCGGCCGCGAAGGACGCGTCGCCCGACGTCGTGCCGTCGAATACGACCATGTTGGCGGCCACCCACACGCGCTGGGCGTACTGCCCGCCCAGCGCCGCCTCGTCGGCGAAGACGAAAGCGTTGCGCGCCACGCGCGTGGCCGCACCCACGCCGATCGAGCCGCCGGCCAGCACCATGTCGCCCGAGATTTCCGCCTCGACCGAAATGCGCCCGCCCGCGAGCGTCACGTCGCCCTCGACGATGCCCTGCACGTCGAGGAACGGCGCCATGCGGCTGATGTCGTCGGCGCGGGCGGGGAAGGCAAGCAAGGCGACAAGTAAAACCGTCATGCCCGGCCAACGGCCGGGCATCCACGACTTCAACACCAAGAAACTCGTGGATGCCCGGGACAAGCCCGGGCATGACGCGCTTTCGGAAAATCCCGTCACTTCCAGATCGCCTTGCCCGAGCCGGGCAGGCCCAGCTTCGACCATTTCCCGTCGATGGTGCGGATCACGTCGTCGGACATGCGGATCTTCTCGCCCCATTCGCGTTTGGTCTCGGGCGGCCACTTGTTGGTCGCGTCGAGTCCGATCTTGGAGCCGAGCCCGCTTTCGGGGCTGGCGAAATCCAGATAATCGATGGGCGTGCCTTCCACGAGCGTGATGTCGCGCGCGGGATCCATGCGCGTGGAAACCGCCCACATGACGTCCTTCCAGTCGCGCGCGTCGATGTCGTCGTCCACGACGATGACCCATTTCGTGTACATGAACTGGCGCAGGTAGCTCCACACGCCGAGCATCACGCGCTTGGCGTGGCCGGGATACGCCTTCTTCATCGACACGACGGCGATGCGGTACGAGCAGCCTTCCGGCGGCAGCCAGAAATCGACGATCTCGGGGAACTGCTGGCGCAGCAGAGGTACGAACACGTCGTTGAGCGCCTCGCCCAGCACCGAGGGTTCGTCGGGCGGCCTTCCGGTGAAGGTCGAGAGATAGATGGGATCGCGGCGCATGGTGATCGCGCTGATCGTGAAGACGGGAAATCTCTCGACCGAATTGTAGTAGCCCGTGTGGTCGCCGTAGGGGCCCTCGTCGCCGTAATCGTCGAGGCTGACATGGCCTTCGAGCACGATCTCGGCCTCCGCGGGCACCTTCAGCGGCACCGTCTTGCAGTCGACGAGGTCGACGCGCTTGCCGCGCAGCAGGCCCGCGAACTGGTACTCCGACAGCGTCTCGGGCACGGGCGTCACGGCCGCAAGGATCGTTCCGGGGTCCGCCCCCAGCACGACGGCGGCCGGAAACGGCTCGCGCTTGCCCGCCTTCTTCCAGCGCTGGTGGTGGAGCGCCCCGCCGCGGTGCTTGAGCCAGCGCATCAGCGTCGTGTTCTTTCCCGTCACCTGCATGCGGTAGATGCCGAGATTGAAACCGTCCTCGCGCGTCGTGCCCGGCCCCTTCGTCACCACGAGCGGCCAGGTGATGAGCGGGGCGGGTTCGCCCGGCCAGCAGGACTGGACGGGAAGTGCCGCGAGGTCGATGTCGTTCCCGGTCAGTACGACCTCGTGGCACGGCGCGGTGCCGAAGCTGCGCGTGGCGGGCTTCATCGCCAGCACGGTCTTGGCGAGCGGCACGAGGTCGAGCGCCTCGCGCCACCCTTCGGGCGGCTGCGGCTGGCGCAGGAAGGCGAGCGTCTCGCCAACCTCCTTCAGCTGGTGCGGCTCGCGGTCCATGCCCCAGGCCACGCGCTCGACCGTGCCGAACAGGTTGACCAGCACCGGGATGGGCGAAGGCGTGCCGTCGGCGCGCAGCGGCTTCTCGAACAGCACCGCGGGCCCGCCTTCGGCGAGCAGGCGCGTCTGGATCTCGGTCATCTCGAGCACGGTCGAGACGGGCTCGGCCACGCGCACGAGGCGGCCGGCCTTTTCAAGGCGTTCGATGAAGTCGCGCAAGGAAGCGTAGGGCATGGCGGGGACTATATAGGCCGCCCAAAGGCTTGCAAGCGAGGGCCCGGCTTGCGACAAGGCGCTGAGCCATGCGCCGCTTTCCCGCCGAATTTGCCGACCTGCTGACGCCGAAAGCCCGCCGCTTCGCGGGCCCGCCGGCCGCGCCGTTTTTCGCCGACGCGACGATGATCGCACCCGACAGGGCCACGGGAGCGTTTGCGCTGCTCGAACGCGCGCTCGGGCCGTGCGTGAAGCCGATGGAACGCGCGATCCCGCCCGAACTCATCGCCGGGCAGACGCGCAACTACATGGAACGGCTGCCCAAGACCGTGCGCGTGTCGAGCGCCGATATCGACGCGGCCCGCGGCAAGGCCGCGCGCGTGGCGGACGAGATCGGCCTCACCGCGATGCTACGCTCGCCCTCGTATCTCGAATTCGCGGCGAAGCTTGCGGGCCGACCGCTTGATCCCGCCTTCGGCCGGCAGGTGCTGCGTTACGGGCCGGGCGACTATGCGGGCCCGCACACCGACCACCACCCCGAGGAGCCGCGCGCGAAGGACGGCTATTTCGACCTGCATCTGACATTTGCGGGATCAGGCGCGAAGCGCCAGCTCCTCGTCTACGCGAAGGACGGGCACCTGACCGAGACGGTCGACGTCGCCGTGCCCGGCGGCATCACGGCCTATCGCCTGCCCTTCTGGCACTACACCACGCCGCTCGAAGGCCGCGGCGCACGCGCCGCGCGCTGGGTCGTGCTGGGGACGTTCTTCTACGCCTAGTCCGCCGCCTGCGCCAACTCCCGATGCGTCATGCCCGGGCTTGTCCCGGGCATCCACGACTTGATCGTTGGGGGCCAGCATATGCCGAATTCGTGGATGCCCGGCATGCGCCGGGCATGACGCCGGCGGGTCAGTCCGCCGCCTGCGCCTTGTCGGCGGGAAGGTCGAGACCTTCGAGCGAATGCGGATCGTTCTGCGCCCAGTTGGGCGCGGGCGTGGCGGCGGCCTCGCCGCGGTAGTGGCCCCACCGGCCGAATTCGGCGAAGCGCGCGGGCACGATGGCGTGGCTGCGCGGCACCACCTTGTAGAGCCTGCCGTCGCGGCCGATCAACGGGATCGGCCGGTCGCGCCGCGTGAACACGCGCCGCATGCTCGAGGAGTGGTCGCGGTTGGCGGCAAACTCGTCGCGGTCGGCGGCAAACAGCATCTCGTAGGCGGCCACGAACTCGTCCACGAAGCGCTGGTTGACGATCTGCAGCTGCGACTGCACCCAGCAGCGGTCCTCGAACGTCCAGAAGACCGACAGCCCCACGAAATCGCCCTCGCGGGTGATGTAGGGGAAGAACGGGAAGGTGCGGCACGACATCGACCGGTTGTCGCGCTCGCAGAAGCGGGCCCCCTTGCACTCGATCGCCGTGCAGTCCTCGTGCAGGTCGGAGAGTTCCTTTTCCGTCGCCTTGTCGGGCGGCACGAATTCGCGCCACAGGTCGCTTCGTGAACGCAGCAGGTCCCACTCGTGGCGGTCGACGATGGGAATGGCCGCCTCGGTCGAGCAGCACACGGGCGTGCCGCCGTTGTGCGCGGCGCAGCGCGCCCCGCAGTCGAACGCGGCGACCGGTGCCGTGAACAGCCGGTAGATGCGTTCGTAGAGTTCGGGGGAGGCGCCGGTCATGGGGAAGGCACTATAGAAGCCTGCCCGTGCGGGCCGGAAGGCGCGCGAACCGCGCGGCCGACTCTTTCGCGTCCCCTGTGGCGCATGCGCCACGTCCGCGTCATTCGACCGCGAGCACGCGCGTGGTGCGGATCGTGCGGTCCTCGAGGTCGAGATCGGTCGGCACGTCGTAGCGCGCGATCTCGCGAAGGCCGCTGCCCGGCAGATAGGCACGGCCCGGATCGGCCACGAGCACAAGCGCCCCCGCCGCCTTGCGCGCCCGCAGCCAGGGCCAGATGCGCTCGGCCATCGGTTTCTCGTAGAAGACGTCGCCCGCCAGCACGAGGCCCCAGGCGGGCATGGGGTCGAGCGCCACGACATCCCCCGCCCGGCAGCCGACGGCCACACCGTTGGCCGCGGCATTGAGGCCAAGGGCCGCCAGCGCGAAATCGTCGATCTCGCTTGCCGTCACCCGTGCCGCACCGGCCTTTGCCGCGGCGATGGCCGCAATCCCGCAGCCGGCCGCGAAGTCGAGCACGTCCTTCCTCGCGGCGACCGCGGGATTGTCGAGCAGGTAGCGCGCCAGCGCCCGCCCGCCGGGCCATGCGAAGGCCCAGTAGGGCGGCGGCAGGCCCTTCTCGGCGAGCGTGGCCTCGGTCGCTTCCCACAGGTCGGTCGCGCGGCTGGCCAGATGCAGGCGGATTTCGGGCACGAGCGGCGGGGCTTCCAGCCGCGTATGCGCGCGCACGAAATCGGCGCGGGTGCCGTTCACAGATGCCCGAAGAGCAGGCCGGCCAGCAGCAGCCAGCCGAACAGCCGGTTCGACTTGAACTTCGCCAGGCAATCCGCCGGATCGTCGATGCGCACGTCGCGCACCTGCCAGGCCAGCTGGATGGCGCCGGCCAGCAGCAGCGCCTGATAGGTGCGACCCAGCCCCGCCTGCCAGCCCATCGCGGCAAGGCACGCCACCGTCGCCGCGTAGAAGAACCAGAGTGCGGGGCCCGTGCGCGCCCCGAGCCGGAGGGCGGACGACTTCACGCCGATCAGCGCGTCGTCCTCCTTGTCCTGGTGCGCGTAGATCGTGTCGTAGCCCAGCGTCCAGAAGATGCCCGCGATGTAGAGCAGCACGGGTGCCGCATCGAGCCTTCCCGCCACGGCCGCATAGCCCATCAGCGCGCCCCAGTTGAAGGCGAGGCCGAGGAAGAACTGCGGCCACCACGTCACGCGCTTCATCAGCGGATAGGTGAAGACGAGCACGAGCGAGGCGACGCCCATGCCGATGGCGAAGGCGTTGAGCTGTACGAGGATCGCGAGGCCCACGAGAAGCTGCACGACCAGCCAGACGATCGCCCCGCGCACGCTGACCGCACCCGACGGGATCGGCCGGTCGGCCGTGCGCGCCACCGCGCCGTCGAAGTCGCGATCGACGATGTCGTTGTAGGTGCAGCCGGCCCCGCGCATCACGATGGCGCCCAGCGCGAACAGCACGAAAAGCCGCGCACCTTCGGCAAGCTCGGGCCGCGCCAGCGCGATCGACCACCAGCACGGGAACAGCAGCAGCCACGTACCGATGGGCCGGTCGAGGCGCGAGAGCCGCGCGAAGGGACGCAAGGCACGCGGCAGGAAGCTGTCCACCCAGCCGCCGCGCGGGATGTCGCTGGCCGCGGTTTGCGTCGTATCGGTCATGTGCTAGGCACGATCCCATGAGCGAGCCTTCGCCGTCCAGCACCCTGCCCCGTCCCCGCGCGCGTCTTTACGCCGACGCGGACCTGACGGCGGGCACGATCGTGCTCGAAGGCGGGCAGGCGCACTACCTGAAGAACGTGCTGCGCCTGCCCGCGGGCGCGGTCGTGGCGCTGTTCAACGCGCGCGATGGCGAGATCGCAGCCGAGATCGCGGCCTATTCGAAAACGCGCGTCGAGTTCGCGGCGAAGGGCCGCCTGCGCGCGGCCGCGAAGCCGGCAAGCGACGTGTGGCTCGTCTTCGCGCCCATCAAGCGCGCGCATCTGGAATACCAGATCGAGAAGGCGACCGAGCTGGGTGCGGCCGCGCTGTGGCCCGTCACGACGCGGCGCACGAACGTGGAGCGCGTGAACCTCGAGCGGCTCAGGGCCATCGCGACCGAGGCGGCCGAGCAGAGCGAACGGCTCGACGTGCCCGAAATCCTGCCGCCCGCAACTTTCGAGCGGGCCCTTGCGAACTGGCCCGCAGGTCGCCAACTCCTCGTGTGCGATGAAAGCGGCGGCGGCGAAGCCCTCGCCGCTTCCCTCGCCAAAGAAGACCTTGCGAAGCCATGGGCCATCCTCACCGGGCCCGAAGGCGGTTTCGCGCCCGAGGAGTTCGCTGTCCTGCGCAAGTGTGCGTTCGTGCGTTTCGTCGGCCTGGGTCCGCGCGTGCTGCGCGCGGATACGGCCGCCCTTGCGGCCCTTGCGGTCTTCCAGTCGCTCGGCCCCGATGCCGCGCGGCCGCCGCGCTTCGAGAACAACTGACGGAGGTCCAACGAATGTCCGCTCCCCCGACCTCCCGCGGCGAGATCATCGAATCCAAGCGCCAGCTCGTCGACTGGATCGCGTCGGGCGAAAAGCCGCGCGAGCAGTGGCGCATCGGCACGGAGCACGAGAAGTTCCTCTTCACGCTCGACGGCCACAAGACGCTGCCCTACGAGGGCGCCAAGGCCAGCGTGCGCGCGATGATCGAGGGGCTGATGCGCTTCGGCTGGCAGCCGGTCGAGGAGAACGGCAAGCCCATCGCGCTTCTCAAGGGCAAGTGTTCGGTCACGCTGGAGCCGTGCGGCCAGTTCGAGCTGTCGGGCGCGCCGGTCGAGAACATCCACCAGACGTGCGACGAGACCAACCGCCATCTCGTCGAGTGCAAGGAAGTCGCCGCCGAGATCGGCGTGGGGCTCGTGGGCCTCGGCTTCGCGCCCGAATGGACGCGCGAGGAACTGCACTGGATGCCCAAGGGCCGCACGAAAATCATGCGCGAATACATGCCCAAGCGCGGCAATCTCGGGCTCGACATGATGGGGCGCACCTGCACCGTGCAGGTCAATCTCGATTTCGCCGACGAAGCCGACATGGTGAAGAAGTACCGCGTGTCGCTGGCCCTCCAGCCCGTGGCGACCGCCATGTTCGCCAATTCGCCCTTCGTCGAGGGCAAGCCCTCGGGCTTCCTTTCGTACCGCTCGCAGACCTGGACCGACACCGATCCCGACCGCTGCGGCCTCCTCCCGTTCGTTTTCGAGAAGGGCATGGGCTACGAGCGCTACGCCGACTGGCTGCTCGACGTGCCGATGTACTTCGTCTACCGCGACGGCAAGTACATCGACGTGGCCGGCCGCTCGTTCCGCAAGTTCATGGCGGGCGAATACAAGGACCTCGCGGCGGCGGGCCCCGCCACGACGGGCGACTGGGCCGACCATGTGACGACCGCCTTCCCGGAAGTGCGGCTCAAGAAATATCTCGAGATGCGCGGCGCCGACGGCGGGCCGTGGAACCGCCTGTGCGCGCTGCCCGCCCTGTTCGTGGGCCTGCTCTACGACCAGTCGGCGCTGGATCAGGCGGCCGCACTCGTCGGCGACTGGACGATCGAGGAAATGCAGGCCCTGCGCCGCGACGTGCCGCGTCTGGCGATGAAAGCGCCCTTCCGCAAGGGCACGGTGCGCGACGTGGCGCGGGAGATGCTGGCCCTCGCCCGCAAGGGCCTCGCCGCGCGCCGGCGCATGAACCGCATGGGCGATGCCGACGAGACGCACTTCCTCGCGCCGCTTCAGCAGATCGTCGACACCGGCATCACGCCGGCCGAGGAAATGCTGGCGCGCTACGAGCGCGAATGGGGCGGGAGCGTGGCGCCGATCTATCAGGCATACGCCTACTAAAAGGCCTTGACGTATATCCCATATTCGGGAAAATTTCCCGAATATGGAACCAATAGCCCCTCCCGACGATTCCGCCATCGACCGGCGCATTGCCGAACGGCTCAAAGCCATGCGCAGCGAGCGCGGCTGGTCGCTCGACGAACTGGCCAGGCGCAGCGGGGCAAGCCGGGCGAGCCTGTCGCGGCTGGAGAATGCCGAGACGAGCCCGACGGCCAGCCTGCTCGGCCGACTTGCGGCCGCTTACGGCATGACGATCTCGCGCCTGCTGCACCGGGTCGAGGACGACTACGCGCCGGTCGTGCGCCGCGCCGACCAGCCCGTGTTCGTCGATCCCGACACGGGCTTCCGCCGCCGCACGGTCTCGCCCCCGTCCGCGGGCCTCGACGGCGAGGTGCTGGAGGGCACGCTGAAGCCCGGCACGTCCATCGCCTACGACGCCTCGCCGCGCGAAGGGCTCGAACACCATCTGGTGATGCTCGAAGGCGAACTGGACCTGACGCTGTCCGGCACCACGCATTCGCTGAAGGAAGGCGACTGCATCCGCTACCGGTTGGCGGGCGCCAGCGCGTTTCGCACGGGCCGGCGCGCCGCGCGCTATCTCATTTTCATCGCCTGAGGAGCCCCATGACCGCCGCCGACATCCGCACCGTCACGGCCGACGAGATCGAGCGCGACATCGACGCCTTCGGCGAACTGATGCATGCCTGCGTGCAGGGCGGCGGCAGCGTGGGCTACGTGCTGCCCTATTCGCGCGAGGACGGCGCCGCGTTCTGGCGCAGGAACGTGCTGGGCGCGCAGCGCGCGGGCACGCGCACGGTGCTGGGCGCCTACGTCGCGGGCCGCCTCGCCGGCAGCGTGCAGCTCGACATCGACACGCCGCCCAACCAGCCGCATCGCGCCGAGGCGCGAAAGCTCCTCGTCCATCCCGACTTCCGCCGCCGCGGTATCGCGCGCGCCCTGATGGAAGAACTGGAGAGGCAAGCGCGGATGCACAAACGCTGGCTCGTGACGCTCGATACGCGCACGGGCGATGCGGCCGAGCCGCTCTACCTGTCGATGGGCTATCTGGTCGCGGGCAAGATCCCCGAATGGTGCCGCGACAATTTCACCGAGCGCTACGACCCCACGACCATCATGTACAAGAAGGTCGGCTGAGCTAGAGCGACTCTTCCAGCAGGTGCAGGACCGCGCCCGCGTCGAGCCTGCGCGGGTTGGTCGCGGCCGTGTGGTCGGCCAGCGCCTGCGGCACGATGGCCTCGAAACGCTCGCGTCCGATCCCCATCGCCTTGAGGCCGGACGGCAGGCCGAGACGCGCGTTGAGCTCGGCCACGTAGCGGTCGAGCTTCGCGTGTTCGGCCAGCCCCAGGGCGTGGCGCAGGCGCGCGTATTTCTCGCCGCAGCAGGATTCGTTGAAGCGCAGCACGGCGGGCATGACGACGGCGTTGAGCGTGCCGTGATGCGGGTTCACGTCCTTGAGCCCGCCCAGCGGGTGCGAGAGCGCGTGGACCGCGCCAAGCCCCTTCTGGAAGGCCATGGCACCCTGCATGGCGCCCGACATCATGTGCCAGCGCGCGTCGCGGTCGCGGCCGTCCTTCGTGGCGCGTTCGATGTGCGAAGCGACGCGCACCGCCCCGTCGAGCGCGATGGCGTCGGCCGGCGGGTTCTGGGCGGGCGCGATGAACGTCTCGATGCAGTGGGCAAGCGCGTCCATGCCCGTGGCCGCCGTCAGCAGCGGCGGCAGGCCCAGCGTCAGTTCCGGATCGCACACGGCCACGCGCGGGATCAGGTGCGGCGACAGCACGCCCAGCTTGCGCCCGTCCTCGAACACCAGCACCGCGCCGCGCCCCACTTCCGAACCCGTGCCGGCGGTCGTCGGGATGGCGACGACGGGGGCGATGTGCGCGCCGATCTTCGGCGCACCCCCCTCGATGGCGGCGTAGCGCACGAGCGGACCTTCATGTGTGGCGCCCAGCGCCACGATCTTGGCAAGGTCCATCGACGAGCCGCCGCCAAGCCCGATGCAGCCGTCCGCCTTCGAATGGCGGTAAATGTGGATGGCGGCCAGCGCCGCCTTCTCGGTCGGGTTGGCGGGTGTCTCGTCGAACACGTCGGCGGCTTCCACACCCATCTTCAGCTGCACATGCGCGAGCAGGCCCGCGGCGGCCACGCCCTTGTCGGTGACGATCAGCGGGCGCCTGATGCCGAGGGCGGCAAGCTCGTCCGCCAGCGTGTCGAGCGCGCCGTAACCGAACTGGATGCGGGTCAGGTACTGGATCAGCGCCATGGCCTAGGCTCCGTGGGAAAGGAACACGAACTTCGTCTTGCTGTAGGTCCGCTCGTCGACAGGCTCGAACCCGGCGGGCGGCACGAACGGCTCGTCCTCGGCCAGTTCCACCACGCACACGGCCCCCTTCGCAAGCCAGCCGCGTCCGGAAAGCGAGGCGAGCACGCCGGGCGCCACGTCGGTGCGGTAAGGCGGGTCGAGGAAGGCGAGCGTGGCCGGCGCAAAGGGTTCGGGCGGCGCCATCGGCAGCTTCTCGGCGTCGGCCACGACAAGACGCGCGCGTGGCCCCGCCCCGGTCGCCTTGATGTTGGCTTCGAGCGCGCGGCGCGCCCCGGCCGCGCGCTCGACGAACGCGCAGGTGGCGGCCCCGCGCGACAGCGCTTCGAGCCCCAGCGCCCCGGTGCCCGCGAACACGTCGAGCACACGCGCCCCTTGCAGGCACGAAACGCCGCCGGGCGCGAATTTTCCGTGACCCAATATGTCGAACAGCGCCTTGCGCTGGCGCTCGCCGGTCGGGCGGATCGCGTCGCCCTCGGGCACGGCAAGCTTCCTGCCGCGCCACTGTCCCGCGACGATGCGGATGGCACCGGGCGCCTCGCCGCGCATGTCAGGCCGGCCGGCGCGGCACGACGAGGTCGGCGACGAGCGTCTGCGCGATCTCGCCCGTGTCTTCGCGCGTCGTGAACCTGATCTTGAGCATCCCGCGGTCGGGCTTCGAGCGCGACGGGCGGATCTCCAGGATCTCGCATTCGATGCCGAGGACCGCGCCGGGCCGCAGGGGCTTGGGCCACGCGATGGTGCCGCCCGCCCCGATGACGCCGCCCGCGATGGGTAGCGTCTCGACGATGAGGCGCATGGTCATCGCGGCGGTATGCCAGCCGCTGGCCGCGAGCCCGCCGAAGAACGTGTCCTTGGCCGCCTGTTCGTCGAGATGAAAGACCTGCGGATCGAACTTCGCCGCGAAATCCTTGATCGCGTCCGGCTCCACGCGCAGCGCGCCGCCCCTGATGATCTCGCCCACCGCGAAATCTTCGAGATAGCGTTTGGCGCTCATGCGGCGGGCCTGCCCTTCTTGTGTGCCGGGCCCGCAAGTGCGCCCAGCGTCTTGCGCAGTTCGCCCGGCCCCACCTCCTCGATGCCGCCGCGCGGCAGGCGCTCCAGCGCGAAGGCACCATAGTCCGTGCGGATCAGGCGGTTCACCTGCAGGCCCAGCTTCTCGCAGATGCGCCGCACCTCGCGGTTCTTGCCTTCGGTCAGCGCGAATTCGAGCCAGGCGTTGCGGCCTTCCGGTGCGCCTTCCAGGCGCGCCTCGATGGCGCCGTACTGCACGCCGTCGATGGAGATGCCGTTCTTGAGGCGCGCGAGCCGCTCGGGATCGGGCGTGCCGTAGACGCGTACGCGATAGCGCCGCACGAGCCCGGTGGCCGGCAGCTCGAGGTGCCGCTTGATGGCGCCGTCGTTGGTGAGCAGCAGCAGCCCTTCGGAAAGGTAGTCGAGCCGCCCGACCGGCATCAGCCGCGGCAGGCTCGACGGCATGCCGTCATAGATCGTGCGGCGGCCCTGCGGGTCCTTCGTGGCGACCAGCACCTCGCGCGGCTTGTGGAAGCGGAACAGGCGCGGCCGCTCGCTCGCCGGCAGCTTCGTGCCGTCGACCGCGATCTCGTCGCCGGGCTGCACGTTGTAGGCCGCGCGCGGCAGGGTCTTGCCGTTGACCGTCACGCGGCCCTGCTCGATCAGCGCCTCGGCCTCGCGGCGCGAACACAGCCCCGCCCGCGCGATCACCTTGGCGATGCGCTCGCCGGAATGTTCGCCGCTCACCTGGCCGCAGCCTTCACGAACGCCGCGAAGATCCGGTCGTCGCCGGGGTCGATCGAATATTCGGGGTGCCACTCGACGCCGAGGCAGAAGCGCCTGGCCTTGTGCTCGATCCCCTCGATGACGCCGTCGGGCGCCTTCGCGTTCACGACCACGCCGGGGCCCACGTCCTTGACCGCCTGGTGGTGCGCGGAATTGACCGACATGCGCGTGGCGCCGACCGTGCGGTGGAGAAGCGTGCCCGGCACGATCTCGACATCGTGGCCCGGCTCGGTTCGCGGGTTGGGCTGCTCGTGCGCGAGCCCGTCGGGGAACATGTCGGGCACGTGCTGGTGCAGCGTGCCGCCCAGCACCACGTTCAGGAGCTGCTCGCCCCCGCAGATGCCCAGCAGCGGCATGTCGCGCTCGATGGCGCCCTTGACCATCGCGAACTCGAACGCGGTGCGCCGGTCCTTGGTCTTGACGGTCGAATGCTTGGTGGCGTCGCCGAACAGCGCCGGGTCCACGTCGAAGGCCCCGCCCGTGACGAGCAGCCCGTCGAGCCCGTCGAGATAGGCGGCAGCGAGATCCGGCTCGTGGGGCAGCGGCAGCGGCAGGCCGCCCGCCGCGGCAACGGCGCCGCAGTAGTTCTGGCGCAGCGCGTACCACGGCATCTTGGACCAGCCGCCGGCGGGTTCGGAGTCGAGCGTGATGCCGATGCGGGGACGGGACATGGGCTTCCTCTTATCACGGCGGCGATTCCGGCGTAAACGCTTGGGCCATGACCGCGAACTACATGGATCTGGCGCTGGCCGAGGCCCGCGCGGCGGCCGCCGCCGGCGAGGTGCCGGTGGGTGCCGTGCTGGTCGACGGGGCGACGGGCGCGGTCGTGGCCGCGGCACACAACCGCGTCGAGCGCGACCGCGACCCGACCGCACACGCCGAGATGCTGGCGATCCGCGAGGCGGCGAGGAAGCGCGGCGAGAAACGGCTCGAAGGGCTCGATCTCTACGTCACGCTCGAACCCTGCCCGATGTGCGCGCAGGCCATCGCTTTCGCAAGGCTCCGGCGGCTCTACTGGGCGGCAAGCGACCCCAAGGCCGGCGGCGTGGAGAACGGCCCGCGCATCTTCGCGCAACCCGGCTGCAACCACCGCCCCGAGCTTTACGGCGGCATCGCCGAGGAAGAGGCCGCGAAACTGCTGCGCGATTTCTTCAGGGAACGGCGCTAGGCCCGGCCGAACCGCCACACGCCGTCGACATTGCGGCGGACGAGCTGGCCGCGGCTTTCGAGCAGGTGCAGGTGGGCCAGCGCCTCGCCGGTCGCAAGGCCCACATTGTGCGGACCGATCTCGCGCCGGAAGAGGAGCTTGAAGCAGTCGGCCGCACTGAGGCCCGCCGCGCGTTCGCCCGCCGCCTTGACGAGAATTTCCAGACGTTCCTCGTGATGCGCGCGGATGGCCGCGATGCGCGCGTGCACGCCGCGATAGGGGAAGCCGTGCGCGGGCAGGATCAGCGTGTCGGCGGGCAGGTGCGCGAAGCCGTCGAGGCAGGCGAGATAGTCGGCCAGCGGATTGGCCATCGGCTCGGCCGGCCATACACCGATATTGGGCGTGATGCGCGGCAGCAGGATGTCGCCGCCGATGACGACCCGGCGCGTGGGCGAGTGCAGGCAGGCATGTTCGGGGCAGTGGCCGCGGCCCACGAGGATGCGCCAGTCGTCGTCGCCGAGCGAAAGCGGCGTGTCGGCATGGATGCGGCGGTAGTGCGCCGGCAGGTCGGGCACGCCGCGGCGGTAGAGATTCTCAGGGGTGGCGAAGGCGCCGATGCCGTCCTCGCCGATGCCGTTGGCGCGGTAGAACGCGACCTTGTGCGCGATGTCCGCCGCCGAGCCCTGCGCGTGGATGGCGCGCGCGGTGTAATATTCGCCCAGCGTCGTCCACAGCTCCACGCCGAAGCGTTCGCACAGCCAGTGCGCCAGGCCCATGTGGTCGGGGTGGAAATGCGTGCACACCACGCGGCTGACGGTTTCCTCGCCCAGCGCCGCCAGCCAGTGCGCCTTCGTGTCGTCGCGCGCGAGGCCCGTATCGACGATGGCCGTGCCCGCCTCGCCGTCGTCGACAAGCCAGACATTGATATGGTCGGGCGGGAACGGCAGCGGCATCGAGAGCCACCGCAGGCCGGGCTGGATCTCGCGCCACGTGCCGGGCGCGGGAAGATCGCCGTAGGCGTAATCGGGCCCGTTCATTTCCGGCCGACCACCTGCCAGCCGATGTCGGAACGGCAGAAGCCGCCCGGCCAGTCGATCTTCGCGACGGCCGCGTAGGCCGCCTCGCGCGCGGCGCGCGCGTCGGCTCCGCGCCCCACGATGCCCAGCACGCGGCCCCCGTTGGCAAGGATGCGCCCGCCGTCCGCCTTCGTGGCGGCATGGAAGATCGCGACACCCGGCACCTTCGCCGCCGCATCGAGGCCGCGGATCTCCGTGCCCTTCTTCGGCTCGCCCGGATAGCCTTCGGCCGCCATGACCACGCACATCGTCGTGTCCGCCGACCAGCGCAGGTCGAACCGGTCGAGCGCGCCGTCGGCCGAGGCGATCAGCGCGGGCAGCAGGTCGGATTTCAGGCGCGGCAGGATCGTCTGGCACTCCGGGTCGCCGAAGCGCACGTTGAACTCGACGAGCCGCGGCCCCTTCGCCCCGATCATCAGGCCCACGAACAGCACGCCCTTGAAGGGCGCGCCCTCGGCCGCCATGCCGGCCAGCGTCGGGCGCACGATCTCGTCCATCACCTGCTTCTCGATTGCGGCATCGAACACGGGTGCGGGCGAATAGGCGCCCATGCCGCCCGTGTTGGGGCCGGTATCGCCGTCGCCCACGCGCTTGTGGTCCTGCGCGTTGCCGAAGGGCAGCGCGTTCTTCCCGTCGCACAGCACGAAGAAGCTCGCCTCGACGCCGTCGAGGAATTCCTCGATCACGAGTTCGGCGCCCGACCGGCCGAACTTGCCGCCCAGCATCGCCTCGTCGACGGCCTTCACGGCCTCCTCCACGCTCGATGCGACCGTCACGCCCTTGCCCGCGGCAAGACCGTCTGTCTTGACGACGATGGGTGCGCCCTTCGCGCGGACATGGGCCACGGCCTTGTCGCGGTCGGTGAAGCGCGCATAGGCCGCCGTGGGCACGCTGTGGCGCGCGCAGAAATCCTTGAGGAAACCCTTCGAGCCCTCGAGACGCGCGGCCGCGGCACTGGGCCCGAACGCCTTGATGCCGGCCGCGGCGAGCCGGTCGACGATGCCCGCGGCGAGCGGGTCTTCCGGGCCGATCACGGCGAAATCGATCTTCTCGCGCGTCGCCAGCGCCACGATCCCGTCGAGGTCCATGGCGGCTACCGGCACGCATTCGGCCACGGCGGCGATACCGGCGTTGCCCGGCGCGCAGAACAGTTTCGCGCACAGCGGCGAGGCGGAAATGGCCCAGCACAGCGCGTGCTCGCGGGCGCCCGAACCGACGACGAGGATGCGCATGCTCAAGACCAGCTCCCGGCTATCCAAACCGACCGGCTTGTATCATAAAGTCGGGACGACGCCATGACCGAGCCGCGCGGAAACCTGCCGGAATATTCCGTCTCCGAACTGTCCCAGGCCGTGAAGCGCACGGTCGAGGACAATTTCGAGATCGTGCGCGTGCGCGGCGAGATCTCGGGCTTCAAGCGTCACACCTCTGGCCATCTCTATTTCGCGCTCAAGGACGCCGACGCGGCGATCGACGGCGTGTGCTGGCGCGGTTCGGCCGGCAAGCTTGGCATCCGGCCCGAGGACGGCATGGAGGTCGTCGCCACCGGGCGGCTGACGACATATCCCGGCCGCTCGAAATACCAGATCGTCGTCGAGCGCATGGAACTGGCCGGCCAGGGCGCGCTCCTGAAGCTCATCGAGGACCGCAAGAAGCGGCTGGCGGCCGAGGGCCTGTTCGACGCAGGCCGCAAGCGGAAGCTTCCCTACCTGCCCGAGACGATCGGCGTCGTCACCTCGGCCACGGGTGCCGTCATCCGCGACATCCTGCACCGCCTTGCCGACCGCTTCCCGCGCCGCGTGCTCGTGTGGGCGGTCGCCGTGCAGGGCGAAGGGGCGGCCGAGCAGGTCGCCGCCGCCATCCGCGGCTTCAACGCGCTGGCGCAAGGCGGACCGGTGCCGCGCCCGGACGTACTGATCGTGGCGCGCGGCGGCGGCAGCCTCGAAGACCTGATGGCCTTCAACGAGGAAATCGTCGTGCGCGCGGCGGCCGAAAGCGCGATCCCGCTCGTCTCGGCCGTGGGGCACGAGACGGATACCACGCTCATCGATTTCGCCGCCGACATGCGCGCACCCACGCCCACGGCGGCGGCCGAGATGGTCGTGCCCGTGCGCCAGGAGCTTGCCGCGCGCCTCGCGCGCGCGGGCGCCACGCTGGAAGCGAGCCTCGCGCGCACGCTCGAGGAACGTCGCACGCGGATTGCCGCGGCCGCGCGGGCGCTCGGCGACCCGCGGCGCATGGTCGAGGAGCGCGCCCAGCGGCTGGACGAGCGCGGCGAGCGCCTGAAGCTCGCCATCCTTGCCGCCCTCGACGCGCGCAAGCGCCGCACGATCGAACTGGGTGCGCGCCTGCCCGATCCCAAGACGCAGCTCGAACGCGCGCGCGGCCAGCTCCTGCGCCTGTCGGCGGCGCTGACATCCAACGCGGGCGCGCGGCGCACCGCACTGGCGCGCGAGGCAAGCCACGTGGCCGAACTGCTCGTGCGCGCGAAGGCCGCGGCGGCACGCGGGCTCGACACGCGGCGCGAACGCACGAACGCGCTGGCGGGCCTGCTCGAAAGCTTCTCCTACAAGAAGGTGCTCGAACGCGGCTTCGTGCTGGTGGCCGACGCCGACGGCAAGCCGGTCCAGAAGGTCGCCGGGGCCGCCCCCGGCACGCACGTGACGCTCACCTTCGCGGACGGTGCGGCCGGCGCCACCATCGATGGCGAGGCGGCCGCCAAGCCGGAGAAGAAGCCAAAGAGCGCGAAGGGCACGTCCGCCGGGCAAGGTTCGCTGCTGTGAAACGGCTCCTCGCCGCGATGCTGTTCCTTGCCGTTCCCGCGCACGCGCAGCCGGCTCAGGCACAGGAGGTGCGCTTCGAGAACCGCCTCGTACAAGGCGCCCTTGTCATTGGCACCACGGCACCCGGCAGCCGCGTGGCACTCGACGGGAAGCCGGTGCGCGTGGCGCCGGACGGGAAATTCGTGCTCGGCTTCGCGCGCGAGGCAACGGGTGCACGGCTCGACGTGACAGCCCCCGAAGGTACGTCGCGCACCTTCGATCTGAAGGTCGAGGCGCGCAAGTTCGACATCCAGCGCATCGACGGCCTGCCCGAGGCGCAGGTGACGCCCGACCTCGCCGCCCTGGCGCGCATCGAGGCGGAGAACGTGAAGCTCGTCGCCGCACGCCGCCGCGACACGGGCCAGGCGCTCTTCGAAAGCGGCTTCCGCTGGCCCGTGACGGGCGCCGTCAGCGGCGTCTACGGCAGCCAGCGCATCCTCAACGGCAAGCCGCGTGCACCCCATCTGGGCGTCGATGTGGCGAGGCCAACCGGCACGCCGGTCGTGGCGGCGGCCGACGGGATCGTGTCGCTGGCCGAGGGCGACCTCTTCTTCACCGGCGGCACGCTGATGATCGATCACGGGCACGGCGTTTCGTCGATCTACGCGCATCTCTCGCGCCTCGACGTGGCCGTGGGCGCGCGCGTGAAGGCTGGCGAAACCGTGGGCGCCATCGGCGCCACGGGTCGCGTGACGGGCCCGCACCTGCACTGGGGTCTCACCTGGTTCGACGTGCGCCTCGACCCGGCACTCGTCGTCCCGCCGATGCCCGTGGAGTGAGATGACGGCCGCCCCCGTCTTCCGTCGCGCGGACCCGCACGAAGGCGCGCTGCTGCGCGCGATCACGCGCGAGGCCTACGCGAAGTGGGTGCCGGTGCTGGGCCGCGAACCGCTGCCGATGACAACCGACCACGACGCGGCCGTGCGCGCGCACCATGTCGAGTTCGTCGAGACCGGCGCGCGCGCCGTCGCGGCGATGGAGCTTGTGTTCGATGCGGGCCACCTGCTGATCGAGAACATCGCCGTGCGGCCCGAGGCCCAGCGCCGGGGGCTGGGCGACCTGATCCTGGCGCGCGCCGAGACCGTGGCGCGCGAGCGCGGCTATTCGACCGTGCGGCTCTATACCAACAGCCTGATGGCCGGAAACGTCGACTGGTATCGCGCGCGCGGCTACGCGGTCGAACGCGAGGAGCCGTTCGGCAACGGCGCGCGCGTGCACCTCGCGAAATCGCTGTCCGGCTAGGGCATCGGGATCGGGATCGCGTGGGTCAGCGCGATCGCGCGCTTGTCCACGCGCAACTGGCCGAGATCGGCGCGGCGGACGCCCTCGACATCCTCGGCGATCGCGCGCAGCGCGTCGCGTTGCGCGACCGAACTGACGATTCCCGAGAACGCGGCGATGCCCTTGGCGACCGAGACGGAGACCATCGTGCTGCCGATCCACGGCTCGCGGCCGATCCGGCGGCGGATTTCGGCCGCGGCGCCGGCGTCGTTGGCGGCATGGACGGCGGCAACCGTGCCCGAGGTGCGCACGAACGCGGCGACGAGATCGGCGCGCGCGACGACGCCGACCACGCGCCCTTCGTCCACGATAGGGATACGCTTGATCTTGTGTCTTTCCATCATCTCCGCGAGCGTCGCGACCGGGGCATCCGGACCCGCGACGATGCAGGTGCGCGTCATCACGTCCGCCACGCGCCGGCCGTGCGCGCGCGCGTACTGCCGCGCGAGGTCGCGGTCGGTGGTCAGTATCTCGAGCCACCACGAGCCCTTCTTCGCGGCACCCAGCTCGGCGCGCTTGACGAGATCGCCCTCGCTGACGATCCCGAGCAGCCGTTTCTTGGGATCGAGCACGAGAAGCGCGCTGACCCGGCGCTTGAGCATGTATTCGGCCGCCAGTCGGACGCCGGCGCCCGGTGCAATCGAGAACAGCTTCGTGGACATGATGTCCGCCGCAGTCAGCGTCTTGCTCGCCATGGCAATCCTCCCGTTCGTAGCTTTCCCATCATAGATGGGAACGAGGGGGCCGGCGCGGTAGGGGTCTAGGGCAGCGTCCGCGCGTCGGCGATGACGCGCACGGCGAGCGTGCCGGTGCGTCCGCGGATGTCGGTCGTGCGCTCGGGGAAGGCCGAAAGGTCGACCGCACCGGCCGCCGCCGCATCGGCCGAGACCACCAGCTCGGCGCCGAACTCCTTGGTCAGCGCCTCGAGCCGGCTGGCGGTGTTGACCGTGTCGCCGATGGCGGTGAACTGGCGGGCCTGCGCATAGCCCATCTCGCCCACGATGGCCGGGCCGGTGTGGATGCCGATGCCGATGCGCAAGGGCGCCTTCAGGTCGTGGGCGAGCGCGCGGTTGAGCGCGTCGAGCCGCCCGGCCATCGCCTTTGCCGCGACGATCGCCTGGCGCGTGCCCTCGCGCGGGCCCGCCTCCACGCCGAACAGCGCCACGATCCCGTCGCCCACGAACTTGTCGAGCCGGCCGCCGGCCGCCTCGATGGCCGCGCCCATCTCGGCGAAATAGCGATTTAGCAGGAAGACGACGTCGTAGGGCAGTTTCGTTTCGGAAAGCGACGTGAAACCGCGCAGGTCGGCGAACATCACGGCGATGGTCTTCTCGCTGCCCGCCGCATCGCGGCTGCCGCGCCAGGCGGCCTGCGGGCCGGCATTGGCCGGCAGCAGCGGCGACACGGCCACGTCGCCCGTGGGCCTTGCCTGGCAGGCAAGCCGCACGCCGGGCGGGGCGCCCACGCGCGCGAGCACGGCAAGCTCGGCCGCCGCGGCTTCCTCGATATTCTCCGCCCCGCGCTCGACGCGCACGCGGCACGTCGAGCAGCGCCCGCGCCCGCCACACACGGCCGCATGCGGCACGCGGCCGGCGCGGCTCGCATCGAGGATCGTGGCGCCGCGCGGCTGCACGACCGTGCGCCCGTCCGGATAGGTGACGGCAAAGCGCCCGGCGCGATGCTCGGCCCAGTCGCGCACGCGCCGCGCCGCGAAGGCCAGCGCCACCGACAGCGCCCAGAACGCGTAGATCGAGAACTTGATCCGCTCGAGCAGCGCCATCCCGTCGGCATCCGCGATGCGGTAGCGCGCGCCCATCGAGGCGCGCCAGCCCGGATCGTCGTAGAGGGCGGCCGCCTCGCGCGCGCCGGCGAGGTAGCCCGCGCATGCGGCGACGAACAGCCCGACGGCAAGCGCGAAAAGCACGAGCCGCACGCGCGGGTAGAACGGCTTCAGCCGCAGCCAGAAATGCAGGCCCAGGCAGCCATGCGTCCACACCAGCGCCAGCCCCGCCAGCGTGAAAACGCCGGCCAGCGGATCGAAGCGCGTGCCCACGAGCACGACGAGCGTGTGGAAGGGCGTGGTGTCGAGCAGCGCCGGCCCCAGCCGCGCCGGCACGACATGGCCCGCCATCAGCGGCACGATCGCGAGCCCCGCGGCAAGCTGCACGGCCTCGGCCACCGGGATCGCGCGGAAATCGCGCCGCGCCCAGATCGCCTGCAGGGCCAGCGCGAAATGCGAGGCGAGTGCGGCATAGAGCACGACCTGCACCGGCCACAGCCGCACGAAGGCGAACATGACGGCCGCATAGGCCTCGGCCGCGGCGAGCGAGATCGCCATCGCGGCGTGGTTTGCGAGATGGAAGAAGATATAGGCGAACAGGACGAGGCCGCCGGCAAGCCGTATGCGGCGCAGCCTGCCCACGCTAGCCCGCCGCCTCGGCCTCGAGGCGCGCGCTTGCGGCCTCGATCCGTGCTTCGAGTTCGCGCATGAAGGCCGAACGGGCGAGGCCCGGCGGGATCGGATCGAGAACCTCGATCACCATCGTGCCGGGCTTCTTGGCGAAGCTGCGCCGCCCCCAGAACACGCCGGAGTTGAGCGCCACCGGCACGCAAGGCACGCCGAGCTTGGAATAGAGCCCCGCGATGCCCGGATGGTAGGGCCAGTCGGCCGTCGACGCGCCGGGCGGCACGCGCGTGCCTTGCGGGAAGATGACGATCTGCTGGCCGCGCGCGAGCGCCGCCGAAGCGGCATCGACCATGCGCTTGAGCGCTGCCGCCCCGCCCTTTCGGTCGACGGCGATGTTGCCCTGCTTTGCCGCAAGCCAGCCATAGAGCGGGATCGACAGGATCTCCTTCTTCATCACGTAGGCCGGATCGGGGCTGATCTTGTGGAAGATCATCGTGTCCCACGCCGACTGGTGCTTGGACGCGATCAGGCCCGGCTGCGACAGGAGATCGACGCGCCCGCGCAGTTCGAAGCTGAGCCCGCAGAAGACCCGCAGGCCCCAGTCGAGCCCGTCCATCCACACCTTGGCGACCAGGCACGACCAGCGGCGCGCCATCAGGTGCGTGGGCAGCGACAGGAGAAGCAGCACGGCCGTCAGCCCGAAGAACCAGATGTTGAAGGCAAGCGAGCGCAGCGTCGTCACGGCGGATTCCCCTCGGGCGCGTCCCCCGGCCCGCCCGCGAAGACCGGACGCACCAGGGCGAAAAGATATTTGTGATACTCGGCCTGCACCAGCGCATAGGTGCCCGGCCAACGCCACCATTCTTCGATGCGGAAGGCGTCCGGGAAGACCGGATGGGCCACGATCGTCACACCCGGCATGGCGCGGCGAAACTCGAGCAGCGAGCGGCGCATGTGGTAGTTGGCCGTGACCAGCCGCAGGCTCGAATAGCCCTCGCGCGACATCCATTCGGCCGTCTCGCTGGCGTTGCCGGCGGTCGAATCGGCCGCATAGCCAAGCTCGACGCAGCATTCGACCGACTCGGGCGCCTGGCGGGCGACGCGCAGCAGTTCCTGCACGTCGACGCCGCGATAGACGCCCGAGACGAGCAGCTTGCGCGCCTTTCCCTCGGCGAGCAGGTGCAGCCCCTCGCGCAGGCGCATGGGCCCGCCGGTCAGGACCACGATGGCATCGGTCGTGGCGACCGCCTCGGCCGCCGCGCGCGGGATCGTTTCGGCAAACCACGCCATGCCGCCGAAATAGCTCGCCACGCAGCCGGCGACCGCCAGCGCCACCCACGCGATCTGGCGGCGCGGGCCGCCCTTCACGGGCGCATCCCGCCGAGCAGCGCGTCGACCGCGTCGGCCAGCGTCTCGTGGATGGCGACGGGCAGCAGGTCGGCGGGCAGGCCCGCGGCCTGCGTGCGCGCGCCATGGCCCGTGCGCACGAGATGGCGCGCGCACCCGGCCGCAAGGGCGGCCTGCATGTCGGTGAGCGTGTCGCCCACGAACGGCGTCTCGCCGGCCGTGGCGCCGAAACGGCGCATGGCCGCCTGCAGCATGCCCGGTGCCGGCTTGCGGCACGCCGACGGCGGGCCAGGCGCGTCGGGACAATGGAAGATCGCGTCGAGCCGCGCGCCCGCCTGCGCCAGCTCGTCGCGCAGCCGGTCGTGGATGCGCGCGAGCATCGCCTCGTCGAAGATGCCGCGCCCGATGGGCGACTGGTTCGTGCACACCGCCACGAGCAGGCCCGCCGCGTTGAGCCGCGCCACCGCCGCCGCCGCGCCGGGGATCATCTCCAGCTCGCCGGGGTTCTTGACGTAGTCCGCGCGGTCGACGTTCAGCACGCCGTCGCGGTCGATCAGGACAAGGCGCATGGCGCCCTTCTACAGGATGCGGCCGAGGTTGCGCATCACCGTCGCATAGGCGGCCGCAGCCGCCACGACGGTCGCCGCGAGCGGCACGGCGGCAAGGGCCGCCCAGTCCCAGGCCCCCAGTGCGGGCAGCGGGACGGCCAGCGATTGGGCCGTGCTCGCCACCGAATGCGCGACCGCCAGCACCGCGGCGGCCCCCAATGCCCCGGCCGAAGCGCCCGCGAAGGCCAGCCGCATGGCCGCATGCGCGAACTGGCCGGCGATGTAGCGGTCCTCCGCACCGACCAGATGCAGCAGGTCGACCGCCTCGCGATGCATGGCAAGGCCCGCGCGCGTGGCGAAGGCGACGCAGCTTGCCGCCGCGAGCGCCACCGCGACGACCACGATCGAGGCCACGATCGTTGCCGCCCGCGCGAGTGCAAGGAAGCCCGCAAGCCAGCCCGAATGGTCGTCGAGCGTGGCGCCCGGCACGGCGGCGGCAAGCCGCGTGCGCAGGCCTGGCACGTCGACGCGCACCTTCTCGCGCAGCTTCACGTCGATGAGTGCCGGGATCGGCAGGTCGGCAAGGTTGCCCGCGCCCAGCCACGGGGCCAGCAGAGCCTCGGCCTTCGCGCGCGCGAGGAGCTCGGCGCGCGCAACCCCGGGCTCGGCCCGCAGCACGCGCAGCGCCGCGGCGGCATCGCCGCCGGCGGGGATTTCGGCCGTCAGCGTGCCCTCGAAGCTCGACTGCCAGCGCTGCGCGGTGCCCGCCAGTGCCAGCGCCAGCCCCAGTGCCAGCGTGGCGAGGAAGGCAAGCGCCCCCACCACGGCCGCGATCCAGCGCCGCTCGCGGTCTCGCTCGAGCGCAAGCTCGCCGCCAAGGCCGAGGCGGAAGCCCCTCATGCGGGCCCCCGACTCAAGCGGCCTTCGCATGGCGCGTGAGCGCGCCGCCGTCGAGCCGGAGCTCGGGGTGGCGCGATTCGCGCACGAGCTGGAGATTGTGCGTGGCGATGACGATCGTCGTGCCCAGGCGGTTCAGCTCCTCGAACAGCCGCATCAGGCGCACGGCGATCCGGTCGTCGACGTTGCCGGTCGGCTCGTCGGCGATCAGAAGCTGCGGGCGCCCGATCACCGCGCGCGCGATCGCCACGCGCTGCTTCTGCCCGCCCGACAGCGTGGGCGGCAGCGCGCCCAGATGGTCGCCCAGCCCCACCCACGCGAGAAGCTCGGCCGCGTGCTCGCGTACCTGCCGCTCGTCCGTGCCCTGCACGCGCAGCGGCAGCGCCACGTTGTCGACGACCGACAGGTGGTCGAGCAGGCGGAAATCCTGGAAGACGGTGCCGATCCGCCGCCGCAGCCCCGGCAGGTCGACGCGCGCCACGCGCGTCACGTCGCGCCCGAACAGGTGGACCGTGCCGCGCGAGGGCACGCGCGCGAGATAGAGCAGCGACAGCAGCGACGACTTCCCCGCGCCCGAGGCCCCGGTCAGGAAATGGAAGCTGCCGGGGTCGAGCCTGAAACTGACGTCGCGCAAGACCTCGGGCCCGAGGCCGTAGCGCAAGCCCACCTGCTGGAAAATGACCATCCCTGCCGTCCGCTCCGGCGCGCGGACGACGCATATCTTCCGCCGACGCACCCTTTCGCAGGATGGTCGCATGCTGAAACCGGCACCCGCAAGCTTGCCCCGGCGCGCCGCGGGGCCCTATAAAAGCATTTGGCTTCCGCGACTTCGTCCACCAGAAGGCGTCTCCCGACCGGCCCATGATCATCGCCTGCCCGAAATGCGCCACGCGCTTCCGCGTGCCCGACGAGGCGCTGGGCGATGGCGGCCGCTCCGTGCGGTGCGGCTCATGCGGCAACAGCTGGGTGCAGCGCCCGCGCCAGGCGATCATCGAGGTCAACCCGCGCTTCCCCAAGACCGCGCGCCGCATGCGCGAGGGCATGGCCGACGACGGCATGTCGGTGCCGGCAAACCCGCGCGCGCAGATGCCCGAGCCGGCCTACGAGCCGCCGCCGCCCCCTCCGCCACCGCCGCCGCCCCCGCCACCACCCCCGCGGCCGCGCATGCCCGCGCCGCCGGAGCCTGCCGCCGAAGCGCCGATGGCGGCCCCGCCGGCCGATTTCGCCGAGACGATGCGTCAGGCGCTGGCCGCGGCCGATGCCGACGTGCCGGCCAAGCCCGAGCCGGAGGCGGCGATGGCGGGCGAGACGGCACCGCGCCGCTCGATCGCGGCGGTGCTGGGCTGGCTGCTGTTCGCGCTGACGACGACCGCCATCGGCGTGGGCGTGTTCGCGCAGGCCGAGATCATGGCGCGCTTCCCGCAGACGCGGCAGGCCTACCAGACGCTGCGCTTCCCCGTGCCGCCGCCGGGCGACGGGCTTGCGGTCGAGACGGCCGCACCCGCGCGCATCGAGGTGGACGGCAAGCCGACGCTGGAGATTTCCGGCAAGGTGCGCAACACGGGCGGGCTGTCGCGGCCGATCCCGACGCTGCGCGCGGTCTTGCGCGACGGCGCGGGCAAGGAAGTCGCCACGTGGGAATTCAAGGCCGAGGCGGCGCGCGTGGAACCCGGCGCGGACGTCGCCTTCCGCACGACGCTGGCCGAGCCGCCGGCGGGCGCAAGCCAGCTCCAGATCCTGTTCCTGGAAACCTACTGACCCCCGGAAACGGGCCAGGCTAGGCGCGCGTCGGCGTTGGCGCCGGTGCGGGCCCGCGCAGCGCGCGCAGCATCGCCAGCGCGTCCTTCGAATCCCACGCCGCCGCCCCTTCGAGCCGGCCCGTGTCGCGGCCCGCGGGATCGATCACGACGGTCGTGGGCAGGCCGCGCAGCTTGAAGGCGCGCATCGAGGCGCCCGACGGATCGAGATAGACGGGCAGCCCCTTGAGGCCGTGCTCGGCGAAGAACGGCGCGACCTGCCGCAGGCCGCCGCGGTCGAGCGAGAGGGCGACGACCTCGATCCCCTCGCGCGTGCCGGCCGTGTGCAGGCGCCGGAGGGCGGGCATTTCTTCCACGCACGGCGCGCACCACGTTGCCCAGAAATTGAGGACGACGAGCTTGCCGCGGAAATCGGCGAGCGTGAGCGCGCGGTCCGCGTCGTCGCGAAACGCGATCTCGGGTGCGGCCACCGGCTCGTCGAGCAGGCGGAAGGGTCCCATCTGACCCCTGAAGGCAGGTGCCTTCGCGGCGGCCGCGGGCCCGAAAATCCTTGATCCGCCCGCGCCAAGCGCTAGGGTCGCGCCCGCGCCGAGCGCGATGAATGCGCGCCGGTCCTTCCACATGGTCCCAATATAGGTCGTCATGGCCCGCCCCACCAAGTCCGCGCCGCAAAAACGCAAGAAAGCCGCCGCCAACCCCATGTGGGGCGGCCGTTTCGGCGTGGCGCCCGACGCGATCATGCAGAAGATCAACGCCTCGATCGACGTCGACCGGCGCCTTTACGCCGAGGACATCGCGGGCTCGATCGCGCATGCGCGCATGCTGGCGGCCAACGGCATCCTTTCCGCGCGCGACGCGGCCGCCATCGTCAAGGGGCTCGAGGCGGTGCGCCGCGAGATCGAGGGCGGCAGCTTCGTCTTCCGCACGGAACTCGAAGACATCCACATGAATGTCGAGGCGCGGCTGGCCGAACTGATCGGCGAGCCGGCCAAGCGGCTGCATGTCGCGCGTTCGCGCAACGACCAGGTGGCGCTCGACTTCCGCCTGTGGGTGCGCGGCGCGTGCGACCGGGCCGACGCGGCGCTGCGCGAGTTCCAGCGCGCGCTCATCGACCGGGCCGAGAAGCATGCGGGCACCGTCATGCCCGGCTTCACGCACCTGCAGCCCGCCCAGCCCGTGACCTTCGGCCACCACCTGATGGCCTATGTCGAGATGGCCGGGCGCGACCGCCAGCGCTTCGCTGACGCAAGAAAGCGCCTCAACGAATGCCCGCTTGGGGCCGCGGCGCTTGCCGGCACGTCGTTCCCCATCGACCGCGCGGCCACGGCGCGCGCGCTTGGCTTCGAGCGGCCCACGGCCAATTCGCTCGACAGCGTCTCGGATCGCGACTTCGCGCTGGAGTTCCTGTCGGCCGCGTCCATCGCGGCGATCCATCTCTCGCGGCTTGCCGAGGAATTCGTCATCTGGACGGGTCCGCAGTTCGGCTTCGTGCGGCTGTCCGACGCCTGGTCGACCGGCTCCTCGATCATGCCGCAGAAGCGCAATCCCGATGCCGCCGAACTCGTGCGCGCGACGACGGGCCGGCTCTTCGGCTCGCTGATCGGGCTTGCGACGGTCATGAAGGGGCTGCCGCTCGCCTATTCCAAGGACATGCAGGAAGACAAGGCGCGCACCTTCGCGGCCGCCGACGCGCTGATGCTCGCCGTCGCCGCGATGACGGGCATGGTCGACGATCTTTCCGTCGACGAGGCGCGCATGAAGGCGGCGGCCGGTGCGGGCTTCACGACCGCGACCGACCTTGCCGACTGGCTCGTGCGCGAACTGGGCATGCCCTTCCGCGAGGCGCACCACGTGACGGGCCGCATCGTGCGCCGCGCCGAGGAGAAGGGCTGCGACATCGCCGAGCTGCCGCTTTCCGACATGCGCGCGATCGAGCCGCGCATCGCCAAATCGGTCTACGCCGTGCTCGGCGTCGAGAATTCCGTCGCCAGCCGCACGAGCTTCGGCGGCACGGCCCCCGCCAATGTCCGCCGCGCGGCGAAGGCCGCGCGCGCCAAGTATCTCTGAGGAGACGACATGCGCCTGAGCCTGCGCACCCTGCGCGTCCTGTCCGTGGCCCTTGCCCTGGCGCTGCCGCTGGCCGCGTGCGGCCGCAAGGGCCCGCCCGAGGCGCCGGAGGGCGCCGACCCGAAATACCCGCGCACCTACCCCGCCGGCGCGCCGGCGCCCGCGACCGATCCCGCGCAGGCCCCGAAATGAGCGCCGGCTTCCACCGCCGCGCGGGCGCGCTCTGGTGCGACGGCGTGCCGCTCGCGCGCCTTGCGCGCGACCACGGCACGCCCGCCTGGGTCTACAGCCAGTCCGTCCTCGAGACGCGCTGGAAGACCTTCGCGGCGGCACTTGCCGATCTCGACCCGACGATCTGCTACGCGCTCAAGGCCAACTCGAACCAGGCCGTGATCCGCACCTTCGCGAACCTCGGTGCCGGGGCCGACATCGTGTCGATCGGCGAATTCGCGCGCGCGCGCGCGGCCGGCGTGCCGGCGAAGAAGATCGTCTTCGCGGGCGTGGGCAAGACGCCGGCCGAGATGGCCGTGGCGCTCAAGGCCGGCATCCTGCAGTTCAACGTCGAGTCCGAGCCCGAGCTGGCGGCGCTGGCACAGGTCGCGCAGTCGCTGGGGCGCACCGCGTCGGTGGCACTGCGCGTCAACCCGGATGTCGACGCCAAGACCCATCGCAAGATCACGACCGGCAAGAGCGAGAACAAGTTCGGCATCGCGCTGGCGCATGCGCGCGAGATGGCGCTGGCCAGCAGGCGCACGAAGGGCATCCGCATCGAGGCGCTGGCGACGCATATCGGCAGCCAGATCACCGACGTGACGCCCTATCGCGCGGCCTTCGCGCGCGTGGCGGGTCTTGCGAAGGACCTGCGCGCCGAGGGCGTGGGGCTGACGCGGCTGGATTTCGGCGGCGGGCTTGGCGTCGTCTACCGAAACGAGACGCCGCCCGACCTTTCGGCCTATGCCGCCGCCGTTCGCGCGGCCGTCAAGGGGACGGGCTTCGGCCTTGTCCTCGAACCGGGGCGCTGGATGGTGGCCGACGCGGGCGTGCTGCTGGCCCGGGTCGTCTACGTCAAGCATGGCGGCGCCAAGCGCTTCGCCATCCTCGATGCCGCGATGAACGACCTGATCCGACCGACGCTTTACGAGGCGTGGATGGCCGTCGAGCCGGTGGCGAAGCCCCGTGCGGGCGCCCGCCGGGCCTACGACATCGTCGGCCCGGTGTGCGAATCGGGCGATTACATCGCGCTGGGCCGCGACATGCCGCGCCTGGCCGACGGCGACCTGGTGGCCATCCGGCAGGCGGGCGCCTACGGGGCGGTCATGTCGTCCACCTATAATGCCCGGCCGTTGGCCCCCGAATTGCTGGTGAAGGGCCGCAACGTCGCCGTCGTGCGCGAACGCCAGACGGTCGAGGCCCTGATCGCGCTCGACCGGCCGGCGCCCTGGCAGCGCCGCTAGCGCCCCTCGCGACGGCATTTGGTGCGGCAGGGCCGGCCGTGTAAGATCGGCCGGACTGATCGCCGCCCGCCGGGGTGAGGATGACCGAGGAGTCGCCTGAGCGCCGCACGACCACGCCGACCGGACCCGCACCGGCGGCGCCGGGACTCGTCCGGCGCATGTGGCTTGCCCGTTTCGCCCTTGGCTGGGAACGCGCGTGGCCCGCACTCTGGCCCGCCCTGACGGTCGCCGGGACCTTCACCATCGTTGCCCTTCTCGACCTGCTGCCGCGCCTCAACGCGGTGCTGCACGCAGCCGCGCTCGCGCTGTTCGCGGCGGCGCTCGTCGCTGCGCTGTGGCGCGCACGCGGCGCGCTGACGCTGCCCGCGCGCGAAGCCGGCCGCCGCCGGCTGGAAATCGCCAGCGGCTTCGTCCATCGCCCGCTTGCGGCCCTCGAGGACGACATCGCCGCGGGCAAGGGCGACCCGCAGGTTCGCGCGCTGTGGCGCGCGCACCGCGACCGCATCCTTGCGCGGCTTGCAAGCGTGCGCGTGGGCGCGCCGCGACCGGGCATGCCGCTGCGCGACCCGCGCGCGCTGCGCCTGCTGCTGGTGCTGGCGCTGGCCGTGGCCGTGGGCGCAGGCGGCGAGCGTGCGGGGCGCAACTTCGCGCGCGCGCTGACGCCGGGCGTGGACGATGTGGCCGCCCTGCCCGGCGTGCTCGACCTGTGGATCACGCCGCCCGCCTATACCGGCCTGCCGCCGGTGCTGCCGCGCGCGGACACCGGCATCGTTTCCGTGCCGGTGGGAAGCCGGCTCATCGCGCAGGTCTCCGGCGGCGGCACGCTGCCGCGACTGACCATCGACGCCAAGCCCCTGCCCTTCGCGCCCGCCGAGGGCGCGGCCGCGCCGCCGCCGGGGGCCGCACCGGTTGCCCGGCCGCAGCCGCGCCTGCAGAGCTGGCGCGTGGCGGGCGAGCTTTCCGAAGGCACGCGGCTTTCGGTCGAGCAGGGCAAGCGCACGCTGGGGGCGTGGGAGCTGAAGCTGATCCCCGACCAGCTGCCGAAGGTCGAGTTCGTCCAGCCGCCGCAAGAGGGCCAGCGCGCGAGCCTGCGCCTCGAATACCGCGCCAGCGACGATTACGGCGTCGCCGGCGTGCAGGCCGAGATCCGCCGCGACGCCCCGCCCGGCCGGCAGGGCGTGGGCACGCCCATCGACCTTGCGCTGCCGATGACAAGTGCGCGCGCCAAGGAAACGGGCGCACCGGCCGTCTTCGACCTGACGGCGCATCCATGGGCGGGCCTGCCCGTGACGGTGACGCTGCGCGCGACCGACGTGGCCGGACAGACCGGCGCTTCCGAGGCGGTGCGCATGATCCTGCCGCAGCGCGTCTTCTCCAACCCCGTGGCGCGCGCCCTCGTCGAGCTGCGCAAGCTCGTCATCGCCGAGCCCGAGAAGCGCCCGGTCGTGGCGCGCGCCCTCGCGGCCATCGCCTCCAACCCCGTGCAGTTCGGCGAGGACCCGGTGGTGGTCCTTTCCCTGCGCGTGGGCGCGCTGCGCCTGCAGAAGCCCATCGACGATCCCGCGGTCGAGGAGATGCAGGCGCTGATGTGGGACACGGCCCTGCGGCTGGAGGACGGGCGGCTTTCCGCCGCCGAGCGCGAGCTGCGCGCCATCCAGCAGAAGCTGCAGGACGCGCTGGCCAACAACGCGCCCGATTCCGAGATCGAGAAGCTGATGGCCGAGCTGCAGCAGGCCATCGACCGCTACCTGCAGTCGCTCGTCGAGCAGGCGCTGAAGAACCCCGACCGCAGCCAGCAGCCGCCCGACCGCAACACCCAGCGCATGACGCGCCAGGACCTGCAGAAGCTGCTCGACCAGGCGCGCAAGCTTGCCCAGACCGGGGCGCGCGAGGCGGCGCGCGACCTGCTCTCGCGCCTGCAGGAGATGCTCGAGAACCTGCGCACCATGCAGGCCCAGCGCGACGGCCAGCAGCAGCGCGGCCAGCCCGGCGACCAGGGCGCGCAGGAGATGATGAAGCAGCTGCAGGAACTGATGCAGCGCCAGCAGAGCCTGATCGACCGCACGTTCCGCCGCTCGCAGCAGGGCCGGCCCGGCCAGTTCCGCCCCGGCCAGCAGGGGCAGCAGGGCCAGCGCCAGCAGGGCCAGCAGCAGGGCCAGGGACAGGGCGAAGGCGAAGGGGAAGGCGACGACGCGGGCGAGCAGGAAGCGCTGCGCGGCATGCTGTCGGAGATGATGCGCCAGCTCGGCGAGATGATGGGCCAGGTGCCCGGCGGGCTTGGCCGCGCCGACCGCTCGATGGGCGATGCCGGCGACCAGCTGCGCCGCGGCGCGCCGGGCCGCGCGCTGCGCCCGCAGATGGACGCGCTCGACCAGCTGCGCCAGGGTGCGCGCGAGGCGATGCGCGAGATGATGCAGCGCTTCGGGCGCGCCGAGGGCGAAGGCCAGGGCTCGCCCGACGACGCCTTCGGCGACCAGCAGGCCGACCAGCGCGACCCGCTGGGCCGCAACCCCGAGGGCGACGGCACGTCGCTCTCCGATTCCTTCCAGCGCATCCCCGGCATCGGCGAGGGACAGGTCCAGCGCTCGCAGGAAATCCTCGACGAGCTGATCCGCCGGCTCGG